>CAZOJT010000011.1:0-80233 GCA_964580215.1 uncultured Ignavibacteria bacterium | reverse complement strand
TAATCGAACCATAGAACCACAAATGGAACAAGTGATAGCATAAAAACTATTGGGAAGGAACACCTTCTGTGAGTTTAACAAATTTATACACAAATTCAAACATTACCCAAAAGGTAGAAAAATGCAATTTTCTATTACCAAATTTGGGGAGATGATTTATACTAAAAGTGTAACTGACATAATTAGATATCTATTTAGATTAGAATGGAATCTAATCACTCTTTTTTTAATAAGGAGGAGAAGATGAAGACTCGTTATTTGCTTTGGGCAGTGTCTTTGATGCTACTCTGTATCTTCCCCGCAAGCGAGAGTTTCTCGCAATATGATCCGGGCGAGCCGGATACCGTTAGATTTGGTGAGTGGATCGTTGACGTAACTGGTCCTCCGTACCAGGGCACAGCTTTTGTGCCGGTGTTGCTATTCAATGATGAATCTGTTAGCAAGATTAATATACCACTTGGATGGACCGGGCCGCTCTCATGCGATTCGGGCAAGTTTGTGGGTGAACGTCCCGAATACTTCATGAGTTCTAATGTCTACTTTAGTAATGACGAAAAATGGGTAGTTGGGTCGGGGATAGGGGAAGATCCCTTTATACCTCCTGGAGATGGAGACTTTTTGTATCTGTATTTCTCCGTTTTGGATACAGGTTTTGTGTCAATCGACTCCACCAGTATGTTTGGATGGCTGTATTTGTCTCTATACGATACCCTGGGCCTCCCGTTTATCCCCTAGTTTGTACCAACAGAGTTCCATATCCTTCCACCAGTATCAGGTGATGTAAATGGAGACGGTGTGGTGGATTTGGGAGATATACTTGCTTTGATCAACTACCTCTACAAAGACGGATATCCACCCGATCCTCTTAACCAAGGAGACGTAAACGGAGACTGCGTGATCGACCTGGGCGACGTGCTTTACCTGATCAGCTATCTCTATAAGGGTGAAACCGCTCCACAGAGCGGCTGCGCTTTGTGAAAAGCATACCATAACCAAATATGATTGAGGATGGACTAAAGTTGTTAGTGTAGACTCGAATGGGGTAAATCATCCCAGAATTTTGTCCCTATACAGAAAAGGTGTTACTTAAGCGTGCTTCATCCAGGGAAAACTTTTGGAGATGGGGCTCTTTTGTAAACTTTTCGGATAAGATCTAAGCTTATGATAAATAGAAATGTGAAAAGCAAGGTTATATATGGGGGAAACGTAAAGCCAAAATCCGAACCGACGTCCGGTGAAAAGAAACCTATGGAGAAAGAGATGCTGTTGGAAAGAAAATGAACGAAGATGGCAACCCAAAGATTGTTGGTCAGATAAACCAAATATCCTAAAAACAACCCCAGAAGAAAAATCCCTGCAAAATTCCAGGGATCCAGATGCATCAGGGCAAATAAAAATGCAGTGAGAACAAATCCCTTCATCCCTCCCAGTCTTTTGGAAAAGATCGACTGCAGAAATCCTCTAAAGGCAAACTCCTCACAAAATCCAGCCAAAGCGCCAGCGGCAAAAATCCTGAAAAGATATTCAGGCCACGTTTTCGCCACAAAAAACTTCAGCAAAGCTTCCTGCTGTAATTTGGGTCGGGGCATCAATTGATGGATATAGCCAGTGATGTCGGAGATTACCACAAGCAGAAAAACTGTGGTTGCTCCTACCAAAACCCAGAATCTGAAATCAAGTCTTGCGGGATAGGTAAAAGTGCGGCGCCAAGAATATCCCCCGGCATAAAGAAAGGACAAAGGCACCAGCAGGATTACCGTCTCACTCAAAAGCACCGCCAGGTGGAGTCCAAACAGCGCCATGCTGATTCCGCCCACGATCACCACCGCGACCAGAAGAAGCACAAAGATCCCCACTCCGTGCGCAACGGTAAATTCCTTCTGGTGGTTTTCGTCATTTGTTATCATAGATTCCTTAAATGAAGTGATCCATAATTCTATACTCGGTTTAACTCTTTTTGTTAAAGTGCAGTTGAAGTAGCGGAGACGTTCAGGTTTTCATAATCATGCATGGAAGGCTAAAGCCTTCCGCTACACAGAGTTTGAAGGCCTCATCTTTATCCTCTTCTCGTGAGGAGCCGATTCACCCTGAAGGAGACAAAGGGGGGTGAGGTTGAAAAACCGCCATCGTTTTGCTTTCTGGTTTAAACATACACTTACACGTTGGTAACTAATCTACAGAAGAACCAAGTTACTGAATAAGTCAAACTATCGCTTTCATTTGAAGATGCTTTTGATGCTGATGCCAAGCCAGTAAGTAGCCGGAGTGTTTTTCCCGTTCAGCGGAAAGTCTAAGGTGAAGTCAAGCTTTCCGTGTTTTCGCGGGGTAAGCTCACCCAAGGAGAGGCGAAAGGAGAAGTTAAAAAGATCTGCGTACTCTCTTTTCACCACATTATTCCATTCCGTGGCTTGCCACCAGGTATATTGCAAAGTTCCACCCATTCCAACGTTTTTAAAGTTTCGCACAAATCCTAAATTTGTTCCCAACACGTTTCCCAGCTTCTCATCAATTAATTTCCCCTCTTGGTTTCTATATTCTCTTTTGAATTGATAGGTAAATCGCATGCCAAGTTTGATAAAGGCTTCCTCTGTGAGCAGAATATCACCGTTAATACCGAAATTTAAGTCGGTTTGACCATCTCCAGTGCCAGCTTGGTTGGCAGAAACTTTGTTATAAGGTTGGCCTGTGGGCAAGGTGGTTCCAAGTTCTGTGGCTAAAGACCAGAAATACCGATTCAAAAGGCGATATTTAAGGAAAAGCCGGATATCTCCCACATTGGAAACGCCGGATTTCACTTTTGTACTTTTTTCATAAAGTCCACTGTCCACCTTCTGATCCAGCACTACAGGAATACAAACTCCCATGGTTAATCTGTTGGAGAGCCCATAAAGGAGTCTGCCCGTAATCATATAGCTGGTAGAATCCCGTCCTCCGGGATAATCTACTTCTTTTCCTGCGGCAAAATAGCTTCCATTGTGCATATACATAAATTCAAAGGTGGGATGCCAGAATCCCTTGGGCAGAGTGGCACTGCTCCACTCTATCATGCCCCATGAAGGTTTTTCCAGCAAATATTCCCATTGGATGGATGATCTTTGTTCTACAGCGGCAGAAGAAACCGCCCCCAGGTAAGCCCACATCCACAGAAGGATCAAGAAAAACATTATCTTTTTCATAAACACCTCGATATTTAAGATTGCTTCAGTGTCTCTAATTATCCTGTAAATGAACAAGCCCGATGACAAGATTCGCGCTTTTTCACTTACCCCTCGCAGGGTGAAGCTCATTTAAGTCAACTGACCTGCGGCTACCAACTCCTTTTCCTTCTTTGTATAACGTGCTCAATCGCTCGAAGGCAAGCATTTATGATTTCCCAACCTCGGTATGAACCATCTTGGTTCATACCAAGCCGTGAAGGCTTGGCTACGCTAAATAATCGGTGCCCTCAAACTCAAATACCTTTCTATCAATTGCTACAGCAATGAATAGTTAGTCAAGTAATAATCTCCCCAAATCCAATGCTCTTGGCACCAAATACAAAACAAATCTAACAAATTGAAAAAGTAGAGTCAACAAAAAAGGAGCGAAAGAAGGGATGGGCAACGTTTGAATTGGGATTGTTGAAAAACCCTTTTGGCAGGGCTAAATGCCCTGCCCTATAAGTTACAAGCCATTTAACTCTGTGATATAGGAAAAGTCTTCAGCTATGAGAACTATTCTTTCGATTCTCCTTCAGGGTGAATCCTCTCCCATTTGGTGTTAAAATAGAAAAACAAGTCCGACTTTGGAGCTAAGTTGAGTCGAATGATCTGCGGACTTTCCTCTTTGTAATAAATAAATTGTGTCGTCACAGTTTTTGTTGTTGCAACCTTCTGTGTTCAAATTTGCGGGGAAGCTTTTATATGTGGTTGAGGAATGTGAAAGAGAAGGGGAAAGGGGGGACAGTATTTATTCTTTGCCAGCGATTGTCCGGGCCAAACTCTTTCTTACTTTATTCCAGAGGTTTTTTCTTTTCTCCATCTTCTCTTTTATTTCTTTCATCTTAGTTCTGGTGGCTTCATATCCTTTGTGGATACACTCGTCCACTTTTCCAAAGTTCGCCCAGTGTATAGCTCTCACCTCCGGGGTGATCACCACGTCACAGTCCTTTAGCATGAGATTGTTCAGCTTCTCCCGGGTGAGAGCATCTGCTCTCAAGATGACCTCGATTCCGCTGGCAAATTTAGTGTCCTGTCTGATAATCTCTGGGATGCTTACCCCGATTACAAAATTGGCGCCCAACTCCCTTACCGCATCCACCGGCACCAAAGAGGTAACGCCTCCATCAGATAAAAGTTGGTTGTCAATGCGCAGAGGAGGGAAAATCCCCTCAATGCTGGAGCTGGCGTAGAGAGCCTCTATCATGGACCCTTTTTTAAACACCACCTCCCTGCCGGAGACTAAATCGATAGCAACTGCGGCAAAGGGGATTTTTGCTTTCTCGATAGGCTCATCTTTCAGCGCCGTCCTCAGGGGCTCCATCAACTTTTCTTGAGGTTCCAGAGAAATTCTGCTTGCGCCTACAACATAGATCATCCGCCTACGAACAAAATAACCTAACTCCTTTAAAAGACTCTCCTTTTTCTCCTTGTTCTTCTCGCGCTCATCACAGAGGAATTTCATCCACCCACTTTTCAGATCAAATTGATCTATCAAATCATGAACCATGAGGATCAACTCGCGGGTATTACCTATCTGAGCATAGGCTCCGCCTACCACAGCACCCATGCTGGTTCCGGCGATAGCATCAATGGGGATTTTTTCCTCCTCTAAAGCCTTCAATACCCCGATATGAGCTAACCCCCGTGCTCCACCACCACCCAGCGCCAATCCCACTTTGATCTTTTGCTTCATCTTTAGGCTTTCTATATAAAGTAAAATAGTCTACTTGATTTGTTAATTCACCAAGGTGGGGACATTCGTAATATCGTCATTTTTTGCTCAAACTAAAACTAACCCACTATCCGTTGGTGTTCCTCACCAACGGGAGAAAACGGTAGGTGAAGAATACCCTCCTTAAGCGAAAAGACAGTTGTCATGCTGAGCGAAGCGAAGCATCCCCGCCTCTGGCGGGATTTTAAACTGGTTTTTTAGATTCTTCGCCCCACCTTTGGCGGGGCTCAGAATGACACAAGCACTGTCACCCTCCCAGATGGGTCTCCGTGAACGAAGTGAGGGGTCTTCCACTCGTTGGTCGAGGGTGCCCTCATCCTCGACCAAAAACTATGTGGCAGGGTAAGGGCTTGTCCTGAGGGCGCAGACCGAAGGATACCCTGCCACAAAATTGATGCACTTCAAATTTTATGAGAAGATTTTTCCTGGATTTATGATATTATCAGGATCAAAGGCGGATTTAATTTTTTTCATCATACCGATGCCTTCTTTCCCCACCTCCCATTCCAAATATTTCAACTTGGTTACTCCGATTCCGTGTTCTCCGGAGAGTGTTCCTCCCAGTTTCAGAGTGTGCTCAAACAGATCGTCCACAGCTTTCTCCACCCTCTCCATCTGTTCTGTGTTTCGGGAATCGCACATGAAGGTGACGTGCAAGTTTCCATCTCCAGCATGTCCGAAGGTATTTATTCTTACCTGGTGTTTTTTTGATATCTCTTTTATCCTCTCTATCATAGCGGGCAATTTGCTGGCGGGCACACATATATCCTCATTCACCTTGGTGGGGGCAATCCTCAAAAGTGAGGCGGAGATCGATCTTCGTACCTTCCACAAATTATCCTTGTCTTCTTTGATCTGAGCAACCTGAAGATTCTTTGAATTTTTATCCTTACATATCTTCAGCACCTCTTCAAACTCTTGATCCACCTCCCCTCTATCCTTTCCATCTACCTCAATTAAAAGCACTGCTTCAGATTTTTCGATGTTGTCCAGCTTCACATATTCTAACACACATTCCAAAGTATCCCCGTCAATGAATTCCAATACGGAGGGGATCATCCCGGATGTGGTTATAGCCGCCACCACCCGAGCGGCATCCTCCATCTGGTCGAAAGTGGCTAAAACCGTCTTTTCATATTCGGGTTTATCCATCAGCCTGAAGGCTATTTTGGTGACCAAAGCCAAAGTTCCTTCGGATCCGATCAACAGTGTTTCCAGATCATAAGAACACCCCATCTTTTCATCTAAAATTCCGGTTTTGATAATTTCTCCATTTGCCAGAACCGCTTCCACCCCTAAAACATAATTTCTGGTCACCCCGTACTTTCGTCCTTTAAGTCCTCCAGCACACTCAGCTACGTTTCCTCCTAATGTGGAAAACTTCAGGCTGGCGGGATCCGGGGGATAGATAAGTCCGAATTGGCTTACATAATCTGCGAACTGCTGGGTGACCAATCCTGGTTCAACAATGGCGTATTTTTTCTCTTTGTCCAGATGCAGAACTTTGGTCATCTGCTCGAAGCTGACCACGATCCCCCCCTTCACAGGGAGACTTCCTCCGGTATAGCCTGAGCCTGCTCCTCGAGGAATCACAATGATTTTGTGCTGGTGAGCATACTTCATCACCTTAACCACATCCTCGGTAGAATGAGCAAGCACCACAGCATCGGGAAGGAAAATTTTGTTGGTAGCATCATAAGAATAGCAGATCCGCTCCTCCAAAGAGATAAAAACCTGATCTTTCTTTAAAAGTTTCTTTAAATCATTTTCCAACCCTTTTTTCATTTTTACCTTTCCTTAAGAATTTGTCCACTAAGACGTGCCATCTATGTGAATAAACTTATAGTTAATACGTAACCAATCCGTGCCTGGTTAAAATTTCAATCCTATTGAAAACCTCACCCTCAACCTCCTCTCCATTTCATGTTGAAAACCCCGCCAGAGGCGGTGGTTGAAAATCCCGCCGGAGGCGGTGGTTGAAAATCCCGCCAGAGGCGGGGGAGAGGGGGAATAAAAGGGGGAAAGGTAAAAAAAGCCCCCCGCATTTTGCGGGGGGCTCAAGCTCGCTTACTTTTCTATATTGTATGGGATGCTTAATTCCTTGGAGAGATTTTTCAAAGCCGCCACTACTTTATCCTGCAGAGGCACTCCTTTTTTCTTATACGCATCGTGTTTCTCAAATTCCTTCTCTCCGTGGATAAAGATCCTCTTTTCTCCTTTAGCTCTGCTGGAATTTTTCAAACCCTGCAGCATTTCATCCATGGTGGCTTTAAATCTTCTCAAAGGAATGAAGTTGTCTATCTTTATCGCGCCGAAGAAATGTCCCACATTGATGAATCCTTTACTTCCATCCTTTTTGGTTGCTTTAACCCAAGGACCATAGTCTGCTCCTGAAAGCGCGCCGGAGAACATATCCACCATCAGAGAGAGTCCATAGCCTTTGTATCCTCTTAGTTCTTCTCCGGCGCCACCCAACGGAAGCACTCCTCCACCGGCAGCTTTTGTCATGTTATCCAGCACCCGGGCGGTATCGGTGGTGGGCACGCCATGTTCATCCACTGCCCAGCCCAAGGGCAACGGTTTGCCCAGACGATTCAGCACCTCCAGCTTTCCTCGGGGAACCACCGTAGTTGCCATGTCCAACACGTACGGTCTTTCCTTGCTGGTCGGAGCTACCACACTTATGGGATTCGTTCCAATCATACTGTCCCGACCGAATGTAGGGACAGCCAAAGGAGCAGAGTTGGTCATGGAGATGCCGATTAAGTTGCTTTTTAGCGCCATCAGGGAATAGTATCCAGCAATTCCATAATGGTTGCTATTTCTCACTGTCACAAACCCAACCCCGCTTCTCTTTGCCTTCTTTATGGCCAGATTCATTCCGAAATATCCGGCTGGCTGGCCCAGACCATGTCGGGCATCCACAGCGGCAGTGGAGGATGTTTCCTTTACAATCTTGGGTTTGACTTTGGGAAGAATGGTCCCGGCTCTGACACCATCTACGTATCTCATCAGTCGGGCCACCCCATGAGATGGGATTCCCCTTAAATCCGAAGCTACCAGAACGTCCGAGGTGATCTGGGCATCTTTGCGGGGCACGCCCAGTTTCACAAAAACCTCGGTGGAGAACTTCGCCAGTCTTTCGTCATCCACAATAATGTCTGCCATCTTGTCACTCCTTCTTTAAAAGCAGGTTAATGGTTTCTCAAATCAACTTCAATGAACAGATGAAAGGTGTTTTGACTATATTATCTTCTTAATCAGGGAAGAAGAAATCTATCCTTCCTGAAACGGATAAATCAATCCCGCCTGCGGCATGATATATGATTTGAAGTTTTCTCCATGCTTATTTTTGAACCACTCTATGGCTTGGTCTATCCCTTCAGCATATTTGTAGAATCTCTTTTCCAAATCCTCTTTTTTTATACTGGAGACCACCAGAATATCGAATCTCTTAAGGACTTTGGCATTCCCCACAGCAGTGTGTCCTCCCACCACTATCTTGGCAGGATCGGTATTTAAAAGCTCATCCAGGGAGGAGGCTTCCAGAAGCCATTGGGCGAAGGTGTCTGATCCGATTCCCTCCCTACATTCGGAGATCAAAATGATGGTGCCTCCCTCTTTCAGCACCAGCTTGGCATTGTTTATGGCCTTCTGCGACTGATACAGGCTCACATCTTTGGGATAACCGCCAGCGCAGGCAAACACTACGTCTGCTTTTTCCTTGAAAGGAACCAGATATAGATCCCGACATGCTTTCCAGCCTTCCTCATAAGCTTTTTCCAGATCACCTGCTACGATCTTTACGATCTCTTTTTTATCGTTTATCACCACGTTCAGAAGGAAATCCACACCGGCTTTGCGGGCGGCTTCATCCATCTCATCGGAGATGGGATTTCCCTTAGTCTTGGCGATATCCACCTCCGGACGCACTATCATGGCGTGATTTTTTCGAACAGTCTCCCGGGCAACGATTCCAGGAAGCACCCCCTTTCTTCCACCTGAATAACCGCCAAAATAGTGGGTGGTGATCAAGCCGGTCATCACCCTTACATCCGACTCCACCCACACCTTATCAATCAAAAGCTCGTTTCCAGTGGAAAGATTTCCCAGGGAGACATTGTTCTTATCACAGTCGTGACTGATCACTTCATACTTTTTTACAATCTCCTCGCCAAAGTTGTCTATGTCCTCTTTCTCTGTGTGAGCTCTATGTGCTCCGGTTCCCACCAGAAATTTGATATCCTCATCCGCAATTCCACCAGCATGTAATTCGTCGATTATGGGCAGAAGCAGATTAAAATTCGGTCGTTTGTAGGGAGTCCCGCGGGTATAGTCGGAGACCACCACACAGGCGGTTTTTTTGCCCATAGCAATCTCAGAAAGTTTTTTGGACCCAGTGGGATTAGCTAAAATTTCTTTTTCAGTTTTGATGACATCCGGGATGCCGGACGATTTTCTTAATTTCAAAATCCCGATTAGGTTCTCATCGTCCAGCTTCAGTTGTCTGTGCGAATCGCCGTATTTTAAATCCATCTCCATTCCAATATTCCTCTTGCAAAGAGTTTTCTCTCTTTTCAAATATAGCAAAACTTAGATGCCTTAGCAAGAAGATTTTGTGAAATTTTTCACCTGTTTTAACTTAAACTTTTCCCTTCAAAACAAAGGGGGGGTTGCTTTTTGTAGTTGCCCAATTCATTGGGCGTCTTGTTAGCTCGATAAATCGAGCAACTACGCAAAAAAACCTTGTTTGTAGCGTCTCAACTCTGTTTACCCTGAACGTGGTTGAAGGGCGTGCGACGCCTTTTCGTCCAAGACAAACTCGGACGTTCCATTGTTCCCTGTCGGGCAGCTTCGCCCACCCATACGGGTGGGCTCAGATGAGCCCCGGCACCCGTACGGGTGGGCATCTGGGGGCGTCCCCAGACGGGAGGGCCGACGCCCCCGTCTGGGCGTCCGCTCGTTTGGACGCAGCCCGACCCACAGGTTCTTCAGACATAAATGACCCGCAAACTTCCCCCTTCTCCCAGCCCAACTTAAAGAATTTTCAGGCTTTCAGGATTTCAGACTTGATTTTTGGGATGATATTTGCTATTTTCATCACAACTAACTAAGAACTCGCTTGATTTAGCAGACAAAGGAGAGAAATTGAAAGTATTGGTTTTAATGGGTGGGATTTCAGCGGAGAGGGATGTTTCTTTGGCATCAGGTGAGGCGATCGTCAAGGCTTTGAAGTCTGCAGGTTACAAGGTGATCGCATTGGATACGGCGCAGGGGCAGAACCTCCTGCCTGATACGGGGAAATACCTTCCAGGAGGGGTAAAACCCAAACCTCCAGACACATCTGAGCTTGAGAGGAAAGGAAAGGAGCTTGCCTTAAAAGCTATCGACTCCTTTGATTTTTCAGAGGTAGACGTGGTGTTTCTGGCTCTTCATGGGGGGCAGGGGGAGGATGGAACCATTCAAGCTCTTTTAGACCTTACCGCAAAACCTTACACCGGCTCTGGTGTATTAGCCAGCGCTCTGGCTATGAACAAAGCTATGTCCAAAAAGATGTTCGAACGGGAAGGCATATTAACTCCTGAGTGGTTCTTAATAGAGGGTTGCGAACTCTCCGATGTTGCATCCATCCAAGAGAGAATTGAGAAAAACTTCGGCTTTCCCTGTGTGGTCAAGCCCAACGATCAGGGTTCCACCGTAGGGCTTACCGTGGTGAATAAAAAGCAAGATTTGAAAAAAGCATTTGAATGTGCTCTAGAATTCTCCAGTCAAATTTTGATAGAAAATTATATTTCAGGAAGGGAACTCACGGTTGGAATACTGGGAGATACCCCCTTGCCAGTGGTGGAGATTATCCCGGAGCATGGAATCTACGATTATGAGTGCAAATACACTCACGGCAAAAGCAACTATGTGTGTCCGGCTGAAATTCCTCAAGAGAAGACCAAAGAAATTCAAACAATAGGTCTGAAAGCCTTTAAGGTTTTAGGATGTGAAGGATACGCCAGGGTGGATTTCAGATATGGAGAGAATAGGCGATTTTACTGCCTAGAGATGAATACGCTTCCCGGCATGACCGCCACCAGCCTGGTGCCCAAGGCGGCCAAAGCTTTAGGCATCGGTTTCCCGGAACTGGTGGATAGAATTGCAAAATTAGCTTTGAAAAAGAAAAAACCATAGCGAAGATTATCACTTATTACTGGGAGCATTTTATAGTTTACATTGTAACGAAATCGTCATTGCGAGCGAAGCGAAGTCCCGCCATAGAGCGGAACCACGTCGCTACGCCCCTCGCAATGGCCACTTGGGCCTTTCAAAGTAAACTATTTTATGCTCTTGGTAATATCTGTATAAAAACCTCTGAAGCTGTGGCAATTCCTGAATCTGTTTCTCAAATAGAAATTGGAGAACGAATTACGTCGCACACCCTTTAACTACGTTCAGGGCAGGCAGAGGTGCGACACTACATTTTCAGAAAACTCTGTAGCGTCGGAGCTTACCCTATACCATCTGGTATAGGGCTTGTCTCCAACAAACGATGTTGCTTTAATCCCACCATTTATTGCTTCTCGCATTTTCAATGGAACGATAGTATATTCTGTGCCCGCCAGGTCCCCTGACCTGGCGGGAGCTGCCTGTCGGGTCGGGGACCCGACAGGCACAGGGAGAGAAGGAAGAATGTTCCATTCTTTATGCAGAATTCAATAATCGTGAAAAGAATAAACAAATCTGTTCCAAAACCGTATGTAAAGTAATTCTTTGTTGAAAATGTTGAACCCAACATTGTCTTCGATTGTGGAAGATCATAAGGTGTCAGCATGAATGCAAAGCTAAAGACTATTCTGTTTGACATGGGCAGCACTCTTATTGAGTTCGAAAACTCCACCTGGGATGTTCTGGGGAGAGTGTGTGCAGAAAAAGGCTATGAGTTTTTGAGACAGAAGAATTTGAATCTGCCTGAGTTTGACGAATTTTCTGAATTACTTGATAGCGAATTCTTGAAGGCTCGAAGAGAAGTAGAGAACAATCTTAAGGAATTTAAAGTCGGGAGGGTTGCCTGGGAGTTTTTCAACATTTTGAATCTGAGCACTTCCGATGGATTATATGACAGTTTCATAGAGGTATACTATAAACCTATAACCGATCAATTGACCCTAATAGATGGGGCAGAGGACGTTTTGAGATATTTCAAAGAGAGAAATTTCAAAATCGGTCTTGTCTCCAACACCATCTTTCCGGAGAGATTTCACTTAAGTGAGCTGAAAAGATTCGGGCTATATTCCTATCTGGACAACCACCTTTTCTCCTCTGAGGTGGGAGTCAGAAAACCCCATCCGCAGATTTTCCTGAAGGCTTTAAGTGAGCTTAACGTGAAGCCTTCGCAGGCAGTCTTTGTGGGGGATAGATTGATCGAGGATGTCGGCGGTGCGCAGAAGGTGGGGATGAAAGGGATACTTGCGTATCACGAGGGAAGGGATTATTCCGCTCCCATAACTCCAGATGCACAGATAGTAGAATTAAAAGAATTGCCAGAAACAGTGTTAAGTCTCTTCAAGAATTAAGCGATAAGACATTTGTAAGCTGGAAAAATATAATGGCTTTGTAGTTGCCCAATTTATTGGGCAATTCAAGCCCGATGAATCGGGCAACTACAGTTTATAGATTTGCTGGAGAATAAAACAACAAAAAGAGGACAGTCACCATGGCGCTTAGATTTTTCAATACTTTAACCCGAAGAAAAGAGGAGTTTTACACCATTCATCCGGGTGAGGTCAGGATGTATACCTGCGGCCCCACAATATATGACTTTGCCCACATTGGAAATTTCCGAGCTTATGTTTTCGGAGACATACTGCATCGCTATCTGGAGTATAAAGGTTATAAGGTCACCTATGTAATGAACATAACCGACATCGACGATAAGACCATTGGTGGATCACAGAAGGAGGGGATTTCGTTAGGTGAATATACCAAAAGGTATAAGGAGGCATTCTTTGAGGACGTGAAAAGCCTAAACATTCACCCAGCCGACATTTACCCGGAGGCGACCGCTCATATAAAGGACATGGAGGCTTTGGTCAAGAATCTGCTGGATAAGGGACATGCATATGAGAACGAAGGTTCGACTTACTTCAGAATAGCTACCTTCCCCGCATACGGAAAGTTGTCTCACATGGACATGTCCGGGTTAAAGGCTGGCGCCAGAGTGGTATCTGATGAATACGAAAAGGAACAGGTGGCAGATTTCGCTTTGTGGAAGGGATGGGAGGAAAAGGATGGCGAGGTTTTCTGGGAGACCGAGGTGGGAAAGGGTCGGCCCGGATGGCACATCGAGTGCTCTGCCATGAGCATGAAATATCTGGGCAAGCATTTTGACATCCACACCGGAGGAGTGGATTTGATCTTTCCCCATCATGAAAATGAGATCGCTCAATCCGAAGCCGCCACCGGAGAGAGGTTTGTCAACTTTTGGTTGCACAATGAATTCTTGATGGTGGAGGGAAAAAAGATGGCAAAATCGTTTGGCAACTATTACACCCTGCGGGACCTTTTGAACAAGGGATATAATCCCATCGCCATCAGGTATCTGCTTATGGCTACCCACTATCGACAGCAGTTGAATTTCACCTTGGATGGACTGGAGGCGGCGAAGTTCGCTCTGCAAAGGCTTTACGATTTTGTGGACAATCTGAAGCTGGTCAAAGGTGAAAAAGGCAATCCGGAAATAGAAGAGATTCTACAAAAGGCAAAAAAGGATTTCGAAGAGGCATTAGACGACGATTTGAACACCTCTGAAGCTTTAGGTGTGGCCTTCACTCTGGTCAAAGATGTGAATAAATTGATGGAAGAAAAGAAAATCTCCAAATCGGATGCCAGTAAGGTCCTGGAAGTGCTGAATGGCTTTGACTCAAATTTGGGACTGCTGAAAAGAGAGGAGCTGATCTTAGATGAAGAGGTAAAGGCGTTGATTGAGAAAAGGGTCAAAGCCCGAGATAAAAAGAACTTCAAGCTGGCAGACCAGATAAGAAAAGAGTTGGAGGGAAAAGGGATCGTCCTGGAGGATACCGCCGAAGGGACAAAATGGAAGAGAAAAATGTAAGATTCCTGCCCGCTTTTCAACCCTGTTTTCTTTCTCGGTAAGAGACGACCTCTTCCATTATCAACCGCATTTTGGTCACGGACACCTCGTCCGCTCAGGGTGAATCCGGGACGAACAAAAAAAATTGTACCATTAACGGGGAAAGCCTCCAAAATAGTTCTTGACAAGGTGACCTTTCAGAGAGATAGGGGCGAGAATTCATCTCGCCCTAAGACTCTCTCAACGACCCTGAAACTTTAATCTAATCAACTCCCTGGTCTTGTCCCCAGGATCCTTATTTGAGTCCAAATGGACAAATTCGGACTTGAATTTTCAAAAATTGCTGTTGCTTAAACCATTACCATTTCTGACTCTTTGATCCTGATGGTAACAATCAGTTTCCCTCGTTGTTTTCTTCCCAGTATTTTTACATCTGTCTGGAAATATTTGATAGCTCCCTCTAACATTCCCAAAAAGAAATCATCCAAATTCCTGTCAGAAGAATATCTTATTTCAAAATAGTTGGGCGAGGCTTTTCTGAATTCCAGTCGAGGAGGGGTTCCCAGACCATCCCGTTTTATATTATGGTGAATCCTGTTTACCGCTGTGATCAGATCACTGAAGCTTTTGACCCCGCTCATATAATCACTGAATATATCCGCAAAATAGGAGAAGGTCTCCCGCCCGAACTCTCTGTACAGGGTGGTAAGCTCCGTCTCCGTCTGGTCACCTAAAGCTTGCATGATTTTTGTAAAATCTTTATCCGGATACCAGGTCAACTCAGCAAACACGTTGGTTTTTAAAGATGCCTTTTGACACAGCTCGGTAAAGGAGACCTGGGGATAATTTTTATCAATAAAACGAGCCAAACTGTTAAACATGGCGCCGTTCATGGAAGCCCTCCTTTTGAGATTTATGTTATAGGATAGATTTACCCCCTCAATTAACTAATCAGTTTATCGTCTACAACCGAACCGCTTATAAGCGTAGAAAGAGAATTTGCTTTAAAATTAAACAGTTTGTTTATGTAAATTATGGCATTATTGATTAGTTGATGAATTTTTGAACTTTAAAGGAACTTTTTAGAGTCCTTGTTTCAAAAAATCCCTAAAAAGATTTTGTCCGGCGGGGTGAAATGTTTATATTACTTAACAAAAATGATGGTCACAAAAACTGGTATTGAGAATCATGTCCAAAGGATCCCGCGGAAAGAACAAAAAAGATACTTTTCCTGACTTAATCAGATTGATGTCTAAGCTCAGATCCAAAAAAGGATGCCCCTGGGATAGAGAGCAGACACACAAATCGCTTCTGCCCTATTTGATTGAGGAAGCATATGAGGTCTTGGACACCATCGAGATAAGCGACGACGAGAAATTAAAGGAGGAGTTAGGAGACCTGCTTTTGCAGATAGTCTTTCATGCTCAGATAGCAAAAGAGAGAAGGAAGTTTGACATATATGAGGTGATCAAACATCTGAGTGACAAGCTTAAAACAAGGCATCCCCATGTATTCGGAAAGAAGAAGGCTATCTCGTCAGAGGAGGTATTAAAGAACTGGGAACATATAAAATTGAGCACTACCGGGGTCAAAAACAGATCAGTCCTTTCCGGCATCCCCCGTCATTTGCCCGCCTTGCTTAAAGCCTATCGGGTGCAGGAGAAGGTGGCAAGATTTGATTTCGATTGGAAAAGAGCAGACGAGGTCTTTTCAAAAATTGAAGAGGAAATAGATGAGCTAAAAAGAGCATCCAGAAAGAAGAGGATCAAACAGACAGAAATGGAAGAGGAGATGGGGGATATCCTTTTCTCCTGGGTGAACCTTTGTCGACATCTAAACATCAATCCTGAATTTGCGCTGGGAAAGACCATAGACAAGTTTGTGAAAAGATTCAACTATGTGGAAAAACAGCTAAAGCGAAAGAAGATTCCGCTCAAGGAGGCCGGACTCCCCCTTCTGGATTCTTTATGGGAGGAGGCAAAGCGGTCAGCGGGTTAAACGGATAGTCAACGGACTTGTCCTGCACTTCGTCCTGAGACTCAGACAATAGATTTGTCAACCAGTCCTTCGGACATGGTTGACCTACGAACTCTCTGTGGGAGGAGACAAAACGGTCAACGGATTCATCTAGATCCCGCCTTTGGCGGGAGAAGGACATGCTTGACCTACGAAACCGGTGTTTCTGACCTTACTGACCATACTGGTGATTGTTTTTTAAATTTTTTTTCAGCCATCCGGCGGTGATTAAAGAGGGTTCACCCTGAAGGGATCATTCGTCTCCCACAAGGGGAGTATCTGTACACGTACCATTATTCATCATCCAGAAAACCGCAAAAGCCCCGCAAAGCGGGATTTACGCTTTGCTTCAACAAGCTTTTGCACTCCAAAAGCGTCTTTTTCACACTCCCATAAAGGTGGAGCTATCCTTTTCAACATTGAAGTTGTTGTAAATTTGCTCTTTGTGGTAAGAGAGACTGCGGGTTAGGTATCAGAATGGGGTTTATTCCACCCCCGCCTTTGGCGGGATTTTCAACCTGAGGACGTAGGATGATAACGACCAAGCTCACGTGGAGCAATGGAGCGTAGCTAAATCTCCGTCCGTGTGCATGCACTGGTCAGACGCTTCATATTCAGTGGGTAGGTGAGTAGCTACGTGCTACTGACTTATCTTGGTGTCAGGTGCTCAGGGCACCTGACCTACGGACTATGCAGCGCAGCGGAGTTGCCATCCGGCGGAACGCATTGCGAGGCATGACAACTGTTTCTTTCGCGAATCACAATGAGCAAAGCCAACTCGTAACGGAGGCAATCTGATCCTCGTCGGTGAGGTTTGCGGCATTTTCCAGATTGCCTCGCTTGAGCATTTCCCAAATCTCCGTGGCCATCTTGGCTTCAATGGCTGCTCCGATAAAGAAAGTATGTGGTTTGAGTTTCTGCTTTGCAAAAGCTTCATGAATCCGATCAAGCGCAGTGCGAGCCGTCTTCCAATGTTCGTCCGCTCCAGCCGGGTCAATGCCGCCCTTGAGTTCGCCAAGTGCGATGTAAGCGGATGGTGTCTTGATTATTTCGCGAGTCAGATCTTTTGCAGCACAGTTGAACAGCGACAAGTCCACGTTGTTTCGGAACAACGGGACGGTCAGGTTATAAAGGAGCGTTCTCGGCCCTTTGCTCGTATCCCAGCAGAGGCCACGCAACGACAGTTCGACATCGGCGACCTCCTGCGGTAGTTCGGCCCAAGTGTTGGTCTCGCTGTGTAGCCACTGGCACTGGTATCCCACCAGTTTCAAGTAGGCGACAATGGCTCGCGTGAGTTTCTTCTGAGCCATGAAGCCACCGATGTTTCGCATCGAGCCACCGAGCGTATCGCCACGTGTTAGCAGAAATCGAAAGACAAGCTCCTCGATGAAGTTCGCGCCTGCTGGCTCGAGAAAGTTCTTGATAAGGCCGTTCACGGCTTCGCGCTTGTCAGTGCCTTGCAGGTGATTTACTGCTTTGTCTGAAACTCCAGCCGCCGTCAGCAATGCCGGTTGAATTTCAGGAATCTTTAGCAAGCCAGCGGGTGACTTGGCTCTGCTGGCCGCGGCTTTTAATGCTCTTGCTTGAGCGACAAAGGGCGTAGCACGGCGATTCTTTTCCAGCGCAAGCGCAACGAATCCCGCTCGAACCGCCTCGTAGGTTGTCTCAAGGCTCTTGCTGGATCTGAGGTGCTGGAATATGGCTTCGGCATTTGCTATTTCTTTCGCCAGATATACACACATTTACGCAGCGCTTCGCGGCCATGAGCACCCATTTGCTGGCTGCTGTTTCCTTTTCCGTTGGGCAGCACAAGAATCTGCTTCGGCTCGAACCCCAATTGCTCAGCAATTTGGGAGAGAATAATATCTACGGAGATAGCTGCCCCGGCGTATCGCACATTGTCGTTGACCATGATGAGAAGAGCGTCTCGCTTCAGCACCCGCGCGGACTCAAAAATAACGCAAGCCATCTCGTAGAAGTATCCGCGCACCATGCGAGGGATTCCGTCATTGTTGAGTAGATCGAGTTCCTTCTGCGAATCCAAGTAGGCAAGGATGCTTTTAAGGAGCGGTTGTCTATCAGCGGCCATCATTGCCGGTTTCCATTCTGGATTCAACGCCAGAAGGTCTTTGGCACGGTTTTCCACCGTGCAACTCAACATTTCCTGTCTGAGTCTGACCAATCCTTCCTGGTCAACACCAAGAAGAGCGAGTTCCAGAGCATAGGTGCGCGTATAGTCGTAGCGATTGCAGTAGGGTGGAGAGGTGATCAGGCAGTTGTAGGCCTCTGCTTTGAGTTTTGGCAGAATGGCAAGGCATGAACCACCGTGCAGCTTGACATCAGCCTTCGAGCGAGTCGTCGCGAACAAATCCTCGGGAAAATCAGAGGAACACAAGTCCGTAACAATGTCATCCAGCTTGTCCGTGATCGCTTTGTCAAAGCCTAAAATCTCGCCCTTGTCGAACCTCTTTTTCCCTTGGCATCGGCCAGAGCGATAGTCCCAGCGGAGATACTGCCCATCCTTCCGCGTGTAACTGATAGTTTCAAGGATGCACAGCAGGGCAAAGAGCAGGATGGCCTTCACGCGTTCTCCCTCTTGTTCTGACGCAGCGAGAAATCGCCCCATCGCCTCAAGCGTCTCTGCCGGATATGCGCCACGTGTGATCCGCAATTCATTGATCGCCATAGAAGCCTTGCTCTGACGCCACGGGCGCTTATCCCGCCAAGAGGCCAATCGTCCAACATCCGCGTCGGTCAACTGCCAATCAATCAACTGCTTCGTCGTGATGATGGTTTGACCTATCGGTAGCAGTTCGATCCCTTCGGTCCTCATCCCTAAACCGCCTGCTGCAAACAAAGCCGTCCCGCTTCCTGCAAATGGATCAAGCACAATACCGCTGGCGATTCGATACCTGCGCAGCAGATGCTCGACGAGGCCTGCGGAAAAAGCCTCTTTAAATTTGAACCAACGATAAACGGCTCTGCTCTTGTTGGCTTGAAAGCTCACAAGTGCGCGAGTGAGCGAGGCATCAACCTGCAGTTTTTCTGCCCACCGCGCTTCGGCATCGCGGTTCAGCTTTTCAATGCGGTCGAGTCCTTTCATTGCCGCCTGTGGTACATCCCCATCGAGATTCATTGCTTCGATTTGAGTTGTTGCCATCTATAATTCCTATCAGCTATATTATACGTTGTCCACTTAACAACGAGTATACAGTCTGTATGAAACGGGAAATGGATGCTGTTTGTTCCTCTATAAGAAGTTCCCACTTTTCCTCTTATTTCACTCAACTCCCCTCAATTCCGTGTCGGGTTGCTCACAGCCTTTCTGTTTATATGACACATTATAATCATTTATGCAACCTTGTCAACCACTTTTCACATTACCTTTTTCGATTGGTAATGTCTGATTTGGATGGCTGGCTCTTGGAGCCCAGACGGGCACGTCCGTGCATGGCCAGCAGGCTTCACCAACGCGAAATGCATGGGAGGTATCCACACGATCCTGTGGAAAGATTTCGTGCCCGGAACAGGAAGATACTTCTGTTATCCTTCAGGATGAATCCGATGCTTGAAAAAGATAGGGAAACTCCATAACACGATGCATTTTTCTTGATCCCTTCTAATTGATCCTCATGCGGAGAAGATGATTGAGCTTATGCTACCTTTCAGCCTCCCAACGCTTCATCCTCACCTGCCGTATGGCAATAAGGTCGAATCGTGTAAATAATTGCTTGACAAAACCGATAGCTTATATTAACCTACAATAAAATGGCTTGCATCAGATATTACAGGAAGGAATATCAAAATGCAAGTCTT
Organism: uncultured Ignavibacteria bacterium; assembly: GCA_964580215.1. Classification (GTDB taxonomy): domain Bacteria; phylum Zixibacteria; class MSB-5A5; order MSB-5A5; family SM1-73; genus SM23-73-3. Next base: position 60,390 of record CAZOJT010000011.1, on the reverse strand, counting down.
TGGAGTCTTCGACCACAAAATTAAGTTGGGCAATCATAAGGAGGAAAGCTTCCTGGTCCAAACAGATTCCACCATCTCAGAGCTAGCATGAGTTTAGTTGGAGATGAAGATTAATGATTATAAATGTGAAAGATGAAGACATTCAAAGCGTGGCCCAAGAGGAAGCGTTAGATCCAGCCATCATAACGGAAGGGGTGGAGGAAGGAACCATCGTTATCCTCAAGAACAAGCTACGAAAGTGGACAAAACCAGTGGGAGTGGGCAAGGGTTTGAAGACCAAGATAAATGTGAACTTAGGAACTTCCCCGGACAGAGTCGATTTTGATTTGGAACTTGCAAAGCTTAAGCTCTCTATGGAATTGGGGGCAGATACGGTGATGGATCTTTCCACCGGAGGAGAGGTTCGGGACTTGCGTATAAACATTCTAAAGGAATCAAAAATTCCGGTGGGGACGGTCCCCATATATGAGACAGTCTGTAAACTGTTTCGGAATGGAAAATCATTGGTGGAGATGACCAAAGAGTCCCTTTTCTCCGTTATCGAGGATCATCTCAAATCCGGAGTCGATTTTCTCACGGTTCATTGTGGACTAACCAGAAGAGCCCTCCCTATAATTGATGAAAAGAAGAGAACTACCGGCATCGTCAGCCGGGGAGGGTCTTTTCTGTATAGGTGGATGAAACATAACAATAAAGAAAATCCTTTATATGAGTTTTATGATGAGCTTCTGGATATGACCAAAGAATATAACGCCACTTTGAGTTTAGGGGATGGTTTAAGACCGGGCAGTATAGCTGATTCCACCGATCGCACTCAGATGGAGGAGCTTCTGATATTGGGAGAACTGGTGGAGAGAGCAAAAGAGAAAGGAGTGCAGGCGATGGTGGAGGGTCCCGGACATATCCCCATTCATGAGATCGAAGCTAATGTGCTTCTGGAAAAAAAGCTTTGCCACCAAGCGCCTTTTTATGTTCTGGGTCCTCTGGTGATCGATTGCGCTCCCGGATATGACCATATCGTCTCTGCCATCGGCGGGGCGGTGGCGGCATCCGCAGGAGCAGATTTCCTCTGTTATGTCACCCCGTCTGAACATCTGGGTTTGCCGGATTTAGAAGATGTCAGAGAAGGAATCATCGCCTCCAGAATCGCTGCCCATGCCGCAGATATCTCCAAAGGGGTGAGAATGGCAGAGCAACAAGATAATCTCATCTCCCAGGCAAGAAAGAAATTTGACTGGGAACGGATGATCGGTTTAAGCCTGGATCCAGAAAGAGCAAAAAAAAAGAGGGGAGAGGTTGGATCGGACTTCCAAAAATGCACCATGTGTGGAGAGTTCTGCGCCATGCGGGAGAATATTATTTAAAGCCGTCGGCCGTCCGCGGTCGGCAGTCGAATAAACGCAGGATAATAAGACTGTGATACTTAACTTGCTCCCCGTTGATGTTATTCACCAGCAGGGAATGGAATGAAAATCTCTGTGTTGGTAATGGACACCTTGCCCGTTCAAGATGAATCTATTACCTTGAGGCGTCACGGACGAGGGCTCATCCTGCCCTTCGGTCCCGCACTTCGTCCTGAGACTCAGTGTCGAAGGAAGACCTCAGGGTCGAGGGAAAGGATTCACCCTGAAGGGCGTCCGTGACGAACAAAAGAGGAGTTTAAGAATGAGAGAAGGTACAACCTTGGAAAAAATTGAAAAGGAGATAGAGAAACTGGCGCCTCAGGAGCAGTTAAAATTGTTAGAAAGGCTTATTTATCAATTAAGAAAGACTGGTCTTTCTATGAAAAAGGAACTTGACTGGAATAAACTTTATGGACTCGGAAAAGGGTTATGGGAAGGAGAAGATGCCCAAAAGTATGTTAATGGTTTGAGAGAGGATCGGGTATGACTCTCTCCGATGAGCTTGACCAAATAAATACTATCTTTATAGATACAGCGCCAATTATCTACTATATTGAAGCACATTCTCAGTTTGGGCCACTTGCCAAAGAAGTGGTTAATTCTTTTCAGTCAGGTAAATTGAGCGCCTTTTCCTCTGTTATAACCCTTGCTGAGGTTTTGCCAAAACCAATTGAAGCCAAAGATGAAAAGTTAGCAAGAAAATTCGCAGAGTTTCTCAAACATGAAAAAATCTTAGCCTGATAGAAATCTCTGCAAGTATAGCTGAGAAAGGGGGGAGGTTACGAGGACGATATTCAAACCTCAGAACCATTGATGCTATTCAGATTTCCGTGGCTATTGATGTTGGAGCGGATGCATTTCTCACCAATGATAAGAAGCTCAAACAGATAGAAAAAATAAAGGTCCTGGTTTTGAAAGATTATTTATAAAAGCGACCAACAGACGTATGACACGCGGCTGTCGAAGAACCACCTAAAGATCGATTTATGGTTCACCATGAATGATTCTGCAACTTACCATAAATATAAGTTGCCTTTTCTTCTTCAAGAAGATATATTATCTTAAAGAAGGAAGGTATCCATGAAGACAAAGCCGTCCGCGGTCGGCAGACGGCAGTCAGTGGTCGTATTAAATGCAGGATAATAAGACCTGCTCCCCGTTGGTGTTTTTCACCAACGGTAAATGAATGTCGGGTGAATAATACCCGTTTGGAGTTTGGAGTAAGGAAATTTTGTCCGTATGATATTTAGACTGAGAAACTAAGCTTTTTAACCATTTAAAAATGGAGGAAATGATGAGAGACACACATCCTTTCATCCGTCTGACTTTAGCGGTTACAGTAGCCTTGGTGTGGATGATTTTGTATTCATCCTCTTCTTTTGCCCAGAAGGATCGGTTTGGCAAGCCAGATACCTGCCGGATCGTGGTATTTCAGGATGAAAAAAGCAACCAGGTGACCGCATCTGTCTCTGTGTTCAATGACGAGGATCTAATAGCGATGACCTTGCCCTTTCGTTACGGTAATGGGAAAAGCTCCATTAGGTGTGACTCTGCGAAATTCTCGAATACCAGAACAGAGTATTTCCAAACAAAAACAGTGAATAGAGATACCGTTCGCCAGACATTGTTGATTGGGCTGATAGCTGATTGGTCAGGAACCAAACCTCCTCTGAAAAAGGGCGATGGAGAGGTGGCGAGAATATACTTCACCGTTCCCAAAAGTAAGAAATTTCAGGATTTCTATATGGACACCACCTTAATCAAGCCATTTAATTTGCTGAAGTTCGTTACCCCGGATGTGAAGGGCATCTATCCGGCGTTTGACAACTCCAGAGCATTGATAAAGGGTGGAATTCCTCTAACTTCCACAAGCAAGAAGAAATCGGAGGTCCCGTCGAAGGCGGGAAAAGAAAAAGAGGCGAAAAAGTCCCCAGAGCCGGGGGTAAAAGATAAAAAATAAAAGACGGGGTGGGATTATATCTCTGTTGGTTCACTTGAATTGAGTTTTTTTGTCAACCATATGGTTGGGCAAGGTGCGCAGTCTATTAACATGTGGTGCAAAAGAGCCTGTTTAGTCAGATAAAAGACGCATCTTGTTTTTACTATTAAAAGAGAAGGCTTCCCATATCGAATAAGTAAGGGATTTTATTCTTTATATATAGACTGAATCTGTTTTTTACCGGATAAGCAGTCGTCTGCTTGCCAAAAGCAACAAAAGAATCGGATTCGCCGAAAAGTTGATGGTGGTAATTTCTGGTTAAATATTAAGCAAAGCTTCTAATTGACAAATTCGGGATAGCAATTATATTGAACTTAAGGAAAGTTAAGATTTCATTTAAACCGCTTCGTTTTGAAAAAAATGTAGCCTCCAATGGAGGTTCAACAAGTTGACTTAAGGATTTCTCTTCGATCTGAAAGCGTGAATTTTTCATAGGTTCGAAAAAGTTAGTATGAAGTCAATCTGGACAGAGGTAACAATGAAAATCTCAAGAATTCTACCGATAGCGTTGTCTTTATTCTGTGTTGTTTTCCTCTTTTCAGATGTATCAGCAGAGCAGGTCATGCAGGCAAGGATCCATCTGGCTTTTAAGGCGCAAATGAAGGAAATTTTCAAACTCAATCTGGATGTGGCTTATGTTAAATATGGACAATACATCGACATCGTCACTGACCGGGAGGAAGTTGATCAACTCCGTTCGTCAGGATATGAGGTAGAGATAGTGCATGAGGACCTGGTGGCTTTCTATCAGAGCAGATTGGACAGAATCAAAGATATGGGGGGATATCATACTTATAAAGAGGTGGAGGCTGTTCTGGATTCTATGCATGAGCTTTATCCTTCCCTTACCACCGCCAAGATAGATATTGGTCATAGTTTGGAAGACAGCGTTATCTGGGCTTTCAAGATTTCGGATAATCCGATTGTGGACGAAGATGAGCCGGAGGTTTTTTTCAACGGTTTGATCCATGCGCGCGAACCAGCGGGCATGGAAGTGCTTTTGTATTTCATGTGGTACCTTCTGGACAACTACGGCACGGATTCTCAAGCCACCTTTCTGGTAGACAATAGGGAACTGTGGTTTGTTCCGGTGGTCAATCCGGATGGATATTGCTATAATCAATATACCAATCCAAGCGGTGGTGGAATGTGGCGAAAAAATCGGCGAAACTGTGGGGGAGAAGACTGGGGCGTGGATTTGAATCGAAACTGGGGCTATATGTGGGGGTATGATAATTCCGGCTCCAGCCCCTATTGCTCAGATGAAACCTACCGAGGAACAGGACCATTTTCCGAGCCGACCACCCAGGTTATGAGAGATTTTATAAACAGCAGGAATTTTACGATGTCCCTGGACAATCACACTTACGGGGAGTGGCTTCTCTATCCCTGGGGTTATGATTACATATATACCCCGGATCACAACCTCTTTGTGGCTATTGCAGGGTCCATGGCGGTCTTCTGTGGTTATGTTCCCACAACCTGCTGGGAAGCTATGTATCCGGTAAATGGAGGAAGCTTCGATTGGGAATACGGAGACACCGTCTCAAAGCCAAAGATCATCGCCATTTCTCCCGAAATCGGCAATGGCGATGATGGATTCTGGCCCCCTTCCGGCCGAATATTGCCGCTTTGTCAACTCATGCTCGAACCGAACCTGTTGTGGGCGGAGTTGGCGGACAATCCATATAAGATACTCCCACCGGTCTCGCCCGTCTTGGCTCCAATAGATAGTGTATACTCCGATTATCCCATCTTTTGGTCTCATTATGATACTTTAAATCCAGCATCCGTCTTTGAACTGGTGGAGATGACCGGATTTGAAAGGATCACCTATGATGTGGAGGATGGGTATGAGAATTGGGATCTGGATGGATTCACCGTCTCTGCCGCCAGAAGCCACTCGCCCACACATAGCTTTTATTCCGGGCAGGGAAATAGGTTGAATAATAAGGTTACCGTGCAGAACAGCATTAACGTTCAACCCGGCGATACCTTGAAAATGTGGTGCTGGTATGATATAGAGGGAGACTGGGACTACGCTTATGTGGAGATATCCACGGATGGGGGGAACAGCTTCTTCTCCATCCCGGGAAACATCACCACTGACTACAATCCGCACGGGAATAACCTGGGCAAAGGAATCACAGGATACTCCAGTGGTTGGATAGAGGGAAAATTCAATCTGGCTGACCATGTTGGAGATGAGATATATCTTCGCCTCCGTTACGTGACCGATTCCTACGTCGATGAGGAAGGATTTTATGCAGACGATGTCTTTCCATTTGAAAGATACCAAAGTGTGGTCTCCCTCTCTGATGCCATCGCTGACACATTTTATCAGATCTCCGGACAGGAGGAAGGAGCTTACTTCTATAAGGTGAGGGCAAAAGACGCCCAGAATCAGTGGGGAGCCTGGAGCAATGTGGAGAAGGCGATTGTGGCAGGAAGCTTCTTGCGGGGGGATACCAATGGAGACGGTCGTATAACCTTAAGCGACGTCATTTTCCTGATCAGTTACCTTTACCGGGATGGACCGGCTCCTGACCCGCTGGAGGCAGGAGATGCTAACAGCGATGGTCAAATAGAATTAGGAGATGTGCTGTATATAATAAATTACCTATTCAGAGGAGGACCTCCTCCCCAGAAATGAGGGATAGTTTTTAGTACAGACTAAAAAAGAATATTAAAGCCCCGGAGCGGGTTATCTGAGTTTCCCTTATTGCCCCCCTTAAAACCCCCTTTTATTCAGATACCCGCTCCTTTTTTGTTGTTCACAGTTCATGGTTCATAGTTCATGGTTTAATTGCTCCGAAGCGTGGCGCAAGTTCGAATTCTTCTATTAATCCTACGGTATGAACCGTATGGTTCGCACCCAAGGAAAATCTGCACCATAAGTATTTGTAGTCTCCTTGATAAGATAAAGTTCTCCTCGGTGGTAACGGGACGCCCTTTCCATTCAGGGTGAATCCGTTACCGTGTGCGAGAACTCAGAAAAAGTAAGTTTTTGAGTTGTTATTTTGGAGTGTCAAGCCCCGCCGAAGCGGGATCTACGACTTTAGCTTGACCTTTTACTAAGAGGAGCAGGAAACAGTTTACATCTTATTATTCGTATGAATGTGCGTATGCATTCATACGAATCCCCCCTTCCCCCCATTTCTTTAGGGGGGATGTAAACAATTATATGCTCCGCTTAGTAAGTCCTTGAAAGATAAACGCGTTTTTTTTGGTCCCGCTAAAGCGGGACACTCCAATTTCCGATCTCCAAAGGCTTTTTCAGAAACCTCTGTACATTTTCGTGACGAGCAATATAAAAATCTTAAGGATTTGATGAAGTTGATAATCCGCAGGATTAGCGGGATTTGAAAACCCCACCCCCATCCTCTCTCTTTGAAATAGAAAAGAGAAAAGAGAGAGGAAGTGGAAGGAAGCCATAGCTTCGCTTTTTCCTCAAACATAAGCTTACTCATTAGAAGCCCGTTTGAAAGACCAAAAATGCAAGCATTTTTGTTGTTCTCGCATTGAATAAGGTCCTTAACCTGTTTTCTGTTAACCGCTGGTTTGGCCACAACAAATTAATTGACATTCTGCCGATTTCACGCTTTATTGTAATATCATTCAGGTTCCGACACTTAGCTTGATGGACGATAACAAATTGGAGTAAGTAATCTATGATCTCGAAAAAAGCACGGAAAGAGTTGTTAGATGAAGACGAAAACATAAGAATCCAAGCTTTGGACTCTATCAAGAGCTTAGATTCAAAAGACATAGACTTTATTGTTCAAACCGCTTGGGGATTTGATCAAAGCTACCTTCAAAAAGTAGTCCAACGGATAGCTCAGGTAAGAGACCAAAGGTCCGCTTTAGCAATCGGCTCTATTCTATTTGCTTCGACCGAGAAGTCGCAGGAGCCAATCAGAACTCAATGCATTGAGGCCTTATCTCAAAATCCAACTGATGCTGCGACCAATGTTCTAGTGCACGTAGCTAAGAATCAGAGATTCTATAAAACTCAATGTGATGCTATTAAGAAATTAGGTTCAAAGAAAAAAAGGACAAGGTCTTAGCGCTGCTATACAGTATCATCAAAGAGGAAAAATACTTCCCTTCGACACATGAGGCAATGCAACAGCGCCCTGCCTTTATCATCTCTGCGTTTGAAGCTCTCTCGTCCGATTCGTTGAAAAATGAAGAATCGGCTCTGGGGATTTTAGAAAAAATCTCGGACCCTTCGTGCCCAGACGTCTACAGAGAGCAGTGGGCCAAGTATCTTGCGAAGATGGGGTTTGATTCACTTGTTGACTCTGTTCTCGATAAGATTGAAGGGGACGTTAATAACTCAAAAGTTGTCTTTCCTCTTTTAGGTATAATCAAAGACTTGAAGAAAACTACCAAGCAAAAAAGAAGAATTGATAAAGTCATAGAACAAATTCTACCTCAGGTGAATCAGGATCAAGGGCTGAATGAAAACTTGGCATCCTTGATAAAAGATATGATAGACCCGGATCTGATTAACGTGATCTCGATAGCAACCTGTGACTGGCCACTTAATAAGTCTGCAGGGTCTTCAATAATTCAAATATTGAACAACTGCAAAAAAGATAGCGTCAAAACGATCAATGCGCTGCTTAGATATGTTAACACTGGGCAATGGAATACTAATAAAGGTCACATACTTCCAAATTTGAATAAGAGCTACTCCGAGAAGCCAATAGATGTCATTAGAAAGACATTCGAAAATGCGAACCCAAATTATGGAGAGTGCCGGAATTATTTAAGACAAAACCAGAACATTCCCAACAATAAAGAGGCTTTCGTAAGAAATATTACCAAGAGCCTCGAATTTTTCGCCAAAGAGTGCTATGAAGACGAAGAAAGACTAAGAAGATATCTTCCCACTTATTTTAACGAATTGCAGACTATTCTAGTGCCATTATTCAAAACTGAAATCCTCAATGAAGATTGGCACCTTTGCGCGAAGAATTGTCTCTATCCCTTAATAAGGCTCTCGTCCAAGACAGTAACAGAGAAACTGGAGGCACTAAATGACGGCTTAAAGAAACTAATTAATAGATTCTTAAGCAATCCCAGCACCGGGGAAAAATTTGTGGAAAGAGTAGCAGATGATTGGTTAGTGACGCAAAACCGAACTCCGTCAAAATATATACTGACCGAAGGCTGCAGGCTAAATGAACATAGAGCAAAGATTCTGGAAGTACTGATCCGTACAGCGTCTAACTATTGCTACAATGGTAGTAAGGCTACGAAGGATAGAATCCAGTTTCAAAAGTGGGTTTCAAAAGATATTGTAAGCTCTTGGAAGCAGGAGAGCAAAGAGTTTTTAGCCCGGTATCTTACAGAAGATGATGTATTTAACGAGTGGGTTTACGATACACTACATGAACATAATCTTATTGACGTTTCGATCATAGTTAAGGGATTGACTTCCACAATTTCAGAGCCGTACACAACAAAACTTCTCGAGGATTTAATTGAAAGATATACCTCGGATGCAAAAAACATTTTAGTGCAAAATATAAATAATGGAAGAACCCCTAAAATTCGGGAGACGGCAGCGAAAACTGCGGGACTCATCTTTGACTATAAAATAAAGTCTCATTGTCCCAACAGTGTTTTAGAAGCACTTCATGAAAGATTCACTGAGCAGAATAAAGAAGTTCGGGAAACTGCATATGTTTCATTAGGTAAAATCTGCTCTGAGGAAAGCATTGATCCGTTATTAGAAGCCAAGAGTCAGGAGAAGAAGCTGGAAGGTGTTATTAAGCAATCTTTAGACAACATATTTGCAAGAGTTTCTAAAGAAGAACCAAGCCAAGACAATATAGAGGTAATAATAATTTGGATAAGAGTAATCGGAAAACTAGACGATAAACGAGGTTTTCAGTTGGTAAAGCCGTTTGTTGATCCGTCTACTGCCCATCCCGAAAAGGCGATCAGAATAGCGGTAGTTGAGGCAATAGGAAGGGTGGGAAGTTCCCAGGATATCCCATTTTTGGAAAAGCTCAGAGCGGAGGAATCTCACCTGCCTAAGATGGTTAACGGCATTGATCGCGCCATCGGTTTCATTTCAAACATTGGTGACTTCGAGCTATTAGAAATAATGCGGAATTTAACTGATAAACACCCTACATTTTCTGACCCAAAATTGGACTTAGCTGCAATATTTGGAGATAAAGCGGAGACAATTAAGTCTCAGTGCCATCAGGCTTACAAATCCTGGCTTAGTGGTAGCTATTCCCTTTATGCTACTCTTTTGGACAATGTTTGTGATTTAATTAGCAAAAGAATCTTGGACGCTTTCAAAGATGAACTATTTCAAGATGACGATCGAAAATATGTCTCTCTAAGGCGTAGCTCCAAGGTGAATAGCAGATACGAGTTTCTTAAGTCGAAAGCAGATTTTAAATTAATTGGATCTTGTTTTGGCACCGTCCACGCATTGCGTGTAGAAGCCCCAATACCTCATGCAGAGGATTCACAAACAGAACGACCAAAAACAGAATTGTCTGCTGAAGATGGGCAATTGGCAAAGGATAATTTTATCAATGCAATCACAAAGTCCGTACAAATGCTGAAAAAGAAAGTTTTTTCACACACGGATGGAGCCCCAAGCACGACTCCCACATTGTGACCAAATTGTGTCCATCCAGAGTAAAAATAACTAAAAACATATCAAAACAAATAAAAGTTCGAAATTCTTGAGAGCCAAAGACTTATTTCGTAATTTAATGGCAGAGAGCAACTTGCGAAAACACTCATATTAGAATCCCGGCCTCTCCGTTTTTTGAATAGTCATATGCAAAAAAAACCAAATAATTCACAATCGATCTCAGGCCCAGAGTTCCAACCCTACGTGGCAAGAGAAAAAATTCTTCCGGAGTTCACCCCTAGGGTGGTGATCTCCGGGATCATCTTCGGGATAATGTTTGGAGCGGCTAACGCCTATTTAGGTTTAAAAGCCGGCTTGACTGTCTCCACCTCTATTCCCGTAGCGGTAATGACCGTGGCTTTCTTTCGCTTTGCCAGACCTCTTTTCGGCAAAACCACCATTCTGGAGAACAACATCTCTCAGACCGTAGGGTCTGCCAGTTCGTCCCTGGCTTCAGGAGTTATTTTCACCATTCCGGCATTATTCTTATGGGGTTTGAACCCCACGTTGGTCCAGATGGCAAGCCTGGCTCTGTTGGGAGGGCTTTTGGGCATTCTTTTTATGATCCCGCTGAGAAGATTCCTAATCGTCCAGGAACATGGCAAGCTCCCCTATCCTGAAGGAACCGCTTGTGCCAAGGTTCTGGTTGCCAGCGAAGCCGGAGGAGCCAAAGCCAGCAATGTTTTTCTGGGATTGGGAATCGGCGCGTTCTACAAGTTTTTCATCGGCTTTCTGCACCTGTGGAAAGATAAAGTGCATTCCGCTATTCCCGGGTTGAAAAAGGCACAGATAGGCATTGAGACCACTCCTGCTCTTTTGGGCGTGGGCTACATTCTGGGATTCCGCATATCATTTATCATGGTGGCAGGGGGTTTGATCTCCTGGGTGATATTGATTCCTCTGATCGCTTACTATGGGGAAGGAATGACCATCCCCTTGTTCCCTGAAACCACCAAACTCATAATCGATATGAGCCCCTCGGAGATCTGGAATAGATACATAAGATATGTAGGAGCTGGAGCAGTTGCTTTCGGAGGTATAATCACCATCATAAGATCCATTCCCACCATGGTGAAATCCTTCAAATTGAGCCTGGATGAGATGAAATCCAGAATGAAGAAAACCTCACCGCATACCCCGACCGTTCAACCCAAAAGAGATAGAACCCAGGCTGATCTGCCCATTACCTATGTTCTTGGAGGTGTGGCTGTAATAGTTTTGATAATCGCTTTGGTGCCTCATATACTGGGCAATGTGGAATCCATTTATATCAGACTGATGGGTGCTTTGTGCATAGCCATATTTGCTTTTTTCTTCGTTACCGTATCCTCCCGTATAGTCGGTCTGGTGGGGGTCTCCTCCAATCCCACCTCTGGTATGACCATTATGACTCTTCTGGGCACCAGTTTGATCTTCGTGCTTTTAGGCTGGACCGATGAAGTGGGCATGGTGGCGGCTTTGACCGTGGGCACCGTGGTTTGTGTGGCCGCATCCATAGCCGGTGATACCTCCCAGGATCTCAAGACCGGATTCCTGGTGGGAGCTACCCCCAACAGACAGCAGATCGGAGAGCTTATCGGCGCAATGACTTCCGCCTTTGCCGTCTGCGGTGCAGTGATGATCTTAAACAGCGCTTATGAATTTGGCTCAACCGACCTGCCCGCCCCTCAGGCAACTTTGATGAAGACCGTAATAGAAGGGGTTTTGCAGGCTCAGATTCCCTGGGGTTTTGTTATCGCCGGAGCCGCGCTTAGCGGCATAGTTGAACTTTTCCGCTTACCCTCCCTTCCGTTTGCAGTGGGGCTTTACCTGCCAGTCTCCACCATGACACCCATCTTTGTTGGAGGATGCATAAGGCGTTTCATAGAGAAAAAATATAAGAGCAAAGAAGTAGAGCTTAACCAAAGAAGAGAAAAGGGAATTCTCTTCGGCTCCGGGCTTATAGCTGGTGAGGGGTTGTTGGGTGTGGGCATAGCTTTGTATGCATTCTTCCTGGGAAAGCCAAAAGGGGTGGGCTTTCTCCTCTCAGGATCATTGGGTGATATACTCTCTTTAGCCATCTTCGCCCTGTTGGGCTACTTCCTTTTCCGCCGCACGAGAACTGAGTAGACGATTGCCCACCCTCTTTTTGCGCCAATACAGTTCTTCCCAGGGAGAACCTAGGTAGAAAAGGATTGACTATTCAGGAAAAAGGCAGTAACTTCTTGTAGTGGACACATAGACGTGATTGCTGGAGGGTCCTGCGAGAGCGGCTCATGGCAGCCGTCTTGCGCGACATTTGCGAAGGTAACGGACGGGTGCATTTCCTATGGCACCGGCTAATCTCGTGCGGAGGCAGTAGGTGACACCAAAAAGCGTTCAAGAATTCCTTGACTCCGAGGATCCTCTCTCGGACGAAGCGCTTGAATTTCTCACGAATTACCGCGAAGAGGATTGGCTAATAGACTACAAAGAGACTATCGATCCGGTTAGCGAGCGGGATTGGCTTGAAATCACTAAGGACATAATGGCCTTCGCCAATACGCTGGGAGGTTACATTCTCTTCGGCGTACGAGACGCCTCATTTGAGCCAGTTGGCCTCAATCCTGAGATCGTGCGTACGCTCGCGGACTCGAACAAAATAATGCAAAAGGTAAATCGTTTCGTCGAACCTCAAATCACTTTGCTCCGGAGCAAGGCTTTCTCGTCAGGAGGCAAGCGTCTCGTTGCACTTCTCATCCCGAGATCATGTAGAATCACTCATGTGATATGGAAGGATGGAAGCTTCACGTATCCAAGTGGCACAGAAAAGGTTGTTCTTCGAAGAGGGACTTTCTATGTAAGAAGAAGCGCGGGGGTGCATTTGGCGGATGATAGAGATTTTGATGACATAGTGAATAGGCGAATCGAGGAGTTCAGAGAATCTCTTTTCCGCAAGATAGCGCGCGTTGTAGAGGCTCCAGCGGAAAGCGAGGTGTTCGTGCTTTCTGAAGATCCAGCGGATGAATCGCATAAGCGCTTCATCATAGATGACGCGCCTGACGCAATACCCGTTAAAGGAATGAGTTTCACCGTGGCACCCAAGACGCTTGATCAGGCGATAGCTGCGTGGATGGCGATGTCATCCCGGGACTCACTTACGCTACCGCCGCCCCATGAACTTTGGGATTGGTATGAAGCGAGACAGAAACTCCAACTCACCCCGAAGCAGCGGCTACACGTAGCCAGATTCTGTTTGTTCAAAGAAGTCCCCGTCTTCTACTGGCTGAGGGGCTGTCCAGGCGCAGCGATCAAGGAGATGCTAGTGGAAGCCGTGTCTACGCGCCCGCCCGGAATGCAGATTGAATATCTACTAGCAGTGTCGGCGTTTCTGGGCAAGCGGTTCTACGGTTCTATCGTCGGGCGACTCGGCGACTACATTAGGAGGATGCCAGCAAGAATGAGGAAGTATCCTCCGGGCGGACCACGTTCGCTGCTACGGACAGATGTCATCGAGCGCAGAAAGGCGAGGGAATTCAAGGGGAACGAGACCGATCTAAGGTTCGCACTACTGGCGGAGTTAAATCAGATAGCCGCCAGCGTCAGAAGGCAGAAGAAGGAACAGCCAGGTGCTACCGAACGATGGGAAGCTCAAGCCCTAGACTGTTACCTTTATGCTCAAGACGACCAGTACAGGGAAGGCTTGCCCACTTCTGCTCAATTAGAGTTTTCTCAGCCTGAGAAGCGTTCGGCTCCTGACAGCGCGTAGGAGCCGAATGAACCTCCCCTCACGGCAGCGCGAACACAAGGTTAGCCCATACGCACCGGCCGCAGTGTCATGCTGAGCGAAGTATCTTGCTTTTAGATTCTGAGTCCCGCCTGCGGCGGGACTCAGAATGACAAATGGGAGTGTAGGGACAGGGCTTGTTGAGCTTGCGAAATCCCGCCATGGCGGGGTCCCTGTCCGAACCCGAAAGCGGACAGCCCCGAGGGCTGTCCCTACGGCTTTTCCTCACAGCAGATGAAGCTGAGTTAGCGGATTTTTGAAGCAGATTGTCTGCCCGCAGGATGTTTAGAAAGATGCTTGTATCTGCTTAATCCTGATAATCAGCTGTGAGGAAAAAAAGGAGATTCATCCCGCCAATGGCGTTGATTGTTTTACCCTCCCTTTTATTCCCTCCCATAAAGGGAGGGAAAAACCGAATTTTCGAGCATCGGCTTTTCTCCCGCCTCTGGCAGGATCTTGAGACTAATACCGTTGCATCAGAAAAAATAGGCGAACAGATGGTTCTGATGCTTCGAAAGAGCGGCTTCACACCTATCAGATGACATGATTCAAAGTGTGGAGCAATCGTACTGAGGAGTGGATCGACACAACTGGATTAAGTATCATAGGAGTCCAATCTGATGAGAGAATTGACGTTGGACAAGCTACCCAAGAGGGTATTGGAGAAACTGGACCTGGAGACGATTTTCCAGGCCTCACGCTGTGTCATAGCGGCGGAAAGACTCTTAGTCTTTCGAAAGCTCCACGGAGAGGAATTGTCCGCTGCTGAGCTAGGTAGACGTGCGGGCATTCATCGCAAACACTGTGAGCCCTTCCTCGATTTTCTGGTCTTCCTAGGGCTTTTGAAGAAAAAAGACAATTTGTATCGTAACTCCACGCTTGCCAACAGACACTTCCTACAGGCGCGGTCAATCGACTGGACAAGGCTTTGGTCATATGAGTGCGCTAAAGACTATGAGGCCCTGTCGGTCATGGAGGATGTAATATCAAGCGGCAGGGATTGGCAGCAGATACTGGGCAAGGAGCGCAAACCTGATTACGAACTTGCGCAGGAAGATCCTCGCTGGGCCAGGGAATTCACCCGTGCACTCTACGATCTAAACAAGCCCGATGCTGAAATCCTGGCTAAGAATCTGGATTTGTCAAACTACCAGTCACTTTTGGATGTGGGTGGCGGGTCGGGCGTTATGTCTTTCGCACTGGCGCGGGCATACCCACAGCTAACGGCCTGCATCTTTGATTTTAAGTTCGTATGCGATGCCGCCAGCGAAATTATTCGTGAAGAACGTTTGTCTCACCGGATAAAGACGCTGGCTGGCGACATGAACAAGTCTATCCCCCGCGGCTTCGATATCATAATGTTCTGGAACATCGGTTATATCGACACCCGAGTCATGAAGATGGCTTACGAGAGACTGCCGGACGGCGGTATGGTAGTAAGAAGTTGTTTTCCCCCGTCAAGATCAAAAGCGCCGTCACCTTCTGCGTTTATGCACGGGTATCTGTCGATAAGGCCCAAGGGACAAACCAAGCCTAGCATATTATGTTCACTCAAGGAGACAGGATTCAGCTCGGTGAAATATCGCCGAATCAGCCAAAATATTGGCCTAATAACAGGTCTCAAGGCTAAAGCACGTAAGCAAATGAGCCGCCGCAACTGAAATATGCGTTAATATCGCGCGATTTACCCATGTTATTGCATGGCCCACTATTTTCTGATGCTTCGGTAATAGGAATTACCTAAGATAGCGGACAGCCACGAGGGTTCATCCTGCCCTTCGGTCCTGAGACCTCAGGGTCGAAGGAAAGAGATTCACCCTGAAGGGCTGTCCCTACAAGTTTTCCTCACAGCAGATGAAACTGATTAAGCGGATTTTTGCAGCAGATTGTCTGCCCGCAGGATCTTGAGAAAAGATGTTTTAATCTGTTTAATCCTGATAATCAGCTGTGAGAAAAAAAGGAGGTCCATCCCGCCAACGGCGGGGTCCCAACGGCTATCACGGACGTGTCATGCTGACCCCGCCTTTGGCGGGGGAAGCATCTCGCTTTTAGATTCTTCGCCCCACCTGCGGCGGGACTCAGAATGACACACGCGACCGTAGGGACAGGGCTTGCCTGCACTGAGCCCGCCTTTGGCGGGAGAAGTGTCCCTGTCCGGTACTTTTCTTCACAGCAGATGAAACTGATTTAGCGGATTTTTGCAGCAGATTGTCTGCCCGCAGGATCTTTAGAAAGATGCTTGTATCTGCTTAATCCTGATAATCATCTGTGAGGAAGAAAGGACAGCCACACGGTTCGACAGTTCGGCAAGCTCACCGTCCCGAGCGAAGTCGAGGGACAAGTTCACCATCCTGTCTTCGACCCTGCACTTCGTCCTGATCCCGCCTTTGGCGGGAGAAGGAAGGCTCAGACCCGGAGGGAGCAAAGTCGAAGGAAGGGTTGTCCCTACGACTCCGGATTTCAAGAAATTGCGAAAGCCCCCCGCCAAAGGCGGGGGATACTTCGGACAAGCTTTCGCACTCCAAAAACACGTTTTCAACAGTCCCTAAAGGTGAACACCCCAATTTGCCTTTTTAAAGTAATTTTTCAGAGATCTCATTTCTTAGTTCTGTTTTAAATAAACTGTCATGCTCTCCGATAGATAAATATATGAGCTACTACGGATACAGAACTTACAGCTCTGGACCCTGGGGAATCACAAAAGCGGTCAAATATCTCCTGCTGGCAAATGTGGGGATTTTTGTTCTGGAATTTCTGTGGGGTTCTGAGCTAATCTATCTTTTCGGGTTAACACCAACCTTAGTGAAAGAGGGCTTCATCTGGCAACCGGTCACATATATGTTTCTTCACGGGGGCTTGTTTCATATTCTTTTCAATATGTTTGCTCTGTGGATGTTTGGATGTGAGATAGAAAGAACCTGGGGGACAAAGGAGTTTGTGAAGTATTATTTCATCACCGGCATAGGGGCGGGGCTTTTTACTTTCATCCTTTCGTTTAATTCACATATTCCCACCATTGGAGCATCTGGAGCTATCTTCGGAATCTTGGTGGCGTTCGCTCTCATGTTCCCCAATAGATTAATTTATCTCTATTTCATCTTTCCGGTGAAAGCCAAGTATCTGGTGATTTTCTTTGCGGTGATCGAGTTTTTAGCCTCTTTCAGGCATACCTCGGATGGAATAGGGCATTTTGCCCACTTAGGGGGAATGATTATCGGTTATCTGTATATCAAAGCCGACTTTAGAATTCCCGCAATCTTCCGATTATCAACATACCTCACCCATTTGAAGAGTTTTAGACATCAACGTAGAATGAAAGCCATTAATAAGAAAAGGGAAAAGGAACAGAGGTTGATGGAAAGGGTGGATCAGATTTTGGATAAGATAAATCAGGTGGGTTACGATAATCTTACCAAAGAGGAAAAGAAGACCTTAGAGCAAGCCAGCCAACTTTTGTCTAAGCAATGGGAAAAAAGATGACTTCACCTTTAGCTTGATCGGGCGGGGGTTTAACCCCCGCCCGAACCAAGAAGAGAAATTGTAGGGCAATCTACATTAGTGATTCTCTTCTCCCCAATGGACGATGAACCAAAAACTATGAACGGTGAACTATGAACCGTAAGATCTTGGTGGCGGATGACAGCCCTACCGTGAGAAGCGTAGCCGAATCTCTGTTAAGAAAACACGGGTATGAAGTGTTTTTAGCTGACGATGGAGCGAAAGCCTTAGGAATTGCTAAGGCAAACAAACCCGACCTCATCTTCCTGGATGATTCCTTGTCTATCCTGAACGGCGGGCAGGTATGCAAAGAGCTTAAGCAGAACCAAAGCTTAAAAGATGTTCCGGTGCTAATGCTTTTATCCGAAGATGAAGTAGAAAAAAAGCAGGAACTAAGGTTGATTGGTGCAGATGCCTTCATCACCAAGCCTTTTAACCCCAGGGAGATATTGGATCATGTGGAGAGGCTACTTGAAAAGGAGAAAACCTTTCCGTCAGAAGATGAGCGAGAAGCAACTGAAGACTTTCCTCCTGGGAAAGATGATACATTAGACAAAAAGAAAACTCAGAAAACTGCTCCTCCTATCCAGAAGGAAAAATCAGATGACATTTTGGATATTGTTGAGACCATGGATCTTATGGAGAGTTTAGAATCATCCGCTCGAGCTTCAGATGGAGAGGGAGTTCATGGATTTGACTGGTTTATGTCCGAGCTAAAAAAGGAGACCAAGGAGGATGAAAAAGTAGATTCACATCTGGAGGAGAAGCCAATCCTATTTGATCAGAAAATTACAGACAAAAAAACAGACCATAAAAAGGAAAGCAAAATCTATGAGATAAATGAGCATGAGAAAGGA
Organism: uncultured Ignavibacteria bacterium; assembly: GCA_964580215.1. Taxonomy (GTDB): domain Bacteria; phylum Zixibacteria; class MSB-5A5; order MSB-5A5; family SM1-73; genus SM23-73-3. The sequence goes on along the minus strand of CAZOJT010000011.1, from coordinate 42,218 downwards.
TATGAGGATTTCTTGAAAGAGTTGAAACAGGAAGTGGAGGGACCGGATAAGGAAAAATCGACAGCAGTGAAACCTTCAGCAAGGGAAGAGGTCAGTCGGTCTCAGTTCGCCCCACTATTTTTAGATTTAAAGGAAAGGATTTCTGAAAGGATTGCTCAAGAGGTGGCAAAAAAAATAAGCCCTGAGTTTCTGGAAAAGATAATTCGGGAGGAGATGGACAAATTGAGAAAGGATTTATCCTGAAGAAAAGACTTTTGCCCTCAAGATGATGAAAGACTTTTGTTGTTGTGTCAGGACCTCAGTCCTGACACCTTTCAAAGCGTCAAGAGTAGAGCTCCTGACGCAACTATTAAATAAAAAGCTTTCGATTGACATTTGTAAAACAAGAAGAGCCCCGCCAGAGGCGGGGCTCTTCTTGGTGGATTCTACCTTTTTCTCGTTACTTCATCAGTACCATTTTCCTAGACTGCACAAAGTCTCCCGCCTGAATCCTGTAGAAGTAGACTCCGCTTGTCACCTCTTGTCCTTGATCGTCTTTCCCATCCCATTTCACCGACTTATCTCCTGCGCTTTGATACTCATCCAGTAGAACTCTCACTTTTTGCCCAAGGATATTATAGATACTGAGCGTTACTTGACAGTCAGTTGGAAGAACATATGCGATCTCACATATCGGGTTGAAGGGATTTGGATAGTTCTGCGAGAGTGAGAATTCCTTTGGAGCGCTTGGCGTCTGAGCCTCTTGATCTCCGGTGCCTTTATAGGCAATATTTGGTGTGGTCAAAGGAATCACTCCCGAAGCCACTAAGAGGCCGTTGTTAATCTGATCTGCAATGTCTTTTGCAGTCTCATCATTGGCTGGGTCTGAATCTGCGATGAGCTGGTGGCAGTATGTTATGGCTTGGGATACAGAGGCATTGTCCTCGCTAATTGGAGTTGTTTGATGGAGTTTCAGCGACACAACGTTGAGCAACACTGCAATTAGGTGTTGTCTTGCCTTGGCATTCATGCCGGCATTTCCTCTGACTGTGAGAAGGTCTTGGAGAACCTCAAGGCTGTCAGTCTGGGATGCTGGCTGAGGTACTTCGAATATAGTTATGGGATTGGCCAGATTGTTGTTGAAGTGTTCTCCGATAAGGCCCATGTAATTTGACATCTCAGCCAGGCCTTCTTGTGCGCCACCTTTTCCAGACAAATGGACATTCACCTGATGTTTCCAGTAGCCCATGCTTCTTTGCGAAGGCACGATTTCCAGGGCATGGAGCGTGAAGTTGACAACGCTATCTGCGTTCATGGTCACCGTTATTGGTCTTGACTCAAAATCTGCCACGTAGCCCAACGGTGTAACTATTGAAATGTTATAGTCGCCGACGTCCACGCTGTCGAATTCGAAGAATCCAGAGGTGTCTGTGATGGCAAACTGAGCCAATGTGCCGTTGCTATCGAATAGATCAATTGTGACTCCCAATAGTCCGTCCAAGGAGTCCGAAACACTACCTGAAATTGAGCCAATCGGGATTGTCCAGAATCTATAAGGATAATCAGGTGCGGCTGCAAGCGGAACGTCCTGGGCCAGGATAGTGGTATCATTCTCAAATACTGCGATGACAGAGTATGTGGCGGTTGGGTCTGCGGTCGGCCACGGTATTACTTCAACATAATAGACGCCCGCTGGCGGATAAGGGATCGTAACAGTTGCCCCACTATCACCAGGGGTTAACTCATACACTTCATATCTCCCGCCAGGGATTTCGTTGACTTCTCTGTCAATTATATTGCTATCTGGCGTGGTTATTCTCACGTCAACTGGTGAACCCTTCACAAACTTCAGAATTGGAGCTTCCACAAACTCAAATGCCTTTATGATGACTTCAAATACTTCGCTCGTATCATTCGAAAGCGGATCTCCGATTTTGTCGCCATCGCAGTCACAAAGCCATAGGTTCATACGCACATTCGTGGCAGGACCGGGTTTCGGTATGTCTATGCACTCTGAGGTACATTCCTCATCACTCTTGGAGCGACAGGTTTCGGGGTCAAAAAAATCCCACTCCGGAATTAGATCGTTCGTTGGATAATCCTGACCATGATAGCTCCAGAACTGAACCCTGTAAGGGGTCCACTGGAATACATGGGTTGAATAGTCGTCATTGAGGTCCATGGGAAACTTTCTGAAACGTTCCGTGTAGATGGCATCCCCTGTGGGTTGCACAGCGTATAGAAGAATGCTATCAGCACTATTATCTCCCCATTTTGAGACTTCTATGTCTATTTCGCTGTTCGCGTCTGATACACACGTTGTGGTATCCCAGGTAAATAAACCTAGGACGGCATTGGGTGGCGGATCCTCAATTGCCTCGGTTGCTAAATAGAAGACGAAGACGTATTCTCCATATCCAAACGATTCATCCGAATAAACCTCGGAGCAATACCATCTGCCGTGTCGGTAAAGTATTCTCAAGTGAAGTTCGTCCTGGGCTTCATCAACCCAGATGTCACTCTTTCTGGCCGTAAAATAATTCTTGCCAGGCCCCACAGGTGTCTCAGCCTTCTTGACGTGCCAAGTTCTTCCGGAAAATTCAAGCGTCTCCCATTCATCTGGCGGAGCGGGCATGGTCAAGTTAATCAGAATAGAGACTTCGTTGGTACCGGCATTTCCAACAGCTAAGTCCAAATACCCATCGCCGTTCAGGTCTGCACAGAAAACAGAGTGAGCCTCAGGTCCTGTTAGGTAGTTGTCTACTGCTTGAAAGGTGCCGTCTCCGTTGTTCTTTAATATAGAAACATTGCCACTATATCTGTTTGCCACAACTACTTCCGGATGCAAATCCCCATCCAGATCCGCGCAGAAAACAGCTTGCGGAGCATCTCCCGCTCCATAGTGGACTGCAGGTTGGAAAGTTGCATTGCCATTGTTCTTTAAGATCGAGACATTGTCAGTAGTCCAATTGGCTACGGCTAAGTCCACATCGCCATCACCATCGAGATCGGCGCCGTAAACGGCTTGAGGCGCAATTCCTACCGGGCAATGGACCCAGGGTTGAAAAGTGCCGTCTCCATTGTTCTTTAAGATGGACACATTGTCATCATAACCATTTGCTACGGCTAGGTCAAAATCTGAATCTCCATCCAGGTCACCGCAAAAAACAGAATAAGGACGGCCTCCTACAGCATAGTCAACTTTAGTTTGAAAAGTCCCATCCCCGTTGTTCTTTAATATAGAAACATAATCGGTAGTCCGATTTGATACCGCTAAGTCCGGATCGCCATCATTGTCCAAATCAGCACAGAAGATGTTCTGGGGATGATCTCCTAGATTTCCCGCTATCGCGTAGTTACCGTCAAGTTGAAAGATTCCATTTCCATTGTTCTTCAAGATGGAGATATTCTTGCTCCCTGCATTTGCAACGGCCAAGTCCTGATCTCCGTCGCCATCGAGATCTTTACAGAAAACGGAGCTAGGATTGCCCGCTGTTGCGTAGTTGACTGGATCCTGAAAGGTACCATCTCCGTTGTTCTTCAGAACGGACACATGGTTACGATCAAAATTTGCGACAGCGATGTCTAAGTCTCCATCACCATCCAAGTCCGCGCAGAAAACGGAAACCGGATCTCCAGTCCAATAGTTGACCGGCGCAGTGAAGGGTATAGGGTCGGGGCTTGCCTGTGCGATTTGCGTAAAAGCGTGGATGCCACCCAGAACTAAAACCACGAAAACAAATAGCTTCTTAGTCATTTTTCACTCCTTTGGTTATTGGTTTCAAGTTTAAGGTGTCTTTGGTTAAACTCGGCCTTCCTGGCTTAGATTGTTGATTCTGCATCGCATCACCTCCTCTGCCAAAGAACGAACCTTTATGTTACTTGCCCCCTCGGCAAGTTAGTAATGAAGCTATACACGCTTATCGAATAAATTTTATGCATACACAAGTTATGCATAAAGACACTACTTGTCAATGATTTTTTTCGAAAAATTTCATAAAGTTCCTTTTAGAGAAATAAATGAATGTTCTGCAAGACATGAGTAGATCGTCGTTAAATTGGTTTTCTGTCATCCCAATTTCAAATTTTTCCCATAGCGATGCGTAATCACAGGTAAATATCTTAAGTTCTCTTTCATTGTGGTGTATGAGATTTTTGATAAGAACCAGAATCTTAGGGACTTGATAAAACTGGATATTGAGACTGGAGTCAATTGAAACCTCACCCCCCATCCCCCCGCCAAAGGCGGGAGGAGATAGGGGGAGAGGTAAAAAACCCGTATACTTTGACCAATCAGCTGGAGGAATAAGTGGAAAACATCTCCCTTCTGGCGGCTTTTACTGCAGGAATAATCTCTTTTATTTCCCCTTGCGTTCTCCCTTTGATTCCGGGGTATCTTTCCTTTATCTCCGGGGTCTCATTGGAGGAGATGAAAGGTGCGGACAAAAAGTCTGAAGCGTTAAAAAAGGTGACCTTAAATACGCTTTTGTTTGTCTTGGGGTTCTCCTTTGTTTTTACCGCCATGGGTGCTTCGGCAACCTTTGTTGGTGAGTTTCTTTTGTCCAAGCTTTCCCTTTTCAACAAAATCGCTGGAGTCATCATCATACTTTTGGGATTGCATATGATGGGCGTGTTTAAAATTTCCTTCCTGAATTATGAAAAAAGGTTCCACACCAGGAGTAAACCTTTAGGTCCTTTAGGCTCCTTTTTGGTTGGTCTGGCATTTGCCTTCGGCTGGACCCCCTGTATCGGTCCGATTTTGGGTGGGATTTTGCTTTTAGCCTCCAATCAGGGGACGGTAGGAAAGGGAGTGATGCTTCTCGCCTCTTATTCTTTAGGATTGGGCATTCCGTTTTTGATAACTGCTGTAAGCTTCAACACTTTTCTGGGCGTTTTTGGGTGGGTGAGAAAACACTTCCGAACCATAGAAATCATAAGTGGTTTGTTATTGGTCGTCATCGGATTCTTGATCTTTATAGGCTCCTTTGGCTATATAGCTGGTCTTTTAAACCAATGGTTCCCCTGGATTCAAACAGGATAAGAAAAGTTTTTAGAATTTGATTACCCTGATAATTATATTTCTTGCAGAGGTTCTTGCCAATAGCTGGCAAATAGTAAACCACGACAGTTCGTTTCAAATAAAGATAACTTGCTTGTGTAGTCGGTTGAATTAACTGAGTTGAATCGTTCATCTTGTGAGATGCCCCGCCATTGGCGGGGCATCTACAGAGTTTCGCCCGTTGAGAAAACAAGTCCGTCCGAATGTAAAATTCTCTTTGTTTATGCCAGCGATTTTAAAATTTTTTCTTTCTTCTCTTTTGATTTGTTTTTCCAACCCGAATAGTGTTTCTGCTACAAATAGTTTAATAGAACTTATTCCCGATGCAGAGGGAGGCTGGATTAAATCTGAAGCAACGGAGATATATAACCGGAAGACTCTCTTTGACTACATAGATGGAGGGGCGGAGCTTTATCTTGCATATGATTTTCAACAGTTGGTGGTTCAAAGATACTTACCCGAACTTAAAGATACTCTAAAAGAAAAATCTATAATGATAGAGATCTGGCAGATGAATTCCTCCGCCGATGCTTATGGTATTTTCTCGTTTGATCTGGAGGGGGAAAGTGTGAAAATTGGTCAGAGGGGGATTTACAGCGATGGACTCTTAAGATTCTGGAAAGATAAATTCTTTGTAAGGATTCTGGGACTGGGGAAAGATTTAAAAGAGATTATTTTAAAGCTGGGGAACAAGATCGATAGGAAGATCAAAAAAGAAGGCAAGCTTCCTCAGCTTGTTTCCAAAATACCTTCGGATAGTCTAATCCCTGGCTCAGTTCATTTTTTTCACAAGCAGATTATCCTGAAAAACCTCTATTTTTTTTCTGATCAGGACATCCTGAATTTGAATGAGAAAACCGATTGTGTGTTAGCAGATTTCACGTTGGGTAAGGATAGTTTGAAACTCCTTTTGATTCAGTATCCTGATACCATCAAAGCACAAGAAGCACAAGAAAACCTCAAGAAGTTTTATTTGAAAAACAAATCTTCCATCGAAGATAGGATGTTTGAGATAAAAGAGAAAAAACTGCCTGGGATTGACTTAGAGGGAAATTATCTCATAGTGGTTTTTGAAGGGAAAGATAGAGAGAATATCCTTTGGCTTCTGAATTCAACAAAGAATTCTTTGGATTTAAGGGAACAGTAACGGAAACGGGAAGGTTTTTGCACAAGATTTGAGCGATCGAATCGATTGAGCAGATTCTATTAGGTGTAAGGCAAAGAGAGTGTTGAAAAGCTCTATTAACAGGGCTAAATGCCCTGCCCTATGGGAAATGAGCTATCCTCTCCCATAGGGGCGGGAATTTATCCCGCCCCAAAGTATAGCTTTTTCAATAGGCGCTAAAGATTGAACCATCTATGTCCAGAAAAAAGATGAGAAGCAAATCAAAGAAAAACAGCTCTTTTCCATATATAATTAGGGTTCTTCACCATTTTAGTGGCTGGAATTTTTGATGAAAACGGGAATGTTCAGGGCTTAATAAAGTTGACATTTTAAAAACCTCACCCCCTATCTCCCCCTCTCCATCATATGGAGAGGGGGATGGGGGGAGAGGTAAAAAAACGCACAATATTTGTCTCCAATGCAAAAAATAGATTGAAGCATTATCCCTCTATGTTTGGAAAAAGGCGGGAAATGAATAAAATAAAAACATAGAGCCTATACAATCTGAAAGTCTTAAAATGAAACATAAAATTACTCGCCGAGACTTCATCAAAGTATCCTTGGGAACTGCTGTATCATTGAGTTTACCACAGTTTGGGCTGCCGGATGTTATAGCTCAAACTCTCAAGGGAAAGGAGATAATTCCGGATCTGGCAGTGGTGACCGACGGTGACCCGGCTTCAATGACCCGCCAGGTGATTGAGCTTTTGGGAGGGATGAAGAGATTTGTCTCCAGAGGGGATGTGGTGGTGGTCAAGCCCAACATCGGCTGGGATCGAAGCCCGGAACAGGCGGCAAATACCAATCCACAGGTGGTGGCGGAGGTGATAAAGCTGTGTCTGGAATCCGGGGCAAAGAAAGTCAAAGTGTTCGATCGCCCTTGCAACACCGCTTCCCGATGTTACCGGAATTCCGGCATAAAAAAGGCAGCGTCCGAAGCGGGAGCAGATGTAAGCCTGGTTGTGAGTGCTGGTTTTTCCAAGATGAAGTTTCCGGAAGGTGAAGTGTTAAAACAATGGTACATGTACAAGCCTGCCTTAGAGGCGGACGTTCTGATAAACGTGCCCATAGCCAAGAATCATGGTTTGACCAGATTAACTATGGGAATAAAGAACCTGATGGGAATCATGGGCGGCGATCGGGGAAAGATACATTTAAACATAGATGATAAATTGGCTGATCTGGCAAATTTTGTCCGCCCCCAGTTAACCATTCTGGATGCTTACCGAATATTAGTAAAAAATGGTCCACAGGGCGGAAGCCTAAAAGACGTGCAGGAGAAAAAGACCATAATCGCTGGAACACAGATCGCCACCGTGGATGCTTACGGCGCAACACTTTTTAATATTAAGCCGACAGATTTAGGGTATTTGGTTAAATCGAATAAATTCGGGTTGGGTGAAATAGATTTGAGCAAGGTGAATATAAAGAGGGTGAGTCTGGGGTGATTTTCTGAATTTCTTGAAAGATCTCACTCCCCGAGTCCCCCCGCCAAAGGAGGGTGTGTCGTAACCTTTAAAAGCGTACAGTTGTCATTCTGAGCGAAGCGAAGAATCTAATAATTCCAATAAGTTACAAAATCGAGATTCTTCGGCTGACGCCTCAGAATGACATTACGACACAGCCTCAAAGTGGAGAGGGGGACTGAAGGGGGAAAGGTTACTTATGGGGCACACATTGAAAACTCTTAGACGAATCTCCCAAATTCTCTTTCTTCTTTTCTTTTTCTTTCTCTTTCTTGTAGCCAGCTATCCATTGAAGATCAAAATCCCGGTTGACCTTTTTTTGCGGATGGATCCGTTGATCGGTCTTTCCGCCATGGTTTCCGCCCGTGCTTTCATAAATACATTCATCTGGGCAATCTTTGTGTTGGCTCTTACCATACCTCTGGGAAGATTTTTTTGCGGTTGGGTTTGTCCTTTGGGAACAACTCTGGATGTAACCAGCTACGTTTTCAAAAACAAAGCGGGAAAAAGTTACCCCAAACTCAAATACATAAAATACATGATCCTGATTTTTCTTCTAATTGGTGCCGTCTTCTCCTCTCAGCTTTTCTGGTTTTTCGATCCCATCGCTTTGTTTGCCCGATCTATAACTCTTTCTATCTGGCCGATTATCACATTGATATCAAATAGAATATTCGGTCTGGCTTTTCAGGTTAGTTCCTTTCAGGATGGACTGAGCAGAATGCACAACTTTTTCTCATCCACCCTTCTTCCCGACCAACTTACTTTCTTCCGCATGTCCGGGTGGGTACTTTTGATCTTCCTGGCGATTTTGATTGCCGAATTTATATCCCGCAGATTCTGGTGTAGATACCTTTGTCCTCTGGGGGCTCTTCTTGCTCTCTTCTCTAAGTTCCAGATTTGGAGAAGAAGGGTTAGCTTTGATTGCACGGACTGCGCTGTGTGCCAGAAGATATGTAAGATGGATGCCATAAAAAGGGATTTCAGGCTCACCGATGATGTGGAATGTATCCAATGTTTTGACTGCGTAAAAGATTGCCCACCGCATGTCACCTCAATTAACTTCAAAGGCAAAATTGAGCCATACAAATTTGATCTGGGTAGGAGAAGATTGATTCGTTCTGTGATGGCTGGTTTGGTATCGGTGGGAATCTTGAAGACTAATTTCGTAAGCAGAAATTCTAAAGTCTTTCTGATCCGGCCTCCGGGAGCAAGGGAGGAGAGTGAATTTCTGGATCGGTGCATTCGCTGTCATGAGTGCATAAAGGTATGCTCCACCTCAGGAAGGTTTTTGCAACCGGCATTCTTAGAAGGGGGACTGGAAGGGATGTGGACTCCCGTTGGAGTTGCTCGATATGGTTATTGTGAGTTCAACTGCACCATGTGCACAGAAGTTTGCCCAACTGATGCAATCCACATTCTGGACCTGGAGACAAAAAAGAAGACGGTAATTGGTCTGGCTTATATAGATAGAGACCGTTGTATCCCCTTTTATAAAAACGAGAACTGCCTGGTGTGCCAGGAACATTGTCCCACCTCCCCCAAGGCGATTGAGTTGAAAGAAGAAAAGGTTATTCATTTTGATGGGTCTGAAAGAATGGTAAAACGCCCTTATATGATAGAAGATCTCTGTATTGGCTGCGGAATCTGCGAGACCAAATGCCCCGTCGCTGGAAAATCAGCTATAATCGTCACCCCACAAAATGAACAGCGGTGGGTTGATTAGCTTGGCAAACCGGAGTGCACCTGTTTGCTGGCGCGGTTTTCCTTCGGGTAATAAAAAATCAAGATTACAATAGAAATTGCGGAAACTATTTGTATATATTCGGTAGTTGACAAATATTCTTATTGAAAAGGTTTGTAGCTATAATACTAGAAGTCAAGTCGCATCTCCAAATCTTCAATTTCTCGGTCTATCTCCCTTCTCTTTTTTGCTAATACTCTATTTTTTTCTGCGTTGAATCTCATTTCCATAGCTTGCTTTAAACCATCTGGTGGTTCTCCTCGTTCCGCTACAAATTGCTCCTTCTTTTTTATCAACACTTGAGTAATACTATCTTTAAACGCTTCAAAATCCTCTTCAAGCCTTCTAATTAAAACTTGATTCTCTCTTTCAATTTTTTGTTTTAAAACTTCTTTTTCGGCTCTCTTTATATGCTCATGTCTTTGGATAGCGTATTCCTGAACAAGAAAAGCGATTATAAAACCCGCAACTGTGAAACCAAATTCCTTCAAACCTATTTTCATTTAACTCTCCTGTTTGTACCTTTTAAGTTCCATCGATACAAAATTTAGTAAAATTAAATGTGAAATCAAGAACTTTGTTTAGTCTTTGACAGACGGTTTTCTTCCTTGGAGCGGATGCCATGGCTTGTTACCATGACATTTGCGTCATAAAGGAGACATCCGTGATGTACAAGGGATTTGTGTTTGTCATCTGCAGATATGTCTTTCTGTTTACTTGACATCCCCTCAAATCGGCTTTAAATTGCAAAAAGTGTCGGAGAAGTCAAACTGAACAAAATAGAAAGGTCATATGTTCGCCCAGGTGGCTTTATCACTCCCTCTATCAGAGCCGTTTGTATACCGGATTCCCTCACATCTTGAGGGAAAGATGGATCTGGGGTTCAGGGTGTTAGTTCCTCTCAGAAAGAGGATCGTGACCGGTTTCGTGGTGGGGCTAACCGCAACTGCCAGCGTTTCAAATGTCAAAGAGATCATAGACCTTCTGGATCCCTATCCTCTTTTCTCAGGAGAGATGCTTGAGCTCACCAAATGGGTCTCTGACTATTACCTTTGCTCCTGGGGTGAAACCTTGAGGACGGCTCTTCCGTCTGAACTTATGCTAAAAAGTGAGATGTGGGTGAAAAGAAAGGTCAAAGGTCAAAGGTTAAAGGATTACTCCGAATCGGCAAAGAGGCTTTCCGCACGGCAGAAAAGAATTCTGGAGATTTTAGCTGACGGCAAAGAGAGAAAGCTCTCCTGGCTTGCCAGAACTCTCAAGGCAAAAGGTCTCTATGCAGAACTATATGACCTTAATAAAAAGGGAGAGATTGAAATCGACGAACGCTTGGGAAGGCCGGGTGTGCGAATTCAACATGAGAAGATAGTGAGGCTGAAGAATTTTGATAGTACTTCTGAGAATTTGGAACTTTTGAGATCAGCAATTTTGGCTTTAAAAAAGAAATCTGTGGCACAGGCAAAATGTCTAAATTTGCTTTTAGAAAACCAGGGAGAGCTGTCCTGGAAAAAGCTTACAAGCCAGCATAAAGTCAGTGCATCTTCTCTCAAGGGATTGGAAAAAAGAGGCTTGATTGAATTTATCTCAGTGGAAAAAATAAGAGAAGGCGATTGGGGGCTGGATCTTTTAGAAAAACAACCGACGTCTTTGAATAAAGGACAAAAAGAAATCCTGGAGAAAATAAAAGCAACTTTGGGAAAAGGTATTTACTCCCCTTTTCTGATTCACGGAATCACCGGAAGTGGCAAGACCCAGATTTACATAGAAGCTATAAGAGAAGTCTTGAAAGACGGAAAACAGGCTTTGATCCTGGTACCGGAGATATCACTGACCCCCCAGATTATATCCAGGTTTAAGGCTAACTTTAAGGAAAAGGTAGGATGTCTTCACTCCCGGCTGTCAGCAGGGGAGAGGTTTGACACCTGGAGGAGGGTGAGAAATGGTGAGCTTCCCATCGTGGTGGGAGCCAGGTCTGCTGTTTTTTCACCTTTCCAAAATCTGGGACTCATCGTGGTGGATGAGGAGCACGATCCTTCCTATAAGCAAGATGATCCTGCCCCCAGATACAATGCCAGAGATGTCGCAACTGTGAGAGCTAAATTAAACGACGCTGTGGTTATTTTAGGCTCAGCCACCCCCAGTCTGGAATCTTATTATAATGCTCAGAAGGGAAAATATACCCTGTGCCAGTTGAAGGAAAGAGTGGAGGAACAAAAACTTCCTCAGGTTAAGATCGTTGATCTCACCCGGGAAAGGAAAGAAGGAAACCGAAATTTTCTCTCCTCCAGTCTGAGGGTTCTTTTGCAAGACAGGATGGAAAAAGGAGAACAGGTGCTTTTGTTTTTGAATCGACGGGGATTTTCTACGTTCGTCAAATGTCAGGATTGTGGTCATATCGAAAAATGTCCCCGCTGTGACATAACTTTAACCTTTCATCGAACCGACTTCTCTTTGAGATGCCACTACTGTGGTTATCATAGTAGCGCACCAGATCTTTGTCCTAATTGTCAGGGTCACAGATTTATGTACAGGGGAGCAGGAACTCAGAAGATTGAGGAAGAGCTCAAGAAAGACTTCCCCAAAGCGCTGATGCAGCGAATGGATCTGGATACCACTCTCAAGAAAGGGGCTCACAAAAGGCTGCTTTCCGATTTTGGCAAAAAAAAGTTTGGCATTCTTGTGGGAACTCAGATGATCACCAAAGGTTTGGATTTTCCCGATGTGACACTGGTGGGAGTAATCTCCGCTGATCTGGGCTTGGATCTGCCCGATTTCCGTTCAAAGGAGAGAACCTTTCAATTGCTTGCTCAGGTGGCAGGCAGAGCTGGTAGGGGCAAACGGGAAGGAGAGGTGATAATTCAAACTTATTATCCCCAAGAATGGACCATTAAACTTGCCGCTTCACATGATTTTGAAGAATTCTATAAAAGAGAGTTAGAACAACGCAGAGAGTTAGGTTATCCTCCTTTCAATCATTTGATCTTAGTGGTTTTCTCCAGCAGAAGTTTAAAGGGGGTCACCACCCGCGCACAAAGTTTCTCTTCCATGCTGAAGCGAAGGGCTAAGTCGGGAAAGCAAAAAGGCATGGGAATTTTAGGTCCTGCTCCGGCGCCACTCTCCAAAATAAAAAGTCGATATCGCTGGCAGTTGTTGATAAAGACAAGGAGCATTACCAATGCAAGCAGTTTGATCAGGAAGATTTTGGAGGAGGAGAAAAATGCAAAAAAGAAAAAAGAGGTTCGTATAACTGTTAATGTGGATCCTATGGATATGCTTTGAGGCAAAAACATACTTGCATCCACCTTTCTTTTAGTTTGTTCGAGGAGATCACTTTTAATTTGGAGAAACTCTTTAAGAGGTGAAAATTGATGATAACGGTTGAGGATGTCAAAAAAAACGAACTGGTAAAACTTTTGATCAAGAAGTCAGATGAAATCTTAGGGGTGATCGGTTATACCGAGCATGGCGAAAGACATGCCAGCTTAGCCGCAAACATCGCTTATAACATCATGGACAGGTTAAAATATCCAGAAAAGCGGGCGCATTTAGCCTCTATTGCCGCCTATTTGCATGATATCGGAAATGTGATCAACCGGGATTATCATGCACAAACTGGAGCGATCTTAGCCCACTCCATCCTTTCGGCGATGAAGATGCCCACAGAGAACGTCATGGATGTAATAGCCGCCATCGGAAATCATGATGAAAAAGATGGTCAACCGGTGTCTGACATCTGTGCGGCGGTGATTTTGGCAGATAAGTCGGATGTGCACAGTTCCCGGGTGCGCACCCTGGAAATGATCAAACAGGACATCCACGATCGGGTGAACTACGCGGCTAAAAGCTCTTTCTTGCGGGTGGAGGAAGAGAAAAAGATCATCACCTTAGAGATTAAGATCGATACTTCCATCTCTCAGGTGATGGAATATTTTGAGATCTTTTTGTCTCGAATGCTGGTCTGTCGAAGGGCGGCAGAGTTTCTGGGACTTAAATTTCAACTGGAGATAAACGGCCAAAGGCTTTTGTGAGGTTATTGAAAGAATTTGAAGTATTGATTTAGAGAAGGAATGTGATCTGTTCTGAAAATGATTTAACGGTAAGTTTGTGATTCGGATTCATCATCCAACTAATACAAACGCAAGAAATAAGTTTATATACCCCTCACCCTAACCCTCTCCCACAAGGGGAGAGGGGACTTCCCAGACGGGTCTCCGTCATAAATTTACCCCCTCCCTTGATGGGAGGGGGTAAGGGGGAGAGTGATCATGTCAATTTATTTAATTCGTTTGCTATAAAATTGTTTCAATCAAACTTTTAATCAGAGAAGTGAGAGCTGATAAGCGAGGAAAAAATGAAGAAAAAACTTACTTACAAAAACTCCGGAGTGGATATTTCTGCCGGCGATCGAGCGACAGTAAAAATCAAAAGTTTAGCCAGATCAACTTTTACCCCTCATGTTTTGAAAGAGATCGGAAGCTTTGGTGGATTTTTTGCTTTCAGAAGAGGCGAGTATAAATCTCCGGTTTTGGTTTCCAGCGTGGATTCAGTGGGGACTAAATTGAAAGTGGCTTTCATGATGAGAAAACACAACACGGTAGGGGAGGATATCGTCAATCATTGTGTAAACGATATATTAGTGCATGGCGCGAAACCCTTGTTCTTTTTAGATTATATCGGAATTGGAAAACTTTCCCCTGATGTAATAGAACAGATTATTAAAGGCTTGTCCAGAGCATGCAAGAAAGTGAGGTGTTCTCTTATCGGTGGCGAGACTGCGGAGCTACCTGAGTTTTACAAAAAAGGTGAATATGATTTAGCTGGATTTATCTTAGGGGTGGTGGAAAGAAAAAAAATCATCGACGGGTCGACGATAACTCCCGGTGATCAGATCATCGGCTTAAAATCAAATGGTCTGCATACCAATGGATATTCGCTGGCGCGAAAGGCGATCTTCAGAAAAGCCCGTTTGGGTGTGAATGATTACGTGAAAGAATTGAGGACCACGGTGGGAAAGAAACTCTTGAAGGTGCATCGGTGCTACGCACCATCAATTTTCCCGCTTCTGGGAAAATTTAAGATCAAAGGGATTGCGCATATCACCGGAGGGGGGATTAAAGGAAATCTGAAACGCATCCTGCCTGAAAACTGTGATGCGAAAATTCTTACCGACTCATGGAAAGTCCCGCCAATATTCAAGCTCATTCAGAAGATGGGAAACATCGAAAACGAGGAGATGTTCAAAGTATTCAATATGGGAATAGGTTTGGTTTTGGTGGTATCAAAGAAAGAGATGAACAAAGTTTTACGACAGCTTTCATCTCTAAGAGAAACTGCTTACCGGATTGGTGAGATAACCGCTGGAAAAGGTGAAGTGAAATTGTTCGAACTCTGAAGTTGCTACTGATGAAAAAGTGGCCCGGAGTGTCTGCTCTTAGGCAGACCCTTGGTCTTCGGTTTTCAGTTTTACGTCGAGACAATGCTTGTCCCTGTCGTAACTTTAAGAAGGAGAGCCATCTCGCCAACGGCGGGATCCCCACAACAACTTTGGTCAAGCTAAAGTCGTAGATCTCGCTTTGGCGGGGCTTGACGTGCCGGAATTTATTTGTCGATCAGCTCTCGGCTATGTGAGGAAATTCCTATACGGTGTCCCCACTGAATGAAAGGTTGGTGTGACCAGAACCTAACTTAAGTTAGATTCTGGTTTACCTTTCTACTTAATATTTGAATCAAACTTGACAGCCTGAATATTCCGTCTATATTAAAGGTGTTTGAATGACATAAATAAAGGAGATCGGTAATGGAAAAAAAGGAACAACTCTTGAAAGTGGTGAAAAACGCCATACGGGTGGAAAATGATGGGTATCAATTCTATCGTTTGGCTGAGGAGAAAACCGAAGATGCTAAAGGAAAAGAGGTCTTCGCCTCCTTAGCTAAAGATGAAACCAACCATATGGAAATACTCAAAAGTTTATACCAGAGCATCAAGGAAAAGGGAGAGTTTAAGTTTGACGAGGTAAAGGATATGAAACATATCCTTGGGACCACCTCGGAAAGTCCCATTTTTTCCAAAGGATTTAAGCAGAGGCTTTCTCAGGCGCATTTTGAGATGACCGCCCTCTCCATCGGAATTCTCTTGGAGAAGGACTCCATCGAGTTTTACAAAAAGTCTGCCCAAGAAACCGAAGACAAAGACGTGAAGATGCTATTCAACTATTTGGCTGGTTGGGAGGGAGAACATCTAAGAGCGCTGGTGAATCAGCAGAAATTTCTGCAAGAGGATTACTGGACCGAAGCCAGGTTCTATCCGTTTTAGCAATTGATTCCCATAGTTTATGGCATATTCCGACAAGGTTTTCGCAAAATTCAAAATTAAAAAAGCAAAAGTAAAAACTGCAATTCAAAATCCAAAAATTTGAGCAATAATTTCAACTAAAAGGCTAACTTTGGATTTTTCATTTTATGTTTTTAACTTCCCGGAGCGAATAGTCTGAATAAGAATATAAAGTAAGTTCATCTGTAGGTCCCCATAAAGAGGAAGTGGTTTTCGTGCCGGCGAATCTTCCCCCTCAATATTTCGAGGCTGAAAAAAGATATAGACAGGCGAAAGATCCACAGGATAAGCTCAAAATCCTGCATGAGATGTTTGCCATTATGCCCAAACACAAGGGCACGGACAAACTTCAGGCGGATTTAAAAGCCAGAATCTCCAAGCTCAAAAAGGAAATCCAGCAGAAAAAGAAAGCGGCCCGAAGAGGAGACCAATTTTTTGTGGAAAAAGAGGGGGCGGCTCAGGTGGTGTTGATAGGTTCTGCCAATGCTGGAAAATCTCAGATTTTAGCATCCCTCACCAACGCCACTCCGGAGGTTGCCGCTTATCCATACAGCACCTCTAAGCCGCTTTGTGGAATGATGCCTTTTGAGAACATTCAGGTTCAACTGGTGGACACTCCTCCCATCGGCGCTGAATTTATGGAGCCCTGGCTGGCAGGAATTGTCCGCAACGCCGATTTGGTATCGCTGGTGGTGGATATGGGATCGGAGGCAATGCTTAAGGAAGCCCAGGCGGTGTTTAAAAAGCTGGAGGGATATAAGATACTTTTGGAACCTGAGGAAGGAGAAACCAATCCTCTGGATGGGATCGCTCATAAGAAGACCATCATCCTGGGCAACAAAAGTGACATGCCACTTTGCGAGACCAATCTCAGCGTTTTGAAGGAGTCATACGGGCAAAGGTTTCCCATCTTTCACCTCTCTGCCAAAGAAGGGATAAATCTGGAGGAACTTAAACGATACATTTTCGATTCCCTAAAGATATTGAGAGTTTACACAAAAACTCCAGGAAAAAGGGCAGATTTTGAAGACCCGGTTATTTTGAAGGTGGGCAGCACGCTACTGGATGCGACCAAGGAAATTCACAAAGACTTTGCCAGAAACTTAAAATTTGCCCGGGTTTGGGGCGAAGGAGTTTTCGACGGACAGAAGGTGCAGAAGGATTTCGTCCTAAAAGACGGGCACGTGGTTGAGTTTCATATTTGAACAAGAACTTTTTTTAGCTTCTCCGGTTAATACAAAAGCAAAAGATAAGTTATGGTCAACAACTTTTTAATTTGACAAATCTTGGCATTGGCTTTGTTGAATTTGGTAGATGGATTGTCTCAGTTTTGTAGGTCAACCCCGCCTTTGGTAGGGTTAGGGTAGGGGGTATGTAAACTTATCGAAGATGCATACGCATTTTTTGTTTTTGTATTAGCTTACTGGCTCTTTTAATCAATCAAACTTTTTCTTGACAAATGAGTATATTGTTCTATTATAAGTTTTGTATATGAAGCGTAGAAGTGTGATTTTGCTGATGGTGAGTTGATTTTACTTTTGATGTTGAGCCTGATTGTCGGTTTAGGAAATCCCGGAGAAAGGTATGAGAACACCCGTCACAACTTGGGGTATAGGGTAATCGATTCATTAGCCAGCAAAAACAACAAAGGCTTTAAACCAGGGAAAGGAGATTATCTTTTCTGTGAAATCGAGGAGGAAAAAGAAACGAACTTTTTTCTGATAAAACCCCTCACCTATATGAACGTAAGCGGAGAGGCGGTGGTGGACGCCTTGGATCATTTCGGATTAGAGAGGGAAAATCTTTTAGTCTTATGTGACGACGTGAATCTTCCCTTGGGGAAAATCAGGATCAGAGAAAAGGGAACCGACGGGGGACATAAAGGTTTGAAATCGATCATCTATCATTTAAACTCTATCGATTTTGCCAGGTTGAGGATGGGAATTGGGGAGGCATCCCAGGGGATGGATCTGGAGGAATTCGTGCTCAGGGAGTTTGACCAAGACCAGAAGGAGACTGCGGAGAGAATGATCGAAAAAGCTTGCACCGCGGTGGAGAATACATTAATTTGGGGTTTAGAAGATAGCATGAGCCGATTTAATGCTTGAGCCTTTTCTTTTATGCTATAAACAATTTGGCTCAGATATTTTGAGTGATTGAGAAGAAAACATGTTTTTAATAATAAAAGAAGGCGGAATAAAAAGATGTGATTGGAGGTGAGAAGTTGAGAGTTTACGAAACCATATTCGTGTTGGATCCATCTTTAGATGATCATACCATCCAGAAGGAGATAACAAAGGTAGAAGAGTTGATCTTAAGCCGCAAAGGCAGGTTAGTAAAGACCGAGAAATGGGGGATGAAAAGATTCGCTTATCCTATCAAAAAGAAACTACAGGGATATTATACTTTGATCTACTTTGAGGGAGATGGGAATATCCCTACAGAGTTGGAGGGGATATATGAGTTGAACGAGTCCTGTCTGAGATACTTAACTGTGGTATCGGAAGAGAAGCCCGAAAAGCTTAAAGCGGAGGAGAAAGAGGAAAAAGAGGAGGACCTAAAGGGAAAGATTTCTCCGTCTGAATAGGTTCGGAGATAAAACTTTATTGTTGTTTCCTCAAGCAACAGAAGGTTTATTGATAATGGCGAATATGAGATTGCCCAGCCTTAATAAGGTTTTGATTGTAGGCAACTTAGTTAAGGATCCAGAACTTCGTTACACCTCCGCCGGCGTGCCGATGGTAAACTTCAGAATTGCCTCCAATAAGAAATTTAAAGATAATTTAGGAATCTACAGAGAGGACGTATGTTACATCAGAGTGGTAGCATGGCAGGCGCTGGCTGAAAGCTGTAGCCAGTTTTTGAAAAAAGGTTCAGCCATGCTGGTGGAGGGTGAGTTGAAAAACCGGCTTAAGGAAAACGAAGATGGCACCGAGCGCAGTTTTGTGGAGATAGGGGCTTTGCATGTTCAGTTTCTGGATAAGAAAACAGATTCGGTTACATTAGGCGAAGAAGGTGACTTTTTTAATCAAAGTCCGGGAGAAAAATTAACGGAACTGGAGAGCTTATGGTAAAAATACAAAATAAAAAACCGGAGAAAAGATTTATGACGAGCGGGTTTGAAACCAGAAGAAGGAGAACCTGCCGTTTCTGTGAGAACAGAATCGATATAATCGATTATAAGGATGAAAAGCTGTTAAGAAAATTCATCACTGACCGAGGAAAGATCGTGCCCCGTCGCATCTCTGGAAATTGTGCCTGGCATCAAAGAAGGTTGACTTTAGCCATCAAAAGAGCCAGACACTTAGCTCTTCTTCCTTTCACCGGGGAAATTTACAGATGATTGATGACGGATGACGAATGATTGATGACGACTTTATTCGTCATTCCTCATTATTGGAGGAGGAAGCTATGAAGGTGATTTTAAAGGATGATATGGAGAAGTTAGGTAAATGCGGGGAGGTGGTGGTGGTGAAGGATGGCTATGGGCGAAATTATCTTTTCCCTCGAAATTTAGCCATCCCCGCCACCAAGGGAAACTTAAAGTCCATCGGGGAGGTAACTAAACAGAAACAGATTGGGGATCTGAAAAGAAAAAGACACGAGGAGAGACTGAAGATTCAATTGGAAAAGATCTCCTGTACTGCAGAGGTGATGGTGGGAGAGGAAGATCGGGTTTTCGGATCGGTCACCTCTCAGATCATCGCCGAGCTTCTTTTAGAAAAAGGGTTTGACATCAATCGACACAAGATTGTATTGGAAACACCCATAAAGGCGCTGGGCGTCTATACCGTGCCCGTTAAAATCTCCGGCGATGTGATCGCTTCACTGAAGGTGTGGGTGGTGAAAAAACAGCGAACCTAAGTCAGAAAACAGTAAACGGTGAACCGTATACTGCAAACTGCAAACTGTTTAGAATAGTCTAAACCCGGGGGAAAAATGAGCATGATCGAAGCAAAGGTGAACGGGCTGGCACTTGACATGACCACCAACTCACCGGTGGTGATTCTGTCCACCTCAGATTCGGATCGACTGCTTCCTATCTGGATCGGACATTATGAAGCTTTAGCCATCGCCATGGAGCTATCCGGGGTCACCTCTCGAAGACCTTTGACCCATGATCTTTTGAAATTGGTGATCGCCACCATGGGTGGGAACGTTCAGAAGGTTGAGGTAACAGAGTTGAAGGAGCAGACCTTTTATGCCAAAATCTATATTGAGACGGATGGGTCGATCTTGGAGGTCGATGCCCGACCATCTGATTCCATAGCTTTAGCGCTTAAAACCAAAGTCCCCCTTTACGTGGCTGAGGAGCTGTTCCAGTTGAAGAGACCAGATAAGGAGGGGCTGGATTTAAGTGACCCAGAAACCCTGAAGGAGAGGTTGAAGAGAATCAATCCGGAGGACTTCGGGAAATACTCCTTGTAACCCCTGCCCCTTGACCCCTGACCCTTGCCCCTTGACCCTTAGGGGCAGAGGGCAAGGGTCGTGTAAGTTAGTCCGGCTGTGATGATATGGCGAAAAGGAAAATCTTTTTATTAACCGGCTGGCTTTTGGTAACATTCTTTTGGTTTTGTTCGGCAAGCTGGCCGCAAATAATAAATCCAGATCAATCGGAGGAGAAACTAAAGGAGGCAGAAAAAAGCTATTCTGAAAGGGATTACTCCAAAGCGGAGGATATTTTCTTTAGCCTGTCTAAATCTTTTCCCACCGACTCCCGATTTTCCTACTTCCAGTTCATGATCGCCAAATGCGAATACCATCTGAAAAACTACACTTTAGCCCAGGAGAGGTTCAGAGAGTTCATCCGTCAGTTCCCTCGAAGCAGATTCACACCCACCTGTTATTTTATGCTGGGCAACATTGCACATCTTCAAGCAAGGACTTTTGAATCCGCTCAAAATTTCATCTATGCTTATGAATTGGCAAGAACCGAAAAGTTAAAGACCTTAGTCCGAAGATCGCTTGAGCCTTTGTTGGAAAAATGGCTTTCCGAAAAGGAGCTGGAGGAGCTTTCCAGGACAAATACAGATAAAAAACTTGCCCCCCTAATTTTTTTTTGGTCAGGAAAACAGAGCTTAAAGCGCAAGAATTATGCTGAAGCTTTTGAGGCATTAAGCTACTATCGGGACAATTTCCCTGATGGAGAAAATATTCAGGAGGTTTGTCTTCTCCTGCAGGAAGCGTCCATCTCGCCCACTAAAGCGATCAAAGTGGGGGTGCTGGTCCCTTTAACCGGGGACTTCTCCGTTTATGGAGCCAGCTTGTTGAATGGAATCAAGCTGGCTTTGTCCTCTTATCCTTCCGCCAAAAGAACAGTGGAGCTTGAGGTGAAGGATACCAGAGGAGACCTTGTGGAAGCTGTCCAGCTTTGTCGGGAGCTGATAGAGGAGGATGATGTAGTTTCCGTGATCGGACCCTTAAGGAGTGAATCTGCGACAGGAGCGGCAGTGGTGGCAGAGTATTCGGAGATTCCTTTAATCACCCCCACTGCCTCCAAAAAAGGTTTAGCCTCCTTAGGAGATTTTGTGTTTCAGCTTTCCCCCTCTCCACAGAGCAAAGGGGAAGCTCTGGCAGAATACGTTATGCAAAATCAGAATTTCCAGGATTTTATTATGCTGATCCCAGAGGAGGGGCAAAATGAAACAGAAGCTTTAAGCTTCAAAGAGACTGTTGAAGAGTTGGGAGGCAAGATAGTGATAATAAAGTATTATCCCTTGGAGACTCAGGATTTTTCACCCTGTCTGAGGGAAATAAAAAATATGCTTTTGGGATTTTCGCCCTCGTCTTTTCCAGAAGAAGAGGATTCTTTTTTTGACCAGGTTCCGGTATGGGTGGATGGATTCTTTGTCTCAGCAGATCAAAACCAGATTTACGACATTCTTTCCCACATCGCCAACCTCAACGTCTACGCCACCATCATCGGAACCCAGGGATGCGGGAACCAACAGGTGGTGGAGTTTGCTCAAAACATCGATAGAGAGATGATCTTTACCTCGGATGCCTTTCCACAAAACAAAGACCCCCAAAGGCAACATTTCTCAGAACTTTACTTAGATCAGTACAAAAAAGAGCCGGATTTAGTCTCTAGGTTGGGTTACGACTCTATGGTGCTTTTACTTTCAATCTTTGAAAACGTCGCCTCGCCGGAAAAGATAAAGGATGCTCTTTTAGGGACTTTTGATTTCAAAGGAGCCTCAGGAGAGATTCATTTTAATCCACGGGGAGAGAATATTTACATTCCCATCTATAAGTTAGAAAACGGGGGGGTGAGAAGAGTGAGGTGAAAAATTGTTGAAAAATCAAAAGATTTGAGTTATACTTATGATGGAGTTTATATTCGACATAAAACAAGGGGAAGTGAGTTGACTGAGGAAAAAGACAGAAGGGTTGCTCTGAGAGTAATAATAGGCGACAAAGAGAAAGAAGTAACCTTCGACGAGTTATGTCTTTCCAATAACTTGGCTCAAGAGGCTTTAGTGCGTCTTCTGGTTAAGAAAAAGATATTCAAACCAGAAGAGTTGGTTTCCGAGATAGAGCAGGTGAGAAAGGAAAGATATAGAACACCAGGAGATTTGCCTCAAAAAGATAAGCGTTAGCTTGCTGTTGAAGGTTGTCTTGAGTCAATGAATGACAAGATGAGTGAAAACACGGTGCTTAAGTGGTCGTCACATCCGGTGAGGAAAAGGACTTTAATCTCGATTTTGGTCATCCTGTTTTTGTTCGTCGTATGGTTGGTGGTATATCTGACCACCTCCAGTCTCTTGCTCACTGTCCTTTCCGTGGTCATCATACTGGGATCCTTATCATCCTTCTTTCTGCCGACCCATTATGAGCTCGACCAGAAGAAGGTCAGAGTAAGATTCTTTCTCACCACGCGGGAGAGAGAGTGGGACGCATTTCGTTCATTTTATGTGGACAAAAACGGGGTTTTGCTTTCCCCCTTTGAAAAACCTTCCCGGCTGGAAAACTTCAGGGGGATTTATGTAAGATTTAACCAGAACAAAGATCAGGTGGTTGATTTCGTAAAATCAAACATACAGAGAAAAGAACGCATTTAAGATGACGAAAAAGAGGTGATTGTTTGTGGCCTTCCTCAGGGACATGTTTTCCATGGGTCAGAGGGGAGGAGATAAAAAAGAACTCACACCTCACCAGGAGGAGATTCTCACCAAGATCGCTCAGAAGGTGGTCTACTGGAAGATGTCAGTTCCAGCCATACTTTTTTTGGAATCGGTCAAGCCTTTAAATTATGTGGGCAGTCAGATGATGGCTTTCTTTGAGCCGTTCGTTCAGGCGGTCTTCTCCTGGAAAGATTACGATGAGGTCAGAAACATGATGGAAGATAGAGGGACGGTGGAAAGGCTTTTGCAAAGAATAGAGGCGGTTGACTCCGAGGCACAAGAAAAAGAAAAGACCTTAAAGCAGGAAAGAAAATCCCAAAGAAAAAGACAGTGGAGGGAAAAAAACTTAAAGGAGAAGATACGATATATTCTCATAGGGAAATAAATCTCTATCATAGGAGATAAAGATGAAGAAGGTCTTTTTAGCAATATGCATGCTCATGTTGATGGGAATGCTGTTTGGGGGATGCAAGGAAAAAAAGGAGGAGGTTCAGATTCCCAAAGAGGAGGTGGCAAAAGAAGAAAAGGCTCTGGCTGGGAAAAAGGTGGTGATAATCATAGCCCCTGAAAACTTCCGGGACGAGGAGCTTCTAGAGCCAAAAGCCGTCTTAACAGAAAAAGGAGCCGAGGTTAAAGTAGCCTGTGCATCTCTGGAGACCGCCGGGGGAATGTTGGGCGCCGAAGTCAAGCCGGATATGTTGATAAGCGACATAAAGCCAGAAGACTGGGATGCTATCATACTAATAGGCGGCACCGGGGCAAGTGTGTATTGGGAAGATTTCTCCATCCATTCTATGCTGAATGAAGCGGTAAAGCAGAACAAGATTGTAGGTGCCATTTGCATTGCACCGGTGACATTGGCTAATGCGGGAATTCTGTCAGGCAAAAAGGCTACCGTATACCGGTCTGAGGCACAGAAGTTGAAGGATAAAGGGGCAGAATACACCGGTGAGGGCATTCAGAGAGATGGAAACATCATCACCGCCAGCGGACCCCCAGCCGCCAAGGAGTTTGGCAACGCTATTGCTCAGGCATTAATGGAGTAAACTTGTTATGTTTTGTTGTTGCGGGGTGCCCTCACCCCGCAACAAAGAAATATGTCGAGCAGACTTTCGCCATGCTCGACCTAAAAAATAGCCTGGTGAGGACGCTGGGGTTGCATCCCAGCGGAACAAAAGATGTCCAAATACAAATCATATCATATTCCAGGTCACTTGTACTTCGTAACAACAACCGTTGTAGGAAAAAAGAAAATATTATCGAATCCTGAGATTACTGGGATAGTGCTCAAAAGTTTGAACTTCCTTAGAAAAGAAGCACGCATGAAGCTGTTTTCTTATGTCATCATGCCTGACCATCTACATTTGATTGTTCTTCCTTTGGAATATCAAGGCAAAAACCAAACCATATCAGATTTGATGAGAGATTTCAAGAAGTTTACCTCAAAAAGAATCACTGAGAAGCTGAAACGACTGAACTATGAAAATCTTTTGGCCTTCTTTTCCAGAAGCGCAGAGTCCTACAAACGTCAAATTTACAAAGTGTGGGACGAAGGATTCTTTGATGAAAATATCTTTACGCAAGAGTTTTTGAATCAAAAGATTCAGTACATTCATTACAATCCAGTAAGAAAGGGCTTGGCGAAAGACCCAGAGGATTATTATTTTTCGAGTGCAAGGAACTTCGTATGTCAGAAGGAATCCCCTTTGGAGGTAGATGAATTAGATTTCTCTGGCCTTCGGGATACAATCCCGAAGACCTCTATATAATTTGCATTTAGGAGGACGCTGGGATTGTATCCCAGCGTCAAAAGACCTGACAAACATAAGAATGTCGAGCAGACTTCGCCATGCTCGACCTACAAAACTGTTATTCCCGCGTAGCAGAGGCTTTACGCCTCTGTGCGGAGCCGTAAAGGCTCCGCTACGCGGTTTCGGGATACAATCCCAAAGACCTCTGGATAATCTGAATATGTAGCAAGCGAAAAAGAGAAGGAGCAACATGAAAGACCTAAAACCTGAAGACATTAATGTGATTTTAGCTACTGATTGCGGCAGCACCACCACCAAAGCGATCTTGATTGAGAAGAAGGGGGAGGAATATCGATTGATCGTGAGGGGAGAAGCGCCCACCACGGTGGAGACTCCCTTTGAGGACGTCACCATGGGTGTTTTAAATGCCGTAGGCGAGGTGGAAGATCTCACCGGAAGAAAGCTGTTAGATGAGGATGGCAAGATCATCTCACCCGCTAAGGATAACATTGGCACTGACCTCTATATTTCCACCTCCTCAGCCGGCGGGGGTCTGCAGATGATGGTGGCGGGGGTGGTCAGAAGCATGACCGCCGAATCGGCCGAACGAGCCGCTCTGGGAGCAGGCGCCATCGTCATGGACGTGATCGCATCCAACGACAAAAGGCTTCCCCATCAGCAGATTCAAAGAATCAGACATCTAAGACCCGATATGATCCTCTTATCAGGTGGCATCGACGGTGGCACAACTACTCACGTGGTGGAAATAGCTGAATTGATTTCTGCCGCTGATCCCAAGCCGAGATTGGGGATTGGATATAAACTCCCCATCATCTACGCTGGCAACGTGGATGCCAGAGAAGCGATCAAAGAGACTCTGCAGGACAAAGTTGATTTAGACATCGTGGATAACCTAAGGCCGGTGCTGGAAAGGGAAAATCTCCTGCCGGCTCGTGAAAAGATCCACGATCTTTTCATGGAACACGTGATGGCACAGGCTCCCGGTTACCGCAAGTTGATGACCTGGACCGATGCACCCATCATGCCCACTCCCGGAGCGGTGGGGCTTATCATCAAGACCATTGCCGACCAGGAGGGAATCGAGGCGGTCGGGGTGGACATCGGAGGAGCGACCACCGATATATTCTCCGTTTTTCAAGGAGTCTTCAACCGCACGGTTAGCGCCAATCTCGGAATGAGCTACTCGGTCTCCAACGTTTTTGCTGAAACGGGCTTGGAGAATGTGATGCGTTGGGTCCCCTTTCACATGGACGAAAGAGATCTGAGAAACCGGGTGAAAAACAAGATGATCCGACCGACTACCATCCCTCAGATGATGGAGGAGTTGATCTTCGAACAGGCGATAGCCAAAGAGGCGTTAAGGCTGGCATTCATCCAGCATAAGTCCTTTGCCACCGCTTTGAAAGGAGTTCAACAACAGAGAACCATTGGAGATGCCTTTGAGCAGGAGTTAGGTGGCCAGACCCTGGTTAACATGATGAGTTTGAGCATACTCGTCGGTTCCGGAGGGGTGCTCTCTCATGCTCCCCGAAGACAACAGGCTGCTTTGATGCTGATCGATGGTTTCCTGCCGGAAGGGATAACCCGTTTAGCAGTTGACTCCATCTTCATGATGCCCCAGTTGGGTGTCCTGTCCACGGTTCACCCCAAAGCCGCCACTCAGGTGTTTGACAAAGATTGTTTGATTCATCTGGGCACCTGCATCGCACCGGTGGGTGAATCCAAAGAGGAAAGGGAGATTTTGGACTACAAATTTATCATGCCTGACGGGAAGACCGAAGAAAGCTCGGTAAAATATGGAGAGATGAGAAGAATACCCCTGGGATTGGATGAAAAGACCGGAGTTCCATTAACCTGTAAGGCAGCCCTGGAGCCGCATCGAGGTTTCGATGTGGGTGGAGGAAAGGGAAACAAGGAGGAGACGACGATTCATGGAGGAGCGAACGGAATCATCATCGATTGCCGGGGAAGACCATTCCATCTGCCGACTGATCACAAAGTCAGAGTGCAAAAACTGAAAGAGTGGATGATTGCGCTGGACATCTACCCCCAAGAAGCGTTGGAGAGATTGTGAAACAACGCACACGGCCGTTTATCAGTTCATTGTAATATAGCGGAGAGAAGAATAGGCAGAACCGAACCGGCAAAAAATTTTGAACTTTTCTCTTGACAAGTGCACATAAGTGCAGTATATTGGTGAGCGCAACTCATGGGTGACTATTTTGGCAAATATCATATTTTCAGGGACCCGATTCATGGGTTTATAAAAGTTTATGACATAGAGCGGAAAATAATCGACACCTCCGTTTTTCAAAGACTGAGAAGGATAAAGCAATTGGGAACAACCTATTTAGTATATCATGGAGCAGACCATACACGATTTGCTCATTCGCTTGGAACCATGGAATTAGCTGATAGAGTTTTTAATACAGTAGTAGAGAAAGACGGGAAAGGAGACAGAATTGTAGATTGGACTCAAGATAGAGAACAAGTAGACAGGAAACGAGCTTTAATCCGACTCGTGGCACTTCTCCACGATATTGGACATCCAGCCTTTTCACACGTCGGAGAAAAAGAGCTTTTTAGACCGGGTTTAAGTCATAAACAATACACAGCCAGAATTATTAAAGAAAATCATGAGCTTCAGCAGATTTTCGAATCGCAGGAAATCAAAGAGATGGATATAACGACAGAAAAAGTAGCTGATTTCGTTTCAAGAAACATCGGCGTTGACCCCTTATTGCAACAAATAATTGACGGTCCCTTAGATGTTGACAAAATGGATTATCTCTGGCGAGACTCCCATTACGCTGGGGTGCATTATGGTCGTTTCGATATAGACCGTTTAACCAATACTTTACTAATAGCAGAATTAAGGCAACAACCGGTATTAGGAATCGAAGAGGGTGGCATATTGGCCGCTGAAGGGCTTATTCTGGCAAGATACTACATGTTTTTGCAGGTGTATTTTCATGATATTAGAAGAGCATATGATTTTCATCTAACAGATTTCTTGAAATCAGTTCTCCCTGATAACAAATATCCTGAAAACCTACAAAAATATTTGATCTACGATGATTACTACGTTGTTCATTTAATGAAAGAAGCTATGAAAAAAGAGGGTGAGAAAGGTGACAAAGCCCGGGTTGTTATCGAGCGTAAACACTATAAGCCTATTCACTACGTTGAGTTGAGAAATGAGGCCACAGCACGATGGGAAAAGAGAAGATTTTATGAGAATGTAGAGAAACTGAAAGGTGTACCAAAATTTAAGGATATAGACTTCAGAATAGATAGAGCAAGCGAGGCGCCGAACAAGTTTTTGGAAGAGGAAGAAGACTTTATTTACAAAACCGAAGATGCTGGTTCAGATCCACACTACTCCAGTATTAGTTACAAAACCGATCTCCTTAGGAACCTTAAAAAATTCGATATACTAAGGCTCTATTGTCAAGAATCATCAATTATGAACGAGATAAAAGAATACGTCAGAGGAATGTCTTGGAAGGAATCATAGATTCCAACTCGAAGGAGGTGCAGCTATGGTAGCAATGGATGATTTTGCTCGTTACGGAATAATAAGTTATGTGATAAACAAGCTTGGTGAAAAAAGGCACTATTTTGGTAAAGTCGTTATTCAGAAGGTGTTTTATTTTCTTAAAACATATTCAGAATTACCCCTTCAGTATGAATTCTATTTTTATCACTTTGGACCATATTCAGATTCGTTGAAACAGGACTTAGATATGATGCAACTTTTTGGTTTGATTAAAATCCAAGAGGATCCGAAGAAGATGGGATACGAAATCATCCGTATCGAGAGTAAATCAACTCAAGGATGTGAAAAAGATGCAGAAAGTTTTGTACAGAAAAATATAAAAGATATTAACAAGATTATTGAAACATTTGGTTCTGAAGAACCTGCGGATTTGGAGCTTTTGGCAACGATACACTATGTTTTTGAAAAAACCAAGAGTCTGTGTGACAATGATATAAAACACAAGCAGATGGTATTAAGAAAAGTGAGTGATCTAAAACCAAAATTTCCACAGGATCTGATAAAGGAGAAATACAACTTCTTGGAGAAACATAAATTCTTTGAGTGAAAAAATAAGGAGCTATTTAAATGGGTCATGCATATACGCCGGGACTTAAAGTAACGGAAAAGGTTCTTTTAACCAAGAAGAGAATACTTCCATTGAAGGGAGACGTTCTCAGTAAGGTTGGAGACAAGGTAAGGCCGGATACGGTAGTGGCTCGAACCCTGCTTCCGGGAAACGTGCAACCGATCAACGTGGCTAACATTTTGGGTATCCCGCCAGAGGACATAATGCATTATATGCTGAAAAAAGAGGGAGAAAAGGTCAAAGATGGAGAGGTTATTGCTAAGAGCAAAAGCTTCTTCGGGCTTTTCTCCTCAGAATGCAAAACCAAAACAGAAGGAAGCGTGGAGAGCATCTCTTCGGTCACCGGACAGGTTTTGATCCGAGGGAATCCCATCCCGGTGGAGATCAAGGCATATCTGGAGGGGGAAGTGATGGAGGTATATGAGAGAGAAGGGGTGGCGGTTTCCACCTGGGCATCCTTTATTCAAGGTATCTTCGGCATCGGAGGTGAGACGCATGGAGAGATCAAGGTGGTGGTGAAAGATAGTACTGAAGTGTTGACAGACAAGTTAATCGAGAAGGAGTGCAAAGATAAAGTAGTCATTGGGGGGGGGTTGGTCACTGCAGATGCCATAAAAAAAGCCATAAGACTGGGTGCTAAGGGAATCGTGGTGGGTGGATTCGACGACAAAGACTTAAGAGACTTCTTAGGATACGACTTGGGTGTAGCTATCACCGGATCGGAGGAATTGGGAATAACCCTGGTGGTCACCGAAGGATTCGGACAGATGAACATGGCTGAGAAGACGTTTTCCCTCTTGAAATCAAAAGAAGGCAAGATGGCTTGTATAAATGGAGCCACTCAGATTCGAGCAGGGGTTATCCGTCCGGAGGTGGTGATTCCGTTTGAAGGGGATGTGCATAAAAAGAAGGAGGTGGAGGAATTTGAGACTGTTGGACTCACCGAGGGCTACCCGGTGCGAGTGATCCGCGAGCCCCATTTTGGACGATTGGGTAAGGTGAGTGGCCTCCCTCCAGCCCTGCAGAAGTTAGAATCGGAATCATCTGCCAGGGTTCTGGAGGTGGAGTTCGCAGACGGAACCAAAGCCATAATCCCACGGGCTAACGTAGAGATGCTGGAGGAATAAAACAGAAAAAATCTGCCGTTGTGTGTTGGTCCAACATTATGCCGACATAGCAATAATCTAACTATTTTATGATGTGCGGAAATAAGCGCCAGCACCTAACTTAAGTTAGGTGCTGGCTTTTTGTAATCATAGAAAGCTTGTCTTATTTGAATCAAAAAAGGAAATGCCTCAAATCGCTTGCTTTACACGAAAATGAGCTCATAACCATAAATTACTGACATTTTAAATTTGCAAAAAATTCGTATGAATGCTTCGCACCTGACATTTTTAATTTGCGTTGACAAACCCTAATTTTTTCCTTGACTTAATTGAGTCCTTGTGGTAAATTAAAAAATCTAGGGGCGAGTAAAGTTGGTGTGAAGCTTTTCAAGTTTGGTTCGAGAACTCTATGATGCTACAAATCATTTCAGGCTTGCCGGGCAAAGCTGAAATCAAAAATAAAGTTGTAACAGTTAACCGTCTTGAAATTACTTGAAATTGAACCTTCTTAGGTAAACCATCTTCGGAGGTTTTTTATTTTTTAAAAAGCCATGATTAAAACACATACCCCGTTTTTTGAATCAAAATCGACGTTTTTCTTCTTGATATTTCTTCTTGCTATTCTTTTCCTGCTCACACCATTTCCGGTTGAAGCACAAGAGACATCTGAAGTTGAGGGCGAACCCGTCGAGGAAGCAGAAGCCCCTCTTCCCGCTCCCCCCGCCAACGTGACTGCCAAAGATATCCCCAACGACAAAGGGGGCGCTATCACCATCAGTTGGGAGAAATCGGCTGACGACGGAGAAGGAGCAAACAATGTGACCGAATACGAAATCCTCAGATCCACAAACAGAGATGAAGGTTACGAACATATCGGAAACACTGCTCCTGGCGCAACTTCATTTTCCGACAGTGATACCAAAAATAAGGTGAGATATTTTTACAAAATCAAGGTGATCTCACTGGCAGGGACATCCCTATCGTTGCCGAGCAATCCGGCTTTTTCCAAGGTTCAATGGTTCGATTTAAGCAGGTTGACTCTGTTTATCCTTGCTTTGATAATCGGGTTTGCCATCTTTTACTTCATAAACAGCGCCAAGACTGGCAAGGAGCTTTTTATCCGTAAGATCGCCGGGCTGGAGGCGGTGGATGATGCGGTGGGACGGGCGACTGAGATGGGACGAAAGATAATCTTTATACCCGGTATCATGGATATGGACAGCATGCAGACCATCGCCGGCGTCACCATTCTGGGAAGGGTGGCCAAGCTGGCGGCTGAATATGAAACCAAATTGGAGGTGCCGGTCTCAAGATCTTTAGTCATGGTCACTTGCAGAGAGACGGTAAAAGAGGCATACCTCAACGCCGGAAGACCGGATGCTTACAACGACAACATGGTTTATTACCTAACCGATGATCAGTTTGGTTACGCCGCTGCACTGGACGGTCTCTTCATAAGGGAAAAACCGGCGGTTGTTTTTCTTCAGGGGCAGTTTTATGCGGAGTCATTGATCCTGGCGGAAACGGCCAACTCCATTGGCGCTATTCAGATCGCCGGGACCGCCATGCCGTCTCAGCTCCCGTTCTTCGTCGCCTGTTGTGATTACACTTTGATCGGCGAGGAGCTCTTTGCCGCTTCCGCCTATCTTTCCAAGGACCCCAAGCTTTTGGGAAGTCTCAAGGGACAGGATGTGGGCAAGTTCATCTTCCTTTTGGTCATTTTTGCAGGGGTAGTCTTGCTTACCCTAAATTCAGTTTTTGGATGGAACCTTCCCAATTTAGCAGAAAAGCTTTTCTAAGGAGGATTAGAGGAGAGGAAAATGCGAAGAGAGGTTCCCTTAGTTTTGACCGCCATGGTGGGGCTCACCATGATAATCGCCCACTTTATTCCCCCTCTCAACATATTGAAAGATATGTTCGAAGACTGGTTTTTTATAATAGCCGCATTTGCCATCTATTTAGGGGTTTTGAACCTGCTCAGAATCAATGCAGATAAGATTTATAAGAAACAAAGGGATTGGCCCTTCGGGATAGTAGTAATTTTAGGATTTTTGGTGATAACCATACCTGGCCTGTTCTTCTCCGGCGGGAGGTCATTTTCAGAGGTGGGCACACCCTTCTACTATCTCTATATCCATGTGTATTATCCGCTTTCCGCCACCATGTTCGCCCTTCTGGCTTTCTTTGTCGCTTCAGCCTCCTATCGGGCTTTTCGGGCAAGAAATGTGGAAGCCACCATGCTTTTAGTAGCAGCCTTTGTGCTGATGTTGGGTCGGGTTCCCATCGGAGACTGGATTACCGTCTGGCTTCCCGAAGGATATCGATTGGGAAATGCGGCAGACTGGATCATGGATTTCCCCCAGACGGCAGGACAGAGGGCTATCATGATAGGCATAGCTCTGGGGCTGGTTTCCTCAGCGCTGCGCGTGATATTGGGACTGGAGAGGACTTACATGGGAGGAGATTAAATAAAGATGAATCAGGAAAACAACCAAGAAGAGAAGAGCTTTTGGGAAAAGCTTTTAAGCATCGATCGAAGGATAATATTCCTTTTCATCGCCGTAGCTATTGCCGTGCCCTTGTTTTTTAAAGTATCTATGCATATACCGGTAACTCCGATTGTGCGAGGGGTGTATGACGCCATCGAAGAACTTCCCGCGGGTTCCAAGGTATTGGTCTCCTTTGATTATGATCCCGGCTCCATGCCCGAACTTCAACCTATGGCTGAGGCCTTCTTCAGGCATTGTTTTAGAAAGGATTTGAAGGTGATCATCATGGGCTTATGGCCCCAGGGTCCGCTTCAGGCAAACATGGCTTTAGAAGAAGTCTTTAAGGATGAAGACATAAAAGCTAAGAATCTGCAGTATGGCATAGATTATGTCAATTTAGGATTCACCGCCGGCAACGAGGTGGTGATCGATCGAATGGGACATAGTTTTGAGGAATCATATCCCAAAGATGGTCAGGGGACGCCTCTTTCTGAGCTTCCTCTGATGAAGGGTGTCAAAAACTATGATAACGTAGATCTTATATATAGTCTGTCGGCCGGGTATCCGGGAACACAGGAGTGGGTGCAATATGCAGTGGACGTTTTTCATGTTAAATTGGCGGCAGGCAACACCGCGGTTCAAGCCCCTTCGATGTATCCATACGTTCAGACCGGACAACTGGCTGGAGTTTTGGGAGGAATGAAGGGTGGAGCTGAATATGAAACTGTCCTGGGAATACCAGGAATAGCGGTGAGATATATGTTCTCTCAAGCCGTAGCCCATGCGGTGATCTGTTTGTTTATCATAATAGGTAATCTGGCTTTCTTCTCATTGAGGAAAAGGAAGAGGTCTTAGCTGGAGGTTGAAAGATGAGTGGAGAAGTTGTGGGAGTGTGGATCGGTGCTATCCTGACTTTAGGTATTTTCAGCTTTCTATATAAAGATAACCCCTTCTATAAATTCTCTGAGGCGCTGTTTGTAGGCGTATCAGCCGGCTACTGGTTTGTGGTCATCTTCTGGCAGTACTTTTTGCCCAAATTAGTGGACAATCTGGCGTTAGCTTATACCGAGCTTGTCACAAACGGTAGGATAGATTATCACTGGATATATCTTATAGGAGGTTTTTTGGGGGTTTTGATGTTGCTAAGACTTTTCCCCAAGGTGGGTTGGTTATCCCGATGGTCTTTAGCTTTCGTGGTGGGAACCACCGCCGGTTTGCAGTTCACCCGTTACTTACAGAGCAACGGCATAATTCAGGTGAAGGGGACCATCTTGCCCTTGTTTGTCGGCGGAAATCTGCACACCACCGTCGGGAACATCGTGATAGTGGTGGGAACCTTCTGCGGTTTGATCTACTTCTTCTTCTCCAAAGAACACAAAGGTGCATTTGGAGGAGCCGCCCGGGTGGGAATCTGGTTTCTGATGATTACCTTTGGAGCGCTATTCGGATATACGGTGATGAGCCGTATGTCGCTTTTAATCGGTAGAATGTATTTTCTTTTCAGCAATTGGCTGGGTTTGATTTGATGAGTTGGTTATAGGACTATCAACGGATGGAACGGATTGAGCGGATGAAGTCAACGGATTAAGCAGATGAAATCCGTTGAATCCGCTGCATCCGTTGACAGTTTTGTTAAGGAGCTAAGATGATAAAAAGAAGCGTTTTCCGGAACAAATTTTTGCGAATTCTATTGCTTGTAATTCCTCTTCTATTCTTAGGGTTTTGTGTCTCTTTTGCTCAAGAAGAGGGAGAAGCTGAAGTTTTGGAGGATTCTTTAGCCCAACCTCCGGCACCTCCCACGGAAGTTAAAGCCTTTGACACCCCGAATGACAACGGGCATTCCATCACTGTTAGCTGGAAGCTTTCTGTAGATGATGGAGCCGGCCGGAATAACGTGGTGTCCTACGAGGTATTAAGGTCTGATTCCCCTGATGGTGAATTCGAGGTGCGAGGACTGGCTCCTGCCGGAGAGAACGTCTTCGAGGACAAAGGGGCTAAGGAAAAAGAAGACGCCAACTATCTTCCCCCGCACAAAGATTTCTACTATAAGGTCAGGGCAAGAGGCGATGGGCTTTTCTCTGATTCGGAGGTCTCTCCGCCCGCTCATGCCTATGGCCAGTGGTACCACACCGGCAAAACCCCGGTGGTGGTGGCCGTGCTGCTCTTTTCCACTTTCTGCCTTGTTTTCATCACTGTGGCCCGGAAGGGGAAGAAGCTTTATATCCGTCCTCTAGCCGGGATCGAGGCGGTGGATGACGCCATAGGTAGAGCCACGGAGATGGGTAAGCCCATTCTATATATTTTAGGGTTGGGCAGCGCAGACATGATAGCTACCATAGCTTCGTTTACGATTTTGAGCAGGGTAGCCAAGAAGGTGGCAGAGTATCAAACTCCGATTTTGATTCCCTGCTGTGATCCAATAGTTATGGCAGTGGCGCAGGAGACGGTCAGAGCGGCCTATTTGGAAGCAGGAAGACCGGATCAGTATAAAGAGGAGAACATATATTATCTGACCTCCATGCAGTTTGCTTATGTGGCCGGGGTGAATGGGATAATGCTCAGGGAAAAGCCAGCCACCAATTTTTACCTGGGGAAGTTTTATGCTGAGTCCTTGCTTTTGGCTGAGACCGGCTCTTTGGCCGGCTCTATCCAGATTTCCGGCACGGACGAGATCGCTCAGATTCCCTTCTTCGTCGCAGCCACAGATTACACTCTAATTGGGGAAGAACTTTATGCGGCCTCAGCCTATCTGGGAAGGGAGCCGACACTTCTGGGAACCTTGAAGGGTCAGGACTGGGGGAAGGCAGTGGTCATGCTCGCTTTAATCCTGGGTGCTCTGGCAGCCACTTTTAATTTCCAGTTTTTCTTGAACTTGTTTGCAGTGCAGCTCTAATTAGGAGATAAAAATGCGCAGAACGTTACCTATCGCTGTTGTCGCCGGTGTCGGTTTCTTCATGTTAATTCAGTATTTTATCCCCCGAGAAGAGTTTGAAACGTTATATGAGTGGGCTTTGGATTGGACCATGGTGATCGGCTGTTTTGCCATGGCTTTAGGTTTGTATAGCCTGACCAACATGATGGTGACCAAAGTTAGGAAAAAAGCAGAAGGCTGGGGATACAGCGTGGTGGCCCTGGTGGGGCTGTTCGTCATGGTGTTCGTTGGCTTGGTTCCACACTATCAGGATAGCCTCAAATACGGCACTCTTTTCATGGACATCTTCGAATATATTTACATTCCCATACAGGCGGCCATGTTCTCACTTTTGGCTTTCTATATCGCCTCTGCCGCCTACCGGGCCTTCCGGGCCCGAACAGTTTTGGCTACTATCCTGCTTGTTTCGGCAATAATAATCATGTTGAGATTGGTCCCCTTAGGTCCCCTGTCCGCTGTAAATCAGTGGTTGGTTAATTTTATCTTGACGGTGCCCAACATGGCAGCCAAGAGGGCTTTCTGGTTAGGTGTAGGTCTGGGGGCGACTGCTACCGCCTTAAAGATTATGTTAGGAATTGAGAGAGGCTATATGGGAAGAGATTGAGGAGGAGAAATGACCTTTTACGAAAGGATGATGAATTTAGATAGGCGCTGGGTCTATCTGGTGATAGGGTTGGTGGTAGTGGTAACCGCGATCTGGTCTTTTGCGGTTCCGCTCTACGTCACCCCGGAGGCCAGAAGTGTATATGATTTTGTGGAGAGCCTGGTGCCGGGAGAGGTGTTGATGATCGGGGTAGACTATGCTCCAGAGGTCATGGCTGAGCTTCATCCGATGTCTTACGCCATAACCAGGCAGTGCTTTTCCAAAGACGTAAAACTTTTGCTATGCTGTTTACATCAAAACGGTCCCGGTATGGTGGAACAGGTAGTGGCCCAAGTGGCTGAAGAATACGGAAAAGTCAATGGAGTCGACTATGTCTATTTGGGATACAAGCCCTATCCGGGAATCACCATATTAGCCATGGGACAGAACTTCAGGATTCCCTTTCCTGAGGACTACTACGGCACCCCGCTGGATTCTTTACCCATGATGAGAAATATGACTAATTTTGACAATGTGAAAGCGATAATCAATATCTCAGGAGGCAGTGGAACGGAATATTGGATAAATTATGCCAACGGACGCTACAATGCCAAGCTGGCCATAGGGGTGACCGGAGTTATGACTGCGGACTATTATCCTTTTTTGCAATCCGGTCAAATCTTTGGCCTGATCGGAGGGATGAAGGGAGCGGCAGAATATGAGTATCTGGCTGAGAGGGGAGGATACATCTCCAGAGAGAAAGGCCAACTGTGGGCCTCCAAGAGCATGCCCATTCAGACCACCACTCACATAGTGATAATACTATTCATAGTCATTGGAAACGTTGGATATTTCATGTCAAAAAGAAAAAAATAGGAAAAACCATGGGAACAGCAGAACTAATCTGGAATGGGGTGGCCGCCCTTTTGGTACTGTGTATTTACTCCTTTCTGTATAAAGATAACCCTTTCTATAAGTTCGCCGAGCACTTGGTGGTAGGGGTATCAGCCGGCTATTTTGCCATGATTTTGTTTTACAACGCCTTTCTGCCCAAGCTTATCCATCCCATAAGAGATGGCAAGTTCTGGTATATCATCCCCGGGATATTAGGGTTATTGATGTGGGCACGTTTCTCCAAGAAATGGCAGTGGCTCTCCCGACCCACTCTGGGTTTCGTTATCGGGAGTGGGGCCGGACTGGCCATCCCTTTATATTTGCAAAACTACGTGATCAGACAATTGAGCGCGACCATGCTTCCGGTCGGCTTTACCAGTTGGCCTCTGATTACCAACGTAATGATAATAATTATGGTGTTCTGTGCCTTGACCTACTTCTATTTCTCCAAGCAACACAAGGGGGCTTTTGGCGTAGCAGCCACATTCGGCATCTGGACTCTGATGGTAGGTTTCGGCGCAGGATTTGGCATGACGGTTATGGGCAGAGTGGCCCTTTTGGCGGAGAGGGTCGTCTTCCTGCGGGACTACTTCGCTTCACTGTGGAGTGCTCTATTTTAGTCTCCGATGCTTAATCTATCCTGTGAATGGTGCCGATTCTCATCGTTTCGTCGGCCCAAGTGGAAATCCAGCCAAATAATGAATTTTCTCTTTCCAATGCAAACGTGAAGTCTAATCCTTTTCTCAGACTCTTATTCCTCTTTCTTTGTTTTTTTCTGATTGACCCAACCTTGTCTTTTGCCCAGGAGGATTTGTCCGAAAGCTGGTTCAATCCTAACCGGGTAAACATGCTGTTATTTCTGGTCTTCTTCTTTGGAGTGATAATCTTCTTTGTCGAACGGGCGAAAAGAGGGAAAAGCCTTTTCATTCGAAGAATCGCCGGATTGGATGCCATCGAGGAGGCGGTGGGCAGAGCCACCGAGATGGGCCGGCCGGTGCTTTTCGTGCCGGGAATCGAGGACGTTAATCAAATCCAGACGATTGCGGCCATGATAATTTTAGGGAACGTGGCAAAGATGGTGGCGGCATACGATATCCCTTTATTTGTTCCCATATGCAGACCATTTGTGGTTCCGGTGGCGGAGGAGAGGGTAAAGGAAGGGTATGCGGCTGCAGGCAGACCGGATGCCTACAACAGAGATAATGTTCGCTATATCTCCGACGAGCAGTTTGCCTATGCGGCCGGGGTGCAGGGGATAATGCTTCGGGACCGCCCCATGGCTAATTTGATGTTCGGCTCATTTTTTGCCGAATCTTTGATGTTAGCCGAAACTGGGTTTTTAACCGGAGCTATACAGGTGGCAGGGACGGCTAACATTCACCAGCTTCCTTTCTTTGTGGTGGCCTGTGACTATACCATAATTGGCGAGGAGCTTTTTGCCACCAGCGCCTATCTTTCCAAAGAACCCAAGCTTTTGGGAAGCCTGAAAGGGTCGGATTTAGCCAAAGCTATTATAATAGGCATATTAGGTTTGGGAGCGATCTTGGAAACTTTGGGGATAACCCAATTCACCCGCTGGTTTTTCATAAAATGAATTGATTATGAGCAAAGCAGACTAACTCCTCTTAAATTGGTGTTCTATGCGACGTGAGATACCCATAGCCATCTGTTTTTTAGTCGGCATTTCCTTTATACTGGAATATTTCATCCCCCACAAGGAGGTGCTCTCCATCTTCGAGACCATTCGCCAGTGGGCCATAATCGTTATTGCCTTTGCCTACGTGCTGGGGATTGCGAATCTGATAAGAATCAATTCTCATGTCATACAGAGAAAAGGGAGAGACTGGCCCTACAAGATTATCCTGGTGGCAAGTTTGTTTTTCATGATCACGGTGGGGATCATCTTCGATATTTTGGGAATCCGCCTTGGTGGAATCGGTGAGGGAACCATCTTCGGTTGGGTTTACTTC
Organism: uncultured Ignavibacteria bacterium; assembly: GCA_964580215.1. Classification (GTDB taxonomy): domain Bacteria; phylum Zixibacteria; class MSB-5A5; order MSB-5A5; family SM1-73; genus SM23-73-3. The sequence goes on along the minus strand of CAZOJT010000011.1, from coordinate 3,480 downwards.
CATGCCCAGTATCCTCTGCAAGCAACCATGTTTTCTCTTTTGGCGTTTTTCATTGCCTCGGCGGCGTTTCGCGCCTTCAGGATAAGAACCTTTCAGGCTTCGCTTTTAGCAGTGACCGCCATTCTGGTGATGATCGGGAGAGTGCCGGTGGGCGAGAGCCTGTGGGCAGGTTTTCCCGACTTTACCGAGTGGATAATGAACGTTCCTCAATTGGCAGGGAAGAGGGCCATCATGATCGGCGCCGCTTTGGGAGCCATCTCCACCGCTTTAAAGGTCTTAACCGGACTGGAGAGAACCTATCTGGGAGGGGAATAGGACGCGAGCTTTTTTAAGAAGAGATTTTTCTTAAGGACGGTTTATGAGGAAGATACTGGAAAAATTAGAGAGGCTGGATCGAAGGATCATATTCATCTTCATCTTTTTGGCAATTATCGTCCCTCTACTTTTGCCGATGAATTTGGACTTTTCCGTCACCGCACCGGTTCAGAGCTTTTATGATGCCATAGAATATCTTCCCCCTGAATCCAAGGTGTTGGTCTCATGCGACTATGATCCCGGTTCCATGCCTGAGCTTTTTCCCATGAACCTGGCGGTGTTCCATCATCTGTTATCCCGCGGTCATAAGGTTATCGTCATGCAGCTGTGGGCTACGGGAACTCTTTTGGCCGAACGTGCTATGACCGAAGTTCTGGAGGATTTCCCTGATAAAAAGTATGGTGAGGATTGGGTTAATTTGGGATTCAAGGAGGGGCGAGAGGTGGTGATGGTCTCCATGGGGACCAACATACCCAAGACTTTTCCAACAGATTCCCGGAGAACCAAGGTGGAGGAGATTCCCATCATGCAGGGCGTGACCAATTTCGATGACATCGCTCTTTTGATGAATATCTCCGGAGGTCTGCCCGGAACAAAGGAATGGGTGCTTCAGGTGCAATCCAGATATCAGGTAAAACTCGGCTCCGGATGCACTGCGGTGAGTGCTCCTGAATTTTATCCCTATGTTCAGTCAGGCCAACTGGTGGGACTTTTAGGAGGAATGAAGGGGGCGGCTGAATATGAAAAGTTGTTGAAAAGGCCCGGAACTGCAAAAAGAGGGATGGATGCTCAGTCGGTTTCGCATATAATAGTTTTCCTGTTTATCTTGATCGGCAACATCGCATATTTTTCAGTCAAGGGTAAGAAGAAAAAACTGAAAGTTTCACGATAGCAAGTTCTAAAGAGAGAAAGCTGAAAGACAAGAGGTACGCCTGTGTGGGAGACAATTGGAATCTGGTTAGGCGCTTTTTTGACATTGTTCATATTCTCATTTCTATACAAGGACAATCCTTTCTATAAGCTTGCCGAGCACCTTTTTGTGGGAATATCTGCCGGATACTGGGCAACATTGGAATACCATAATGTCTTTAGACCCAACCTGTGGGACCCCCTCACCCAAGAGGGAAGACTGCTTCTTTTGGTTCCTTTCGCCTTCGGGATTATGCTTTTCAGCCGGTTCACCAAAAAATTCAGTTGGCTCTCCCGTTGGCCCATGGCGCTGATAATCGGAATATATGCCGGAATAACCATAGTGGGCTACGGCTCAGGTGATCTGATACTTCAGATTCAAGCCAATTTGCTACCCTTATGGACTGATAATTGGTTCACCTCCTTCAACAATATTCTCCTGACCGTGGGAGTAATTACCGGTCTCATCTACTTCTTCTTCTCCAAGGAGCACAAGGGCGCCTTTGGAGGAGTGGCTAAAATCGGCATCTGGTTCTTGATGATCTCCTTCGGTGCCTCCTTCGGATACACGGTCATGTCCCGTATGTCTCTTTTGATCGGAAGAATATATTTTCTTCTGGGAACCTGGCTACACCTTCTGGAGTAGAATTCCAAGGTTTTTGAACTTAGAGTTTTCTTCAACACAGCGTTTTCCCCATATAGCAACTAAGTGATTTTATCAACTTAATACGAACCTTTGAGGTAATAACAGATCCTCTGTAGGGGCGATGCTCTGCCATCGCCCTAAAGGCGGACACGGAGGTCCGCCCCTACGCATGATTTGATGTAGCGGAAACCTTTCTTATCCTGAGCTTGTCGAAGGGAGGTTTCCATAATGGAAAGCTAAAGCCTTCCGTTACAATAAGGCGATGTTCTGCCGTCACCCCAAAGTTTGAGCGGACAAGAAAGTGCCCCCTCACACATAATTTAATGAAACATCGCACTCTATAGAACCTCAAAGAGAAGGTGAATTGTGTAAGTATAATATTCAAAGTTTCTGATGTGACCTGCAAAGATTGTAGAAAAGCGATAAGTACGGCGATAATGGAGCTTGAGGTGCAATGAGTGTGAGAAAAAACCTGAAAACAGAAAAAGTTAAAGCAATTGTACTCCTGTCGGGTGGACTTGATTCAACGCTTGCTTTGAAGCTTGTTCAACAACAGGGGATAGATGTCATTGCAGTTAATTTCTTATTCCCCTTTCGCACTTGTGATCAGAAAGGGAGATGTTTTTCAAAAGAAATTGCCCAAAAGTTTGGTGTTCCCTATAAAGTAGTGAGCAAAGGAGAAGAGTATTTAAAAGTTGTAAGAAAACCCAAATATGGCTACGGAAAGGGAATGAATCCTTGCATTGACTGCAGGATTTATATGTTGAAGAAGACAAAAAAGCTTTTGATCGAACTTGGAGCGAAGTTTGTTGTTACAGGTGAAGTCCTGGGTCAAAGACCTATGTCGCAACATAGAAGAGCGCTAAACCTTATTGAAAGGGAAGCTGGTCTGGAGGGCAAGATATTAAGACCATTATCCGGAAAGCTTCTTCCTGTAACCGAACCAGAGAAAAAAGGTTGGATTGACCGTGAAAAACTCCTAACCGTGCAGGGAAAAAGTCGAAAGCCCCAATTTGATTTAGCCAGAAAACTGAACGTGGAAGAGTTTGCTTGCCCGGCAGGTGGTTGCCTTTTGACACAAAATGAGTTTGCCAGCAAGTTGAGGGATCTGTTTGAACATAAGAAAAAAGTGACGGCAAATGACGTTCTGTTGCTGAAGGTCGGCAGACATTTCAGATTTGGAAAGAATAAGATCATGGTGGGAAGGAATGAAGGGGAAAATAAGATACTGGCTGAAAGAAAACAAAAAACGGACTACATTTTTGAAGTGCCCGATTGGGGAAGCCCCATATCCATATTACAGGGCAAGAAAAGCAAAGAAGCCATCGAATTCACTGCTAAATTAACGGCCATGTATTCTGATTGCAAAGATGAAAAAGTGAGGGTAAAATACGGAAGCAAAAGTCCACTTAAAACGATCATTGTGAAACCATCGAGTAAAGCAGACAGCATGAGGTATAATCTAACTTTACAGAGGGGTAAAGTGAAAAATTAGACCGTGGCTAATCGGAAATCTAACTGATTACCGAAGATAATATAGGAACGTGTCCCAGAATGTAATTTTATGAAAGGCTACCTCCTTGGTTTGAAATCATTTTTGTATTATATAT
>CAZOJT010000010.1:33852-82091 GCA_964580215.1 uncultured Ignavibacteria bacterium | reverse complement strand
ATGTCTCTACACCTTTCAGGTATAAAAAATGTCTTGACTGGAGGGTCGCAGTACAACCAACTGCCATCGGAGATACAGAACTACAGAAAAGAATTCATAGATAGATTTAGTGGTTGGTTAAAAGTGCTCAGGAAAAAAGGGACGCTTCGATCTCCTACTTAGTGCAGAACAGAAGCCATTCAAGAGTTAGAGGAAGTTTGGTACTTTCTTGACCTATTGGGGTAAGTATTTAATATTGGACTAAACAGAAATTTAGAGACCCGGAGATCTATTTATGCCGCTTCCTAAATTCAGTCCATTATGCAATTCATCAGCACAGCTGTTGGTAGAGTTTTAAAGTCTCTCTGGCGGTCTTTTCCCAGGAGAAGAGTTTTGCCCTTTTTAACCCTTTCTCCCGAAGAGTTTGATGGAGTTTGGTGTCCGACAGAACCGTATCAATTGAAAAGGATATCTGCTCAATATCAAAAGGGCTCACATAAACACCTGCATCGCCCACCACCTCCGGCAATGAGGTAGTATGGGAGACTATCACCGGGGTGCCGCAAGCCATGGCCTCCAGAGGAGGAAGTCCAAAGCCCTCGTAAAATGAAGGATAAACAAAAACCGAAGCGCTATTGTATAATGCCGGAAGATCAAAATCCGGCACATATCCGCAGAAGACCACCCGCCCCTCCAGTTTCAACTGTTTTACCAGATGAAATATGTGCTTATATTTCCATCCCTTCCCTCCTGCCAGAACTAAAAGGAAATCCTCTTTAGCTCTGCTCTGAGCATAAGCCTGAATAAGCCCTTTCAGATTCTTTCGGGGCTCGAGTGTCCCCACACAGAGAATGAAATCTCCTTTAATATTATATTTTTCCATTATCTTCTGCTTCTTTTCGCTTTCGGGGAAAGGTTGGAATGCTTGAGAACAGCCCAAATAGATTACATGAATTTTCTCCTCTGGGATTTTTAGATACTTTATTATTTCATTCTTAGTGCTTTGGGAATCTGCGACGATGGCATCTACTTTTTGCGCATAGCCTTTTATCTTAAAAGCATAATGCCATCTGCCGGACCAAAGGGTAAGCTTTCGCAGGGCAAGAAAGTTCAGATCATGTATGGTAAGAAGTGATTTCCCCCGTGACAAAGCATTTAGATAAAAAGCGGAAGAGTGATAAAGATCCACCTTTCCTACCATCCAATCCACCTTGGGCAATCTTACAGTTGCCCACAACAGCTTCATGATCTTGGTGGGGAAGCGTACAGTTCTGCTTTCAAAATTGGGGTTACTAAGCTTCAAAATCTTGTCTTTGATATTTGAATGATGACAGTAAAACAAGACATATTGATTTTCATGATCTATGAGGCTTAAGTATTTTATCAGGTTGAAAACGTAACTCCCCACCCCTACTCTCTGCTTCAGGATAGGGGTGGCATCTATCCCTATTCTCATGATTCTGCCTCTTTTTCGTTTACCTTTACAAAAATTCGTTTGAACCTGTACCTGACCAGATACACCCAGGTTCCCCACAGGACACCACAGGGAAATGTGAAAATCCGTATAATGGAATTCTTGATGTTTCGGGAGGGGATCCGCTGGATGTAGTTAAGCCAAAGATATCTGTCCAGAGGTCCATTGGGTTTGTTTTTGAAATAGAAAAGCATCTCATTTCGGTAAAATGCCGGGGAGTTGGTTACCCATCCACCCCAGGACCTGATCCCACCTGTCTTGAATTCCAGATGCCGAACAACTGCCTCTGGATCATAAACTATCAGATACCCCAGCTTTCTTAAGCGGAAACAGAAGTCGCTTTCAAACCGATGGGCGTTTTGGATGAAGTTGGTGTCAAAGCCTCCCAACTTCTCAAAGACAGTTCTGCGAAAAGACATATTCCCCCCTCCTCCGGTCTCCACATATCCTCTTTTAGAGGAGACATAGGTCTCGTGTTTTGGACCCAACCCTCCGATTCGTCCCACATATTCGGGGAATCTGACCGGATGAGGTATCAATATCTTTCCTGCCACTGCACCGATTTTGGGATCCTCATAGTTTTTAAGATGAGCGGAGACTAAGCTTGGATAGGGTATTATATCATCATCTAACATTAATATGATCTCTCCACCAGCTTTTTCCACCCCGAAATTGCAAGCTCTGGGCACCGACGCCCAGTCTACGGCAAAGTAGCGTATCCTGTTTTCTATCCTCTTCAGGAATTCTTGAAATTGTTCTGAAATTTGCGGTCTTTGATGTATCAAGATCAATTCACAGTCGGGAAAGTTTTCTTTCAGGATCAAGTCTATAGTTTGAGGAAGTATCTCCTCCCGATTGTAGGTGGGGATAATTATGCTTAACTTTATGTCATGGTTATCAACCATACGAATTTATGGACTAGTGCATCGTTTCCAAATAATGTTGCAATAATTTGTCATTACGAACGAAGTGAAGCAATCTCTTGGTAGGGGCGATTCATGAATCGCCCCTACTTCGTCGAGCTCCCTCGCAATGATAGGGTAAAATATAATGTTATTTTGGAGACATTCCATTAGGATAAAAGAATTTGATCAACCATCTGAATATTGGCTGAATTACCCTGCCCCATGAGTCAGGCATCCGGCCAATCACTGCCTCCACCAACTCTATATCCTCGGAAGTCAAGCTTCGGGTGAAAAACAAACCTAATATATATAAGGGACCGGAGATAATCAAGGCAAAAGCCAATCCTGCAGGTCCTTTTATGCTTTCTACTAAGAGAAATGCCACGCTTCCCATCAGAGCGGAAGCAAAGAGGATGCGCATAATGGATAATCCAGGAAACTTTTGTTTCATGTAGTTTTTGTATGCGTAGGTAATCATCACCACTCCTCCCATGGTTTGACTCAGAGCAGTGGCAAAAGCTGCCCCTTTTGCTCCAAAGATGGGGACCAGAAACCAACTGACTAAAAGGGTAAGCAGAGCAGAAAAGATTCCCACCCTCACCACTATCCTTTGAAGCTCTGCCCCATATAAAAGTGAGGAGCTGGAGGTGGCGATAGAGCCCACAGTTCCACCCAGAAGAAGGATACAAAAAATAAAAGCGGCGGGTTGGAATGAAGGACCGTATAATACCGGAAATAACTGCCTGGCTATGGCAATTCCTCCCAGGCAAAGAGGAAAGGAGAGCATGGCAAGGTATCTGGTGGAGTTGGCATGCACCCTAGCAAGCTCCTCTTTGTTCCCTCCTCCGTATACCTCGGACATGGCGGGAAGCAGAATGCCGGTTAAGGCGCCGGGCAGAAGAATCATAGTTCGGCTGGAAAGAATAAATGCCACATTATAAAAGGCAATCTCAGTTGAGGTGCTGAAGATGCTAAGAAAGAAAATCCCGAAACGTTCCCAGATTATGGCATCCAACAACACCACCACAAATACGCTGGCGGAGAACTTAAACAACTTCCCACCAAAATCATATGTGGATGTGCCTTTCTGGATAAAGATGAATTTCATTCTTTTGAGATAAAGATAGCATCCCACAAGAAGAAGATTGGCTACCACACTTACCCCCACTAGCCACTCAATCCTTCCACCAAAGTATAAAACCAGAAGAATTATAATCAAAGTCACAGGGGAGACCAAGAGGTTGATTTTGGCAATCAGGTCGTATCGTTGCAGTCCGCAAAAGAGTCCATTGTAAAACCACATCAGGCCCAGAGGTAGTATCACCAAAGAAGCGACCTTCAGATAAAGGGAAAGATCAGGGTTGTTATACCATCGGGCAATGAAAGGAGCCAAAAAGAACAAAAGCAGGCTCACCACCACACCTGCCAAAAGCTCAAATCTTAAAAGCCGACTTAAAATGGAGCCAATGGCAGAGAAATCCTTTCTGCCCCAATATTCAGAGACATATTTTGTCATGGTGGTAGGTATGCCCAGATTTACCAGAAGCCCCACCATGCTAAGAAACCAGATCACGAAACTGTAGACGCCATACTTTTCCGGTCCCAAAAAACGCGCCACCACTACCGAGGCAATAAAAGCAAAGGCTAAGCCTATGGCTTTAACCAAAAAGTTATAGATGGCGTTTTTGGCTATCTTTTTCTGGATGGACAATCTTTCAAAGCTCCGGGTTGGGAAGGATTAACAAGAGGGTTTTTGAATTTGTGTTTGACGGCAATTGGCGTTAGAGAAATCAAAAATTTGGATGGTTCTCGCCCGACACGAACCTTTTATAATGCGGTAAACGACAGTTAATCATTATCTTACTATTGCACTTACTAAGAGGAGCAGGAAACAGTTTACATCTTATTATTCGTATGAATGTGCGTATGCACTCATACGAGCTTCGCATTGATTTTTTCTCCCACACCTGTTTTGGGCTTGACTTGAAATGCGTATGCATTCATACGAATCCCCCTTTAGTAAAGGGGGATTTTCCAAGTTTCAAATGCGTCCCGCATTTTGCGGGACGAATCCCCCCTTCTCCCCTTTTCTTTAGGGGGGATGTAAACAATTATATGCTCCCCTTAGTATATATCTATCAATCATAAGCCAGACGAGTTTCCTTATCCGTTAAAGTTGGTTCAATCAGTTCTTTCCATTCTGGAGAAGACCACGTTCCTAACTTCATGTGTGTATTATAATACTTTTGAGGAATTGGGTGGGTGCCAACTACTACTTTCACATTATACTTTTCTTGGATGAAATCACGAAATTCAACAATATACGGACACGGAGGGTAGCCTACTATCAATCCGGTGGCTAAATGAATTACTTTGGCTCCATTTTTTTTCATCTCTTCAGGAGCGTATTCCACGTTTCCACCAGGGCACCCATCACAGGTGGTATATCCGACCAACTCGACCTCCTGCCCCTTATATATGCTGAACGCCCCTTCTCTGTTATAGAGAGACTTCAGGCATTTACCCCCGGCACAGGTTCGATAACGGTTGCAAATTATGATTCCAATTTTAATTTTATCCTTCATTTCGCCTACCTGCGGTTTGAGTTAAAATTCGACAACTACACATAAACCTGGTATATCCTTCCTATATCTGCAAGTCTGTTTTATGATAAACTCACTCTATTAAAAAGTCAAGCTTTTTAGCTTGTGCAAATTGAGAAGAAGATTTGCCGGAAGTTTTGGGAGTGATTGTATGGAAGGGGAAGGTCTATTCTCGTTCGTCACGGACGCCCTCGTCCGTGACGGTTTATGGTAACGGACAGAGTGTCCGTTACCAACAAAGGGATTCCCGAAGCAGGTGAAAGAACAGCATAGGCATTTTCTAATGCCGATGCGTAAGGGTGTGTCTATGGTTTCTGTCTATATTGATCGCGGATTTTTTCACGGTATTCCTTTACTTCCCTCAAGTGCTCCTTGACTTCTCGATTTTTGAGCGAGTTCTTGTAAGAGTAGTATTGTGGCATCTGGTGAATGACTCGGATGATGTCTTCAACATAGACAGACTCATCGGAAGCACCCGAGGACTTAGAGAACCGAATCACCGAGCTTAGGATCCTGCGTTGTTTTATGTTTTCGTAAATGTAGATGCCCTTGTGTTCCCCGCACCAGCCATGCTTCCGGGCTGCGGGCGTAACAACAGATTTCGCAAAGCCAAGGGCAATTCGTTTGTTGTAGGCAATCTTATCATAAGAAACGGTACCGATCGCGGATTGGAGAGCCTCCTGTATCTGGGGGTAACCAGACACATTGGACTCAAAATCCCTCTTGAAGCGGGTCTGCAGATTAGCGTGGATGTGGGTGATCGGTGTCGTTACCAACAATAGAAAGGAATGCGTGGGTTTCTGCAAGTCAAAGATCATTTCGAAGGACTCATAAAGCAACTTGTTGGTGTCGTCGTCTGGATTCAGTAGATTTCCGCATGTATCGAAGTTTATGATATCGAACGGAAACTCCCCCTTAAGGCGCAGTGACTTCTCACGGCGATCCAACCTTTCTCGTTGCTCCTTCGACGGTTGGATAGTCTCCAGTTTGGCGAGGAGCTTCTTGTCTTGAGCATCGTCTTGGTACGTGATCAACTCCTCGAGTCTCCCTACTAGTATCGCTTCTCCCACCGGAGGCCGGACCAGCACCCGAATCTCTGCCGCATCTCCCAGTTCACTCTCACAGATGATGACATTTGGGAGGTTTCCGTTGCTGTCTCTCGGAAGCACACCTTCCTTTTCCAGCATGAAAACATCAATAGCCTCCGTAGCGCAAAGCGTGAAATACTTGAGAGGCTTCGTCTTGGATCGTTGCCGGTGCTCTTTGCTCGCAGGCAACCATCCGTAATAACGAGCGCAGTGTTTGGAGATATAAGTGTCGTAATTGATCTTACGGGGATTCATACAAGCTGATCCAGCGTTTCTTTGAGAATGTTGTAAAATATCTCGTGGTGCTCCTTCTCAGTTTCTGCGGTGTTTTCGGCAATCCGATAAGCAACCTCAACCATCTCAAGGATCAAGTTCGCCTTTTTCTTTCTAAGCGGATGCGAAGCTCTATTCAAGATTATCTCTCCCTTTTTCTTATTCACAGTAACGATGGGGACGGTCTTGCCCAAATCACTCTGCACAAGTTTGAATTTCCCCTGTGAGTCCCTCGACACCATCTCTCGTATAGTCCTCTCAAGCTTTTCGCTTGTTTTATCTCGTTTTTTTCCTTGAAGGCTTTGCGCGACCGCATTTATCTTGTTGAAAACGACCTCGAACTTGTCGTGAAGAATTGTCTGAAGTTTCTTAAAATGCTCATCATGCTCATTAAAACTGTCGCGATCTATGTTGAGCGCTGATTCGAGCCCCTCGTCAACGAAGAGTTCCCCAGATACCCACCTATTACGTATGGTTGGTATATGCCTATAGTATTTCAAAAAGGTATGGTCGTAGCCCCCTATCCCAACATTTCGCAGACGAATTTGAATGCCATTTAACTCGACTGGTTTAACGTAGCTTGCTATTTGCGCAAATAAGTAGCCAGAGAACTTAAGACGAGAACCAAATATCTCCTCGTCGAAATCAACAAAATACAGCATTGGGGTCGTACCTTTTTCCGTCGGAAGCTGAATATGGCGTCGGAGTTCAATCCCATCCACAACGACCGTAAAAGTATAGTCTAACAATCTTGTTTGACGATTCTTTAGAAATTGTATCGCCTGCTCGTACTCTTTAGATTGACTTTCCCGTGATTTGAAAGACGACAAGTTAACTGGGCACTCTTCTATCTTACCGTAGTAGGGCAAAGGACACAGGACGGATAACTCCCAAATTGCCTCGAGGTATGGATTGCAGTCACGTACTGATTTGCTTACAGCGTAGAAGCCGGACTGTAAATCGGATTGACTAAAGCGTATTTTCTTGCGTTTCTGCTTGGTCATGTTTTCGATACTTTCTTTCATTTCCTGCCGAAACGTAGGCCGCACATCGGAAGAATAAATACGAAATCCTTTCTTTCTCTCGTCGAAATCGATTACCTTATATTGCCACTGACCAACCGGGAGTTTTTTCTCTTTCACATCGTCGTCGCGTATGATTCTCTCCCTGTCTGGGATGGTGTCATCTAACAAAGTAAGCGTGGCTGTATAAGCTTTGCCTTTCCCCTTTTCGTCCTTATAATGCGATTCAATTTGAAAGCTATGACATAATTGTCCTATAGCAAGCATACCAATGCCTAGCCTTCCGATGATCGGTCGTTTATAAATCTCAGTCGTGTCTCTCGCCCGCTTACGCTTGGTGCAGTGCCCGATTCCTTCTTGGTTGAAATATCTTAGGAACTCTTCAAGCGACATTCCTGTTCCATTATCGATGCACGAAATAAAATCAAACTCTGGGTAGTTCGTATCAATCCGCACTGTTGTCGCGTCGGCATCGTATGCGTTGCTGACAAGTTCTTTGAACGCGGTTGCTGTACTTCTGTAGAGCCCCCGACTGAGTTGGCCAATGGTGATATCAGCAACACGAATCGTTCCAGCGTCTTTTTGTTTGATTGTATTCATTTTTCCTCTAAGTAGTACAAAACTCGTGTTGACCGTGTGTGGTGGGTGGATACGTTTCGCGCTCGCACCAATTTGGCTTCTTTCAAGCTCAGTGGGCCCAAACGTTTACGCGAGCTAAGTAGTATGTTAAAGTCAGAGATTATTGCAACGCGTTTGCCATTTCGTAGTTGAAATACAAACTTTTTCATCCCATTTCCTACCTCGGCCTGACATTCTCTGTCAAGAAATCGCCGAAGGTATTGCAATTCATTATTACTTATCAATTCGACGGCTAAGTGGTCTTGAATACTCAACAACCTACTAAGTATCTCCTGTCGCGTTCTAAGCAGAAAGGGACCGAATTTCACATTTGATTCAAGTCGCTTCGGCATATATTGGCTTGTCTGTTGTCGGATGTCGCAAAGCCAATTGCGAAACTCTAATAATTCTTCCATCCATTGGTCGCCATTGTCTATAAAATTCTCCATTGATCTGTCCCTTTTCACAACCGTGCACACCCAACACCCAAACCGGGACTTCCCACAACTTTGCGTCCCCGTTTCAATCACAAAAGGACACTCACCCCCAGAGCAAGCGTTCTTGTAAAGTGCAAGTAATTTTCTATTACTCCCGTCCCACGGGTTTGGACACTGCAACAGATAACTCCACACTTCGTTATTAGATAAATCGGCAATTGGAGCATACACATAAGCATTGGGTAAAGTGTGTTTGCGAAGGCGTTCTCCGTTGTTGTAATTCTCCATTGCTGCGGCACGGTTTGAAGATTCCGCTTTTCGTGTTCCGAGAACGATAATTGCACGCCCGTGTTTGTTCACCGTGTTCAAAATGTAATCACTTGTTGGGCTAATTTTCATTCGTTTTGTGCACCAACGAAACCAGCGATTGGGCGATGGATATCCTTTGCCAATTAGATTAACCCAAAAGGTATCTTCCAGTTTGGGCGTTACTCGTACCACGTTAAACAACTCTGGTTTGTGCTTGAATAGCTCTGTTTTCCCATATTTTTCGATCTTCTTCAACTGATCGTTCACGCGCTTTACTATGGCAGGATTTTCGACAAGGGTGTCGTTGGAGAGCACATGGACTGCTTTCAACCGTTTTCTTTTGGGTAACTCGGAAAGCGCGTAAAACACCATCTGCAGGACGGTCGTGCTGTCCTTCCCGCCCGAAAAACCGATCACCCAGGGAATGCTATCAGCCAGATATACTTCCTGAATCTCAGATAAGAGTGCTCTATAATCCATCATGTTTTCTGATCCCTGGCTTTGCAAGGTCAGATGCTTACCTTAGGAGATCAATATCGTGTCTGACTCCTTCATGTCTCGGGTGGCAAGCTGTTGTTTACCGCCATCCAGACCACTCTACTTCCTAGCTTCCTAGCCTCCTCGCCCTATTTTTTTGGACCACTAAGACAAATCCGCCTGTTCTATCTTATCCGATTACGTGTAAAAAGTCAAGTGTTTTTAGGGCTGTGCAAATGGACCCCAAAGGGGGCTGCCTCGGAGGTGGACGGTAAACAAGCGCATTATCTTACTAAAAGAAATATCTAACCCCAATAGCCCCGTTTAAACTAAATTCCGTACTGGGCGCCAAGTCAAGTAAAGGCACAATCTCAAGAAAAACGTCTAAAGGTGCCCCGGAGGAGAGGTAATTTATGCCTAAAGGAACGCGAACTCCAACTTTGCTGTCATCCTCAAACTTAACTCTACCGCCCATCCCATAATAGGCCAGAAGTTTGCTCATCTCTACTTTAGATATACAAGGACTGTGAAAAAGCAAATCCGCATGCACGTGCACGGCACTTTCCTTGTCGAATGACCAGGCAACTGCTCCATCAATTGCTTTGCTGTCTTCTATCCACAGCTTACCGCTTATTCCTGTGGGTTCACCTAAAATAACTCCTAATCCAAAGCCACTATCCTGCGCTTCAACAGTGCCACAGACTAACACTGCTGTCAGCACAAAAAACATAATCCCCCTAACCGTCTTAACATATCCTTTTTGGAGTAATGCCGCCCAACTGTTAATAACCATAATATTGCTTCTATGCCACCGAAAGTGTATATCTTCCGCAATAGAGCATCTCACCATAAACGAAACGGTTAAACGATCTCTAAAAGCTGGATGTCAAAAGTTAAGTCTTTCCCAGTCAGAGGATGGTTGCCATCTATGGTCACCTTCGATTCAGAGACCGCGGTCACCGTGACAGTAGCTGTTGTGCCATCCTGTTTAGGGATTCGTAAATGCTGGCCGACCTCCGGTGTTATGTGTTTGGGGAACCTATCCCGGTCTATCACCAGTATCCTTTCTCTACGGTGGGGGCCGTAAGCTCTGTCGGAAGGGACCTTGACGGTTTTTGACTCTCCCGGACTCATGCCGATTATGGCTTGCTTGAAACCCGGGATCACGTGACCCGCGCCTAGGGTGAATTCCCAGGGGTCCTGATCAGCGGAGGTATCGACTACCTTCCCATCCTCCAGTTTGGCCGTGTAGTGAACCCTGACGGTGTCGCCATCTTTTGCCTGTGCCATGGTTTCCTCCTTCCGCTTTGTGGCCAGCATTAGACAAACAATGTCTCAGACGTTTCACGAACTCGGGATGCTCGCAAACGTCACTTGCGCAGTCCGAACCTTAGTGACTGCGTTTGGCAAGGAGAAACCAAATCCCCTGGTGCACAGACGTGGGGCGAGTCCACGACTGAGGTCTAAGGAACGAAGCGACGCGGGCCTAGGACCACGTGTCATAATAGGTAACTGGCCTTTCAGCCGTATGGAACGTGGCTGTCCCTTATTGTGGTAGATCGACCAGCAAACCTGAATGTTTGCAGGCTATTCTAATATTGATCTTCGTATAAGTAATGGAAAAAATTTTCATCGATCACAATCTCCTCTTTTTTATAATCCCCCTCAATCCCCCTTTTATAAAGGGGGACAAAGGGGGATTAAAGGAGAAAAGAAAGATTTTCCATTGCTTGCGCGTAACTCAATATCTTCGGAAATCTCTTCTTGGCCCTCCCCTTCTGGGTGGCCGACCTCCCTCTTTCTTTCTGGGCGGGCGGGCTTCGTCGACTTTCAGGGTAAATCCCTTGAAATCGGATCCATCCAACGCTTCCTTTGCCTTTTCAGCTTCCGATGGGTTAGACATTTCAACAAATCCAAAACCTTTACCTTCCATTATTCTGACTTCCTTAACCTGACCGTGCTCGGCAAACAGGTCTTCCAACTCCTGTTTGCTGATAGAATAACCAAGGTTTCCCACATAGAGCTTGCTGCCTTGCATTCTGACCTCCGTTTTTTTGATGATTTCTCTCTGTCCAATAATGTTTCTTTTGGAGGCAGTGGCAACGTAGCAAGCCTTACCCTTAATGGAGAACATTACAGAACAAGAGAACTCCGATTGGAATTGTGCTTTCTAAAGCTTCAACTGATTATCCCCACCACCTCCTTTACCGTTTGGCTGCCGTTCTATATGGCGCACTCCTGCGGTGCCAAGTACCTTGCTGTCGCAAACGCCATAACACGACCAGGGTTAGCTTAGCATCTTTTAAAGGAAAATACACATATTGCACTTTACCTTATTTCAACCAAAAAGTCAAGGGTTTTTACTGTCGGGCAGATTGAGGAGAGGATTTCTGGAGGGATTTGAGCTATGTCTAAGTGGACGCAAAACTCGGTCCCGACCAGTCGCTGAACCTGCAGGTCCGCCCGAGAGGTTTCGGGTGGAGCTAAAGCTCCACCCTTACATCTCCCTCAAAAGCTCCAACACAAAGCTGGCGCTGTTGTCTGCGGCTTTCTCAAAGAATTCTTGTATCTCGTCTTTGGCAGTGGAGGAGCCGGAACCACCAGCTAAATCAGAGCACGACCTCACCACCAAGACAGGCACTCCATTTATTTTTGCCACCTGAACCACTGCGGCTGATTCCATGTCCACAATCTGGGCATCGAGCCTCTCAGCAAGCCACTCTCTTTTCTCAACCTGATCTATGAAGGAGTTTCCGCTTGACCCTTTCCCGCCCACCTTTATTTTTGGGGTTCTGCCCAGAATTGGTTTCAACTCTGGTTTCACATTCACTGCTATTTTTAAAAGACCCTCATCTACTGGAAAGAACATCAAGGTATCCGACTTGTCCTTTTCTGGTTGGTGCACACGGATCGGGTAAGGAGAGAAGCCCTCCTGATTATAGAGACCATAATCATGGGTGACCCAGAATTCTGGAATCACAATATCCCCGATGCTATTTTCCGGATCTATGCCCCCACATATGCCGGTGAAGATAATTTCTTTGGGCTTGAATCTATCGATCAAAAGCTGGGTGGTCATGGCGGCATTGGTCATTCCCACGTCCGAATTGACCACTATCACCTCTTTATCTGCGACCTTCCCTATCCAAAAAACCCTCCCCACCGAAAACAGACTATCCTCCAGAGACATCTGGCTTCTTAACAGTTGCCCCTCCGCATCAAAAGCATACATGATGGCAACCCTTCCTTTATAGCTTTGCTTGCCACAGGAAAAAAGAAAAAGGATGGTTATGATCACAAAGAGGAGTTGAAATCTTTTTTTCATGTTTTTTCTCCTTGAGATAATTCTTATGCAGAATGAGAAGCACTTGGGCGAAATAAGTCAGCCGTAAAGCCTGTATTGTTTGCTGTTTGGCTTGCCTTACTTTGCATTCTTTTTATAGGATTGTTTAATCAAACTAATTATGTATTCCAAATTGTCATCATCGCTAACCTGCAATTCATAATCACCGTTTCCCCAATGGCCAATATTTGAAACATCCCGTGCCACTATTTTGGGATCATCTAATTCACCTTTATTAAGGTTGATCCAGATTTTTAATGCTTTCTTCTGTGGATGAATATCAGTTACGTTCCTTTTAGCGACAAATCCGATGTACTTCTTCGTTGGTTTAAGCGTAATGTCGTCAGCTATGTTTAAAATAGCCGCTTTAAATTTCTTATATAGTTCCTTTATTTCTTCTGAAGTACTGGTTAAATGTCCATCTTCAGTGTAGACCTTTATTTCTTTACTAACACTCTCAATAGTTTTACTCTTTTTAGATATCGTCTTAATGGATTCTGTTGCCCCTGAGGTTTGTAATCGAACAAAATTAACTGTTTGATTTGCATATCTTTTAACTTCCCATAGTTCAATGGGCAAATCCTTAAAGTTGATAGCTTCTCTTTGGTACTCGGTAAAAGAAGGTGATATAAAAACAACTTTTGATTGTGACCAATCAACATCATTTCGCTTTAAAGCATTTTTGCAATTCTCATTGTATTCTAAAATAAAGTCTGCTTTGTTATTAAGCATCAAGGACAGATAAGCATATCCTTGGTCAATAACGCTGAAATTCCTGTCCCTTTTATATTCAATAATTACAAATGCTTTTGAATGATTATCAAAAGCAAGTGTGTCAACACGAAAATTGTTTATGGTGAATTGCGACCGGACAAGTTCCAAACCCAAAATCTCAGTTAGATTATCTTCACATAAATTCTGAATCTCTTTTTCGAGCTTAAAAGGTTGTTCTTCAATAAACCTCAGTTTTTCTCTTTGAATTGAAAATAATGACATTTTATATTACTCCTTCGACGGCGAAAAGTTACCCAAACAGTTCTTTCTCAATCAACTCACACAGGATATGGCAAATGCAGATATGTGTTTCCTGAATTCGGGGGGTGTTGTTTGAGGGGACGATAATTGACAGGTCGGAAAGGCTTTTAAGTTTCCCTCCGTCTCTGCCTAAAAGCCCAACGGTTTTCATCTTTTTCTCTTTTGCCTTACGTGCCGCGGTTATGAGATTAGGGGAATTGCCGCTGGTGCTGATGCACAAAAGCACGTCCTCGGGCTTGCCTAACGCTTCGATCTGACGGGAGAATACCTGTTCGAAGCCAAAGTCGTTGGCGCAGGCGGTGAGGACATAGTCATTGCTGGAGAGCGTAATGGCAGGAAGAGCGCTGCGGGTATAATCTGAGGAAAGTCTCACGACTAACTCGCCAGCAAAATGCTGGGCATCTGCGGCTGAGCCACCATTGCCGCAAAGCAAAAGCTTCCCCCCGTTTTTGATACACTCTGCCAAAGCGTGGGCAACTTCGATTATCCTCTCCGAAAGCTTTTCTTTGACCTGATTCTTCAGATCAACGCTTTCCTGAATCTCTTTCTGAATTAAACGGACTTTGTCGTTTGTCTTGCTATCCATTCTAGTCAACCTACATAGCTTTTGTCTTTTTGCCTATATGAATTGCATTGGCGAACTCTTTTATGATGGAGTCATCTTCTTCTAAGAAATTTCCGACCACCACAAAGCTGGCGCCACTTTTCACTTTCTTATATGCAACCTCAGGGTCTTTTACCCCGCCCCCTACTATGATGGGAATGGAGATGAAGTCTTTTACTTCACGGATAATGTTATCCGGCACCGGATTTTCTGCGCCGGAGCCTGCCTCCAGAAAGACGAACCTCATTCCCAGATACTCTGCTGCCAGAGCATGGGCTTTGACGATGTCGGGCTTGTTTTTGGGGATAGGTTGGGTGTCGCTCATGAACTGAACTGAGGTGGCACTTCCAGACTCAATTATCAAATACCCGGTAGGGATTGGCTCCAGACCGAATTCCTTTATCGCGGGTGCCGCCTTGACCTGCTCTCCAATCAAGAGATGCGGGTTCCTGCCGCTTATGAGCGAGAGAAACAGAATGGCATCCGCATGTCTGGATACCTGATTTGCATTCCCCGGAAAGATGGTCACCGAAATGCTAACATTGGCTTTTATCTCTCTTACCGCCTCATCGAATCTGGTGGAAAGCAGCAGACTGGAGCCTACCAGAAATCCATCTGCCCCTCCTTTCTCCGACTTTCGGGCTAACTCAACTATCTGGGGGACGCTCATCCGATCCGGATCCAGGAGCACCAAAAATCCCGCACCTTTTTCGTCTCTGACATTCAAAAACTTTTGATATACGGTCATAGTTTCCAGTTTTCAGTCTTCAGTTTGCAGTTTTCAGTTACCTCACCCCCCATCCCCCTCTCCATAAAATGGAGAGGGGGAGATAGGGGGAGAGGTTTTCAATTAGGTTCACAATCTTTATACTTTTTCTGCGCCCAGATGGGCGGCTACCCTTTTCGGTATAAAAGGAGTTTTTACAGGAGTGGCGTGTCGCCTATCATGGTATTGAAAATGCTTGTCTCAATCTTCCATGTCCATCGTACCCAATGGTTTTATTTTTGAAGAACCTTATCATAATATCTTTATCTTTCGATAAATTTATGTTTGAAATATATTGGTAAATATCTTTCCATGTTACCCGCATAAATTTTCTTCGTTGGTTTTCGTTAATATGCTTTTTGAAAACATCCTCAATGTCTAGCTCCTTTTCAGCGCGCACTAGATTAACGAGATAGAAATCCAAGTCCTGTTGCTCTGTCATCCAAGTGCCGAGTAGCCAGAAACGTAATAACTCATATTTCTTCTCATCTATTGCAACCGTTTTGTAATCCGACCTAAAGACTTTTGAAAACCAATTATCTCCGCCGGTTTCATATTTTTTTGAATTACTCTCATCGCTGGGCTTTGTTTTATTTGAAGCAGTTAATTTCGCCTCAATAAAAAACAATGCTTTGTCAGTTATGATTATGATATCGGGCTCCGAACCCCTTTTTATTTCCTCACCAAATTCTTTTCTCGCTTTATTTAACTCAGGCCAGCTGTTATCTTCTTTTTGGCTGTATGACCAATAAATCACCTCAGATGATTTTATTGGGGTGCCGGTGATCGAACTTAGAAACTCTTCAATTAGATTATTTCTTTCCAAAAATCTAAAAACATTCCAGCTAACGGCATCTTCACTGTTATCCTGTGCCATCCGACTTTCTCTTTTCCATCTTTTTATTCTCTCAAGTAGCTCTCGATCGGACTTTTCTTTCCAAAGTAGGTTATCTAATTCACTTGGGTATTCAAACGTTGATGGAGAGATGAAAATATTGTGCTTCGGACACTTGAATCTATCCTCCTTCTTAAAAACTACTCGTTGTCTTTCTACTTTTTCACTGCAACCTTTAACCGGACATTCAACTCTTGTTCCGGTGATTTCAATCCTTTCCTTCAATTCTTCTATGCCAAACATTTTCTGGACTCCTTTAAAAGAGTTCTCAATGTATAAACCTATATTGCACCAAAAACAAAACTATGGCCTCCTTCTACCTCACCCCCTGTTTTCTCCCTCCATTTCATGTCGAAGATCCCGCCAACGGCGGGGGAGAGGGGGATGCAAGGAAGAGGGGTCTTCAATCACTTTTTCCTGCCCAATGAATTGGGCAACTACCTGGTTAAAGTTAATTAATCCATATAATCCTTTTTAGCGCGACCTGAAGGTTGCGGCTACCTTCATCCAATTTTTTTATCAGTGCGTTCTTGGTAGCCGCAGGCTTCAGCCTGCGTTCTTCACTTAATCATTTTTTTCACAATCTCCGGCAAGCTATCCAATGCGTTCTTTAGCTTGCCTAAATCCTTTCCCCCTCCTTGGGCTAAATGGGGCTTGCCTCCTCCGGTTCCACCCACAAGTCTGGCTATCTCTTTGACTACTTCACCTGCTTTGATTTTCTTGGACTTGATCAAATCGTCGGTCACCACAGCCACGAAGGCGATCTTTTCATCGATGATCCCGGCTAAAACTCCCACGGTTGACTTTAATCTTTCTCTGATTATATCTCCCAACTCTAAAAGATCATCCCGAGTTTCCGTTTCCACCTGGTGGGCAATTACCCTGATCCCATTTACGTCCACACAGCTTTCCGCCAGTTTTTCTATCCTGTTTTTAGCAGACTCCTTTTGAGCCTCTTTTACCTTCTTCTCCAATTGCTTGTTGATCTTAACCAGGGTCTCTACTCTATCTTTCAAATTCTCTTCTGTCGTTTTTAAGATGAATGCCAGATCATCCAGAAGCTCTTTTTGTTTACTGATAAACTGGTAAGCGGCTTCACCGGTCACTGCCTCGATTCGTCGCATGCCTGCCGCAATTCCGGTCTCCGAGACGATTTTGAATAAGCCGATCTCGCCGGTGGCACACACATGGGTGCCTCCGCAAAGCTCTCTGGAATATCCTTCCACCTCCACCATCCGCACAACATCTCCATACTTCTCTCCGAACAATGCCATCGCACCCAGTTTTTTGGCCTCCTCTATCGGGAGCTCCCTGCACCCAACCGGACTGTTCTCCCAAACCTTTTGGTTAACCAGATACTCCACCTTTTTTAGTTCGGCTTCATCCAAAGCTTTGAAATAAGTGCAGTCAAACCTCAATCTATCCGGCGCCACCAGAGAGCCGGATTGATTCACATGCTCACCCAACGTATCTCTTAAAGCCTTATGCAAAAGATGAGTGGCAGTATGGTTCCTCTTTATGGCATTTCTTCTTTCGATATCCACCCTGGCCAAAACCTGTTTGTTTATTACATCTTCGATCTTCCCCTTGGTAACTTTCCCCACATGAATTATGGCATCCCCTTCCTTCTTGGTATCTTCAACCTGGAATTCAAAGCCCTCTGATGAGATGACTCCGGCGTCACCCACCTGTCCCCCGGCCTCAGCATAAAATGGGGTGTTGTCGAGGATTAACATATTTTTATTAGGCGAATAAAGCACTTTAGCTTTTTCCTCATCTTTTTCATATCCGACAAAATAACACTCTCCAACTTTGTCTAAAATCACTGCCTCCGAGCAGATAGTCTTAATAGAAGTTCTTGATCTTTCTCTTTGTTCTTCCAAAAGTCTCTCGAAACCTGAAAGATCGATAGATAACCCATTTTCTCTTGCCATTACCTGAGTCAGATCAAGAGGGAATCCAAAAGTATCGTAAAGTTTAAACACCTCTCCTCCGGGGATGGTATTTCCGCCTTCACTTTTAACTCTTTCCGTTACCTTTCCAAAAAGCTCCAGCCCCAAGTCCAAGGTTTCCTCAAATCTTTCCTCCTCGGATTTAATAACTAAAGCTACATGTTCCTTCTTGGCCTCAAGCTCCGGATATATTTTTCCCATCAAATCCACCACCACGCTGGAGAGTTGATAGATGAAAGGTTTATGAAGTCCCAAAAGCCTTCCATGACGGGCGGCTCTTCTTAATATCCTTCGCACCACATAACCCTGTCCCTCGTTGGAAGGTATCGCTCCGTCAGCTATGGCAAAAGATAGAGCCCGAATGTGATCGGCGATCACTCGAAAGGACTCGTCCCGAGGAGTAGTCCCGAGGGGCTCCTGGTGATCTAAGTCTTTATACGACAGTGAGGACATCTTCTCAATCTCTTTGAACAGGGGGCGGAAAAGATCAGTGTCATAGTTGGAATCCACATTCTGCATGATGGCGGTCAGCCGTTCGAAACCCATGCCGGTATCGACTACTTTGGCGGGCAGATCAGAAAGATTTCCTTTCTCATCCCGATTAAACTGCATGAATACTAAATTCCACACCTCCACGAACCTGCCACAGGGGCAGTTAACCCCGCAATCAGGACGATCACATTTGTATTTCTCCCCTTTGTCGTAATGAATTTCCGAGCAGGGACCACATGGACCCACCTCTCCCATCTCCCAGAAATTCTCTTTCTTGTCGAATCTTAAGACCCTTCCCTTTTTAATGTCCGTGCACTCATACCACAGTTTTTCCGATTCATCATCATCTCGAAATACAGTAGCCCACAATTTGTCTTTGGGGAGTCCACATACTTCAGTCAAAAACTCCCAGGCATAGATTATCGCCTCTTTTTTAAAGTAGTCACCAAAAGACCAGTTTCCCAGCATCTCAAAAAAGGTGTGATGAGAGGTATCCTTCCCCACCTCTTCCAGATCGTTGTGTTTTCCCGAAACCCGGATGCACTTTTGACAGGAAACCGCCCTTTTGTGCTCTGCTTTCTTTTTCCCCAGGATAATATCTTTGAATTGATTCATCCCTGCATTGGCAAAAAGAAGGGTGGGATCATCCTTGGGGATTAGAGATGAGCTGGGATAGATCTTATGATTCCTTTGTTCGAAGAATTTCAAGAATTTTTCTCTAATCTGGTAGCTTTTCATTTTTGCCTTGTGTTTTAACTATTCATTCTCCTTTCGGAAGGAGTTGTAGTTGCCCAATTTATTGGGCTTTTTGTAAGCTCGATAAATCGAGCAACTACAATTCGGCGACTTTTTCAAAACCCCGTTGAGGTTTCCGTCTAAATGTGTTTTTCCAACCATCCTATCTTTACGTCTTTTCGTTGGTCAAATTGAGGCACATAGGGCTTAATATCCAAAAGAGGAGTCCCGTCAAAAACGTCGATTTCTCCAATTTTCAACAAATTCCCCTTTCTCTCTATTAGTTTTACCACCGAAACTCCCAGATGATTGGGTCGATGTGGTGACCTTATAGCAAAGATGCCGTGCAGTTTGTCCTCCAAGAAGGGCTTAGCCATAAGGGAGAAGTCCTTTAACTTGTGAAAAAAATAGATGATCAAAAGATGCGAAAATCCCTCCACATCTTTCAACCCCTCAACATATTTCTCAAAAATCTCGATAGCTTCCACACCTTCAGGCTTGAAAGCTCCCTGTATGGGGATATCCTCCTTCTTCTGATAGGGAGAATGAATTATTCCAATTGGCTCTAATGTTATTGTATGTGTCATAATACCAATTTATGAAATTCTGGAGATCTATTTAACACCAACTCGTTTTCTTACCAAATGCAGTTACATTTGATCTTTTTGTAGTCCATCCCAAGTTTTTTCCACATGGCTTTTGTTTCTTTGCACAAAGCCACTCGTTTGTAATCATGCTTTTTAAGAAGATAATTCAACACTGCGCGATACATTTCGTATCGAAGTGTGAACTCAACTTTCTTACCCCAGTTAGAGGACTCCGAAAGGTATTTTAGCCAGGACTTATCTGTGCTTCCATTGATGGTGCTCTGCAGGCCCCTTAAAGACCCCAAAGTAATCCTTTCTGGGATGATGTTTTCGAAAATTTGGTCTATGAGCTTTCGATAGTAAATTTCCCAATTGGGGACAGGGATCATCGGATCAATTCTAATTCTTGTCTCATAACCTGCTTCTTGTATCATTTTTGCCGCTTCTATCCTATCCAACACCTTCGGCGCTCCCTTTTCCCACTTCCTTGCCACTTCGTCGGCATTGAGGCTAAAACTCACTATAACTTGCCTATGCGGATTGATCCCCAACAAATTTTTAACATTGGCTGATTTGGTTAGAAACAGGACTTTGTGCTTCGATTGTATCTCGAAAAGAGAGATGATGAATTTCGAAAAAGGCCTTCCTGAGTTTTCGAACATAAGGGAATCAGCGAGTTCGCCGGTATTGAGGATTTCTCTGGGATGTTCTGCCAAAGAAAAGAAAGCCTTTACATGTGACTCGATTTTGTTATAGTCCTTTATCCTAGGTTTAGCCTTCTGGGGGAGGAATCTCAGAGTTCCTTTTAGATAACACCATGAACAATCGAAGGGACATCCTGTGGCCCACTTCAATTCCAGGAAGTGAGGGCAGACGACATCCGTTGCTTTGATGGGAGAAGGAGTCTTGTCAAACCTCTTGATGATCGACCCGTCTTTTATCTGCTTGAGGCCTTTTGGCTCTTTTGATTTTATCATAATCTACCAAATCGGTAAATAGGATTCCAAGGTGCCTCTCCTGCGTCTTTGGTCACGGGTATATCGGAATCCTTTGCCATTGAATTCAACGCTTTGTCAATATCTCGAGATAGATAGTCCTCGCCATCAATAATTGACACTTTTGGCAACCAATCTTTGTAGATTTCTTTTACGGCAATTGATTTCCCCGCATATAATTCAAACAACCTTTTTCTTAATGCATCAATATCGATTTCTGGCAAAGGTAAGAACAACTGCTCACCCTTCTCCATCTTCTTTGCCTTTTTCATAACGTCCTTCATGATTTTAAGAGCAATGATGTTCTCAGTCATGAAGATAAGATAGTAAAACGTCCTCTCAGTACCAGGGAAGTTGATAGGTAACGGGTACACGTAGGTTTTGTATTTCCAGAGATTGTCCCGATATTTCTTCAGGAGCGAGATTTGCTTATATTTGGATATGCCGCTCGATGTCACAGTCTGTTCCAGCTCCTGCTCAGTAATGTTCAGTAATTTACAGACTCTGTCTATGGTACTTTGTGCCTTTGCTCTCATCTTCGGGTCACGAACCCTTATCTTTTTCAGGTCGCCGATGCATCTTTGCAGACCATCGTAGTTGAAGTTTAGAAGTATTTCAGTGTTCTGTCTTACTAATACTGCCTCCAGTTCCGAGAACTCAATTCCCGAAATCCCGAAAGGGTCGATGAACAAAAAAGTATGATATTGGCTTATCTCGGAGAGAATGTCCTCAAGTTTGTCTAGGAATTCACCACGGATGTTTCTGATTTTCACGCCTTTCTTCTTATATTCAGAGGTCTCTTTCTCCAACTGTTCGAAATACGTCTTCTTCTTTTCGATGTTTACCAGCCTTAACTCGTAGTCCCAGCCTTTGTCGAAACGATGATCCAGATAGAGCTGAATCGGCTGCACAGGAGAACCAAATACTTTCTCTCCCGCCCGAGGATTCCATAACCAGCCGGGGCCCGCGAAGCCGTCGACATAGTAGAGGATTTTCTGGACTTTTAAGATTGTCGCCCAAGCTCCCAGATACTTCCTCAGAATTGCCAGCTTGATTTTAGTCTGCGACGCAATATCCCACATTTTTGTGGACCATTCACCTCTCAAAGTTTGGCGTGTCAGCTTTCTACGTTTCTTCCTTTGTCAAATAATCTTCCATCGCTCGGCTTGCAGTCTCATAAGAAAAACCTCTTCTTAAAAGCAGACTCAACATCCTTCTTTTTGCCACCTTTGGCTCCAAGTTTCTGTATCTTTTTTGTATTTTTTCCAAAAGTTCTAAGGCTGATTTATCCTCATCCTGACATAACTGTTCTGTTACCTGGTCTATTATATCTTTTTTTATTCCCTTCTTCCAGAGTTCTTGTTTAAGTAACTTCTTACCTCTTGGTTTATAAGCTAATCTCTCCTTTACCCAGGCGGTGGCAAATTCAAAATCGTTAATTAAGTCGTATTCTTTTAATTTGTCAATTGTGGTTTTGATGGTTCTCTCATCGAAGTCTTTCTTTTTGAGCTTATCTTTCACCTCTTTTTCTGTGCGGCGGCGAAAAGAGAGAAACCTCAAGGCAACTTCTTTGGCTTCATTTTCACTTTTCTGGATTAAGATTTCTTTGATCTTCTGTTCGGTTAAACCCTCGCCTTTTTCCAGCCCCAGCCTGGATACCATCTCTTCATCCACTCCGAAGGCGAATTTATTATCAATGAAAACCGATCGCCTGCGGGGATTTTTCTTTTGAGGTTCGATTCTGGTAATGGTTTTTTGCTTGACCATGATCTTATGTGATCTTTTTGTCCGAAAGCCCCGCCTTTGGCGGGGGAAAGTAAGACAGCCATCACGCCAATTGCCAAAACCTAACTTAAGTTAGGTTCTGGAAACGGCGGGTTCTCTACGAGGATCTCTTCTCGCCGATTAAAGCGTGTAGGCCACTTTTTCAACAGTATCACACAGTTCACCCAGAGGCGGGAACTATCCGGCAGTCTCTATTTTTGTCCGAAAGTCCCGCCGCTGGCGGGACATTTCGGACCTACTTTTTAACGGGCTCTTTTTCTTTTTCCTCTTGTTTCTCCCTTATCAGCCCTATTTTCTCTCTGATTTTCCGCTCAATCTCCTGAGCCATGTCAGAGTTTTCCTCCAAGAATTTTGCGGCATTGTCTCTGCCCTGTCCCAGCCTTTCATTCTTATAAGAAAACCAGGTGCCGCTTTTGTCTACCACATTCTGCGCCACGCCCAGATCGATCAGCTCTCCGAGCCTGTAGATCCCCTGTCCGTAGATTATATCAAACTCTGCGTTTTTGAAGGGTGGAGCTACCTTGTTTTTCATCACCCTTACCCGGGTGCGTGATCCCAAGATTCTATCCCCCACTTTGATGGAGGCTATCCGCCTTATATCCAGCCTTACTGAAGAATAGAACTTAAGGGCGGTGCCACCCGGTGTGGTCTCCGGATTGCCGAACATCACTCCGATCCTCATTCGAATCTGGTTGATGAAGACCAAACAGGTTTTGGATTTGCTGATGGCGCCGGCAAGTTTTCTCATGGCTTGAGACATGAGCCTGGCTTGAAGCCCCATATGCGAATCACCCATCTCCCCTTCGATCTCCGCCTTGGGAACTAAGGCAGCGACCGAATCCACCGCTATAACATCCACTGCTCCACTGCGCACCAGAGTTTCGGCAATCTCTAAAGCCTGCTCTCCGGTGTCCGGCTGAGAGACCAAAAGCTCATCAATGTCCACTCCCAGATTCTTAGCATAGGCGGCGTCAAAGGCGTGCTCGGCATCGATGAAGGCGGCGACACCTCCTTTTTTCTGTGCCTCTGCCATGATGTGCAAAGCTAAGGTGGTTTTTCCGGAGGCTTCTGGACCAAATACCTCCACCATTCTTCCTCTGGGCACACCACCCACGCCCAGAGCCGCATCCAAACCCAAAGAGCCTGTGGATATCACCGGTATGCTTTCGCCCAGCGAATCGGTCCCCAGCTTCATGATGGACCCCTTACCAAACTGCCGTTCTATCTGGGTAACCGCCTGTTGCAAAGCTCTTTTCTTTTCCTCTTGTATATCTGCCATTCCTCTCACCTCACTTTCTTAAAAGTCTTTGCTGTTGTTGCGGGGTGCCCTCACCCCGCAACTCTTGGGGTTCGGGGTAAGGTACCCCGAATCAACAGGTGAATTCCTTCCGGAGAATCTTAATCTGTTGACCTATTTCGGGTCAGACGTCCTACGGATCCGTTGGAAATCCGACCGCTACAAATTCTATTTCATCCATTATCCGTTACATCTGTTAAATCCGTTGACCGCTTTTTTGTCGGCGGTCTGCCGACGGCGGTCGGCGGACGTCCTACCGCTTAATCCGTTGACCAATCCGTTGACCTATCCAGCAAGCGGCACCTTTTTAAGTGGCGTGTAAATCGCTCCAGCAGGATGAAGCTGGCTTTTCATCATCACCACCTCATTTACCTCAATTTTTTCAGTCTGGAAATCAGACGATTCTACCAGTTCCATAAGCTTTTCAATGTTTTTCGGAGATTTCACCCTTCCTATGGTAAAATGAGCGGAAAACTTCCTTTTCTCTTTGGGAAAACCGATTTTTTCCATCTCCTCTTCAATTCTTTTTGCCAGGTGGGAAAGCTCCTCTTCACCTGATCCGGTTCCTATCCATATCACCCTTGGTCTTCTTAAATCCGGAAAGACGCCCATCTCCTTTAAATTCATGGTAAACTTCCTTATCCCTTCCAAAGCTTTCTGGGTGGCAGAGAAAACCTCATTTATTTTATCCTCTGGAATCTCTCCCAAGAATTTCAAGGTGACGTGGATATTTTTCGGCTTAACCCAGGAGACGAAAGCCCCGGTTTTCTTAAGTGGAGCTTGTAATTGCTCAATTTCTTTCTTGATCGTTTCCGGCAATTCAATGGCAATAAAGGTTCGCATGACACTCCTGGCTTAAAATAAGATTTTTTATTCTTCTTTTCATCCACCTCATCATCCGTTTCATCCGTTGACCCATCTTTGGTCGGATAAATCCGACCCCTACAAATTCGATTTTATCCGTTCCATCCGCTTAATCCGTTGACTAATCCGTTGACCTATTTTATCAAAAACAATCTCACCAGATTTAAAGCCGCCTGGCTGGCTCTTTCCCTGTTGCTGTTCCTATCCTCCCCGAACATAAATCTCTGGGCAAAGGAATCATTCTCATGGGCAAAACCCACAAACACCAATCCTACTGGCTTTTGTGGCGTTCCACCAGTGGGACCTGCAATTCCGGTGACAGATAAGCCATAATCAGTCTTAGCCAGATTTCTTACACCCTCCGCCATCAGGATAGCCACCTGTTCTGAAACCGCACCATATTTTTCAATTATCTCTTTGGGAACACTTAAAAGTTCGGTTTTAGCAGGATTGCTGTAAGTGATCACCCCCCTCTCGAAATATTTGGAGCTTCCGGATATATTGGTGAATCTTGCTCCGATCAAACCGCCGGTGCAGGATTCCGCAACCGCTATGGTCTTTTTTCTTTTCAAAAGAAGCCCTCCCACTACCTCCTCCAGGGTCTGGTCATCTGTCCCGTAGATATAGGTTCCCAGAACCTCTCGAATCTTTTGCTCAAACTCATCTATTTTTACCTGCGCCTGATTTTTATCCCGCGACTCCATGGTCAGTCTGATATTCACGCCCAAATAGCCGGGCAGAAATGCAATTTTAATCTCTTCTTTGGGATCGATTAACTTCTCTATCTTTTCATAAAGGGCGGATTCTGAGATTCCGGTAGTCTTTAGCTTTCTGTGAAGGATAAAATGCTCAGGTTTTTTTGCCCTCAAGATGGGCAGGACTTCATTTTCCACCATCCACTTCATCTCCACCGGCACGCCCGGCAGAGCAAAAAAGAGGGTTTTGCTATCCTGGAGAAATATTCCCGGCGCCACTCCCCAGAGATTGGACAAAGCCTTGGCTCCCTGAGGAATCAAAGCCTGATTCTGGTTTATTTTGGGCATGGGGCTTCCCCGCTTGTGGAAAGAGTCCTCAATCTGCTTTAAAATCTCCTGGTGAAATACTAAATTTCTTTTGAAAGCCTTCACCACAGCTTTCTTGGTTAGATCATCCGAGGTGGGACCCAGTCCACCCGAGGCGACGATCACATCCACCCTCAATCGGGCAATATTGAATGCTTCCGCTATCCTGTTTATGTCATCTCCCACGCTGGTTTTAAAAACCACATCGATTCCCTCAGCAGTTAACCTTTCGCTTATGAAGCTGGAGTTTAAATCCTGAATCTGTCCGTAAAGTAGCTCATCTCCGATGGTGATGATTTCTGCTCTCATATTTTTTTCTCCATCCGGAACATCGAAATCTAACTCATCCCCAATTTATAAAATATAAGATCAGATGCAAACTTAAATTGGCATAGATGCCGGCTACCACATCATCCAAAGTTACACCCCACCCCCCCTTCAAGTTTTCCATCTGACGTGCAGGAGGAGGCTTGATTATGTCAAACAATCTGAACAGAAGAAAGGCTCCCACAAAGGATTTGATGTCCTTGGGCACAAACGTCAAAGATATCACCATGCCGGTGACCTCATCTATCACAATGGGACTTCCATCCTTGCCAAAGAACTCCTCTCCGCGGGTGGCTGACCATACGCTTAGGAAAAATAGACCCAGGCTGATCGGAAGTAATATATAAAAAAAAGTTGGAATGAGAAACCAAATTATTGTTATGGTGATCAGACTACCGAATGTCCCCGGAGCAAAAGGGAAATACCCGGCATAAAAAAAAGTGGAGATTAGCTTGGCTAATTGGTTTTTTTTCAATTTAAACCCCGCAGGCTAAAGATTATTTTAGCACCCCTTTAAGTAAAAAGGCATTTTTGACCAGATAATCAATTCCCGTGCCCACGGTCAAAAGCATGGTGATAAAGATCATGACATCGAAGACACGGAAGGCAGAGTCGGTGGTGAAGATACTCCAGTTGCAACCCAAGGGCACCAAGGTGGATTTGAGATTGACGTAGACAAGTATGATTATGATCACCATCATCTGACAGCCGGTTTTCCATTTAGCCCAATAGGAGGGTAGAATCACCACCCCTTTGTATGCGGCTAAGCTCCTGAAGCCGGTGACCAAAAATTCCCGGAGTATGATTACCAAAACCATCCAGGTCTGGACATAGCCCAAAGCTACAAAGGAGATGAAAGCAGTGGAGACTAAGATTTTATCCGCCAATGGATCCATGAACTTTCCAAAGCCGGTTATCACCCCGGTCTTTCTGGCTAAGTACCCGTCGTATACGTCAGTTAATGCTGCCACGATGAAGATCAAGGTAGCCAAATAGCGCAGATATATGTTATCAAACAAGAGGAATACCATGAAAATGGGAGCTAAGATTATTCTCGCTATGGTCAATTTATTGGGCAGATTCATCTGCTATCCAAACAGCCTTCCATCGGTTCTTTTGATCGTTGCTTCCACTCCCGTACCCGATCCATCCCCTGAAGAAGTCAATCTATAAAGATTCTCCTTTTGAATCAATGTTTTTTTGTGACAACTCTGAAAAAGTGAGTTTTCGAGTTGTTGTTTTGGAGTGTCAAGCTTTAGAGACTGTTGAAAAACCCTTTTGGCCCGCCAAAGGCGGGCCCTATGGACGATAAGTAATTATCTCCCATAGGGGCAGGAATTTATCCTGCCCCAAAATGTAACTTTATCAACAAACCCTTTAGCTTGACCTTTTAAGTCTTGGAGGTCAACCACACCGAAGGGCTTGTCCTGAAGCCTTGCGCTAAAGGATGGTTGACAACTTTTTTTGTCAAGCAGTCCTCTGGACATACTTAATCCCTTGTTGGGGCAGGGGTTCGACCCCTGTCCCAACCTGCGGTAGGTCGGGCTGTCCTTTCGGACTGCCCGACAAGCAAGGGTGTCGGGTAGCTCTCCCGCCCTTCAACAAGTTCTCTTCGGGTCTGAGCCTTCCTTCGACCATGAGGTCTCAGGACCGAAGGGCAGGGTCGAAGACAGGGCAGTGAGCGAAGTCGAACTGCCAAAGGCGGGATCTCGCAACCTCATTTGAGTCAACTGACCGACCTACGGACTATGGGTCGCAATGAAGCGGTGGTGGACCGCCTTTGTAAAGATAGTTGATCAGATAGAGCAAATCCCCGAGGTCAATCACCCCGTCGCAATTAGCATCTCCAGTTTCTAAGGGATCAGGAGCAGGACCGTTTTTATATAGATAGTTTATCAAATATAGGACATCCCCAAGGTCTATCACCCCATCTGCATTAACATCGCCAGATTTGTAGTATCCTGTCCAGAAACCAGCTACCAAAATGTAATTGTCTCCTTGCATGTTACCCGTGACCGACTGACCAACAGAAGACATGATGAAGAACACATCTGAGCTTTCTGGCTGGATGCCATTGTTCAGATTATCCCAATCGATCTTGTAGCCACTTCCCCATGAAAGTTGGGGAAAAGAGACCAAGAGCAAGAAAAACCCAGCAGATAGTAAAATCCTTTTAATTTTGCTTTTTGAGCTACTCATAATTATTTTCTCCTCTCTTTCAAGTTATCGTAGGGACAGCCCTTGTGGCTGTCCGCCTTCAAGAGCGGACAGGGACAAGCCCTGTCCCTACATACTGTCTGGCTTGCTTTGACAATCCCCCCTCACCCTATCCCTGCGAAGCATTCATACGAATCTCCCCAACGGGTAGAGGGGACGCTTTTCCTCTCCCCTCCGGGGAGAGGACTAAGGTGAGAGATTTCAGAGATTCCACTTTTCGCATTCTTCTAACCTTCTCCCGAAGGAGAAATGAACTTACGTTCCATTCGAGAAGCGCGTAGGCAAGCCTTTACGGCTTGCCAGCCCCGCCAAAGGCGGGGCTACGCGAAGACGCTTTTTTATCAACCAGCCCTTTGGGCATGGTTGACTCCCATTTCTGGCTCAGAATTTGAGATTCAGAAATAGCCTCCGATTTAGACTTTAGTTTTGTGTAAGAGATATAAGAAGGCAAAGTTTCTACTAATCTTCGCTTCAAATATATTTCATCTTTTCCGATTAGAATCTTTGCCCATTCAGGCGTTTTGATTTTTAGTAAAATCTCACCTTCCTTATCTCCGTATTCATCTATCTCGATAATCTCCCTTGGCTGATAAACCGGCTCGGAATCAAAATCTATCTCGTAATCTTCATTGATAACGGTCAGTAAGCTTCTTTTTGAAGTAACTTTCGCTTTAAGCTCTGGGAGAATTTCATTATCAATTAAGATTACCTCGTGCTTGTCTGGGTCATAAGAGCCGAAGGGATGCGGTATGTCATTTTCGTCTCCCCCAGAACCATAACAAGGGTGATCGGGAGCCTGATAGCCTGCTACAGTTTGTGTTGTAGCTCTATCTCCAAGCAGAAATATCCAATGGTCTTTACCAGATGAAGTAACATAGCGTTGTTGAGCATAAAGAGTTCTACCACCATCAACTCTCAGAGTTATAGTGGTCTTATAAGAAGTCCATCCAGATAAAGTTGTGTTTTCCAGTTGACTAATACGAGCAGCATTATTATTGCCACCTGTATCTGAGGCCTTTAATTGTGGATAAAAACCATAAGTTCCACCAGGTAATTCAAGATTTGCATCAGTTCCTGTTACGGATACTTCTCCTGTTGCTGTTTTAAGTTTTGCTTGGGAGACTGAGTTGTCTGCAGGCACTGCTGTCACATCACTCCAAACGGGATTAATTCCTGGCCCTTGAGTTTTTAAAAACTGACCATCAGTGCCCACATCACCTGCAACAGCCAAGGGTCCATTAATATCGAGCTTTCCTTGTGGACTCGGCGTTCCGATACCGATGTTGCCAGTCATGCGGTAGATGTTAAAGCCTGCTGTGTCTGTGTCCCAGTCATCATCAGGAGGAGCAGAGAAAGCATACTCAGCCGTGTCGGTAAATTCTGAATGGAGTGCATAACCCACGCTCACAATTCGCCTTCTCGGAGATAACTGACTTCCGTTGGCAATCACCTGAAGCCAGCTATTTGGTTGGGCGAAAACTGAATCAGGAATTGTGTGAGAGCTTCCCAGAAGCACATTAAAAAGACCATGCGACACAGAGACAATTGCCTGCGTTTCCTCCCATAGTTTGTTTCCATCCGTTGAATCACCCCAGATGGAAAATACCATGGTGGCGTTTCCGTCATAGGGCACGCCCGATGAATCTTTCAACACCCCCTGATAATTGATCAAGCTTGGGACGGCGGAAAAGCAGTAGGCAGTACTCAGTAGGCAGTAGGCAGATAACAAACAAAAAACCGAAAGGATAGTTTTTGTTTTCATTTTTGGCTCCTTTTCAAAGAAGGTTAAAGGTTGAAGGTGTAAGGTGAAAGGGTGAGTTTGTAGTTGCTTGATTCATCGAGCTATGATGTCTCACAGCTGATTACGATGATTAAGCAGATGGAAGCCAGTAGTCAATGTGTCAGCTAAAACTATCTGTTTAATAGATTCGCTCCGCTCACTACAAGTTCGCTGAATCAGCTGTGAATCTCAGTTTCGCAACCTGTCTGTCATAGACAGATCCACCTTTGGTGCAAAGGTTGCGGCTACAACTTCACAATCCATCGCCCAATGAATTGGGCAACTACAACCCCAGGCACAACCCCGGATTTAATTGGTGGGTCTCGCATGTATATTACCTCCCTGAAAGAAAAGGTTCGACCCCTCTGCAAAGAGCGAAAGACATTCAGCCACTCACAGATGTTCTTGTAAAATTGAGACGAAAATTTCTATCC
Organism: uncultured Ignavibacteria bacterium; assembly: GCA_964580215.1. GTDB lineage: Bacteria > Zixibacteria > MSB-5A5 > MSB-5A5 > SM1-73 > SM23-73-3. The sequence goes on along the minus strand of CAZOJT010000010.1, from coordinate 51,737 downwards.
GTTAATAAAGAATAGTTACTTTTTCCTCAGTTGTCAAGGAATATTTTGCGATAGTTGCAGGTTTTGCCGGCGAGGCTGTAGGTCATGCATCCCCGCCGAAGGCGGGATGCTTGACAAATTCTTATTTGGCTGTTGTTGCGGGGTACCCCTACCCCGCAACATATCTGGTTCGGGGTGGGGGCACCCCGAACCAACGTCAAGCTCCTTGTTGGGGCAGAGGTTGAACCCCTGCCCCAACTTTTTGCGGATAAGTGCCTGGCTGAATTTTGATCTATTGCTTAATAAAAAGCTCTGGGTCGATTTGAGTGTTGAAGTTGATCTCTAAGATTTTAGTCTCCGCCATCTTTTGTCCGCTGGCAAAGCTCTTGATGGAAAAAGGAATTTTCACCCCTGATACTTCTCGATAATCGGAAAATATCTGCTCCACAGTAGCCGGACCCATCATGCTGGTTCCATGATAAGATTCTTTCAAAGGGAGACCAGTTACCTGATCCACATACATCTTTAGCTGGTTTCCAGCCGGATCAGAGAGCAGAATAACATCGACTTTTTTGTCATCTAAACTCTCCTCTCCTATAAATTGAACTTTCAGATCCTCTGCCAAAAAGAGATGGAAATGACTGCGGAAAAGCTCAGACTTTATCTCTTTTAATTGTGATTCAGGCAAATCCTGTGTGCCCTGAGGACTTGCCATCCATCCTTTCTCTCCATCGAATACGGTGACTATGGTTCCGAAAGGCATAGACATCTCCTGCCTGATCTTGTCCGGGAAAATATGAAAGGTGATCATTGAGATTTGGAATTCTCCCTGTGGTGTGGAAGCAGAAGTCTCAGTTTTTATCACCGCATTGCTTATGGACTTGAAAGCATCCTTTCCTCCCGAAGCTTTTATAACCTGATCCAATATTTCTTTTCCTTTAGCTAAGGAGGCAGGAGTTGCTTCAGGAACCTCTTCTTTAGCTTTCTTCTCCGTCCGGTAAATATCTATGGTATCCACTTCTCCCAAGACAGATAAAGGCTGGTCAAAATCTAAAGTCTTGCCCACCGCCAAGATGACCAGATCCTCCGGATGAAGATGGATCTGTGCTACCCGCAAAACGTCCTGCTTGGTCACTTTCTCGATGTTTTCTTTGGTTCTCTGCAAAAAGTCCAAAGGGAATCCATAATATTCGTATGTCAAGAGTCGTTTGACGATTTCCCCTTTAGTATCGAATTTGAAGACAAAGGAGTTTAAGAAGCTTTTCTTTGCCCTTTCCAGTTCCTCGTCTGTGACCTCCTCTTGAGTGATCCTTTTCACCTCCTCCATTATGGATTGGATGGCTTTGATGGTGGATTGGGATTTGGTCTCACAGGTAAGCAAGAATAGTCCCGGATAGCCAAAATTCGATCGGGAACTTCCTCCGACATGATAAGCCAACCCTTGCTCGGATCGCACCTTTTTGAAAAGCCGTCCGGAGAAAGCTCCTCCCAGGATGTCATTCATCACGCTCAAAGCAAAATAGTCCGGATCATCCATCTTTCCACCGATGTGCCCCATATATATATTGGTCTGATTAATATCTTCTTTTTTGACTAAATGAACAGACGAGCGAAAATGGTAATCCACCTTGGGTAATTCCGGTAGATCGAGTTCAATCGGTTTCCAGTTGGCAAAGGCGCTCTCAATTTTTTTGATCATTTCTTTGATCTCAAAGTTTCCCCACACACCCATAATCACCGAATTGGGATGGAAATATTTTTTGTGAAAGGCAATTAGATCATCCCGGGTGACATTATCGATGGTCTCATATTCGGTGGTGCGGGCGTAGACCGAAGCATCTCCATAGATAAGCTTTTTAAACTCACGATCGGCGATCATCATGGGAAGATCGTTTCTACGAGCAATCCCACTTCTATGGTTCATCTTCTCTAACTCAATTTTATCTTCAGCAAATTGAGGGCTCATCAGAATGTCTGCTAAGATGGAAAGTCCTTTGTCTATATCCTCTTTTAACACGGACATAGAGGCATTGCCACAAGTTAGACCGACAAATGTCTCCACCGTGGCACCCAATCCATCAAGCTCCTTGTCGATCTGATCCCCATTCATCTTGGCAGTTCCCCCGGTCCTCATAACCGCTCCGGTGATGGCAGCCAGCCCTACTTTATCCGCCGGCTCATAGACTGAGCCGACTCTGATCCAGGCAGAAAGCTCGATCAAAGGAAGCTGGTGATCCTCCACCAGAAAAAGTATCATTCCATTGGGAAGGACTTCCCTTTTGACCTCCGGCATCTTGAGTTCGGAGAGTGGTGGATATTTTAATTCTTTGTAACTTTTCTGTCCTAGGCTATTAGAGCAAATAACCAAAGATAAAATCATTACAAGAACTGAGAACCAAATCCTTTTCGTAAAAGTTTTCATGGCTTTCTCCTCTTGATTTACCCCTCACCCTTCCCTCTCCCCTGGGGGAGAGGGTAAGGGTGAGGGGGCATCGTATTAGAAATAATTACGTTTGTATCAGTAATTCTTCTTTATCATTCGATGGTCACCAATTCAGCCACGGTGCGATTGGTTTTTTGCAAGTATTCATTTGCCACCCTTTTTATGTCCTCTGCTATTACCTGATTGATCTTGTCCAGTTGTCCGAATAGCTTCCTCCAATCGCCCAATACCGCTTGATAAGTGGTGAGTTGCATTGCCAAGCCTTGATTGGACTCAAGCTGTTTTATGAAATTTGCCCTGGCTCTTTTTTTGATAGCTTCCAAATCCTCAGGTGTTACAAGTTCAGTTTTCAACTTTTCGATCTCTTCATAAATTGCTTCCTCACACTCCTGGTTGGTATGATCTTTAGAAGGAACGGCTAAGAATGTGAAAAGATTAGGATACTTAGCTCCGGGGAGTCCTGGAATGGCAAACGCGGCGACTGCAATCTTTTTCTCCTTAACTAAACTTTTATAAAGCCGGGAACTCCTGTTCATTCCACCAAAACCCATTCCACTCATACTCATTCCACCCAAGTAATCGGAGATAGCATCGAAGACCGCATCATCCGGATGAGTGGCGCTGGGCTTGTGATACCCGATCACCAGAAACGGTTGAGCTTTATCCTCCACCTGGGTTCTACGCTCGCCCAACTGTTCCGGCTCCACCGTCACCACTGGTTTAGGCTCGGGACCTCTGGGAATTCGACCAAAATATGTCTCCGCCAATTTAATAACCTCTTTGGGCTTGACATCTCCGACAATTCCAATAATAAGATTATTAGGCACATAATATTCTCTAAATTGTTTTTCCGCATCCTCACGGGTGTAAGCCTGAATATCTGACATATGTCCTATTACTGGTTCGCCATACGGGTGTGCTTTATAAGCAGTGGACAAAAACTCCTCAAAAAGTTTTCCATACGGGTTGCTTTCTGTCCTTAATCTCCTCTCCTCCATCACCACGTCTTTCTCCTTAAAGAATTCCCGCAAAACCGGATTTAGGTATCGATCAGACTCCAAAGACATCCACAGTTCCAGCTTATTGGAAGGTAAATTGTAGAAATACATGGTAGCATCATATCCGGTTCCCGCATTCAAACCCACCCCTCCCTCCAGGTCTACCACCGTGCCAAATTCGTTGCTCACCACATATTTCCCAGCTTCCTCTTGTGCCTGGGCAAATTCCTCCCCTAAGCTTTTCAATCTTTCTGGGTCAGCTCTGTTGCCCTTCCTTCTCTCCTTTAAAATCTCACAGAAGAGGCTATCCTCCTTTTGCATAGCCTCGATTTCGGCTTGATAATTTTTGGTGCCGATGGTCTTGGTTCCTTTAAAAGCCATGTGCTCAAACAGATGCGAAATCCCGGTTATCCCTTTGGATTCGTTTACCGCCCCGACATTGGCATAAGTGCAGAAGGAGACCACCGGAGCTTCATGTCTTTCCATGATGATCAACTTTAGCCCGTTGGAAAGAGTGTATTCGGTCACGCTTTTTTCTAAATCCTCAAACCCCTGGGCAAAACAGAAAGCTGGAAGTGCCAAAACCAATATAATTGCCCAAATCCCGTTCATCTTTTTACCCATAATGTTAACCTCCTTTAAGTTTTTTCTTTGAAAAGAATTATTCCATTAAAATCCCTATATAACTCCCCATCCGATTTTTACAATTTATTCAAAGATGATCCTTTGTCAACAAAAGTTTTTCAGATTTGAAAAAGTAGACTTCAGGGTAGCTTCCCTACCCTGAATAAATATTCCATATGCTCTTATATCATCTCTTCTCTATAAGAAGATGGATGGCGGCTACTCCACCCCGTTCCAAACTCGATCCCTTTAAGAAATACCTCTACCCGACCCACGAAGGCGTTCGTGGTTCACCGCCTTCGTATTGTCTGGTTCTGTTTGCAGGCATAAAATAAATTGACGTCGTGTGCTTGCCGACTTGAAAACGTTTTGCCTATGCGGGTGTAACTTGTAACTCGTCCGTCAAAAAGTGTATGATTTGTATTTGGTCTCTACAAAATAACGTAAGAATTTTGTTGTTTTTTCAGGGTAGTTGATATTATATTTTAAAGATAAAATGTCCGGAATAGAAGAAAACATTAAAGATATTCGATCTCGCATAGAGAAGTCGGCGGAAGAAAGCAGTAGGAGAGCCAAAGAAATTAAGCTGGTGGTTACTAAGACTGTGGAGATTGATAGGATAAACGAGGCGATTCGGGGTGGAATAGACTTAATCGGGGAAAATCGGATTCAAGAGGCAGAAGCAAAGTTCAACCAGATAACCGAAAGGGTGGAAAAACACCTGGTGGGTCATCTTCAGACCAATAAAGCCAAAAAAGCAACGGAACTTTTTGATCTCATTGAATCAGTGGACAGTGTGCATGTGGCGGAAGCGATCTCCCGAAAAGCTTTAGAAAAAGGAAAGGTGATGAATGTGCTGGTGGAGGTGAATACGTCAGGGGAAAAGACCAAGTTCGGGGTGGAGCCTGAACAAACCCCATCTTTAATTGAAACTATCTCAAAATTAGAAGGTATTAAGATCAAAGGCTTGATGACCATAGGACTTTTTTCCGACGATCCAGAGGATACCCGGCCCTGCTTTAAGAAATTGAAGACCCTTTTTGAAGAGATAAAGTCTGCCAACATACCCAATATTGAAATGCGGTATCTTTCCATGGGAATGACCAGCGACTTCGAGGTTGCCATAGAGGAAGGCTCCAATATGGTTCGGATCGGCACCGGTATATTTGGTCCCAGAAGATAGTCGAAAACAGGAGATTATCTGTGTTAGCAAATTTAGTCTTTGCCATTGCCAAACTTCTGGATCTGGCTATTAGTCTTTATGTGATCGTCATTATCATCCGGGCAATTCTATCATGGTTTAACCCGAATCCTTATAGTCCGGGAATTGTGTTTTTGACCAAGATCACTGATCCAGTCCTTGAGCGCATCAGACGACTGCTCCCTTTGGGCGGCGGGGTGGGTCTGGATCTATCGCCGATAATTGCCATCTTTGGACTTTTGTTTATAAAATATTTTCTGGTGTCAAGTCTGTATGATATCAGTGCAGGTTTGAAATAATTGTCAATTGAGAAAGTAATGTTCAAAGATTATTGCCAATAATAGAGTCAAAAAATGCAAATTCAATCTGGAGGCAAAAGTTGAAAATCACACCGGTAGATATCAAAAATCAAAAGTTTGGCAAATCCTTCAGAGGTTATGATCCCTCTGAGGTGGATGCTTTTCTGGAGATGGTATCATCCACCCTACAGGATCAGGTCAAGGAGAATAGCCAGTTGAAAGAAAAGCTCTCTTCGGTGGAGTCGACTCTGATAGGATATAAAGACCTGGAGGGAAACCTCAAACAGGCGCTGGTAACCGCCCAGAAGTCGGCGGAGGAGATCAGACAGAATGCAGAAAAGGAGGCTCAGCTTTTGATGAGAGAGACAAAGATAAAAGCCGAGAGGAAGTTGGAAGAGAGCTACAGTGTTCTCTCAGGATTAAAAAGTCAAATAGTCGATCTGAATAACCTGAAGAAGGAATACGTAGTCCGATTAAGATCAATGCTTGAGACTCACCTGAAGGTTTTGGAATCAATGGAGAAGGAAGATCAATCGTATAAAGAAGAGCTTCAGTTAGCTGGGAGCCGAAGTCAATCCAAATCGAGTTCAGATAAGGAGATGAAAATTTAGAAACTCGAAAAACCTTTGCGAGGAACTTAAAATGGGAGAGAAAAAAAATACATCAGGTCTTAAGGAGATCATAAATGAAGCCACCCAATTCATCCAGGGCAAAACAAAATTTGTCCCTCAGATAGGTATCATACTGGGAACGGGGTTGGGGTCTTTAGCTGACGGGATCAAAGTGGAGGCAAAAATCTCCTATGAGGAGATTCCCCACTTTCCCATCTCCACCGTAGAAAGCCACGCCGGACGGCTGATCTTCGGTGAGTTTTGCGGAAAAAATGTGGTTGCCATGCAGGGGAGATTTCATTACTATGAGGGATACGATCTGAAGCAGGTGACCTTTCCGGTAAGGGTGATGAAGGCTTTAGGCGCAAATACACTGGTGGTCTCCAATGCCTGCGGAGGACTGAATCCTTTATTCAAAGCCGGGGACATAATGGTCATCTCGGATCATATTAACCTTCTGGGCTCAAACCCTCTGTTTGGTCCCAACGACGAAAGTTTGGGTCCCCGATTTCCGGATATGTGTTGCTGTTATGATCCGGAGTTGATTGCTCTGGCAGAGAACGTGGCTCTAAATATAGGACTAAAATTACAAAAGGGAGTTTACGTGTCGGTTGCCGGTCCCAATCTGGAGACTGCGGCAGAATACCGCTTTCTCCGACTGACTGGAGCGGATGTGGTGGGAATGTCCACCGTGCCGGAGGTAATCGTGGCACGCCATCAAAGCATGAGGGTATTGGGCTTTTCCCTGGTTACGGATATGGGCTTGCCGGATGCTTTAAAACCGACCAATCTGGCGAAGATTCTGGCAACAGCCGCTAAATCGGAGCCGCTTTTGAAGAATATCATGACCCGGGTGATAGAGGAGATGAAAGTGTAACGGCAGGGTATGTGTCAGAAAACTGAGGCTTTTACAATTGTTTAGAAGAGGAGACAAGATGAATCTGCTTGAGCGTATTTCCGCTGATCCAGAAGTGTGCCACGGTAAGGCATGTATTAAGGGAACGCGCATCATGGTTTCAGTGATTTTGGACAACCTGGCAGCAGGGGTTAGTTCTGAAGAGATTTTGAAGAGCTATCCTTCTCTTAGCTCTGAGGATATACAGGCAGCCATTGCCTATGCGGCCGAGCTAGCTAAGGAGCGAGTTGTTCCTATAGGAGCTGAGCGGTGAAGTTTAAGATTGATGAGAATCTGCCTATCGAGTTTGCTGATCTGCTTATTACGGCCGGTCATCAGGCCATGACCGTGAATGAACAACACCCGCGAGGCAAAACAGATTCAGTAATCATAGATACATGCGTACGGGGAGGATACATATTGGTCACGCTGGATTTGGATTTTGCCGACATCCGGGCTTATCCTCCAACTCAATATCCTGGCTTAATGGTGTTTCGCGTAGTTCGTCAGGACAAAAGACACCTTATTGAAGTGTTCCAGCGTGTTGTTCCTGTGTTGATGCGAGAGCCCATTGAAGGTCGGCTGTGGATTATTGAGGAAACGAGGATACGCATTCGAGGCGGAGAGTAGTTATTCAGAAAAAACACTGCCGCCAGATCGGAACCGCTTTTGAAGAATATCATGACCCAGGTGATAGGGGAGATGAAAGTTTAAGGTTTAAGGTTTAAGGTTTAAGGTTTAAGGTTTAAGGTTTAAGGTTTAAAGATGGGGAAAGAGCAGACCAGAATCTAAATAGACCAGAACCTAACTTAAGTTAGGTTCTGGTCTACAAAAAGCGTAGTCCCGCCAAAGGCGGGACACCGAGGGCTTGTCCTGAAGGCTCGTCCTGAAGGGATGAACCCTCGGCTACGCGTTCTGTAGCTGTGACTGAAGACCTTAATTGGTTTGGAAAAATGAATTTTCGATTTCGCGTAGCCCCGCCTTTGGCGGGGGGATTTTCAATAAATCGAGCAACTGCAAAAGAACCATTGAGAGTTTTTTTGAAAAAAATCTTTACCCATGACACAAATTGTCAGTCGCCTTTCGATAAATATAATGAGGAAACTTGGGCACCAAAAACACTTCAAAGTTTTGGCGCCCAACCAGTCAGCCTTTTGGGGACGGGAGGCTGGCTGTTTTTTTACCTCACCCCCTATGCATATGCATCTTTGATCCTCCCCCTCTCCACAAGTGGAGAGGGGGACACGGGGACCCGTCAGGGAAAGGGGGAGAGGTTCAAGCTTTCTCAGCTTTTAAAACCACCTATCAAATTATTCCCCACCACTTTCTGCCGATAAAAAATAAGAGATAGAAAAAATCATCGAAAATGGAAAACACCAATTATAGAGTCTTGAATAAGGCTTGAAAAAGATTTTTTAAGCGTCCCCACTTTCTTTTACACATCCAGCACAAAAGAAAATTTGGCAAGCACCCGAAAACCAGACCAATTTGGTTTTGGCGGATTTTTTTCTGACATCATTTTGTTTGACAATTTGTCAACTCCAAGTTACTTTTGTCAGTGAAGTTTGCAAGTGAGCTTAAAATTCCCACAAAGGCGGCGGGGATGAAACCGAATACCAGAAAAAGGCAAGTAACTCAAGGTGCTGAAAAGAATAGAAAAACAGGGATTGATATTATAGGTGATGCGCCCTGGGGCACACACTTCTGTCAATTTTACCAGACCAAACAAGATTTAATTGACATTTTGGTACCTTATTTCAAAGCAGGGTTGGAAAATAATGAATTCTGCATGTGGGTTACCTCGGAGCCTTTAGAAGTTGAAGATGCAAAGACAGCATTAAGAAGGCAAGTTAAGAATCTCGATAATTACATCAAAAAAGGCCAGATAGAGATACTGGATTACAGCGAGTGGTACACCAAATCGGGGAAATTTCACGCAGATAAAGTGTTGCAGAGTTGGGTAGAAAAAGAAAAACAAGCTTTAATTCGAGGATTTGAAGGCCTTCGCCTTACCGGCAATACTTTTTGGCTTGAGAAAAAAGAGTGGCGGGATTTCGCTGATTACGAGGAAGAGGTAAACAATGTCATCGGCAATTATCGGATGATAGCTATTTGCACCTATTCCCTTGATAAATGTGGGACATCCGAAGTCATAGATGTGATCAGCAACCATCAATTCGCTCTTATTAAGCGGGAAGGTGAATGGGAGCTTATCGAAAGCTCCGAGCGCAAGCGGGCGGAGGAGGAATTGATCCGTCTATCTAACGCTGTCAAGACGTCCACAGATAGCATTGTGATCAGTGACTTGGAGGGGAAGATAATTGATGTAAATGAAGCTACCCTGAAAATGTACGGCGCTGACGACAAAAAGGACTTAATTGGAAAAAGCTCCCTTGATTTTATTGTTTCCGAAGACCGGGAAAAAGCATTAGCGGATATTAAAGAGACGTTGGAAAGAGGATACGTTAAAAACCGAGAGTATCATGTCATCCTCAAGGATGGTGGTAAACTACCTGTGGAGATGAATTCAGGCATCATGAAAGATGCAAACGGGGATTCGATAGGATTTGTGGGCATAACCAGAGACATCACCGAGCGCAAGCGGGCGGAGGAGGAACTTCGACAGACCCGGGACTATCTGGACAATCTGATCAACTACGCCAACGCACCCATCATCGTGTGGGATCCGGACAGAAAAATCACCCTGTTCAACCGCGCCTTCGAACACTTAACCGACAAAAAAGCTGATGAGGTAATCGGGCGTCCCCTTCACATTCTCTTTCCCGAAGCGAGCCGGGATGAGTCGCTGGCGCTGATCGATGAAGCCGCAAACGGCAAATACTGGGAGGCAGTAGAAATTTCAATCCTGCGGGAGGATGGTGAAGTGCGGACGGTACTGTGGAACTCCGCCAATTTGCATGCCGATGACGGGGAGATACTGGTTGCGACTATTGCCCAGGGACAGGACATCACCGAGCGTAAGCGGGCGGAGGAGGCGCTGCGGGAGAGCGAAGAAAAATTCCGTTCTCTGGTCGAGACTACCAGTGACTGGGTATGGGAAGTAGACCCCAACGGCATCTACACCTACGCCAGTCCGAAAGTCAAGGACCTATTGGGATTCGAGCCGGAGGAAGTCATTGGGAAGACGCCGTTTGATCTTATGTCCCCGGATGAGGCAGAACAAGTAGCCGGATTATTCAGGAATGCAGTTGAATCCCGGAAACCATTTGAGCGGTTGGAGAACACGAACCTTCACAAGGATGGCCGACAGGTGGTGCTCGAGGCGAGCGGCATACCAATTCTTGACGCAGGTGGAAATTTTTTGGGTTACAGAGGCATCGACCGCGACATCACCGAGCGCAAGCGGGCGGAGGAGGGGCTAAAAAGTTCTGAAGAGCGGTTGAAAATATTGTTTGAATACGCTCCAGATGGTATTTTTTTGCACGACCTAAAAGGCAACTTCATCGACGGTAATAAAGCCGCAGAGCAATTAATCGGTTATAAGAGGGAGGAATTAATCGGGAAGAGTTTTTTAAAATTAAATCTGCTTCCTCCAGATCAATTATCGAAAGTGGCTACGAGTATGTCCGAAGATATTCCTGCTGAGACCGCCGGATCGGCTGAACTTACTTTAATTCAGAAAGACGGCACCAAAGTCCCGGTGGAAATAAACTCATATCAGGTAAAGATCAAAGGTGTAACTGTGGTGTTGGGCATTGCCCGCGACATCACCGAGCGCAAGAAGGCAGAGGAAAAACTCAGAGAAGCCAATACTATCATCAATAGAAGTCCGGCAGTGGCTTTCACATGGAAGAACCAAGAAAGGTGGCCAGTAGAGTTTGTTTCTGAAAATGTTGAGAAATTATTTGGATATACAGCAGAAGAATTCATGTCAGGAAAAGTATCTTATGCAGACTGCGTTCATCCTGATGACCTTGAACGGGTAGCTGGAGAGGTAGGAGCATTCAGCTGTGAAGAAGGAAGAAGAGAGTTTGTTCACCAGCCATATCGAATAAAAACAAAAGATGGTTTGGAGAAAGTACTCTATGACTGGACTTTTATTGTTAGAGATGAGAATGGAAAAATTACACATTACAAAGGCATAGTCCAAGACATCACCGAGCGCAAGAAGATGGAGGCACAATTGATACAGGCTGAGAGACTGACTGCGGTGGGAACCCTGGCTTATGGAATAGCCCACGAGTTCAACAACATTCTGGCAGGCATTTTGGGCAATGCAGAATTCGGAATGGAAAATGATAATACCGAAGAGAAAAGAGAGTGCTTCCATATCATAATGGAGAGTTGCGACAGGGCAAGAAGTATCACCAACAGTCTCCTAACACTCTCCGGCCAACGTGAAACAAGAGGACTAAGAGCAGATGTCACCGATGCGGTGCAGACCGTTTTGGGACTGGTGGAACGGGAGCTGGAGAAACAAAACATCAAAGTGGTGAAAAAATTCAATCCTGTTCCAGAGATAGTCTGCGACCCAGGGGAGCTCTCAGAGGTGTGTCTCAACATGATAACCAATGCCAGAGATGCCATGACACCTAAAGGAGGCACTCTGGCCATAGAGACCAGAAAAAGAGGGGATAACATTGAAATCATTTTCACCGACACCGGCTGTGGAATACCGGATAGCATAAAGGGGCGAATCTTTGAGCCATTTGTAACTACCAAGGGAGCATTAGGGCAGAGTGAAACACCGGGAACAGGTTTGGGACTTTTTCTATCCTACGGGATTATCAACAGATACCGGGGCGAGATTAAGGTGAAAAGCGAGAAGGGTCAAGGAAGCAAGTTCACCATAAAAATCCCCATCTCCAAGAATCAAGTGTCGCCTGTTCTGGTTGAAACTGATGAAGAGAAACGGATAGATGTTCCCCAAAATCTTAATATCCTCTTAATTGATGATGAAGAACCCATCTGCAATGTTGTTAAGAAGTTCTTGGAAACAGAGGGACATACTGTTGTCACCTCTCTTTCTGGAAAGAAAGGAATTAATCTCTTTAAAAACAAAACCTTCGATTTAGTTCTATCTGACATTACCATGCCTGATATGGACGGTGTGGAATTTATTTCAAAGGTCAAAAGGGCTGATCGTAAGGTAAAGATTATCGTATTGACTGGGCATTTAGCGGAGGAACAACTTAATCGAGCAAAAGAGGCGGGAGCAGATCAGATTCTGCTAAAGCCATTCAAGCAGGAAAATTTATATAAAACCATAGGCAAAGCGCTTTCGATCTGACCTTTTCCTTTTATTCCAAATTGTAGGGGCAATTCCCCGCCTCTGGCGGGACGTTCCACATGAATTGCCCCTACAACTCTGGTTAAAGATGAGGCTTCCCCGAACCGACGCTTTCGAAATTGGTAGGGCGGGCATTCTTGCCTGCCAAATTTATGCATAAATGGCCATCCCAACAGTAGGGGTTTGATTCATCAAACCCGCCTGTGGGGGCTTAATTAATTTAACAGAGTTGACATTTTGAAAACTTTACCCCATCCCCCCTCTACTCGAGAGGGGGATGGGGTTGAGGGGTGAGAAACATTTCCTCATTCATGGACGGCTAAAAGCTTATCCAGATTAATCTTGGACTTAAAGGTTTGAGTGGTCAAAGAGACACTTTGTATCTTGTTCACATCATAAAAAACTATCCTCCTACAATGCGAGCAATAGCATAGAACCAACCAATCTCCATTTTTGGATACTAACGCATAAGGCTCGATCAAGAACTCATCCAAGCGATTCCCGCGTTTTCTGCACCTTATTCTTATCATCTTTTGCTGGTCTATTGCCAGATTGAGCAATTTAAACATCATAGAAAATCTGGATATCTTACTTTCGGAGGTGGCACCAACTTCTTCTGTGTGGTTTAACCTTTTTGGCATTTCGGAGGGAGACTTTCTTCTGCTGGTTTCTAACTTAGCACTGATGTCTTTTGCCAGATGGAACAGTGAAGAATTAGATTTAATAGGAGAGAACTCAAAAGCAAATTTCAAGACAGAAAGTTCTTCATCAGTCAGGTTAAGCGTAGGTAGAAAAGCGCCTTGTAAGAATTTGTATCCCTGATCATAGTATATGGGAAAGCTGACTGAGGCAAGGCTGTTTAGATCTCGGAAGATAGTCCTTTCGGACACCCCACATTTTTCAGCTAACTCTTTTGAGGTTAGATTATGGTGAGACTTAATCAGATTTATCAGATAAAGAAGCCTCTCGGCTTTCGTCATTCTCAATCTGGATTTTTCTCTTTCCTTCATGAGAGAATCCATTCTCCTCTATCTGGAAAGATTGGGCTTGCTTCCTGCCACATCAAAAAAGCTTGTCTATAGAGCTCTGAAAAAGTCGTTTTTGCGGGGCTGGGAGCCCCGCCTACGTGGGACTAAGTCGTTGTTATTTAATACCCAGCCGCGTAGGGCGGGCTCTTAGCCCGCCGAATTCTCGCACTTTTTCAAAGATCTCGTCTATATATCTTGACAATAAAAGAAAAACATAACTTCTTCTTACATGTGCAAATTTCGTGCAATTTTTAAGATTATTTCTAACTTGTTTTAATCAAACGAGATACGGAGAGGTTCACATTTTGAAGATTTGCGGAATTGGGACATTCTGCCACTCAAGGTATCCGATATGCCCTGTTGTGCCTTTGAATACTTGCAAAAGTAGAATGGTAGGCTTTTTGCCACATGATGTCGTATTTTGTCCCGAAGACAGGAGAAAAAGAATTATTTCGAGAGAGAGACGTCCTCTGCTCTTGGGTGGATGTTATGGGCTTGTTGAAAAAGCCCTGAAGGAAAAATTTGCCATACCGCAATTAGTGGAAGCAAACTATTCTACGCCATAGTTTTTTAACTTACGGTATAAGGTTCGTCTATCGATACCTAAAATCGAAGCCGCCTTGCTCTTATGCCCACCAGCTTTTTTGAGTATCATTCTTATGTATTCTTTTTCCATTGCCTCCAGGGACCCGCCTTCTTCTTTCGCTTGTCTGATGCGTGCTTCTTCCGGGAACTGAATCTCCGGAGGAAGATGTTGGGGTAAGATCTTTTCTGAATCACAGACAAGCATAGCCCGCTCGATGGCATGTTCCAACTCCCGCACATTGCCGGGCCAGTCATGATTGAGAAGCAGACTTAAAGCTTCTTTAGAAATCGTCTTTACTTCTTTTTCCAAAGAGACACTATATTTTTTTAGAAAGTGGTTAGCCAGCAAGGGGATGTCCCCTCTTCGCTCTTTGAGTTCTGGAAGATGTATGGAGAGCACCTTGAGACGATAATAAAGATCACCACGAAAGGTTCCCTTGCCAACCTCCTGTTGCAGGTCGTGATTGGTGGCGGCTATGAGCCTTAGGTCCACCTTCTCTCCTTTTGTCGCTCCCACAGGGGTGATGATCTTATCTTCGATAGCCCTCAACAGTTTCACCTGGGTGGACGGTGGAACCTCACCGATCTCATCTAAAAACAACGTGCCCTCATGTGCCTCCTGGAATAAACCTCGCTTGTTCCTCAGGGCTCCGGTAAAAGCTCCCTTCACATGTCCAAAAAGTTCGCTTTCCAACAGAGTTTCGGGAATTGCACTGGAGTTGACCACCACAAAGGGTTTGCCCTCTCTTTGGCTACTTTTGTGAATCGCTTTGGCAACCAACTCCTTGCCGGTGCCGGTTTTACCGGTGATCAGCACGGTGGTATCAGACCTCGATACCCTCCTTGTCATCTCAAACACATCTTGCATTGGTTTACTTTTGCCAATTAGGTCATCAAATTTATACCTTTGTTCAGCCTGTTTGGTTAAATATTCTACTTTTCTTCGAAGGTCTCTGTGTTCCAAAGCTTTCTTAATGACGATCAAAATTTCTTCAGTTCTGAATGGTTTGGTTATGTAATCGAAAGCGCCATTCTTCATGGCTTCAACTGCGGAATCGATGGTGCCAAAGGCGGTCATTATTATCACGTAGGTTGGGGGGGAAATCTTCTTTATAGCTTTCAAAACCTCCATCCCATCCATTCCAGGCATTTTCAAATCAACTAAAGCAATATCAAAGAAACTTTGCTTTATTTTTGTAATTCCGTCCGAACCGTCACCCACTATTTTTACAGGAAATTCCTTTCTTTCCAAAATCTTTTTCAGCACTTCCCGCAATCTCTTGTCATCCTCAATTATCAATATCCTATTTTCTTTCCTCATCATCCTTCGGCTTGTTTCTGGTTGGATAAGACCTGAGCTTCAACACCCAATGAGTTCATCCAGCCTAAGGTAACAATAAATAGTTAGTTATTCAAGTTACTTTTATTCTTCCGGTGACGTTTGACTATCATCTTCATCTTGATAAAGATAGTAACATTACTGACAAAACCTGTCAGCGTATAAAAAATGTATTTAGCGAAAAGATTGAAATAATCACCCGCTACAACAACTGGGAAATTGAAGTAATATCGCCGAAATGGAACTTAACTACTATTGAAGGCGCAAACACGATTAGCTTTATGTTTCACATTCCAAAAATTTGAAGAAGCCAGATGAACGAATCTGTGAATTTTAAACATATAAAGTTGTTCCAAAATTATCCGATGATATAAATGTCATCCAAAGATGACAATCTACAAAAGCCCGTCCTCACAAAACGTCCCCACAAAATTGGGTTTTTTTATTCAATTTGGATCTTTCTTCGATAAAATGTTTTTGAAAGAAAGTTGCGCCAGATCTCTGAGAAAGTGCGCTTTAAAGGGAATAAACCCCGCCGAAGGCGGGGCTATTGTAGTTGCCCAATTTATTGGGCTTTTTGGAAGCTCGATAAATCGAGCAACTACATTCAAGGGACTTTTTCAGAGCTCTTACGCATTTATTTGACCCGAGGCAAAAACACAGGAAAAAATCAAGAGCATAATCATGTTTGAACTGACTACATCCTAAAATTGAGAATTTCAATGAACGGACAAAAAGTGAGTGCACCCGTGGTGTCCACTGATTCAAAACCAAAAGCAAGAGAAAAAAGCCCCGATATTTTGGTGATAGACGACGACCGGGTACTCCTTGATCTATTTGACAAGGTTTTGAAAAAATTGGGATTCCGGGTTGCTCTAACTGATAACGGCAACGATGCAATCGATCTGGTTCGACAAACTACCCCGGATGTGGTTCTGCTTGACATAAAGATGCCGGGGATGGATGGGATCAGTGTTCTCAAAGGGATCAAGGCACAAGATCCGGATATCGAGGTCATAATCATGACCGGATTTGCCAGCCTGGACTCGGCGGTGGAAGCCTTGAAATATGGAGCCTCAGATTACATAAAGAAGCCTTTCGATAGACTTGACCAGGTGGTGGATGCTGTTCGCCGCGGGTGGGAAAGGAGAAGACCCCGCCTTCAAAGAAGAAATTTAAAAATCAGCCATGAAAGAAGAATATATGAGCTTAAGGTTCTTTACAACATAAGTCGAAGGATCGGGTCTTGTTCGGACCGAAAGGAGATGATGACACAACTTTTGGATTCCCTCAGCCAGATAATTGACTACGACCTCGCCATATCGATGCTGTCCACAGGATCCATGGGAACGGAAGGATTCGAGCCAAAAGAGCTTATTTTGCAAGTGGTGAATCCCGTAAGCTCCAGCTTTGTTGAAGAAGTCAAATGTGATCTAATAGACACCTTCAATTCCAACTCTCATTCAAGGATCTCCAAACACATAGCTTTTGACCGAATATTAGGCAAGGAGAATATAAAATCCACAGGTGGCCCGTACGGGCATACCGCAGGATCCAAAGGAAGGATCGCTCAAAGGTTAAACTCCTTTCTTAACGTCCCCCTGATGAATAACGGGAACATAGTGGGAATGATTAACGTTAGCAGTCATCGTGACAACTTATTCAGCCCGGATGACATCAGGCTTATTTACACCGCCATTAGCCAGGTGCCTTCAGCCATTCATAGACTTAATGGGTTCAAGGCGGAAGAGCGGAGCAGGATGAATAAGCTGGCAGAAAGTATGTCCGAAGGGGTGATAATGATTGATGAAAATTTCAAGGTGGTGTTGGTAAATGGCGTCGCTCGAAAGATCTTAGGTACAAAAAACCTGGATCTTGTGACTATCCAGAACGCTTTGGGGTTAGACCTAAAGAGGATCAAAGCACAGTCGGAGAAGAAGGACCTCGATTTAATGATAAAAGAGGCAAAGATATCTTCCGAAAGTTATGAGGTTACCGCCTCCATCATAAGAAAATCCGCAGAAACTTTTATGGGTTTTGTGATTTCCATTCGCAAATCCGCAACAGAGGAACAAGATTGATTTTAGGAGTAAAATCCACCTTTTCTGAGTGCCTCACACTAACTATGACCAATTTGTGCTAAGGATAACTGATTTTACATAGTTCGTCCTGGGTTTTGGTGGGTATATCCCAAAATACTAAATGTTTGGAATGTCGTGGGAAAGCGCACAAAAAATAGCGGGGGCAGGATTTGAACCTGCGACCTTCCCGCCATAGGCGGGGGACGAGCCACCAGCCAAAATGAAATATCTTGCAAGCTCTTTTGTTGGAATAAAAAATAGCGGGGGCAGGATTTGAACCTGCGACCTTCGGGTTATGAGCCCGACGAGCTACCAGCCTGCTCCACCCCGCGATCTTTTTTCTTATCCTCTATACGTCTACATTACTATGCAGTATAAGATAAAAATAGCAAATTAAACTGCTATTTCCCTTTACTTTCTCTCCAGTAATGTCCCTCCGCAGTTGTGATGAAAACAAGTTGAATTTAAACCAACGACCTCCCCGCCTTTGGCGGGGCGAGCTACCAGCCTGCTCCACCCCGCGATCTTTTTTCTTATCCTCTATACGTCTA
>CAZOJT010000010.1:0-33752 GCA_964580215.1 uncultured Ignavibacteria bacterium | reverse complement strand
TCCCCGCCTTTGGCGGGGCGAGCTACCAGCCTGCTCCACCCCGCGATCTTTTTTCAATATATCTTATACGTTCTGAATGTCAAGCAATATAAAGTAAAAAAGCAAAATAGAATTACCTGTTCCTTCCGGCTCGTTTTATTTTGATTTTCGCGTTGTTGTGTTCCCGCAAAGTGGTGGAAAAGACATGAGTTCCGTCTCCCTTTGCCACAAAATACAGAAAGTCCACATCCGCGGGATAGAGTGCGGCAAGAAGGGAAGCCTTGCCCGGGTTGCAGATCGGTCCCGGCGGAAGGCCGGAGTATTTATAAGTATTGTAAGGTGAGTCTACTTCTAAATCCTTGAGCAAAAGAGGCCGGTCAAGCTCAGGCAACCCATAGATCACCGTGGGATCACATTGTAGAAGCATGCCCCGTTTCAAGCGATTATGGTATACCGCTGAGATCATCTCCCTTTCTTCCCCATCTTTCGCTTCAGCTTCAATCATGGAAGCTAAGGTCACCACCTCCGCTAAAGAGAAATTGATCCCCTCTGCACGTCTCACAAAACTATCGGTGAAAGTTTTCTTAAACTGTTCCACCAAAATCCGGGCTACTTTCTCAGGAGGGAACCCCCAGGAAAGCTTGTAAGTGTCAGGAAATAGATAACCTTCCAGGTTGGAGGCGGGAATCCCCATGCTTTTTGCAAACTGGCTGTCTGTTGTCACTCTCACAAACTCTGAAGAGTCGATTTCAATTTCTCTTTTTAAAATCCCGGCGATCTGTTTTATAGTCAATCCCTCCGGAATGGTCACCTCTTCTAAAGTTACATCTCCTTTGACCAATTTGTTGAAAACAGAATACAAACTTATCCCTTTTTTAAAATCGTATCTTCCCGCCTGAATGTGCCGATCTTTCCCCAAAAACTTAGCCAGGACTAAAAGTCCGGTTCCATCTTTTATCAGATTTGCCTCCTTCAATCTGCCAACGATCCGGGTCATGCCGTCACCTGGTTTTATTATAACACACAGAGAGTCACCTTCTGCCTGCCAGGAGATGGGAATAACCATCCACTTAATCACAAGGAACAAAAGGATCAAACCAAAGACTGAAACAAAAACCAAAAGAGGTTGTTTCCTGACTAAGCGGAAGAAGGTAAAGATCAGCCCGGAGATAACCAGAAGCACAGAGGAAAGAAATATCAAAAGAGTGGATAAGAAAAAGGCGATCCAGTCTTTTATGGTTATGTATTTATATTCAGATTTCATCGCTCAAAGATTCTTTGTCTTTTTTGCTTAAGCTATCCAGATAGCTTTGCAGGATCAAGGTAGCGGAGATTCGATCCACCGTCTCCTTTTTCTTCTGTTTGGTACCCATCTCTCTCATGCTTCTCAAAGACTGAACCGAGGTTAATCTCTCATCCCAGTCTATCACCTCCACACCAGTTCTCTGGGTTAACTTTCCGATGAACTTTTTTACCTCCTCCCCTTTGAAACCGATGCTCCCATTCATATTCCGTGGCATTCCCACCACCACCTTCATCACTTTTTTCTCCTTGATTACATTCTGAATATAAGAGAATATGTCTTTGGTTTTCTTAGTATCGATGGTAGGAAGCCCCTGAGCGGTAATTCCCAAAGGATCGGAGATAGCCAGCCCGATTCTTCTTTCGCCGAAATCAATTGCCAGAATTCTTGCCATTGCTTTTACGCATTACATTTTTTGGTTAAAATGAGTCCAGAGTAAACCAAAAGACTGATTCGAAAAAATGTTAAATGTTGCTAAGCTATTCTCCTGCATATAGGCGAAAAATTATTTGGCTTGAGATATAGTTTTTTCAACGGTTCTTATATTTGGGTCTTTTCCTGAGTGAACTTTTTTACCTCTCCCCCTTTTGTTCCCCCTCTCCCCCGCCTCTGGCGGGATTTTCAACATAAAATGGAGAGGGGGATAGGTGGTGAGGTTATCAAAATGTCCGCTTCATTAAATCCTAAAAGATATTTTTCTCATTAAGAAGTTTAATCACTAAGGCGGAGAAGTTCCTTATATCTTCACCCTTCTTAAGCTCTCCGCCGCCTGCTCCGGGGTGGTGGCATTGATGTAAAGTCCGGTTCCCCATTCGAATCCATCTATCCGAACGTAGCGAGGCATAATTTCTATGTGCCAGTGATAATCTTCGTTTAGAGTCTTCCAGGCTCCTCCTCTCCTTTTGGTTCGGTTAGGACCGGAATGAAGGATGAAGTTATAGGGTGGATCGTTCAAAAGGATTTTTAATCTGAGCAGGATCTCTTTAAGCAAGGAAGCCAGACTTTGGCATTCTCCATCACTTAAGTTTTCAAAATCGACGGAATGTTTTCTGGGCAAAATCCAAACCTCGTGAGTGAAGCGCGAGGCAAAAGGAGCGATGGCAAGAAAATCAGGATTGGAAAGAATCACTCTTTTCTTGGTGGAAAGCTCCTGTTTGATCATGTCGCAAAACACACATCTTTCTTTGTAATCGTAATATTCCTTTGCCCCTTTTAACTCCTCCTTCAAGTTCTTGGGGGTAACGGAAACAGCGATAAGTTGAGAATGAGCATGTTTTATAGGGGAGGAACCGGCCCTTTCTCCGTAGTTTTTAAAGATGAATATCGATCTTAGCCTTTTGTCTTTTTTTAGATCTAAAATCCTCTGTTTGTAGGTTTCGATAACTTTTTTGATTTGCGGAGCTTCCAGATCAGCTAAATTGGGTATATGCTTGGGCGTCTCAATGATTACCTCGTGCGCTCCCACCGCATTCATCAAATCATACATTCGCTCTGCCCTTCTGTCCAGATCCAACTCCACTCTCAAAGCCGGAGAGACGTTGGGCACCACCCTCACCCCCCAACCCGGTGCATCCTTTTCAGATCCTTTGGCTCTTAAGGCAAAAATCTCCGGAGGGGTATATTTTTCATTCCCCTCGCAAAAAGGACAAATACCTTTCTGGATCAACTTCTCCATCTCAATTAAACTGGAAGGATGATTGTCCATCCTGTCCGGATTGATTACCCATCTCCCTGTGATAGGGTCTCTTCTTAAGGTAGGCATTTTTAAAATTCCGGTTTAATGGTTCAAAAGTTCAAAGGTTCAATGTGTCAGTAAAAGTTTCGAGATTATAGTAACTATCAATAAGAAAGTTGTCAACATATATCTTAACGGTTGTCGGAAAAGTGATTCTTGATCTCTGCAGATAAATGGAGTGCAAACCTTCAGGGGCTGTTGAAAAACCCTTTCGGCAGAGCTAAATGCCCTGCCCTATGAATGATAAGTAATTGTCTCCCATAGAGGCGGGAATTTATCCCGCTTTCAACATACAGCTTTTTCAACATTTACTTTCGCCAATCTTTTTGTCTGCGAAAATCTCTTTTGAATAACTCTAAAAGAATACCTCTCTCAGCCCACCCCGACTTTTTTCAATTTTAACTTCGGGAAGTGCTTTGATGTTGATGCGGAAATAGTAACCTTTCCGATATCCGGTGGCGATCCAAGTAAATCTTCCCTCCCAACAATGCATGTCCCGATAAAACTCAAAAGTTTGCTCGGTGATCTTGTTTTCTACAAAATCATATCGATTTTGGTAATTCAGAAGCCACTTTCGGGTCAGGGGCAGACGCAAAGAGGCGCTGGCCCAGTGCGTTTTGCCCCCTCCTCTGGTTTGACTGTACCTATGGCTGATGTTTATACTCCAAGATTGAGTTACTCTCTCCAAAAAACCCTCTGCTTCAGAGTTGCTGCTCTCGGATGTTTCCATCTCACCAAGTGTTTTCTCTTCATTTTCTTCTTTTCTACCCACACCTGATTCCTCCCAGCTTCCCCGAAGATTTATGCGGGTATCCAGGCTGAAAGATAACCAGCGTGGTGATAGTAAATTCAGCTCCTCGCCGGATTCATCATAGAAATCGTGGATCACGGAAAAAGCTAAATCCACATTCCTAACTGCATGCGAGCGCAGGACTGTGGAAAGATTGGACAGCTTATGTTCCTTGGCTAAGAAGTTATATCCAGAGGAGAAATTCAAATTAAAAAGATCTAACTTTTTCTCCACCTCTTCTCCCTCTATTGTGGATTTTGTCTTGATCTGAACCAGATTGCTTAGCCCGAAACTCATAGACTTTTGTTTTGCTCCAGAGCCTCCCCTTCCAGTATAGGAGAGGTATTCCTTCTTGCGGGTAAATTCAGGCTGCCAGGCAAAGTTCACTCTCGGCGTCATCACGTGCCTTATTCCCGAAAGCTTTCCTATCCTGGGATGGAAAGTTCCGTAAAGAACGGTATTGGCAGAGACATTGGCAGAATAAGTGCCCCGTCGGGCGGAAGTGTTTCCAGGAATGAGGTAACTTTGGGAAAGGTTGGTCTTGAAAACCCAGTACCAGGTCTCCTGGTAGCGAAAGCCCGGATTTAAAACCAACCAGCCGAAAAGCTTTTGAGGAGCAGAAAGGGAAACGTGGTTGTCGGAGACGGCAAATTTTTTCCGATCAAAATATCCCTCCTTTTTGCGCCGGTACTCATAATTGACAAAATTGGAGGAGAAGGAGTAGTAAATCGAATTATACCATCTTCGACCGATTTCTCCATCTTCTTTCTCCTTTGGAGAGAAAAGGGGCAGGGACGGGCGGGCGAATCTGATAACAGGAAGGTTGAGAGTGCGATCGTCGGTGTCCAAATTCCATCTATGATCCAGAGCTAAAGTGACGCTGGCAGTGTTCCACCTTTTGCTCAAGTTTGCCTGAGAATACAAAGATCTGTTCCTTCTCTCCACCGGGTCCAGGTTCAGATCACGCCAGTAGTCTTTGTCGCTTAAGAAGGTGCCGGAGGCAGAAAGAGAAAGAGTGGGGGAGATAGTATGCTGGTGACTGAAGGTTAAGTCCCAGCGGTCACTTTGGGATTTGGTATAAGTGGCCAAATTCCACCTTGATTGATGATTATATGACCCAGCCACGCTCCCACTTAAAATATAACGCTTGGCATAGCGGGCTTGCGATTTTATTATCCACCCCGATCCCTCGTAGTAATCAAAGGCGGTCTTCAAATCCCAATAGTCCGAAGCCGCCCAGTAGTAGCCCAAATTCCGAATGAATCTCTCCCCTGCTTCTAAATTGCCCAGATCAAAGGTCAAAAACCCGGAATGTCTTCCCGGCTTTATAGGGAAAACATAATAGGGTATGGCCACAACCGGAAGATGGCCAATATACAATATCACCGGCTGAACGATCACCTTATCCCTGGCGATGATCTTCATCCTTCGGGCGTAAAAGTGGTAGTGGGGCTCATGTAGATCACAGGTGGTATACGTGCCTTTATCCGCCAGTAGCACCTCATCGGTTATCTTTCTTAACAACTTTCCTTTGTACGTCCCTCTCTGAATGCTGGTAACCCCCGACCTAACCTTTCCTCTCTTAGTGCGCAGATCATAGCTCATTCGCTCCCCCTTTATTTCGTCTTTTCCATCTTTAAGCACCGGAGAGTTCTCCCATACTTTCTCTTCACCTCGTTTGACCTTTATCCCCTCCGACACCAGAATTTGCTCCTCGGTATGGTAAAATATCTTTCCTGCCGAAAGCGAGATCTGTTCATATCTGAGGTTACTCTGTCCTTGTAAGGTAATCAGATTCTTTTCTATCTGATAATCAATCATCTCTGCCGAATACCAGATGGTATCCTCAACATTTGAGCTGTCGCCCATCTTCTCACTGGGAAAGATGTATGTTCCCATGGCTCCGCCTTTGATCAGCACCCGATTCAGTTGTTCATCGGACAAGAATAGATCTATGGTATCGCCGGAGGCTTCATTTTTATCTACCGTAAACTTTTCCTCAACTTCTCTGGTGGATTGTGGATAATGTATGCTGGTGGCGTTTCCGCAAGCCCTCACCTGTTTTAATTTTTCATCCTCTAAGAAGAAGACCATCTTCTTTGCTGCTAAGAAACTTTCCCTTGTAGTTTGATTTAGAGAATCGATGATTTCAAGATGAGAAGCCTTGGCGTTGCCCTCCACTTCGATTTTTCTCACTTGGTCATCTTGAATGACCAGTTGCATTTTTTCACCGGTGAGACGATCGTTTTGTTTCTCTGCCTCTGGAGCTCCCTTAAGGATTATTTTGTCTCCCCGATTTATCCAGGTAGCTTCATCACAGGTGGCGGTCATATCAGCTTTGGTTATGCGCACTTTTTCCTTGGCTATACCTTTCTCTTCATCAATATAATATTCCATAAGCTTAGCTGTTACCGTAATTGTGCTGTCGCCTTTATCAGGTTTCAGGATCAGGGACGGAGACTGAGAGAAGACGACAAACTTTTTGACCCGATCATATTCTCCATGCCCCCCTGTTACCTTTGCATCCTCCTTTTTGCTGAAAAACACTACGTTCTCGTCCGCCACCACCTTTCGAGAATTTTTGTAATAGGTGACCCTATCGGCAGTAAGGATCTGATCGGGATCTTCCATCCTCACGCTGTCTATAAAAACCACCTGACCAGCGGTGCGATACCACACCGCTCGCTGGCTTCTTAAACTCAGGTCACCATGTTTAAAGATGACGTTTCCTATCAGATTGACCATGATGTTGTCCTTCTCCAGCCTGAGTTCAGAAAAGTCAGCGTTTAAAAGTTGGATGGGCTCCTGGGTGGTCTCCTCGGCAGCAAGAGTGGAGCAAAATGAGAGGAGAAGACAAAAGCTAAGCAGAATATGTGTTGTTATGATCTTATTCATTTTCAATATTTTGGATGATGTCTAAAGCAAAATAGCATTCGAAGAATAATTTTGAATCCAAGTCCTAAAATATACCACCCATATTGGTTTCGACTTCATCTTCAAATATTTATACAACTTAAGATATTTAAATGATAACCAAAGAGCAAGTTTTTTAAGTGGATGCGTCTTTCCCTCTCCCCTTGGGGGAGAGGTAGTTCGTAGGTCTGGTGCCCTGCGCACCTGACACCAAGATAATTTATGAAGATAATAGAAATCAAATAGAAAAACTTGCTGCATAACCCTCCTACCTCTCTTTTCAAGGAAGCAAAAACAAAAATTAAAGTCCCCCTGATAAGGGGGATTTAGGGGGTTCTAAAACACCCATTTTTTGTGTTCTGTCAGTCCATAGGTCAGGTGCCCTGCGCACCTGACACCATGATAAAACCCCATTTATGGTGAGCTTCGAACCATTCTGATACCTAACCCGTAGTCTCTCTTATTACTTCAAGCAAATTCGCTACAACTTCAAAGTTGAAAAGGATAGCTCCGGTATTTATGGGTCAGGTACTATTAACGAAAAGTGCACGGAAGCCCCTTCCCTTTGTCGAGGGTCTCCCAACCGTGCCCCCCACTATTACTTTATTTGCAGTCAATGTAACTTTTGAACTTTGAACTCTAAACTCTAAACTCTAAACTCTAAACTCTTAACCTTGAATTTTTTTCGTTCTTGAACGAGGACACTCTATATGAACCATTCAATTGATCAAGACCCTGAGTCTAATCGAAGGGCCGACTCTGAGTCAAATCGAAGCGAAGACTCCAGGTATTTGAAGTTCATTGAGCTATTGATCGACAAGAGTATTAAAAGATTACAAAGCAAATCCTATAAGCCGAAAATCCAGGATGCCTTAAGAGCTATCCGGCTTAAGGACAAAGCATTCCAAACCTCGGAAGCCGAAAAATTCTTCTGGCAGGAAATAGAAGCCATAAGAAATGAGGAATTACCAAAACTCTATCCCGAAACCGAACCCCTCGACCTCGAATCTCAAATCACCAATACTATCGCAGGATTAAAATATCTGGTAACAAATGGCATTCTTCCGGTCAAAACCATTACCGATACTTTCAACCAGAACAGATCCAAAGAAAGTCAACTCACTTACTCCCGTATTGGCCGGATCCTTTCCACCATGGGCTTCCGAAAGACAAAAACGTCAAACGGCTCCTCCGCCATCCTCTGGGACGACCAACTACTTACTCAGGATACAGATTCCAATGCCCATAATTCGTTGCCTGAGACCTGCTTGGAGGAAAAGTGAGAAAAAAATAAAAAAACCACCAGATGCACCAGATCCACCAGAACCACCAGTTCCACCGGTCAAGCTACCCGGAATGCGGCAGCTTGTCGGAGCGAAGCGGAGATCCCGCTTCGCGGGGCTTCCGCAAGCATTAGCAAGTCAATGCTGACGGGCAAGAAAACGGCGGGTGACAACACCCGGCGTTAGCATGGTCTTTTATCTACCTGCTACCTATCGGAGTCTGTCTGCTGTTAACACATGTCGCTTGTTGGAGCGGGGTGCCCTCACCCCGCTCTACAAACGGTCAAGGGTGAGGGCACCCTTGACCAACAAACGACGCTTTTTTCTATGGTAGGGGCGATACTCTGCCATCGCCCAAAGTCAAACTCATTTTAAACACTTGCGAAAAAAGTGTTGTCGTCTCACAAGCACTTACGGGCACATCAAGAGAGTGTGGCACTACATTTTCTCTCCCGCCAAAGGCGGGATGTCGAAGGACATTGCGTATGCACTCATACGAGTCTCCAAATCCTTATTTTATGCGGATTCCAGACCATCCACCCTGCTCCAACTGTTTAAAATGGGTCAAAGATGTATCATTCATAATATACAAGGGGGTGAGGTAAGGATTCTTTCTCTTTTTCTGATGCAAAAAAAATTGAACTTCGTGTGTAAGGGAGAATCAACAACAGATATTTCTTCTTCAGAAGACTCTCTATGCCAGAAGTTATTTTTGTATCAGAAACAATCTGTAAGACAGGAGAATTTATAGGGACGAATCTTGATTCATTTGGAGGAGGAGTTCAACGTGTCTTTAGCTTGCCCACCAGGTCGGTGATTCTTTTCATCCTCTTTTCTTTCAAATATCCGTTTAATCCGTTGACGACTTTAACAGATGTCCGTGGGTCCACGAAATTTCCCGTTCCTATCTGGATCATGCAAGCACCCGCTAAGAAAAATTCCAAAGCATCCTGCGTGTTCATGATTCCCCCGATCCCGATCACGGGAAGGTTTATCGCCTTTGCCACCTTCCACACCATTGCCAAGGCCACAGGTTTTATGGCAGGACCGGAAAGCCCACCGGTTATATTTCCCAAAATCGGCTCTCTTTTCTCTGTGTCAATTGCCATCCCGATCAGAGTGTTGATAAGTGAGATCGCATCCGCGCCCGCCTCCTGAACCGCATAAGCCACCTCCACTATGTCTGTGACATTGGGAGAAAGCTTGGCAATTATCGGATATGAAGTATGATCTTTGATTTTCTTTATGCATGCATGCGCCGATTCGGGCTTCGAGCCAAAATCCAATCCCCCTTCCTTCACATTAGGGCAGGAGATGTTTATCTCCAGCATGTCAATTCCCCTGCAGCGGGAAAGTCTTTTGACCACGTCAACATACTCTCCGATGGTGCCTCCTGCTACATTGACGATTATTCGGGTCCCCAGCTTTTTCAAAAAAGGTAGTTTCTCCTTGATAAAGTTCTCCACTCCCACATTAGCCAGACCAATAGAATTAAGCATTCCACATGGGGTCTCGACTGTTCGGGGAGGCGGATTTCCCTCTCTGGGGTTTAAAGTTATGGATTTGGTGACGATGCCGCCCAGCTTGGAAAGATCGATTAAAGCATTGTATTCCTCACCATAACCGAAAGTGCCGGATGCTACCAGAACCGGATTGGAAAATTTGATTCCTGCTACTTTGACCGAAAGATTAGGTTTTTGGTTCAAATCGACTTCCATTAAGATTTTCTGAAGGCTAGTGCTCTGTAACATAAATTTATTCGCTATTGTAGTTGCCTGATTTATCAGGCATAGTGACGACAGTGCTCAATAAATTGAGCAACTACAATATCCTGAATTTATGTTACAGCCCACTAGTGACTTCACGTGTCTGCCAAGCACAGCCATACGAGTAAGCCCCCTCACCCTTGCCCTCTCCCCGGAGGGGAGAGGGGATGCATGTAAATGTGTGTGCATGTTATTCGAGATTTACTTCTCTGGCATCAAACACTGGTCCATCCACACAGACTCTTTTGTAAGTTCCGTCTGTTTGTTTGACCACGCATCCCCAACAAGCCCCCACCCCACAGGCCATATGTGTCTCCAAAGAGATCTGGCAAAAAAGGTCTAATTTTTTCGCTATCTCAGACATTCTTTTCATCATCATTTGATGCCCACAGGAATAAACGGCGAGGCTTTTGAGATCATAATTTCTTTTCTCTATCTCCTTCAGAAAAATCTCAGTGACCAAGCCTTTTCTTCCCGCACTGCCATCATCTGTGGCTATTATCAATCTGGCTTTAGTGTTTTTTAACTTTTTAGCATACAAAAGCTCTTTTTTGCTTTTAGCCCCCACGAAAAATGTCAATTCGTTCTTGTGAAATCTTTTGATCAGATGGGTAAAAAGAAACCACAAAGGAGCTATTCCCATTCCTCCTGCCACCAGCATGATTTCCTTCCCCTTTTTAGGAAGGGAAAAGCTATTGCCGATTGGTCCCAGAATATCAAGTGTGTCGCCAGGAGATTTTCTTGACAAAATCTCAGTCCCCTTTCCCACCACTTTGAATAGAATCTCAAATCTGCCTTTATCCTTCTCCAGGCTGTGGATGCTGAATGCTCTCCGAAGAAGGGGATAATCATTTGAACTGACTTTTATATGAACAAAATTTCCCGGCTTTGCTTTTCTGGGGATAAAGGAAGAAGAAAGGGTGAGCTTGAACACCCTTTTTTGGAGCTTTTCATTGGACAACACAGGAGTTAAGAGCTGATTGACCATGCTAATCTTCCCAGAGATCTGGCTCTTGGGTTGGGTCGGTATGTATATCCTGACCTTCGTCAGGTGGTATCACCTCCACCGTATATAAGAACCATTCGCCCAATTGCATCGGATCGATTTTTTCCGGATCGAAGGTGGTATTCAAAGCCGCCGCCTTGGCCGCTTCGTCTATCCACATGTTTTCCAGTGAGTTCACCACCACCGCATCGCTTACGGTTCCATCAAAGTCAATTCGGACCTTGAGCACCACCACCCCTTTGATGCCGGAAAGAATCTCTGTCTCCGGATACACAAACACTCCTCTTTCGAGTGGTGTGGGAGCCCTTGGTATTTGGGGTCCAGAGGTGTCGGGCATCTCTGCCATGGTGGTGTCCTCCTCCTCTTCTTCGGGCGGAGAGGTCTCCCTTGGTGCAGGCCGAGTTGGCTGAGACCTTTGGGAAAGCCCCAATTTTATTCGGGCCTCCTCTGCATATTCTGACTCCGGATACCCATCTATCACCTTCAGGTAAGCTAAAGCCACGGTGCTATCGCCCGGATTGGCAAAATACTCGATTGCCCAAGCTTTGGCATAAGCGGATTTACTGGCATACAGGCTTTGAGGAAATTCCTCCATTATAAGATCATACAAAGCCAGGGCGGAATCAACCTCGTTCTCCTCAAAAAGGAGCCTCTCCGCCTCCTGATAAACCTTCTCTACATTCAACTCATCAAAAGAGTACCACGACACATTCAAAAACTCCAAAGCCAGCTTCCGATAATCCGATTGAGGATGTTCCTCCAGAATCCTTTTATGCATTCTTGCAGCTGCGGCAGAATCTCCTTTTATGTTCTCTAAAATCCAGGCGGCGGCATAAAGTGATTTGACAGCATATTCGGATTGGGGAAACTTATCCGCCAAAGCCAGATACTCAGCTAAGGCTGAATCGGGCTGATTCATCCGGGTGAGGTATAGTTCACCCAGTAAAAACAAAGCTTTGCCTGACTTTTCCGTCTCCTCATCAGACAGCTCCTTTTGATACTTCTCAATTTTAGAAATATTTGCACTTTGAGTCAGCGCCTCCCTGGCTATCTCTGACCGGGGACTTTCATTCTTACAGCTTTCATACATCTTCTTGGCTTCATCCAGATCACTGAACCTATCCTGATATATCTGCCCCAGTTGAAAGTAGGCTTTTGCCGACTCCTCGGTTTTGGGATGGTTTTCGGTTATCTGATAATATTCCTCCATGGACAGACAGAGCTCGTCCATAAAGTAGTGCCCTTCAGCAATCTTTAACTTAATTGAAGGGAGCTTGGCAGAAAATCTCTCATCTTCTGACAGCTCAACATAGACCCCCATCCCCTTTTGATAGTCTCCTAATATATAACTACATTCCCCCTCTCTGAATTTTGACTCGAATAAAAGGCTATCTGAAGGGTGGCGTTCTTCAACCCCAGCAAATGCCTCCTTAGCTTTGGCATAATCTTTTTTCAGCCAGAGACACTCTCCTATGCGGAGTTGGGTTATGGCGGAGAGGGTGTCGGGATCAAACTCGCTCAAAGTCTTCTCATAATAGGTTATGGCATCAACATATTTTTCCTTTTGAAAATAAATCTCCCCTATCATGAAGGAGACTTCTCCCTTTCTTTTTTTTTCGATCTTCTTCGACTCAAGTAAGCTGTTCAGCGAGCTTATGGCTTCTATTTCATCACCAGAGTAGTAGTGGCACATGCTTATATAGTAGTGCGAATCATCCAACAGATTGCTTTTGGGAAAGCTGGTTTGAAGCTCTTCAAATTTTCTTTCTGCCTTTACATATTCTCCCATGTTGAAGTAGGCTCTTCCGATCAGGAACAAGGCATCATCTGCCCACCTGCTCTTGGGATGGAAGGTCAAAACCTTGGAGGCTCTCTTTATGGCATTTTCGTATTGGCTTCTGCCGGCGGTATTCCTCCCCAAGGCGCGTTTCTGTGCCTTCTCCCCTTCCTTGAAGCTTCTCCTGGCATTATAGAAGGTATTGTAATACGTACAGCCACACAAAAGAAAAGACAAAAGAAAGAAAACAAGAAGTTTATTCTTCCACATACTGTGTTTCATACTTTGGTCCCTCTTGCATCCATCCTCGGCTCAAACCCGACTTAAAAAAGCTTCCCACCACGGATTCATATTCCTCGGGGGTGATTTTCCTCTTTATTGATACGCACTCCCCTGCTTTAAAGCTGGGGAAATATTGACCCATCAGGCTTACATATACTTTATCGGAAATTTCCTCTTTTATAAATCGGAACGTTTCTTCGCTTCCGGCTAAGTTATCCGGCAAAATCAGATGTCGTATAATCAATCCTTTTCTGGCGATGCCCCTCTCATCAGTTATCAGATTCCCTACTTGTTGGTACATCTCTTTTATCGCTTTTCGGTTCACCTCCACATAATTTTCCACCGAGGAGAGCTTTTTGGCTATATGGTTGTCTGAATACCGCATGTCCGGAAGATATACATCGATTATTCCCTCCAAAAGTTTCAGAGATTCTAATGCCTCATATCCGGACGTATTGTAGACCAAAGGAAGATCAAAACCCCTCTCCCAGGCAAAAGATAAGGCCCTGAGTATCTGGGGGACAAAATGTGTGGGCGTTACCAGGTTGATGTTGTGACATCCCTTTGATTGCAGATGAAGCATCATATCTGCCAGCTTGTGTGTGGTTATCTCTTTTCCATGCCTCATCTGGCTGATGGGGAAGTTCTGACAATAGAGGCATCTTAAATTACAACCGGAAAAAAATATGGTTCCCGATCCTTTGGTTCCGGAGATAGGCGGCTCCTCACCATAATGCACATTATAGCTTGCCACTTTAGGATTCTTTCTCCCCCCACAAAACCCCTTCTCTCCTTTCAACCGGTTCACCTTGCATTCTCTGGGACACACCACGCAATTTTCCAAAAGCGCATATGCTTTTTCTATTCGCCCTTTAATATCTTTTATTTTCATGGGAATTTCTGAATCTCGTTGTTGATTTTTTGTAGTTGCTCAATTCATTGAGCAAAGGCGCCCGATGAATCGGGCAACTACAAAAGCTGCCTCAATCTCAAATTAGTTTTGTAGGTCAAGCATGGCGTAGCCTGCTTGACAAATTCTTATTTGTCAACCCCGCCAAAGGCGGGGTTGACCTACATGACTACATGACTATTACGGTATCTCAGATTGTCACCATAATTAGTTGATAACCATCGTTGAGCCCAAAAGCCCGATAAATCGGGCAACTACAAAAGCTGCCTCAATCTCAAATTAGTCCAGCAATGTTCATTTGAAGAATTTCACCAGCGACGGCAAAATCTCGCCTGACTTGCCCAATAGGCTTTCATCCACCACACGGGTAATCTCTGTGGGAGTGATGTTAATTTCTACCACATAAGCTCCGCCTCTTTTAGCGATCAAAGGCAAAGAAGCCGCCGGACGCACCACCGCCGAGGTTCCCACGGAGAAGAAGAGGTCACACTCAGATGACACAGAAAACGCATAGTTTATAGCGTCTTGAGGCAACGTCTCTCCAAACCAGACCACGTCCGGGCGGATATTCCCGCCGCAGGGACATTTAGGAGGAATTCCTTCAATGGTTCCCTCCAGCGATTCATATTTTTTCCCACACTGGATGCACTTGTTTCTCCTTATGTTTCCGTGCAGCTCGATCACGTTCTCAGATCCCGCCTGGTGATGAAGTCCATCCACATTCTGGGTAATCAACTCAAATTTATCAAAATGGTTCTGGAAATCGGCCAAAGCCAGATGGCCCGGATTGGGTTTTATCTTTTCAATTATCTCTCTTCTATATTCATACCACTCCCATACCAACTGAGGATTAGCCATGAAGGCATCGAATGTCGCCAACTCCTCCGGGCGAAACTTCTTCCACAACCCCTCCTTACCCCGAAAAGTGGGAACACCACTTTCCGCGGATATTCCCGCCCCGGTCAAGATCACCACCTTGGTCCCCTTTGACAGAAGCGATTTTAATTTTTCCGAAACCGAAATTTCCTGATTCATTTTTTCCTCCCTAAGGATAAATCCTTCACCTATATATATCTCTAATATCTACAATTAGTCAAGAAATTTTGTCAATCTATCTGGAGAACCAACTATGAGGAGGTTATGCTGGAGTGTCAGGCCCCGCCTCGGCGGGATCTACGACTTCAGCCTGACCTGAAGGTTTCTTAAAAACAATCAGCTTTATTATTTCGGAAAGCCTTTTGCTTATATAAGACCGAAATTGCAAAAAACCAGAACCTAACTTAAGTTAGGTTCTGGTTTCAAATAATTGTAGCTTGACAATAGCAAAGTTTTGTCGATGTCTTTTATTGTCAAGCACCCCCTTCGGGGGATGCATGATCTACACCACTGGTTTGAAAAAATTGTGGGTCGATCGACAATTTGGCTCAAAGGGGATTGTCCTACGGATCCTTCGGGCGGACGCCCTCAGATGGGAGCGTCTGCTCGCCTGTCTGGGCGGATTATCATCCCCGTTTTCTTCCTCGGGATGACGGAGACCCCCACCCGTACGGGTGCTCGTTTGGGATAACATCCCTCGGGGAGTGGAATATCAATATAAGTCTACAGAATTTTAATGGTCAAGAAAATTCTTGTATTTTCTCAGGATGACTTTTATCTTGGCCGATGTTTTGATAGACGAAGCTTTTGATTTTTTGAGGGTATAAGAGGAATGAAGAAACATTTTATTTTTTTGCCTTTAACCTTGTGCCTGTTTGCATTCATTCTTGAAACTCAAAGTCTTGGGCAGACAGAGCAGGATTCGGCCATCATAACAAAGATTTCCCAGCTGGATACCTTATTAGAGAGAAAATCTCCCATGGGTGCGCTTTTAAGATCAGTCGCCTTTCCAGGATGGGGACAGTTCTACAACAAAAAATACTTCAAGAGCTTAGTGGTGTTCGGGGCGGAGACAACCTTTATCACCTTAGCCGCTATCGAATGGAGTCGGATGAATACACACAAGAAGAATTTCCAGAATCCCGATTATCCGGACCGATACTGGGAATTTGAGCAGTTCGAGTTCTATGAGGACAGACGAAATCTATTTTTATGGATAACCGCCGGGATTGTCTTTTTGAGCATGTTCGATGCTTACGTGGATGCACATCTATATAATTTCGATAAAGAAAAAGTAAAAGATCTGTCAATTAGTCTCATCCCTGAAACCGATGGTGGGAACAACATAAGGATCGTATTTTCTATTCAACTTTAGCAACAACTCTCCCATCTCAAATCTCAGTCTCAAGTCTCAATAAATGTATCTGGCGATGTCCAACTTGTACTGGCGGGGATCGATCGTTTTCAGAATGGTTCGTTTATGTTTTCCAGTCTTTTCATCGATTTTGGTTAAGTCCACAGTTTCTATTTTGTCCTTTTTGCCGGTCTTGCCCGCGATAATTGCCACCTCCGGGCGGGAAAGTTCAGTGGGATTGGCTTTCATCACCACTCCCACCTCTCCGGTATCTAAGAGCACCACCGAGCCAGCCGGATAGATGCCCAGCATGTTTATGAAAACCTTTAAAAGCACCGGATCGAAACTCTTCCCTTCCTTCTCCAGCATCTTCCTTAAAGCCTCATCTGGAGTGAATGGAGTCCTGATATACACCCGACCGGATGTCATGGAATCATATACATCGGCGATGGTCACGATACGGGTGTATAAATTAATATCCTTTTTGAAGCTCACCTGGGGATAGCCGGAAAGATCCAGCTTAAGATGATGTTCAAAAGACACCACCATGGCTCGGATGGAAAATCTATCCAGGCTGCGTTTGGAAAGAAGGGTCTTCACCCCCATCATGGGGTGCTTTTTGATCACCTCCCATTCCTGCTCATTTAACTCCCCCTGTTTGTTAAGAATGCTCAGAGGTAGTTTCACCTTACCCACGTCATGAAATAAGGCGGCAAAGCCCAACTCGCTTAATTTTCTTTTGGAAAGCCCCAATCTGGCACCCAATGAGACCGAGAGGATACAGACATTCACCGAGTGAGCAAAGGTATATTCATCGAAGCTTTTGATGGCGGTCAAGCTCATCAAATTAGTCTCATTCTTGATGAGTTGATCTATTAAAAACTGGATCGCCCTTTTGTTTTTTACTGTATTCATACTTCGTCCGGCTTTCGCCGACTCCATCATCTCCTGAGCCACCGAAAGGGTTTTAAAGAATCTCTTCTTAGCCAGCTTTTTTTGATTCTCCGGCAAGGACTCATCCCCCACATCCCATTCCGAGGCTAACTTTTCTATCCGGATGTGCTGGATGCTCGAGGAAAGGATTCTCTTCTGCAAGCTCTCGAAGGGGTCCTCACATTCGGTATCCGCATGTGCCAGAATGAACACAAATTCATCCAACTCCTCCGGGGTCAATGTCGAGTTGATAATCAGGCTCTCAAATTGCAACTTCCTGAAGGTTTCCATAAAGAATTTGCTGGAGATGTATCCGTTAAAGGAGAATTTCAATCTGGTCTCATTCAAAAACAGATAACCCTCTTTCGATTTGACAAATATCTCCTGTTCCTTTTCCAGCAGGGCTTTGACCAGCCCGAATAGGTTTTCACCCTGTCTTACATATACCGAATTTGATCTATCATATATCTGGGCGGTCCGGATGGAGACATACAGTTGATAAACCAGACTCTTTCCCTGCTCCAGAAGATAGAGCTTTTGAAGTTTGGTCCCTTCTTTCTCTTTTGTCTTGGCTGGGCTTTCTGAGATCAAATTATCTCCTTGGTAAAAAAACTTTAAGATCAGGTAACTTTAGTTCGTTCACCCCTCCTTATCCGGCGGTAGTTGATCCGATTTAAGGCATGCTGGCAGGCTTGCCGGATAGCTTTGTTTCTCTTTTTGCTGAGTTGATGTAAGGCTTCCTTCGCCTCAGGAGCATCGATCAAACTTAGCGCCCCGATGGCGAAGATGCGGGTCTCATTATGTTTATCTCTTTTCAGCCAGCTTCGTTTGTTGACCATCTTCACCAGAAAGGTGATAGCCTCACCTTCGGCGACGGTAGCGAAGGACTCCAGCATACTCTTTTTTTCCTCCGGGGATTTATCTCTAAACTGATCGTTTTTCAATATGGTCACCAACGCGGGTAAAGCTTCCTTTTCCTTTCTCTGTGCCAGCCCACGAGAAGCTAAGATGCGAATCCTTTTGTCCTCATCTTCTAAAAATGAAAATAGAAGGACTCCTGCTTCGGATCCGGGGATTTTGAAAAGCGAGGTGACAACCTCCCTTCTCACCCTCAGATCCGGGTGATGGATGATCTGCTTTAAAAATTTCACTCCTTTTTCAGAGCCGATTACCCCCAGCACGGAGACCATATTTCGCACCACATACCAGCGTTGATCAAATAAGCCCTCTTCCAGAAGCTCCGGATGATCCTTTCCTTTCTCCGTCAACACTTCACACACCATCCTGCGAGCCGGAAAGCCTTTAAGTTCTCTAAGCATGTGAATGATGGGAGAGATGGAGTTCCAGTTCAAAGAGAAGAGGTATTCTTTAACAGATGAGAGATCGATGAGCTCCTTTTCATTCAAAACCTGAGAAATCCTACTGATGCTCTCCTCTTCTCCTGCCTGATCCACCACCTGTCTTGTTCTCTCCGCCTTGTCCTTTTTAAGGGAGTCTGTTTGTTGGGAGGATTTTTGCATCATCTCCTCAAATCTCTTCAGCCTCCACACGATTTTTGACGCAGAGTGGAAATCAGCCATGCTGATAAGTGTGCCTAAAATCCTCTCCATGGTCTCCATCATCTGGCTGAACTCAGAAAAATCTTTTTCGGTGATTAAGATATCAGTTAGTATGTCGAAAAACTCATCCAAAGACTTGTACCGATTATCCATCTCCAGAAGCTGTTGGATGCTGTCGATCTCTTCAGGCGAGAATTCCTTCAGTTTCTCCAAAAGCTTTTTGGTTTGTTCCTGTCTGTCTTTATGGGTCAAATCCGGGCGATTTGCCGCATCAGAAGAGGTGCCTTGATCGGTAAGGGCTATCTCTGAGTAGAAAAGTCGATTAAAATCCCAATCGTCCGGGATTTCCTCAGCAGAGGGAACATCCACATCCAAAAGATCATCCACCACCAGATATTTAATATGATTGAGATCCTTCTCCCACAACATGGTCACCAGGTCTTCTTCTAAGTCTTTGGATTTCAAGCAAGCCTCCATCACCTCAACGAAATCCTCGATCTCTTGTTGATCCAATCCTTTGAGAAAGTCAAGCTCTCTGATCCCATCCTTATGCAGAACATAAGCTACTCCCTCTTCCCTCTCACCATCTTCATACACGGTTTTTCCCTGAAAGGAAATTTGTGAGGACTCGATCTCCAGCTTCAATTCATCGTAGGAATTCAAAAACTCGGTTAAGCTCAGGTAAAGCTTCCTTTTGAACTCCTTGGGAATGGGATTGTTGCTGGGGTAAATTAACCGGCTCTTAAGGGTATTGCTCAAAAGTTGAACAAGTCTCTTGACTGATTCCAGCTCAACTAAATTAAGCTCTTCAAATTCGGTTTCAAAATCAAGTTCGGGCATACTACCCCCACGGAGACGTTCTTTCAATTTATCGACATCTTAGAGGTAAAAATTACTATTTTTCCGTGAAGCGTGAAGATGAGACACGAGAGTTTAGAAAAAGCACGTTTTAATAAGCTCAGTTTGCACACTAAAAAAACATTCGACTCGATTCTTAAAAAGATTCAGGCTGAAAAAATAGGGCGGACGCAGAGGTCCGCCCTACAAGTGTGACAATTTTTGTGTGCCTGGGACTTTTTCATAAAGGATCTTGAGATGGTCCTGACACTTCGGGTTTCCTGACAATGGTTTCAAAATCAAATGTAGCGGAAACCTTTAGGTTTCCATAACGGAGGTATTTTTGACTCAACTGATCTACGGTTATCAGACTGGAGAGTGTATATTGGAATCAGATGTGATCCAGCATCTGGTCTGCTATCTCTTCGCTTTTTTTCACATCCTCTTTTGGCACCCAGATGGTCACTGGCACGGCAGAGGTAGTGCCATAGCTTCCAAAAGTGATGGCAATATCATCACTCTTTATTATGGATGGAATTCCTTCTTTTTTCAATGCCTGTTGGAGCATCTCCGCATACATGCGGGAGGGAAGACTTCTTAGGGGGACATAGTTTATGCCTTGAGTAGATTCTTCCTCTTCCAGTTTATCTACCAAAGGAGTACCACACTCCGGGCATTTCCATACCCCCTCTTTGTATTCATACCGGCAATTAGGACAGAAGGGCATGTTTTAGGTGTAAGGTTTAAGGTTTAAGGTGTTAGCTCTTAACTCTTTGCTCTTAACTTTTGGCTATCAGATATGATCCAGCATCTGGTCTGCTATCTCTCCGGCCTTTTCCACATCTTTCTCTGGGACCCAAATGGTTATCGTCGAAACAGGGATGTGGATGGTTGTAGTCCTAAGAGGGATACCTTCATCCCCCTTTATCATGGAAGTTATCCCTTCATTTTTCAATGCCTCCTTCAGCATCTGGGCGTACAGACGGGAAGGCAGATTTCTTAAGGGGACAAAATTCGGGCTTTGAGGAGGCTTCTCCTCCGGCAGTTTATCGACCAAAGGAGCGCCACAATCCGGGCATTTCTCCGTACCCTCTTTGTATTCGAAACGACAATTAGGACAAAACGGCATATTCTTTTCTCCTTAGCTTCCCTCTATACACTCAGTTGCTAATACGTTTGTTCTCCAATAAAAGATGCACGTAACATGTGTTTCCTTAATCTCCGATCTAAATTGATGTTGCGGATTGAAGGAGTTTTTGATCTATTACTCGGAAACAGCTTCTATTGAAGCGGAGGGTGCAACCACTCCTGCGCCGATGGTTCCGTTTGCGCCCGAAATGTTGCCGCTGGGAAGCCCCGCCGGGAGGTAAAACTCCATGCCTGAATAGTACACGAAACTGGCTCGATAGGAAACCAAGAACACCTGGTAAGACCCTGTTACAAAAGTCAGTCCATCATAAAAGGCATTAGCATCAATGCCAGTTTGTCCGATCTCAGTTCCTGGAATCAGTGACGTATATCCGTCATCTCTATTAGGTTTCACTATGCTTTTGAAATAGCCCGAGGCCCCGGACGACGGACTGAAGTAAACTACAACTTGATCTGCCTGCGCACTGGTGATCGTAGGAAGATTTATATCGGTAATCTGGAATGAGCCGGGCATTAATACTGAAGTGCTCAGATTGAAGTCGTCATCAGCAGATGAGATATGGATGGAGACGTTATCTCCAAAACTAAAGAGCGGATATCCGTCCAAGTAGTAATTGCCGTTTCCCTGATTTACCAAAGTATCGGTGTCCACCTTCACCACTGCTCCGTCGAAGGGATTGCCATCCCGCAGAATGGCAAAATATGCAATATCCTTGCCCAGGTTCAGATCTTTGACCACCACTCCGTTGATGGTGAATTTATATTCGCTTGGAGGGGTGCGGGTGGTCACCTTTCCTCCGCAGGAGAAAGACAGCATAATGCACAAAAAGATAACCAATCCAATTTTCATAACTGTGAAATGTTTCATCTTAAGCCCTCCATGATTACAAAAAAAGCCTTTCCTGGAGTGTCAAGCTTTAGCTTGACCCGAAACTTATTGACAGAGAACGAACTTATGTTTGGTTCACCTAAAGGTGAACACTCCAATACCTCCAATCCCAATAGCATTTCAGAGGTTTCTCACAATTCCAGCAATCTCACCCTGTGAACAGCTTCTCCCAATCTTTCTTTATCCTCAATCAACGAAAACCGCAGGTATCCTTCGCCTGAAGGACCCAATCCTACTCCCGGCGTGGTCACTACGCCTGCTTTTTCGATCAGCATATTTGCCATTTTCCTGGAATCCAACTTATAAGGAATTTTTGCCCAGACAAATATGCTCCCTTTTGGATTTTCCACCTCCCAGCCTAACTCTTTCAATCCCTTTACTAAAACATCTCTCCTTTGTCGATACGTCTGGCGAACCTCATCTATATCTTTTTCGTCAAGAGAAAGCGCCACCACGGCGGCTTTTTGCAAAACATGAAAAGCGCCGGAGTTGACGTTTACTTCCACCTGTCTTAGTGCATCTATTAACTTACTGTTCCCTACCACAAAGCCCAATCTCCATCCGGTCATGCCGTAGGTTTTGGAAAAAGAGAAAAACTCCAGACAGTTCTCTTTTGCCCCGTCGACTGTTAATATGCTCTCCGATCTTACACCATCAAACGTTATCTCCGAATAAGCCATGTCCTGACAGATGATAAGCTCGTTCTCGTTAGCAAAATCAACCGTTCTTTGCAAAAACTCCCTATCCGCCACAG
Organism: uncultured Ignavibacteria bacterium; assembly: GCA_964580215.1. GTDB lineage: Bacteria > Zixibacteria > MSB-5A5 > MSB-5A5 > SM1-73 > SM23-73-3. The sequence goes on along the minus strand of CAZOJT010000010.1, from coordinate 11,657 downwards.
CTCCTGTGGGATTGTTAGGATAATTCAAAAACAGAAGCTTGGCTTTGGACAAATCCTCCTTTTTTATTTTCTCAAAATCCGGAAGCCACCGGTTTTCCTTCAAAAGAGGCATGAGAGCAGGTTTCCCGCCCGCCAGCATCACGTTTCTTTTGTATGGCGGGTAAGCCGGATCAGGAACCAGAGCGGAGTCTCCTGGGTCTATGAATGCCCAGCTTACATGAGCAAGCCCCTCCTTGGAGCCTATCAGGATCAGAACCTCGGATTCCGGATCGAGATCAAGGTCAAATCTTTTCTTCATCCAGAGGGCAACCGCCTGTTTTAATCCGGGCAATCCCTCATATATTGGGTGCCTGTGATTTTCCGGATTGTCCGCTGCTTTTTTAAGTGCCTCCACAATTTTAGGATGTGGCGGCAGATCAGGATTCCCACCTCCCAGATCAATTATGTCTTTTCCTTCTGCCAGTGCCTTCTTTTTGGCTTCGGCCACGCCAAAGAAAACATACTCCCCCAGGTGTTTCAAACGGGAGGAGATTTTACTCTCTATGTCCACTGCAATTATCCCTCTATCATAAGGTTAATCGGCACACGAATGTGCGCAATTGAATAATAAATTGACAAAGTGGGGATGTCAACGGAAAAGGCGGACGCCATTGTAGGGGTCGGATTCATCCAACCCGAAACGGGAGGTACTTCATAGGCGAGGTTCGCGGGCCCGCCTAAATTCCGTGGGCAAACGTGATCGCTCTACGAACTTAATCGATCGGACAGGTCCACGGATCAAGAAGCGAGGGTGGTCTATGATTTGGCGTTCAATCCCATAATTCATTGGCGTGGCGACCGACAAACTCTCCTGCGCTACGCCAAGCGGCCTTCTTTTCGTTCGTGCCAGGATCAATATACCAACTTCTACCCCACGTTTTTGAGAGATTCCATTCCCAGGCAACCTGTCTTCCCTTTACGTAGTCCGTTTTCGTAGTCGGGTAAATCCTATATGATTTCTCCACACCCCCCGGGCTGATAGTCTCCAGTATTAGTCCTTTGACGCCTTGGATTTTCGTTGTACAGTCAGGGTCAGAAAACAGATCAACTCCAGGATGATGAACGATATATGTCTCACGGGGAATTGCCCTTAGAGTCCTTAGCAGGGTCATCCCTATATCGAGGACTCGAATTACGTGGCTCTCGCTATCGACGACTTTCCCGTGGACTATCTCATTTCTCAGTTGCCAGAAGATTCTTACTGAACCCATAGTGTGTTCAGGCAGCAAGCGTTTCTGGCTCAGTGTTTCAAATCCTTCGTGAATGGATCTGTAGTTTTTGTCGGCTAGCCATCCCAGCGATCCGAGCAGTGTTCTCATCTCTTTTTCAATTTCGCTGGACAAGATCAAAATGCCAATTTTCGGGTCCTTTGCAGACGCCTCAATTACGTCAACATCATTGGTTTTCGATGTTTGCTGCTCTATTCTCTCCGGGATTTCTTCGACAGCTCCTTTGACACTCATCTGGAATTGATCAATTCGGTCGCTTAGTTCTAGCTCTTGGCCCAAGAGTCTTCCCCTCCTGAGCCTCCCCAAAATGTCAATCAACTGTTTCCTAAACATCAAAATTACGACTAGAACCAATATAGGCCACAACAAGTACGAGAGGGCAATCATGAATTGGTTTATCAGCCGAAGTGTATTTCCTTCCATATTAACTCCTACTTGATCAGTTACATTACCACTTACTGTCCACTATCTGCCCGAGTATCGGTTGGCCGCCAGCTTGCAGGATGGTTCATGCCAAGTAGTCCTCTTTGGGGCATGCGGTTGACAGGGCTGTCACACCCGCCCTGCTATGGTGTCTTGATTGCCGCAGGCTTTTCCTTTCCATTTTAAGATTTTCCTTCTATATTGTCAAGCTTGTGGGGGTCGGATTCATCCGACCCGCTCAGCACCGGAACCCCTACCTTGGTTCGGGGTGCCCCCACCCCGAACCAGGAAACTTGTGGGGTAAGGATACTCCGCAAGAACAGAGCTAGGTCAGGGGGTCTAGCGGGAACATAAATTTTATTCTAGGCTAATGAATTCGCAGAATCTCTCTCCAAATGAGGACAGCCTAACCCTAAGGTCTCTTGCTCCATCTGCGGTCATTGTTCCGCCAAGGGCGTTCGCAACGCCCTTCAACAAACCCATACTGTCCAAGTCCCTCACTGCAGAGAACACCAAGTCTTTGTGGAATCCAAACGGCCGCAGCATGGTCAATATGGTGTCTCCCAGATTGCCTACGATAGTGCTTTTGGGTTCGTTGATGTTGTGTTTCGTCTTAAACTTCTCTTTATCCCAAAACAAACTCAGAATGAGAATATGAATGCTTTGGAGTCTTTCCACCAAAGACACGAAGTATTCTTTCTCTGAGTTACGCAACTTGGAACTTGTGCAGCAATTCACCAAAATTGCCTTGAAAGCATCGAGCTTCTCTTTCTTGTAGTTCTTAATGACATTCTGAAAGGTTTGCTCAAAAAGGAATGCGAATTCCTTGCTTTTGACATAATCTGAGTCAACCTTGTCAGCCACTTCTTCAAACTTGTCCCTCAGTTCTTGAATGAACTCCAGTATCCGCTTTTCCTTCCAGTCTGGGAGGTACTCTGACAGTAGAGTTGCAAGCGCCCCCCCCGACAGCTGGTAATGTGGATAATGCGGCAATTATCGCATTTCTACCATGATCTTTCAGCTCTTTTTTTGACAATCTGCTAACGACTTCTTTCCCTTTATCCATTCGTTCCTCCTCTCAATGGACCTATGATCTCTTCAATGACACGATTTCATCGACTCACGTTTGCCAAATAGGCGCCTTCATCGCCGTCTGCGCACCCTCACCTATTTAAGATGATCTCATCGTTTTCATTTTAGTTGACCGTATTAACATTGTCAAGGTCTTTTTTGGCTAGTAGGCTCAAATTCAGCCTCGGACAACAAAACAGCTGGTGCTTACATCGTCGTTGATCCAGCTCTGTTATTTCTTGTCTGTGAAGTAGTCCTGTGGGCACTCCCCATTGGAGCGAATCCGACAGTCACTATCCGATGAAGCTGGCCCTATTTACCATAGGCTGCAAGGTCAATCAATACGAGACCGAAGCCATCGCTGAAAAGTTGGAGGCTTTTGGTTTTGAGCGGGTGGATTTTAAAGATCAGGCTGATGTCTACGTGATCAACACTTGCACAGTAACCGGTGAGAGCGACCGCAGCTCAAGGCAGGCAATCTATCGGGCAAAAAGAAGATCACCGGATGCCAAAATCATCGTCACAGGTTGTTACGCCCAACTGGAGAAAGAATTCTTGGAGAGTCTGCCTGGTGTGAGCATGGTGGTAAAGCAGGAGGAGAAAGGAAAACTCCCCTCCCTCATCGCCTACCTTAAGGGTCAAGGGGCAAGGGTCAAGGAAAGCGATGATCCATTCTTTGGCTTTGGGGTCAAAGGTCTGGCAAAACATACCCGCGCACTGGTCAAAATTCAGGATGGATGCGAAAAGAACTGCGCCTATTGCGTGGTGCCTTTTACCCGGGGCAAAGAAAGAAGCAGAGAAATCGAGCAGATCATCTCGGAGATCATTGACCTGGTGGAAAATGGATACAAAGAGGTAGTCTTAACCGGAGTGCACATTGGCAGATATAACCAAGACGGTTTAGGCTTAGTCGAGCTTTCCCAAAGAATTTTAGAGGAAACAAAAGTAGAACGGATAAGATATAGCTCCATAGATCCCAAAGAGTTTTCAGACCAATTGATAGACTTCGTCTCAAAAGCAGAAAGAATATGCAGGCACTTACATATTCCTCTCCAGAGCGGGGATGATTTTATTCTTTCAAAAATGAAAAGGGATTATTCTATAGGAGAATATCGTCTGCTTATAGATAAGATAAGCAAAGCTATTCCCGATGTGATGATCGGTGCGGACGTTATCGTCGGGTTTCCGGGTGAAAGAGATGAGCAATTTGAAAATACTCGTCAGTTTATAAGCTCATCTCCCGTGAGTTATCTTCATGTCTTCAGCTACTCCGACAGAAAAGGAACCGAGGCATCCTTCATGCCTAATAAAATTTCTCCGCAGGTAATTCATAAAAGAAGTGAGATCATGCACGCTTTAGGCAAGGAGAAATGGAGAGATTATATTGATCGCTTCGTGGGAAAAAAGTTGAAGGTGTTGATCGAAAACCGAAGAGACAGAAAGACCGGTATGCTAACCGGGCTTTCGGATAACTATATTCGTGTGCTTTTAGATGGAGATGATTCTGCGAAAAACAGAATCATACCGGTTCACATCATCGACAGGCACGAAAACAAGCTGTTGGGAAAACCAATGGTGTAGAGGAAAATCCTGTGTGGTAGCCACCCAACTCTTAGCGGGGCGCATCTTGTTCTCGCATCCTGATGGGTGCGACTACCTTGTGTGTCTGTTGGGTTCCCCCCATCCGACAGGCGAGATACTGTTAAAGTCATACAAGAGTTCACCACCAAGTCAGGGAACCTGGCGGACATGGAAAATTCTGCTTCGGTAACCTCCAAATTCTCCCCAAACATCCTCTTGTCCGCAGAATCCAGGTTCGGAGCTTCCTTTAAGTCAATAGTTAAATTAGATTTTGAAAAATCGGGTTCTCTTATCGGCATAATGTGTCTTCTTTCCTGGTTTAAGTTGTTGCTTTTTCACGGAAGGACACACCTTTTCACAGGATCCTGCGGATTGTCTTTCTATCACAAATATATTTTACCCACTTATTTGCATCACCTTTCTCCCTTTTTTAGAAGGTTTTGCTTGCTTTTCATTGTTTTTTGAGTATATTTTAATCAGATTTCAAAAGGACTTGGGATCATTAGTTTCAGCTTTAGGGTTTAGACTTTAGTGTTAAACCTTAAACATTTAACCTATTTACGCCGGAGGTGTCAGCTTCACAAAATCAGAAGAATGTTTTGCTGGATCTTGATGTTTTCTTGATCCATCGGCATGAAGGTTTGTCCTGAGACTCACTTTGTGTTTATCGCAATCAGTGGTAAGTGGGGTCAGAGGAAAGAGCTTGTTGCTGCACGAAATGTCAGCCCGATTGTTGGGAGCGCTCGGTGATGTACCTTTAAGCCTGATAAATTTAACTGGGTCAAGTGTAAGAAAGGGGTTGTTGGTGGGAAAGCTAAGTTGGTGAGAAAGTCAACTTTATCTAATTGAAAGGAGGTAAGACATGACTACTAGAATTATTATAATTTGGGTATTTTTGGCAATTTGTTGCCAATCGGGGTTTGGTAGCATGATCAACGACCCCGCCGATTTGTCAACCATACAAGCGGAGAGCGTGAAACAGTTCCTCACACCGGACGGCCGGTTCGATCTGGAAGCGGCGAGACATTCCGGCTATGAAGGCGCGCTGGACTTCTCTGGCTTTACCATACGCTTCGATTCAAAGACAGGGGAGCCACTCTTTTCGCGGGTGGATCAAGAGGGTACACTTAACCATGACCACGGGGATTGGCAGGGCTGGTCTCGGGCGGGCCAGCAGGGAAAGAATATGGACACTACGGTCAAATCACTGATAGTCTATAACAACGATCTGGTCGCAGGAGGAACCTTCGAGTCGGCAGGCTGTAAGCGGGTCAGCCGAATTGCCGGCTGGAACGGGACTTCCTGGGACAGTGTGGGTTGTGGGTTACAATCAGGTTGGCCACTGGAAGTATATGCCCTGACGGTTTATAGCGGGAACTTGATCGTGGGAGGAAACTTCACTGGCGTGGGTTGCTGGCCAGGAATCCCAGCCAACAATATTGCTCGTTGGAACGGAAGCTCTTGGGCCGCCCTCGGGTCGGGGATAACGGGTGGCTTGCCGACCACGAGGGTCTACGCCTTGACGGTCTACGCTGGCAAGCTAATCGCGGGAGGAAACTTCAATTTGGCAGGTGGCGTCACAGCTAACTGCATTGCCCAATGGAACGGCAGCTTATGGAGCAATCTGGCTCAAGGTATGAGTGCTTTTTTCTATATACCGTCAGTCTATGCCCTGGCGGTCTACGGTAGCGATCTGATCGCAGGAGGGACGTTTGACACCGCGGGTGTAGCCCCAGCCAATCACATCGCCCGCTGGAATGGGAGTTCATGGCTGGTACTGGGATCGGGAATGAACAGTTACGTCTCTGCCCTGACGGTCTACGGCACCGATTTGATCGCGGGAGGTGGCTTCACACAGGCGGGCGGGACCTCGGCCAACTACATAGCTCGCTGGAACGGGAGTTCCTGGAGCACCATTGGCTCAGGGATGAGTGGTGGCTGGATCACGGAGGTTTCTGCCCTGACGGTCTACGGCACCGATCTGATCGCAGCAGGAATTTTTACTCAAGCGGGTGGGACCTCGGCTAACTACATCGCCCGCTGGAACGGTAGTTCCTGGAGCGCCCTTGGCTCAGGGATAAGTGGTGGCACCTACCCGGGCGTGTATGCCTTGACGGTCTACAGCAATAAACTGATTGCTGGAGGTAACTTTACCCAGGCAGGTGGAATCCCCGCCAACTTCATCGCCAGTTGGGACGGGAGCTCATGGAGCCGCCTGGGATACATCTGCGGCGACGTGGATGGAAACGGGGTGATAGACCTGGGGGATATACTTTATTTAATAAACTATCTATATAAGGGCGGTCCTGCCCCTAATCCCTTACAAGCTGGAGATGCAAATTGTGACGGAACCGTTGACCTGGGGGATGTACTCCATCTGATCAACTATCTTTATAAGGGTGGTCCCCCGCCAGGCTGTTAGTTGCTTCTCGGGCAGTCCGCATGGACAGCCCGACCTACGGCTCTCGAATGATATAATATAGGCGTTTAAGTTGGGTCGGGAATTCGTATGAATTTGCGTATACACTCATACGAGCTTCGCATTGGAATTTCCGATCCACTTTCGTGTCCCCCGGACGGGGAAAATCCCCCCGCATCTTGCGGGGGATCTTGACGACAATTCTCGCACGAACAAGAGTTTTGTAGATCAACCATCCCTAAGGGCTTGTCCTGAGGGCATAGCCCGAAGGGTTTATCCTGAAGAGCGGTTCTGAAGGATGGTTGACAACTCGTTGAGGAGACTGGGATTCAATCCCGGTGCTTTGGTTGGGGATGCAATTCTAAACGCTTCTGGTAATTGAAGATAATTCCGCTCCAAAAAATCCTATTTTTCCCTTGACAAAAAAGGACGTGTGTTTTATATTATAGTGATTGCATGGTTAGTAACCTTAGGGGGAAAGATTAGAGGAAAAGATTTTTATTCTCTTCCTTTATCTTTGAGCGGGAAGTAAGTCTTTCTTTTACTGTGGCAGAACCCCTTTCACAATTGTAAAGTTCAAACTCTGTCTGTTCCAGAGGAGCAAAGAATTTATTGAAGTAACTCGAACTTTCTAAACTATAGAGAGCGTCGATAAAACGTAAAACGTCCTTTATGTCATTCTGAACGAGCGGACGCTCCCTTCTGGGAAGTGAAGAATCTCTTTGCTACTCATAGAGATTCTTCGCTTCGCTCAGAATGACAACTTGGTCAGTTCGGGTTCTTCAACAGTCCCGTATGGTTCACCCCGTTGGCGGGGACTCAGAATGACATCTTTCGACAGGCTCTATAACTCCTCCGCCAACGCCGGGGGGGGGCTTTGAGACCGGAAGGAGGCGAAGGGCGAGACTTTGAGACAGAGTCTTTGCCAGAACAAGTTGTTGAAGCTAAATGAGTAAAAGAATTTTTGTGCATCAGATTGGGGAAAGCTTCGATTTTTTACTTGACAAAGAAGATAAATGGATTATCTTCTTTGTTGGAAGGGGACTAAGTTAGTATTCTATAAGTTGGAAAAATGTCAGCGCATTTTTTTCCAATTCCAGGGAGTATAGTCTAACAATTTTTGAGTTCGTATCCACCCGGAATTTGGGAGGAAAGAGGTTTTCGCTTCGAAAGTATCCAGTGTAGTTCAGTCTTTTAGCTTTAAAAAAAGAGTGTCTTAAGAAATGTTAAGTAAAACAAACTTTACCCGATCTAAAAAAGGAGGTGAGGTGTTTTTTTCCACTGATCGGGATTTTCCAATCTTAAAATAGTAAAGCAATTCTAACGTCTTATTTTGCTAAAGGAGGTGATGGTTTAAAGTATTCATTAGATTTAAAACCCATGTTCTTAAACGTTCAGATTAGGAGGAAAGAAGATGTCAAAGAAAACAGTAATAGTTCTGGTTCTGTCATTTGCTTTGATTCTACTGATGGTATCCTCTGTAGCCATAACAGCAGATGCACCGGAGCTTACAACAAGCGTTACAGATGGGAAGGTACACACTTGGCGAGGCCCCGTTCCTAAAGGCGTTGTCTGGGACAACGGAATGAGCTACATTGGTTTGCTCGCGTCGCAGGACGATCCCATCAGCGGCTTGGACCCCATCGAGGCGGATGACTTCATGTTCGAGGCAGACCAGTTGGTAGGTGACGTCCACTGGATCGGCGGCTACTGGGAAGAAGGCCAGCCCCCTTATGATGGCAACTTTGACTGGGAGATCACCTTCTATAACGACTTCGGTGATGGCACCAAACCTGGCGCGCCTATCGCCACCTACCTGTTCCCCAACGCCCAAGTCCACGAGGCATTAATAGAGTCGACTAGTTGGGCTTACACCTGCAGCTACTCGGTTGATCTGCCAGCTCCGTTGAGCTTCTTGGCTGGCACGAAGTACTGGATCTCCATTCAGGGCATTGGCGCCTCCCCGCCCCAGTCCGGCTGGGCTATGCACGATGATCCGATCCTGTTGCACCAGGCCGTCTTTAAGTCCGTGTATTTCGGTTACCCGAACTGGACGAACACGGAGGACGTCCTTGGCTATGCCGTCGATATGTGCTTCCAGCTGACCTATAAATGTGACTGGCAGCCGGGTGATCCTCACAAGATGCACTACCCGCAGTTGCCGGATGAGGACGGCTGGGACGTGAATGCCACCCAGCCTCTGGTCTTAGCAGACGACTGGCAATGTTCGGATTCAGGCTGGGTCAAGGACATCCATTTCTGGGGTTCGTGGAAGTACGGCCTCGAGGGAACGATTGTTGGCTTCTGGCTCAGCATCCACTCCAATATCCCTGAAGACCCGCCTTACATTCCCTACAGCAGGCCAGGCGAGACGCTGTGGGAGCTGTACGTCGAGGATTTCGACTTTACTCCCATCGATCCGCCTACCATGGAAGGGTGGTATGATCCCTCAACGGGTGAGGTCATCCCTGACGATCATCAGGCTTACTTCCAGTACAACATCTGTCTTGACGAACCAGACTGGTTCTGGCAGGATCAAGACGTCATCTACTGGTTGAATATCAGCGCGGTCGTTTTAGAATATCCTGATGCAGTATGGGGCTGGAAGAACTCCGAAGATCACTTTATGGATGACGCGGTCTGGGCTTTTTGGGGTGAGCTGAACTGGATAGACATCTGGGAGCCGTCAGAGCCACTTCACAACCTGTTCTGGGTCGCAGTCGACCCGGGTGGGATGCTCATTCCCCCGATGAGTGGCGGAACCGATTACTACGATGATGGTACCTCAACCAATGGCTGGTACTTCTACGAGATGACCGAATGGTGGAATATCTGGTTCTACGACCACCCATACGATTCCCTGCGCAAGAAAGTGGTACACATCGAGTTTGATGTAAATGAACTTGTGCCAGGTGAGCCTTCCTGGTTCACCTTTGCCGTGAACTGGTCAACCGATCTGTGGTCCATCGACCAGCCTCCTGCCGACAGTGCGCCACCTCTGCCCGGAGTGCCGGAGGAGCTCTACATTGGTCGCGACATTCTCTACGATGGTCCGGTTGATCCCGGTCATTATGTCTTTGACTGGGAGTGGCCTGACTATAACCCAGAGTGGGTCTCCATCGACGTCATGGGTTACAACTTCGTGATCCCCGAAGGAATGGGGTGGATCGAACACGACTGCCGAGGTTCGCTCGACTTGGCGTTTGTGATCACCGGCGGAGTAGTATGCACACCAAGCATCGATGTGGAGAAAAAAGTGTGGGATGAGACACTTCAAGAGTGGGTTGACTCCACAGACATCGACTCATGCACAAATGCGGATTTTCTCATCACCGTGCATAATGATGGATCCTGCTGCGATTTGACCGAGATACTTGTCTCCGACTGTGTGGACTCGAGCTTAGACTACCAGTATGCAGATCCTCCTCCGGCCCGTGTAGAGCCGTATCCTGGAGGTGTGTGCTTAGAGTGGGATTTCCCTGGACCATTACCACCTTGTAACACCTATGAGATCACGGTCACTTTTCATGCGGTTGGACCGGTTTGTCACGTCGATACAAACTATGTAGGGGCTAACGGCTTCTGTCAGTCAGCTGGTCAGTATGTATATGACGAGGACATGGCATGGGTCCATGTTACACCGCCTGAGTGGCCCAATCACAAGATGCACTACCCGCAACTGCCAAATCCAGACGGCTGGGATGTTGTTGCCACCATGGGGTATGATTTCCATCCGGGGATAGTGGTAGCAGATGACTTCATGTGTTCAAAATCACTCCCCATCACAGATATTCACTTCTGGGGTTCATGGCTGTACAACGTAGAGGCACATATTTATGGCTTCTACCTATCTATCCATGACAATGTCCCAGGACCCCCGAGCCATCCAGGCGAGGAGCTATGGTCAGCGTATATCACAGATTACGAGATGATCCCCATGGAGCCTCATCCTCAGGGTTGGTTCGATCCATTTGAGTACTGGTGGGAGCATCCCAATCATGATATGTGGTTCCGGTACGACATAACCGACATCGATAACCCATTCTGTCAGGACAGCGGAACCATCTACTGGTTGAACATCATGGCTGACCTTGGTCCACCAGGGTATCCAGGATATCCTGAGCCCCCGTTATGGGGTTGGAAGACCTCGGTGGATCATTGGATGGATGATGCGGTGTGGTCCGTGTGGATGCCGCCTGTTTATGAGTGGACTCCGCTGTACGACCCCAATACAGGAATGACACTTGACATGGCGTTTGTGATCACCGGTAAAGTGGAATGTGGCGATCTCAACGGCGATGGGGTGATAGACCTCGGGGATGTGCTTTTCCTGATAAGCTATCTATACAAGGGAGGTCTTGCTCCTTGTCCCCTATCAGTTGCAGATGTCAACTGTGACGGAGTGGTCGACCTCGGAGATCTGCTTTATCTGATAAGCTATCTTTACAAAGGTGGTTTTGCACCATGCGATATTGATGGCGACGGCATACCAGATTGCACACCAGATTGCTGATCCTACACTCAAGCTAGCGCAATCTCAAAGTCCTTCTACTGGGGCAGGGGTCAAACCCCTGCCCCAGCCTTTTTGGCACTTCTGATTGAGAGCGCATTTTTGCCCCTACCTCCACGAAATCGGGGTGGGGGTAATTTTTTTAAGTTTATTGTTCGTTGCATCGGGGTACCTTACCCCGATGCGAATTAAGGTCAGGGGTAAGCAGGACGACTGAGAATTGTCATTCTGAGCCCGTAAGGGCGAAGAATCTCGCTTCCCAACCCGCATAAAACCAAGATTCTTCACTCCGCTTCGCTCCGTTCAGAATGGGCATAATGCTCAAAAGGTATTGCTTTTTTTACTGAGAACAGAGGTGTAAATACCGCGTGAAATATGAATCACG
>CAZOJT010000009.1:0-93783 GCA_964580215.1 uncultured Ignavibacteria bacterium | reverse complement strand
TTTCAACCCATTAGGAATCTCCGCCTATTTGGCTACGATTAACGCAACACTATTGGGATGGGGGGAGAGGTCTTCGATAAAGAAATTGCGCAAACAGAAAACTGGTAGCCGCAACCTTCAGGTTGCGCTAAGGTCATTTCAGAGATTATAGAGAACTTTAGAAAGTCTTATGCATAAGAAAAAAATTGCTTTCGCTTTAGCCATACTTTTTTTATGTTGCACAAAACTCATATTCGGCGACGATAATTGGGTGGAGAAGCTCTCCTCCGGATGGATCAGATCATTTACTCCGGAAAATCAAATTCCTTCCTCCTCTGATTATCCCACCGCCGGTGCAATTTACCTTCTGGATGAGGATATTTTTTATGTGGCGGATAAGATAGAGGTGAGGGTGGTGATCATGAAGATTTTCAATCGTCGGGGATATGAATATACGAAAGTCGCTACCCCTTTTTATAGAAAAGATGAGTCAATAGAGGTGAGGGGAAGAACCAGAAAGAAGGACGGAACAACAGTTGAGTTGAAAGAGGAGGACATCCATGAAATATCGGTGTCAAAGGATCTCAAAAGAAAGAAGTTTACCCTGCCCGGGATCGAGGACGATTGTTTGATTCATTATGAGATCATCTATAGATCGGAGAAATACCCCCTTTCTGGCATCCGTTATTTTCAAAATGAAGAGCCCACCCTTCTTTCTCGATTCAATCTGATCGTCCCCAAGGATCTTCAGATGATTTATTATGATAGTCCACCGGGGATACTCGATACCGCAAAAGAGATCCCCGTTCATTCCGAGAGAATGGCTCTGTATACCTTTGCCAAAAGGAATCTGCGTGCCCATGAGACGGAAGCCTTTATGCCTCCATTATTTCACTACTCTCCCAGTTTAGCTTTTTCCATCACCACATCAAATGATAAAGAGGAACTGGTAGCATCCTGGGAGAACATCTCCCGATGGTATTTTGAAACCATAAACACACATTTTGCTCCCACCCATCAGATGAAAAAACTTGCCAAAAGGCTCACTAAAGAATGCACAGAAGAAAAAGAGAAGATTGAGAGGATATTCTATTTTGTGCAATCCCATTTCAAGGTAAGCTTCCCTTCCCGCTCCATTTTTGACGTGGCCCGAACGATCTTTAATCGACAGGTGGGTAGCAGTGCCGAGGTAAGCGGAATACTATACGGCTTGTTGAAATCTGTAGGAATTTCATCCACCCCGGTTCTGGTGCTAAACAGGGAAATGGTTATGGAGCTGCCAGACGTTCCCATGCTGGATTGGTTCAGCCATCTATTATTGAAGGTGGATGTGGACGGAGAGGAATTATGGCTGGATCCCTATTATGGGACAAACAGTGTGAACTGTATATCAGAAGGATACCAGGGGGTTGATGGATTATTGATTCAAGAATCGGGTGGAAAGCTTATCAAGACACCATCATTGGACTATTCAGAAAACTCGAGAGTACGTATGGTCAATGTAGAACTCTCACCAGGTGGACTCATTGAATGCGAAGCCCGGGAGATTTATTCTACATCCAGAAGTGGGAGAATAAAAAATCTTCTGCGCAACCTGACCATTCTGGAGCGAAAAGATGAGCTGGCAAAAAGGATTTGTCAGTTCTGCCCCGGTGCCATATTGGATACTTGCCAATTTGGCAATCTCTATAATTATGAGGATGATTTTCAAATCTACTACCGATTCCATTCTTTCCACTATGTGCAAAAAACAGACTCTGCGCTATATCTAAATCCCAACATCTTGAATCAGGATGAAACAGCGAAAGACTTCTCTGAGCCCACCCGAATCTTTCCTATCATGTTTGATCAGGTTAAGACAGACTTAGACAGCGTGACCATAAACATTCCAGCTTCTTATAAAGTGGCAAGCGTGCCTGATCCAATCTATCTGGAAAATGATTTCGGAGAATTTCGCTCCGAATACAGAATTCAAGATAATTTGATCCTCTACAAACGCACATTTATCATCAAAGAGTTAATAGTTCCCGCAGGTTCATATAAAAATGTTAAGAGTTTTTTCAATCAGATATTTGAGGAGGACCAAAAATTTATTATCATAAAGAAGAAATGAGTAATTCCTATTACTAGCATAACCAGAAACCAATTTCTAAGGAGGAGTCAGATGAACAGAGAATTCAACAGGCTGGTAAATGAGATTTTGGAGTTCCGCTGGAAAGCCAGCCCGGTGGAAGCTACTTTTTCAGGAATCCATAATTATGATGACAAGTTGGATAAGACCGATTCAGAGTCTCGGAGGCGACATCTCAAAAAGGCAAAAGAGTATTTGAAGAAATTGGACAGATTCTCTTCTGCTCGTAAGATCCAATCGAAAACAGCAAGACTTACAATAGATGAAAAGATGGACTGGAAAATGTTGAGGGATTCTCTCAAGGTTGAGATCGCAGAAGAAGAGAAATTACGCTGGCTCAAAAGGCATGCCCTGGTATATCCGCAGACCGCTCTGTGGAGTTGTTACATTTTAATGGTGCGTGATTCCGCTCCCTTAAAGCGGAGGATGAAATCCGTTTTGGGAAGATTGAAACAGGTGCCTCGTTTGATGAAAGAAGGCCAGGATAATTTGAGAAGAGGAAAAGACATACCCAGAATATGGACTCAAGTTGCCATTGAGACAACTGCGAATGGAAAGGAATTTTTCAAACAGATGATACCCCTCTTTGCCGAAAAGGTGCCTCACCTCAAAGGGCAACTTTTAGCCGCTAATCAGAAAGCGCTTTCGGCTTTTGATGATTATGAGGAATTTCTCACAAAGCGACTTCTTCCCAAGTCCAAAGGTCGTTTCGCCGTAGGAGAAAACTTTTTCAATTTTCTTCTATCCACCCACCACCAGCTTCCATACACCGCAGATGACCTTTTGCCAATGGGAAACCGGATCATCAAACAGACTCAGGCGGAGATGGGATTTTTGGCTAAAAAGATAGACCCCAAAAAGAGCTGGACTAAGATCGTGGATGATCTTAAGAAGAAGCATCCTACCAAAGAGAATCTGCTTAAGTTCTATACAAAAGAGATGGCAAGAGCCAGGGATTTTGTTAAGAAAAGGGATTTGGTCACCATTCCCAAAGGCGAAAGTCTATCCGTAATGGAGACTCCAATTTTCGAAAGAAACACCATTCCTTACGGCGCATACGTGCCACCAGCCCCGTTTGAGAAAAGACAAGAGGGATTTTTTTGGGTGACCCCGGTAAATGAAAAACTACGACTTGAGCAGCAAGAGGAACAATTACGAGGACACAACTCTTATGGAGCGGTTTTGACCGCTTTACATGAAGCTTATCCCGGGCATCATCTCCAATTGGTTCATTCCAATAAGATAAAATCCAAGACCAGGCGTCAATTTGGCACTTCACTCTTTGCTGAAGGGTGGGCGCTTTATTGTGAGGAACTTATGTATGAGAAGGGATTCTATACCAAGCCAGAGACTCGACTGCTTCAGTTAAAAGATCAGCTCTGGCGTGCCTGCCGGGTGGTGATCGATGTTAGCCTGCATACCAACCGGATAAGTTTTAACAAGGCGGTGGACATGCTGGTGAATGTGGCAAAATTGGAAAAGACCAACGCTATTGCAGAGGTCAAAAGATATACTTACACTCCCACCCAGCCCATGACCTACATCATGGGCAAGATGGAGATATTGAAATTAAGGGATGATTTCAAAAGGTACAAAGGCGAAGCCTTCAACTTAAAGAAATTTCATGACCAGCTTTTAAGCTACGGCACCATCCCCGTCCAAATGGTCAGAGAAAGAATGTTGGAGAGTTGAGATAATGAAAGAAAGCTAGACTGCAGCTTGCAGTCTAATCAGTAGTTATACAATTCGTTATTTATCAAGGATGGGACATGGAAAAATATAATCCTCGATTGAAAAAGCTGCTATTACAAGCAGTGGACAACCAGTTGCAGTCTGGCGAAATACCGGAGGTCAAAGAAACCTTCGAACGACTTATTTCAGAGGGCTTAACTAAGAAACAGGCTAAAGAAATGATAGCTGCTGTTGTTGCGACAGAAATATTTTACGTACAGAAAAATTTGCGAGAGTTTGATGAAGAAAAGTACGTTAAAGCGCTCAAACGACTCCCGGAGCTTCCGGACAATGATTCTGAATAGAGTTGTAGGTCAAGCATGGTCTTCAGACCTGCTTGACACTATGGAATACACAGGTGGATGTGTACCCCATGGAGTTGAAAACTGATGACTGAAACAAACGAGCATTTGAAATCTCTTAAGATCACCAAGCCCACGTTGATTCTCGACAAGAGGAGAGTGATGAAAAATATCGAAAAAATGGCTCGTAAAGCGAAAGCATCGGGCGTCAGGTTCCGGCCTCATTTCAAAACGCACCAATCAGCCGAAATCGGAAATTGGTTTAAGGATTTCGGGGTGGAAGCAATCACAGTTTCATCACTTGATATGGCATTGTATTTTGCCAGCCACGGGTGGTCGGATATTACGGTTGCGTTTCTTGTCAACATGCTGGAAATCGACAAGATCAACAAGCTGGCGTGCGACATTAAGCTGAATTTGATTGTCGATTCGGAGCAAATCATCTCGGCACTGGATAAGAGCCTCAACCATCAGGTTGGAATGTGGATAAAAGTCGATACCGGATACCACAGGACAGGGGTATTGTGGGATGATTTTGAGTGCATCCTCTCCCTTGCCCGGAAGATAAAAGACTCGACGAAGCTTGATTTCAAGGGATTGCTAACGCACGCTGGACATAGCTATTATGCATCTTCGGTCGACGATATTCGCAGAATCCATGATGAGACAGTGGCGAGACTGTTAGCAATTAAAAACTATTTAAAGAGTAATAACACTCAACCCTGTGAAATCTCAGTCGGTGATACACCAACCTGCAGTGTGGTGAATAATTTCAATGGAGTTGACGAAATCAGGCCAGGCAACTTTGTGTTCTATGATTTAATGCAGGAAAAGCTTGGTTCTTGCACCGAAGATGAGATAGCAGTTGCAGTTGCCTGCCCCGTTGTCGGGAAGTATAAAGATCGGAATCAGGTGGTCATATACGGTGGTGCAGTACATCTCTCGAATGCCTATATTCTTGATGCGCACGGCAGGAAGATATTTGGATATGCAACTTCTTTGCAAAATCGAACTTTCGGCCCTATCAATAGAAAAGCTCCAGTGATAAACCTTACACAAGAACACGGGATAATTCAGGTTGATGACAAGCTCTTTAATGAAATAGAAATTGCAGATTTACTTCTTGTGTTTCCAGTCCACTCTTGTTTGACCTGCAATCTCCACAAAGAATATAAGACTTTAGAAGGTAAAATCATTTCTCGATTGTAGAATGAGGTCTCATGTTGTGTCAGGTCCTCCAAACCTGACGCACTGTCAGGAGTAGCTCCTGACAGAACTATGGAATTGCTCATTGACAATTTTCTTATTCTACATTATGTTTGTACTGCAGTATCCTGAATTAGAGGTAATTCACAGAAGTCCAACCAAGGAGGAATAATATGGCGCAATTTACTGTTAATCCAGATAGGTTTGATCCCTATAAAGATTTTAAGTTTCGAGTCAAGTGGGATGGACGCTATGTTGCTGGAATCAGCAAAGTGAGTCCGTTGATCCGAAAAACCGAGGTGATTATACATCGCGAGGGAGGTGATCCCAGCACCAGCCGAAAGTCGCCTGGTCGAACCGAATATGCATCTATCGTTCTGGAGCGCGGAGTTACTCATGATTTAGAGTTTGAAAAATGGGCAAATAAAGTATGGAACTTCGGAGCTGGTTTAGGTGCTGAGGTTTCATTAAAGGACTTTCGGAAAGACATTATTCTTGAACTCTATAATGAAGCCGGACAACTGGTGATGGCTTATAAAATCTATCGCTGTTGGGTGTCGGAGTTTCAAGCATTGCCCGAACTTAATGCGAATGGAGCAACAGTAGCCATTCAAAAGATAACTTTAGAAAACGAAGGGTGGGAACGCGACTATGAAGTCAAAGAGCCAGAAGAACCTTCATTTACAGAACCAAGTTAGTTTCAAGCCATAACATGGAATAGCATTTCCATAATGGTTATAAAAACTAATGAGGTAACACGGCGGCTTTAGAGAGGTTGGTCTTATGACATTTTTCCCACGTTCACCAAAGATATTAAAGGGTGCCTTTGTCCACTTTGACCAACATGAGACACCAGGGCGCGTCATTACATTTCAATATAATCCAGAAAAGCTTTACCGCAGGCTCGAAGCGCGCACCAGAAGCTCCCCACCTCGAGAAACCATCGCGTTCACCTTGATACTGGATGCAACAGATGATTTAGAGAAACCCGGTGAACATCCCCATACGGTTGAGTCTGGTATTTACCCTCAATTATCAGCGCTCGAGTTGTTGCTATACCCGCAAAATTCAGAACACAGACACAAAAGCTTTTTGGGAATCAGTTTGTCAAGACGAACTAAAGATCAACCGCTTACCTTGTTTATATGGGGTAAGAATAGGGTTTTGCCGGTTCGCGTTACAGAACTACATATCACTGAAGAAATGTTTGATCCGGCTCTGAATCCTATACGAGCGTGCATCGAAATTACCATGCAGGTGCTTACAGACGAAGATTTACCGCGTGGGCATAAGGGTTATGATTATTGGAAATCCCATCTCACCACCAAAATCACTATGGCACAAATCGCATATGCGAATGCATCATTAAGTAATATAGAGCCAATCTAACCCGGTGTTGAAAAACGGTGTTACTCCGATGGCATTCCTTTCTTTCATTACTTTGAATCTTCTCATGATGCACCCTCGTTAGACAGCACCCTTATTTCCCGTTGGTGAAGAACACCAACGGGAAGCATAGCAGTCAAAGATCACGTGAAAGCCAGTGGCTTTGAAGCCTGCGAAATTTCAGTGGGTGATACACCAACCTGCAGTGTGGTGAATAATTTCAATGGAGTTGACGAAATCAGGCCAGGCAACTTTGTGTTCTATGATTTAATGCAGGAAAAGCTTGGTTCTTGCACCGAAGATGAGATAGCAGTTGCAGTTGCCTGCCCCGTTGTCGGGAAGTATAAAGATCGGAATCAGGTGGTCATATACGGTGGTGCAGTACATCTCTCGAATGCCTATATTCTTGATGCGCACGGCAGGAAGATATTTGGATATGCAACTTCTTTGCAAAATCGAACTTTCGGCCCTATCAATAGAAAAGCTCCAGTGATAAACCTTACACAAGAACACGGGATAATTCAGGTTGATGATAAGCTCTTTAATGAAACAGAAATAGCAGATCTGTCTTTAGTGTATCCAGTTCATTCATGTTTGACCTGTAATCTATATAAGGAATATAGAACCTCAGAAGGCGAAGTCATTTCTCGATTGTAGAAAGACGGTTTAATCCAGACATTGACCTGACAGCCTGCGTTCAAATATTTTTGGTGATTTTCTCGATCAGATTATGTAATGACTGGATGTTCCTGTGTTTAAAGGGGAACAAGAATAAAATTACCTTTTTGTGAATCTCTAAATTTCGGTTGTATCTGATCTGACTTCTTATTATCTTTACCACTGCCGGATCACATAACATAGGCGACCTTCTTGAGAGTTTTCTGCCAATCCGCCAACGACCTTTGGCGGACTGGCGGAAAGGTTACATATTTTTAAAAAATATGCGAAGCATTCTTCGAATATTCGTATGAATGCATACGCATCTTCTCTCTTGGGTGTTGTCTAATCTTTAATATGGTGAGCTTGTCGAACCATTCTTTCTCAAAAAGTGTCCGAATTTGGATCCTGTGAATACGACTTGTATTTGATCTCCACATAAATTTTTTATGGATCACTTGACTTAAAAAGTCATTTGGGCTATATTTCACAAACTTTTTAACGTTTGAATTAGGAATTGAAATGATGAAACCCATAAAGATTAATCCATTAGCTAGAATGGTTCTAAGTTGGTTTAACAGGCTACTTTTTAAACCTGAAGCTTTTTCCTTGAACCAGCAACTGAGGGAGTCCCAAAGCGTCCTTATATGTATGCCAGCCGATGTAGATCGCTTCGCCATGGCCAGAGATCTACTCTCCACCTTTGTGGATATTTTCCAGAACAAGCAAATCCATGTTCTTCTCCCCTTTCTGGGAGCGGAGGGGTATCTTTCCAACTCTACCAGATATGGGGTGATCTCTGCTCAAAAAGGAGATTTGAATATCTTTTCCCTTCCCGGAAAAAAAATCATTCAGAAGTTAAAGGAACACCGGTTTGATATTTCGCTGGACCTGGATTTAGAAGATGGTTTTTTTAATTGTTATCTTTGTCTTAAGTGCAAAGTCCCTGTGCGCGTGGGACCAAAGAGAAAGAATGCCTTCCCCCTTTATAATATTCAACTGGCGGTCACCAAGGATAGATTTGGCTCCAGAGAGACATATGAAGGGCTGGCAAAGACGCTTGAGAGTTTGTTCTCTGAAAGCAGAGCAGTAATACCAGATTCTATTTAGATTCAAATTCATGGAAGGAGCACATGCTCGTATGAGTGCATACGCATTTCTATCCAAGCTTCAGATCTTAGGTTTCAAATCTTTCCCTCAGAAGACGGAATTGTATTTTGATAAGGGAATAACCGCCATCGTAGGACCCAACGGCTGTGGGAAGACCAACCTACTGGACGGCATCAGATGGGTGTTGGGCGAACAGAGGACCACCCTTTTAAGATCATCCAAGATGGAGGAGGTGATCTTCAGTGGCACCAAGGACCTAAAGCCTCTGGGCATGGCGGAGGTAACTTTAGTGATTGGGAATAACCAGGGAATCTTACCCATTGATTATGATCAGGTCACGGTAACCCGCCGTCTTTTCCGCTCCGGAGAAAGCGAATATCTTTTGAACAAAACCCCCTGTCGATTAAAAGACATCACCGAGCTATTCTTGGATACCGGTGTGGGAATCCATGCCTACTCGGTGATACAACCGGAGATGGTGGAAGCCATCCTCTCTGACAAGGCAGAGGAAAGGCGCTTTCTGTTCGAAGAAGCCGCCGGAATCACCAAATATAAACACAGAAAAAAAGAGGCGGAAAGAAAACTGGAGTATACGGAAAATGATCTTTTGAGGCTGGGCGACATTCTTTCGGAGGTGGAAAAGCAAACTAACTCTCTCGGAAGGCAAAAAGGTAAAGCAGAAAGATTTAAAAAACTAAACGAAGAGATCAAAAACCTTGAGATCAAACTAAGCCAGAATGAATTTCAAATCCTGAATAATACGGAAAAGGGATTGGAGGAGAAGTTAAAAATTGCAACAGATCAGACTCATAAGACCAGCTCCGATCTGGACAAAGAGGAGGCGGAGGTAGAAAACCTTAAGCTGAAGCTTATGGAGATAGAAAAAGAGTCGGTTTCGCTCCAGAAAAAAATTAGCGAGTTTTCCGAGAGGGGCTTTCAGATTGAGCGAGAGATCTCGGTAAATCGAGAACGGAAAGCTAATCTGGAAAAGCTAATTGACAAGAACAAACAAGAGATAAAGAATTTGCAGGTTCGATTGTCCTCGGTAATAAGCCAAAAGCAAGAAAAAACAGAGAAGCTAAGCCAACTTGGTGTGGAAATTCAGTCAAAAAAGGAAGCGTGTGAGAAAGAAGATGAGGTGCTTTTAGCCAATGATGATAAACTTCAGCAAATGAAAGAAAAGCTGGAAAAACTTACATCAGACTGGCAAAATTTGAATGATGGCTTAAGCAGAGTAAGAAGTGAAAAGGAAAATATAAAAACTCAAGCAGAAGAGTTGAAACAACGACAGACTATCTTCACCGACGAAATGCAATCCATTCAACAGAAAATCAACGACATTTCCGAAAGATTGAAAAATCTAACCTCGGTGGATGAAGATAGAAAAAAGGTGCTGGAGGGCAAAATCGAAGAGGCAAAACTTTTGAAGGAGAAAATCGAGCAGAATCAATCTAACTTGGCTCAGCTCGGTTCGGAGGAAGCGAACATAAGATCGATGCTGGAGGGAGAGAAAGCCAGGCTGGAGATGCTACAACACATCTCAATACATTATGAAGGATATGGTGAAGGGGAAAAATCGGTGCTTTCTGCCAAGGAAAAGCTTTCCGGGATCATTGATACGGTAGCAAATTTGGTCACCACAAAACCTGAATATCTGAAAGCGATTGAGTCGGCATTGGGAGGGGCTCTTCAATTCATAGTTTGTCAAAATGAAAAGTCAGCTTTGGACGCCATCCAATATCTGAAGAGGGAGGAAAAAGGAAGGGCAACTTTCCTGCCTCTGGACAGGATCAATGTTATAAAGCTCGATGTGCCCAGAATCGATCTGAAGGATTATCCTGAGGCGATGGGATGGGCAACTGATCTGGTCGAATGTGAGCAAAACTTCAAAAAGATCGTAGACCTGCTTTTGGGAAACATGATCTTGGTAAAGACTTTGGATGAGGCTCTAAAACTCTCCACCCATATAGAGCCGGGCTTTCATCTTGTCACCCTGGAGGGAGAGATAATCAAAACGGAAGGTAGCCTCTCCGGAGGTTCACCCAGAAAGATCTCCCTTCTGGGAAGAGAACTTGAGGTTCAGAGATTAGAAGAGAAAGTATCTGAATTAGACCAAAAGCTTAATCAGTTGCAGATAGAAAGGGTAACAAAGGAAAACGAAGAACAGAAACTTCAAAAGTTACTTTCGCAAACTTCAATTAAAACAGAGGAGTTCACCAAAGAGATTCAACAGTCTGAGATCAAACTTAAGACCCTTGAGTTTGAAAAAGAAAACCTGGGGAAACGACGGTATGAGCTTGAAACACTCACTCAAGAGATTGCTGAAAGAATAGATGAACTGAATCAGAAAGTTGAAACACAGAACCAGAGCATAAGAGAGCACCAAGATCAGAAAGAAAAACTGTCTTCGCATATAGAAGAAGAAAAACAGAAGCTTGCGAAAACCGAGGCATTCCACACGGAGAGTTTCAAAAAGGCTAACCAGCTCAAAATTGAGTTGGTCTCTTTGCAGGGAAAAGAGGAGCAGATAAAAAATGAGGCGACCAGACTTTCTGAGTTGATCTCAGAGATAAAAAACACTCAGGTGGAAAAAGAAAAAGAGTCTGAAAATTCCACAGAAGAAATCGAAAAAATCGCCCAGATTATCATTGAAAAGGGAAAAGAGTTGAAAGAGAATTTTGAAAAGATAGAAGAAGGAAAGGCAAACCTAAATTCATTCGTGGAAGATCAAACCCGATGGCGGGAGAGTTTGAATCTCAAAGAGAAAAATCTTAAAGTCTCACGTGATGCCAGAGAGAAGGTTCAAGACCAGCTACATCAACTGGAGATGGAGAAGGTGGAGCTCTCCTCCCAAGCTAAAAATATCAAAGAGAAAACCTGGGAAGAATATCAGATAGATCTGGAGAAGCTTGATCCTTTGACTCTTTCAGAGACAGAAGGTATGGAAAGCCTGAAGGAGAAGGTGAATGAGTTAAAAGAGAGACTAAAATCCATTGGAGCGGTTAACCTATTGGCTTTAGAAGAATATCAGTCTGCCAAAAAGAGGCTGGACTTTTTGCAGAATCAGGTTAAGGATCTGACTGAAGCAAAGGAGACTTTGACCTCCACCATCCTCAAGATCAACCATACCGCCAGAACGCTTTTCACCCAGACCTTTGAGCAGATTAAGAATAACTTCCAGAAAGTTTTCGAGGAGTTATTTGAAGGAGGAGAGACTGATTTAAGATTGGCAGAATCAGAAGACCCTTTGGAGTCTCCCATTCAGATATCCGCCCGTCCCTTTGGCAAAAGGCTTTTAAACATCTCTCAGCTCTCCGGCGGAGAGAAAGCTTTGACTGCCATCGCTTTACTTTTTGGCATCTATCTGGTAAAACCCAGCCCCTTCTGTATCTTGGATGAGGTGGATGCCCCTTTGGATGACGTAAACATCACCAGGTTTCTTAAACTAATCAAACACTTCAGTTCAAACACCCAGTTCATCCTTATCACCCATAATAAGCTTACCATGGAGGCGTCGGATGTCCTCTATGGAGTCACCATGGAACAGCCGGGAGTATCGAAAATTGTATCGGTGAGGTTTGAGAAACACGAGGTGGTGACAAAATAGAATTCAAAAATAATAATATAAACACGTTGAAACCAATACAAACAGCTTTGTGGATGCATTCATACGAATTGAAGATGCAAACGTACATTTCTGATACGAAACTGTTCTCTCTTCCCTGGGGAGAGGATAAGGGTAAGGGGGACTCGAAAAAATGTCGTAAATTTTCTTGCGTTTGTATTAATCCATATCCTAAAAATTGAGGCATCAGTGAAACTCTCATTGGAAAAGCTGAAATCCGGTCTCTCCAAAACCAAAGGAAATCTTCTGGGAAAAATTTCCCAGGCGGTGGGACTGCATAAAAAGATCGATCAGGAGCTTTTAGATGAACTGGAGGAGATCTTAATCAAGGCGGACGTAGGACCATCCACTACCGCCAGGATAGTGGAAGGTTTAAAAAAAGAAGCTACAAAGAATAAAATAGAGGCTTCTGAAAAAGTTACTGATCTTCTTAAGGATCAGGTTGCCTCCATTCTGGCCGCCGGAGAAGCTTTAAGCAACGATCTTTGTTCTCCCCACGTGATCATGATGGTGGGAGTTAACGGCACTGGAAAGACTACTTCAATCGCCAAGTTAGCCAAAGATTTTAAGGATCAGAAAAAAAAAGTTTTGGTGGCGGCATGTGACACCTTCCGGGCGGCTGCAGGAGAACAGCTCGGACTCTGGGCAGAGAGAGTGGGAGTGGAGATGGTGGGGAGCATGCCCAATCAGGACCCTGCCTCGGTCGCCTTTGACGCCATAAAATCCGCCTCTGCCAGAGGATTTGACGTGGTGATAGCCGATACCGCAGGAAGACTTCATACCAAAATCAATCTGATGGAGGAGCTGAAGAAAATCAAAAGGGTGATGGGAAAAGCTCTTCCGGGAGCACCCCACGAGGTTCTTTTGGTGATAGATGCTACCACCGGACAAAATGGTTTATCCCAAGTGAGGATGTTTAAAGATGCAGTGGGAGTTACCGGAATCTTTTTGACCAAACTGGACGGAACTGCTAAAGGGGGGATAATGATCGCCATCGCAGACGAGTTTAAGGTCCCGGTAAAATATGTGGGTTTGGGTGAAAAGCCGGATGATTTCTTAAGATTCGATCCGGTCTGGTTTGCTGAGGCTCTGTTTACATGACCAACAGATGTAGACATTTGAGGCATGTATTGAAGTAGAGAAATATTACGTCCGCAGGATCCATAGGATAGAGACAGGGCTTGTCCCCGTCCTAACCCTGAAGAAGACAGCCACAAGGGCTGTCCCTACGACTCAAATTTTGTGGCAAATTAAACTCATATATTAGCAACTATTTTGGAGAAAACTCTTAAATAAAAGCGTGGTTATATGATAAAAGAATTAAGGGTTAAAACCTCAGGCCAGGTGGAGTTAATTGACATCACCCATCTGGTAGAGAAGGTAATTTCGGAGAGTAAGGTCAAGTCTGGTTTATGCACCGTATATGTTCCGCATACTACCGCCGCGGTGACCATAAACGAAAACGCCGACCCCTCAGTCAAAAGTGACATCATAGCAGAACTTAACAAAGTCATCCCTTTCGATGACAACTACTTGCATTTGGAAGGTAATGCCGCCGCTCACATAAAATCCAGTATCGTTGGCACCTCGGAAACACTTCTGATAGAAAGGGGAAGTTTGGTTTTGGGCACCTGGCAGGGAATCTTTTTCTGTGAGTTCGATGGGCCACGCAGTCGGAAGGTCTTAGTAAAATTGATAGAAGGATAAAGACCTTGGGGGGGGTGAAGGCAGACAGATTTCAGTTGTTAAGAAATTGCACAGATTGCCGATAAAAAAATCAGGGCAGGAAATTTTTAACCATCCTTCCGAGGATAGCAAGTTGAGTAAGAGAGTTCCTCGCTTTTACTGCTCAACTGACTATCCTCTTTTTTAGTTTCTTCTCAACCTCGAGAATTATTGAATTTTGCATAAAAAATGAAACATTCTTCCCTCTTCGTTTCCCTGTGCCTGCCGGGTCCCCGACCCGACAGACAGCTCCCGCCAGGTCAGGGGACCTGGCGGGCACAGAATTCGTTCCATTGAAAATACAAGAAGCAATAATATTTCAATCGTAATCGATTTAAACCTCTCCCCTATCTTCAACTTCATTTCTAATTTTGATTGACCTCATATTATGCACTTCTACCTCAGAAGAATTTCGACCTTCCATGATGGGGACCTAAAGGTTCCCGCTACATTAGATTTCTACTGGTCCACCTAAAGGTGAACACTCCAATTTGCCCTTTAAAGTAGTTCTTCAGAGACCTCACAGAAATATCTTGACTTAACAAATGAGGTGGGCTATAATAGAAAAGATTTTTCGGACGGTGCAAAAAATCAATATCCAATAAACTAAAAAGTGATTCCCGATAGCAATGAGTGAGAATGAGAAAATAAGAAAACTTGATGATTTTGGGGACGGCTTTACTCATGGGCTCAAGCCTCTGCGGGCTCTGGATCTCTCACAGGTAACTAGCTTCGAAGAATTGCTGGTTCAGATGGCGGATACCGCTTTTGGGGCAAGAAACTTGGGTGAGGCTTTAGAAGTGTATACCTCCATGTTAAAAGATCCCGAATGTTTCATCGTGGGCACCTTCTCGGGAGCCATGACCATGGCTAAGATGGGATTGGTTTTATGTGAGATGATCGATCGGGGTTTTTTGGATGCCGTGGTTTCCACCGGAGCCTTGGTTATGCACGGTCTGGTGGAAAATGTGGGCGCCGCTCACTTTAAATATGAGGGAAACTGGAATGATACCCAGCTTTTCAAACATGGATACAATCGGGTTTACGACACCATCGAGGCTGAGAGAAATCTTACTGACACCGGGCTGATTCTGGACAAAATTTGGGAGGAAATAGATCCTCAGGTTCCTTGTTCAAGTTTTCAACTTTTAGAGAAAGTGGGAGAGTATCTCTCCAAAAACGAGAAAGGGCAAGGAATTCTTAAGAGTGCTTGGGAGAAAGGGGTGCCGGTCTACATTCCCGCTTTCACCGACTCAGAGCTCGGCTTGGATTTCGCCATCTATAATCGGATAAGGCAAAAACAAGGGAAAGTTCCCCTTCGTTTTGATCCCTTCCTTGACTTAGAGGATTATGCCAGAAGAATCAAACAGGCAAAGCACACCGGAATTTTCACCATCGGGGGAGGGGTTCCCAGAAATTGGAGCCAACAGGTGGCCCCTTATCTGGAGGCTATCTATCGCAGGTTCGGTGAGGGAACTGAATTGAATCGTTTCAAATACGGAGTTAGAATCTGCCCGGAGCCTGTGCACTGGGGTGGACTTTCCGGATGCACCTATAGCGAAGGTGTCTCCTGGGGAAAATTTCTCCCCAAAAAAGAGGGGGGAATGTGGGCAGAGGTGCTCTGTGATGCCACCATTGCCTGGCCCATATTGATAAAAGCAACAGCCGAGCGCTTCGATCGAGAAGGTTTCAAGCGCCAAAAACCTCGTTCTTAAAACGCTTAACTGTCAATTGGGTTTGTTTATCTATTGACGAAGTTTTTCGTAAGTTCGCAGAATACAAGCGATATTAACACCTCACCTCCTTATTCCTCGAAAACCACAGTTTATGGAGAAAAGCGTTTCTAAAAATGCTTGACTTGATTTATATGAGGTATTATAATAAAAAACCTTTAGGAGCAAGCTCTGTTTGACAAAAAGCTGGGCGAATGAAGAAAAAATGAGCACTCTCACAGCGTGAACAAAAAAAAGGATGATAAGTATTCGACTTACCGTCAGATGGGGATTTTGACCACTATCCCTATACTAATGATGGTGGCAGCTATATTGGGAGTGTTGATCGGAAAATTCCTGGATAAGAAGCTGGGTACAGACCCATACCTGATGATCGTTTTCACATGCTTGGGATTAGCAGCGGCGGGAAAAGGAGTTTACAATCTAATCAAAAAGGCAAGTCAAACAAAATAATAAAGAGCTCTGAAAAAAAACAAATTGAAAAGGCCTTGCTGGAGTGTCAAGCTTTAGCTTGACCTGGTTCACCTAAAGGTGAACACTCCAATTTGCCCTTTTACAGTGGCTTTTTACAGACCTTTAAGAAAACCGGATTTTTGACTATGGGTGTAGAATTTATTCACAGAGTGATAAAAACCTCGCTGGTGTTAGCAGTTTTGGGTTTTCTTTTCGTCACCGTTTATTATCGTTTCCAATTTGGAGCGGGTATTCTGGCGGGAACTGTTTGGGGATGTTTAAATCTTCTGTTCTTGACCCACCTGATCACCGAAGTCTTCTCGCCCGGCAAAGAGATCAGGAAAGGCAAAATCATCGCAATAGCTCTGGTTAAATTCCCCTTGCTGTATGCGGCTGGCTATCTTCTGTTAAGAATAAATTATTTCCCCGCCATTAGTTTGCTTTCAGGATTCACTCTCTTATTTGTGGTGATGTTCTTGAAAGCTCTGGGAAGATGGGTTCTCTCATTGGATTCAAACGAGAAGAAGAAAACGGCTTCAACCAATCAGGTCAGGGATCAAAAGACGGGAGGGAGTTAAGGTTTAAGGTCTAAGGTTTAAGGTTAAATCTTAATCCGCTCGCTAAGGAGCGGAAAGCAATCTTTTAGAAAGGGAATGGTTACCTTTGAACTTAATGTTAACTGAAGAATTAGCCAAACACGCAGCGGAGAAAGCCCGGGAGGGCGCACCGGAACTTCCAAATTTTATCACCTTTCTTTATCATAAGTTTGGGGAGGTAGCTTTCGTCGGATTTCTGCATCACTGGGAGAATGTGATCTTCTCCTGGATGGTTGTGATCATGCTGTGTCTGGTGGCGTATCTGGTTTATCGGAAAAGATCCATCCTGCCGGGGAGATTACAAAATTTAGTTGAGATGGTGGTGGAGGCGCTGGACAATTTCGTATGCGGGATCTTGGGACCTCAGGGCAGAAGATTCACCCCCTTTTTGGGAACACTTTTTATATACATTCTTTGCATGAACTTTTTCGGGTTGATTCCCGGGATGAAATCGCCCACCTCTAATCTCAATACCACTGTCTCTTTGGCGCTTTGCGTGTTTTTCTATGTGCAGTATACTGGCATAAGAAACCTGGGACTTGTAGGCTATCTCAGACATATGGCGGGTGACCCCCAGGATGTGGTCACCTGGCTTTTGGTCCCCATCAACATACCCATTCACATAATAGAGGAGCTGGCAAAGCCGTTGAGCCTGTCTCTTCGACTTTTCGGCAACATCACCGGTGAGGACGTTTTGATCACCGTGTTTGTGGGATTAGGGGTGAGCGCTTTAGGCTTTATCCATCTGCCTGTGGGCATACCTTTTCAGTTACCTTTTTTATTTTTGGCTTTGTTAACCGGAGCCATTCAGGCTTTGGTTTTCACTTTGCTTTCAACCATATATTTTTCTCTAATGTTGCCACACGAGGAACATTGAACTCTTGAACTTTTGAACCTTTGAACCTTTTATGAAGGAGGTTAGATGACTTACCAAACTGCTTTAGCTATATTTCTTCCCTTGGGCTTAGCCATCGCCGCCATAGGGTCTGCCTTTGGGCTGGGTCGGGCAGTCTCTGCTGCCATGGAGGCTATGGGACGACAGCCGGAGGCGGCGGCAAAGATTCAGTTGGGAATGATAATCGGGTGTGCTCTGATCGAGGCGCTCACCATCTATGCTCTTGTCACCGTGTTTGTATTGCAGGGCAAGATCTCTTAAGAGGGAAGATCGAGAAACATATCACTTTCTTAGTCGGCGGTCTGTGGATGGCGGACCGCGGACAGAGGTTTCTCTATGGGTCTTGAATTCGGTCAGATTATCACCCACATTATTGGATTTGTGATAGCTGTCATAATCCTGAAAAAGTTTGCCTGGAAACCGCTTCTCTCCATGCTTGAGGAGAGAAGAAGTAAGATAAAAGGGGAATTTGACAGCATCGAGAAAGAGAGAAAAAAAACGGAGAAGCTTTACTCCGATTATCAGACCAAGCTTAAGGAGATCGACTCTCTTGCCCGGGCGAAAATCCAGGAGGCGGCCAGAGATGGACAGAAGCTGGCAAATGAAATAAAAGAGAACGCCAGAGGGGAAGCCAAACAGATCGTCACCAGAACCAGGGAGGATATCCAAAGGGATTTAGATAAAGCCAAGGTTCAACTGCGAGACGATGTGGTCAACATGACCCTGCATCTGGCAGAAAAGCTCATTCAGGAGAAACTGGATCAAGAAAAGGATCGACGGCTGGTCGCTCAGTTTGTGGATGAAATGAAGAAGGGAAAGGTTGAAGGCTTTAAATGATAGAGTCAAAAGTCGCCATAAAATATGCCACCGCCCTTTTCCGCACCGCCAAGAGGACCAATCAGATAGAAAGCATTTCCCACGATCTGGAAGCACTCTCCAATCTTCTGAGGAAAAATCCACTTCTTAAAAACTTCCTTGAGTCTCCCCAGGTGCTGGAGAAAGACAAAAAAGAACTTCTCAACTCTACCTTCAAGCCACAGGTTTCGGAGGCTTTGTTATCATTTTTAATGCTGGTGGTAAGCAAGCACAGAATCCAATATTTTCTGTCCATGGCGGAGGAGTTTCAGCGACTGCTCAAGGAGGATCAAGGCATAGTTGAAGCTCGCCTGATCACCGCCCGCGGTGTAGACCAAGCTCTGGTGGATCAGATCAGGCAGGAGTTGGAAAAAAACACAGGCAAAAAGGTGGAGATAAAGCTTGAGATAGATCCCCATCTGTTAGGTGGCATCGTGGTTATCCTGGGTGATAAGATAATAGACAGAAGCATCCGGTATCAATTAAATCAACTGAAGGAACAAATGACAACACTACGGGTATATTAGTGGGTCAATCATCCTCATAATAAAACAAAAAGTTATGTCAACATTTTTTAAAGAGAGCTCTGAAAAAGTCAAATGGGGAGAGGTTTTGCTGGAGTGTCAAACTTTAGGGCTTGTTGAAAAAGCCAAACTTTGAGGCGGGATAAATTCCCGCCTCTATGAGCGACAATAACCTATCATCCATAGGGCAGGGCATTTAGCCCTGCCAATAAGGTTTTTCAACAGTTCCTTTAGCTTGACCTGTCCTATGGACCTCATTTGAGTTCCTATGGACTCAAATGAACAACTGACCTGCGGAAAACCTCCTGTCCTCAGGATCCCCGCCTTTGGCGGGGAAAAGACAACGAACTTTTACATGGTCCCGCTAACGGTTCGACTTTGCTCACCGTCCTGAGCTTGTCGAAGGAAGCGGGACACTCCAAATTCTTTTATCCTTGCGGTTTTTCTGAGACCTCTTAAACAGTAGGAAACCAGGATTTTTGAAAAAGAAATAATATAAAAAACAACGGAGGGAGCTTCTTTATGCCTTTGAATCCGGAAGAGGTAAGCTCAATTATCCAGAAGGAGATCGAGAAATACGAGACCAAACTGAAGATGGAGAGTGTGGGGACGGTGCTGCAGGTGGGGGATGGGATTGCCCGCATCTGGGGTTTGGAAGATGCTATGATGAGCGAATTGATCAAATTCCCCAACGATGTGACCGGGATGATACTCAATTTGGAGGAGGACAATGTTGGCGCCGCCATCCTGGGTCCGTATGATGAGATCAAGGAAGGAGACCGGGTCACCCGAACGGGAAAGATTGCCTCGGTGCCGGTGGGAGAGGCCCTGATAGGGAGGGTGGTGAATGCTCTGGGTCAGCCTCTGGATGGAAAAGGTCCCATCGTCGCCAAAAAGTTCCGCCCCATTGAGGGGAGGGCACCCAATGTGGTTCAGCGGAGACCGGTAAATGAGCCAGTTCAGACCGGACTTAAAGCCATCGATTCCATGATACCCATAGGCAGAGGACAGAGAGAACTCATAATCGGAGATCGACAGACCGGAAAGACCGCTTTGATGGTGGATACAATACTCAACCAGAAGGATACTGATCTTTATTGCATATATGTCGCTATAGGACAAAAAGCCTCCACTGTGGCTCAACTGATAAAGACGCTTGAAGATCATCAAGCTATGGAGTATACCACTGTGGTTGTAGCTACCGCTGACGAACCTGCACCTCTTCAATATATCGCTCCCTATGCCGGTTGTGCTATGGGGGAAGAATTTTTGTATAATGGAAAGCATGTGGTGGTATTCTACGATGATTTAACCAAACATGCCCAAGCCTATCGCCAGATGTCCCTGCTTTTAAGACGTCCACCGGGAAGAGAAGCTTTTCCGGGTGATATTTTTTACCTCCACTCCCGACTTTTGGAGAGGGCGGCGAAATTGTGTGACGAGCTGGGAAGCGGTTCCCTCACTGCCATACCGATTGTTGAAATCCAAGCTGGAGACGTAACCGCTTACATCCCCACCAATGTTATCTCTATCACCGATGGACAGATTTATCTGGAAACAGACCTATTTTACGCCGGGGTGAGACCAGCCATCAACGTGGGCATATCTGTGTCACGGGTTGGAGGAAAAGCTCAGGTGAAGGCTATGAGAAAGGTGGCAGGAAGGCTCCGGCTTGATCTGGCGCAATATCGTGAGCTGGCCGCCTTCACTCAGTTTGGAACAGAGTTGGATAAAGCTACTAAAGCTTATCTTGTCCGTGGCGAAAGGACCGTGGAGATTTTAAAACAGGGACAATATGTGCCCATGTCGGTGGAAAAACAGGTGATGATAATTTACGTCGCCACGCATGGTTATCTGGATGATCTTCCCGTAGAAGCGGTAAAGAAATTTGAAGAGGAATTTTATCCCTTCATGGAAAAAGAGTATCCGGACGTGGGGCACACCATCGCCACCAGCAAAAATTTAGATGAGAACACAGAGAAAAAATTAAACGAAGCTATAAAAAAATTTAAAGAAGGATTTAAAGCCAAGCTCGGACATAATGAGTCAAAGGCTTGACGGTCGAAATTTAGAATCCTCGTATGGATTAAAAACCCAAAACGCAGGCTGAAGCTCATTTGAGTCAAATGACCTGCGGCTACCAAAATGCGCTCATTAAACGACAAGGTAAAGAGGTAGCCGCATCCTCTATGAAGCTATCCCCTCTCCCCTGGGGGAGAGGGAAAGGGTGAGGGGGTAATAACAACATGGCAACCCTAAGAGATTTAAGAAGAAGAATAAGAAGCGTTCAGGGAACTCAGCAGATCACCAAAGCCATGGAGATGGTGGCGGCGGCAAAGTTGAGAAAGGCTCAAACCAGGGTGGAATCATCCCGTCCCTATGCTTCCAAGATGCACGCCATGCTGGATAATCTGACTCAAGCAACCGCTACACTTACTCATCCTCTCTTCGAGAAAAGGGAGGTGAAGAAGGTGGGATTGGTAGTAGTCACCTCAGATCGGGGATTATGCGGGTCTTATAATCACAACGTCATACATGAAGCAGACAAATTTTTAAAAGAATTCGAAAAAGACAAGGTGGTTTTAACGATCATCGGTAGGAAGGGATATACTTATTATTTGAAAAAACCCTGGGAGATCAGACTGAAATATCTGGGTCTGGGAGGGGACTTGAATCTGGCACAGGTCAAGAATATCACCAATGATTTAGTCAACCTCTTCCTTTCGAAAGAGGTAGACGGGATCCATTTTATCTACACCAGATTCCTCTCCGCGGTTACTTATAAGGTTACTACCGTGAAGTTTCTTAACATAGAAAGTCACGTCAAGGATGAAGGTAAGGAAGGTTTCGTGGATTATATTTTCGAGCCTGATCCGCAAAAGATTTTTTCAAGCCTCCTACCCAACTATTGTATGACCCGGGTTCAGATGGCTGTAGCGGAGTCTTTTGCCTCAGAGCATAGTTCTCGCATGATCTCCATGGGTGCGGCAACCCAAAATGCTGAGGAGATGATGGAGCATCTCACCCTGGTCATGAACAAACTGAGACAGGCATCCATCACCAAGGAGATGCTGGAGATCACCACAGGAGCGGAAGCTTTGAAAGGATAGATAGAATAGAAATAAAGGATAAATTTCAGGAAAGATCACTTAAAGAGTTCTGAAAAAGTCAGATGTGGAGAGGTTTGCTGGAGTGTCAATCTTTAGGGGTTGTTGAAAAAGCGATTTTGTGGAGAAGTTCTTACGTAGGGACAGGGCTTGTCCCTGTCCTAACTCTAAGGAGGACAGCCACACTACGTGCTGAGCGCACTCAGTGCGAAGCAAGGGCTGTCCCTACGATCACTTCTCGCCGATTAAAGCGTGTAAGGCACTCTTTCACCAATCCCTTTAGCTTAACTTGCTCTATGGATCCTGTGGAAAACCGCTTGAAGATAACGAACTTTTGCATGGGTTCACCTAAACATAGTTCACCTAAAGGTGAACACTCCAGATTCTTTTTTCCCAGGTATTTTTTCAAAAGACGTAACTTGAATTAAAAAAGGAGTGAAAGTGGGAAGTCCAAACTATGGAAAGGTAAAACAGGTGATAGGGGCGACAGTCGACTGCGAGTTTGAGGCAGACAAACTGCCGAATATTTATAACGCCATAAAGATCGAAGATAAGGATCGGGGAATTGATCTTACCGTAGAGGTGGCTTTGCATTTGGGGGACAACCTGGTAAGGTGTGTTTCCTTAGCCTCCACAGATGGTCTGGTTCGGGGAATGCCCGCCCTGGATACCGGAGATTCGATACGTGTTCCCGTTGGTGAGGGGACCCTGGGGCGGATATTTAACCTTTTGGGCGAACCCATAGATGAGCTTGGTCCAGTAAAAAATGTCGAAAAGACCTACCCCATCCACCGATCTGCTCCCAGTTTAGAGGAACAGGAGACCAAAACCTCCATACTTGAAACCGGTATAAAGGTGGTTGACCTTTTGGAACCTTATCCCAAGGGAGGAAAGGTGGGGCTTTTCGGGGGTGCTGGAGTTGGGAAAACCGTGATCATAATGGAGTTGATCAGAAGCGTTGCCACCGAGCATGGAGGTTATTCGGTTTTCTGTGGAGTGGGAGAGAGAACTCGTGAGGGGAACGATCTCTGGCTGGACATGAAAGAATCCGGGGTTATTTCAAAAACCGTGATGGTCTTTGGTCAGATGAATGAGCCACCGGGGGCACGCTTAAGGGTGGGGCTTTCTGGTCTGGCGATGGCAGAGTATTTCAGAGATGAAGAACGCCAGGATGTTTTGTTGTTCATTGACAACATCTTCAGATTTGTGCAAGCCGGATCTGAGGTCTCCGCACTCTTGGGCAGGATGCCATCTGCCGTTGGCTATCAGCCCACGCTGGGCACTGAATTGGGAGAGCTGGAGGAGAGGATCACCTCCACCAAAAGCGGCTCCATCACCTCGGTGCAGGCTATCTTCGTTCCGGCAGATGATCTGACCGATCCAGCCCCTGCCACCACTTTTTCCCATCTGGACGCCACCACGGTTCTGTCCCGTCAAATCGTGGAGTTAGGGATTTACCCCGCGGTCGATCCTTTAGCTTCCACCTCCCGGGTCCTGGACCCGCGGATAATAGGAGAGGAGCACTATCAGACCGCCAGAGAAGTGCAGATGATCCTGCAGAGATATAAAGACCTTCAGGATATCATCGCCATCTTGGGAATGGACGAACTTGCAGAAGAAGACAAAATACTGGTGGGAAGGGCACGCCGAATCCAGAAGTTTCTGTCTCAACCCTTCTTTGTGGCGGAGGTATTCACCGGTACCCACGGTCGATATGTGAAGCTGGAGGATACCATCAAAGGCTTCAAGAAGATCATAAGCGGAGAGATGGACGATATCCCGGAACAGGCATTCTATATGTTGGGTGGAATAGAAGAGGTTTACGAGAAGGCTGAAGAACTAAAGAAAGGCGTGGTTTCATAAAATTGGTTTGTAAACTTTCAGGGACCGGTTAAATATCTTATTGGCAGGGCTGAATGCCCTGCCCTATGTCCGCAGGATACGTAGGAGATGATAAACGAATACCCCCCATAGGGGCGGGAATTCATCCCGCCCTATAAACTGATTTTCACCACGCGGCAAAAATGGTAGCTGTCCCGCCTTTGGCGGGGCGAAAGAAAGTCAAATAACATGTATCTGCTGACTATCGTAACGCCAGAGAAAATATTTTATGAAGATGACGTGGTCTCCCTCATCGCTCCCGGCTCTGAAGGATACCTGGGGGTTCTAACCGATCATGCTCCTTTGATCACCGCTTTGGTTCCGGGCAAGCTCACGGTAAAAGATGACAAAAATCAGGAGTTGTTCTTTGCCATCGGTGGTGGCTTCATGGAGGTGTTTAAGAACCAGGTAACTATTTTAGCACATTCCATTGAATTCGTTGATGACATAGATTACGAAAGAGCCAAGAAAGCTTTGGAGCGAGCCAGGCAAAGGTTGAGATCAAAGGAGAAGGAAATCGACATTCCCCGTGCTCTGACGGCTTTGCATCGAGCAGAGAACAGATGCCGTCTTTGTGAAGCTATCCAAATGGGTCAACAGGAATAAACAGAAATTCTTGGTGCGAATTAAAGATTGTAGGGGTGGAGCTTCAACTCCACCCTGATTTTTTTGTGATTTGTTGTGTTGGCATATTGTTATCCCAACCTGAAACACAGCCTGATTTCCTGACCCAATAAATCATAAACCTTGAGGGTGACTTTGCTTCGTTTAGCTAAAGTGCACTGGATGGCTGTCTGAGGATTGAATGGATCAGGGTAGTTCTCAGACAGGCTGAAATTCCTGGATGATTGAGTAGTCCTGGTCTTAGTCCCCAGAAGTTTTGCCTCCAGTTGTGGTATGCAAGATTGTGCCACCACTTCCTACTGCCCAGCCGGTATTGGCATCTGTAAAACAGACACTAAGAAGCCCGTGTGAGGTTCCAGAACTCTGAGCATACCAGCTGTTTCCTCCATTGGTGGTGTGTGAGATTGTGCCATCATCTCCTACTGCCCAGCCGGTATTGGCATCTGTAAAATAGACACTGTTAAGGTCATCTGAGGTTCCAGAAGGTTGAGCATTCCAGTTGCTTCCACCATCGTGAGTGTGTAAGATTGTGCCACCCCCTCCTACTGCCCAGCCGGTATTGGCATCTGTAAAATAGACACTATAAAGGCCATATGAAGTTCCTGAAGTTTGAGGATTCCAGTTGCTTCCTCCATCGGTGGTATGCAAGATTGTGCCATCCCATCCTACTGCCCAGCCGGTATTGGCATCTGTAAAACAGACACTAAGAAGCCCGGGTGAGGTTCCAGAACTCTGAGCATACCAGCTGTTTCCTCCATTGGTGGTGTGTAAGATTGTACCAGAGTATCCTACTGCCCAGCCGGTATTGACATCTGTAAAATAGACACTTAAAAGCCTCTTTGAAGTTCCAGAAGTTTGAGCATTCCAGTTGCTTCCTCCAGCGGTGGTGTGTAAGATTGTGCCAGAGTATCCTACTGCCCAGCCGGCATTGGCATCTGTAAAATAGACACTATAAAGGTAAGTTGAAGTTCCAGAACTTTGAGTGTTCCAGTTGCTTCCTCCATCGGTGGTGTGTAAGATTGTGCCAGAGTATCCTACTGCCCAGCCGGTATTGGCATGTGTAAAATAGACACTATAAAGCCCCTTTGAAGTTCCAGAACTCTGAGCATTCCAGTTGCTTCCTCCATCGGTGGTGTGTAAGATTGTGCCAGCCCATCCTACTGCCCAGCCGGTATTGGCATCTGTAAAATAGACACTTAAAAGGTCGTGTGAGGTTCCAGAGGTTTGAGGATTCCAGTTGCTTCCTCCATCGGTGGTGTGTAAGATTGTGCCACGCACTCCTACTGCCCAGCCAGTATTGGCATCTGTGAAATACACACTCTGAAGCCGCTCTCCAGTTCCAGAACTTTGAAGATTCCAGTTGCTTCCCCCATCGGTGGTGTGTAAGATTGTGCCATCCCATCCTACTGCCCAGCCGGTATTGGCATCTGTAAAATAGACACTTAAAAGGTCGTGTGAGGTTCCAGAGGTTTGAGGATTCCAGTTGCTTCCTCCATCGGTGGTGTGTAAGATTTTGCCATCCCATCCTACTGCCCAGCCGGTATTGGCATCTGTAAAATACACACTGTTAAGGTTACATGAAGTTCCAGAAGGTTGAGGATTCCAGTTGTTTCCTCCATCGGTGGTGTGTAAGATTGTACCATAGTCTCCTACTGCCCAGCCGGTATTGGCATCTGTAAAATAGACACTAAGAAGGTCATATGAGGTTCCAGAAGTTTGAGCATTCCAGCTGCTTCCACCATCGGTGGTGTGTAAGATTGTGCCATACTCCTCATCCGCCTCCTCCCCCCCTACTGCCCAGCCGGTATTGGCATCTGTAAAATAGACACTATAAAGGTAATCCCCATTTCCAGAGGTTTGAGCATTCCAGTTGCTTCCTCCATCGGTGGTGTGTAAGATTGTGCCACTACTTCCTACTGCCCAGCCAGTATTAGCGTCTGTAAAACAGACACTTCTAAGGGTATTTCCCTGAGGCAGAGGATTTTGCCAGAACCAGCCTTGCGGGGCAGGGTTTGGGGGTGGTTCATGTTTGGTCGATTTTTTGCTGCAACTGATAAATACAAACCCAGCCATCATTAATACCATCAGGATCAAACCAAGCCCTTTGTTTAACATTTTGGAATCCTCCTATTTAATTACTTAAACCAATCGCTCCATATAAATTAACCCCAAGATACAAAAAAGTCAAGCAATAAGGTGGGAATCCTCCAAGCGAGCAAACCGAAAAATGGCTATCATGCTCTTATTCCCCAGAAGTTTCGCCTCCTGTTGTAGTGTGCAAGATTGTCCCATACCTTCCTACTGCCCAGCCGGTATTGGCATCTGTGAAATGCAAGCTGTAAAGGTCCCAACCGGTTTTAGAATTCTGGTGACTCCAGTTGTATCCACCAGAGGTGGTGTGTACGATTTGTCCATCCTCAGCTACTACCCAGCCAGTATTGGCATCTGTGAAATGCACGCTGTTAAGGCGACTGGTGGTTTTAGAATCCTGAGCATGCCAATTGCTTCCACCACCACGAGTGGCGCGTAAGATTGTGCCACCATCCCCTACTGCCCAGCCGGTATCGGGATCTGTAAAATAGACACTATGAAGGTCCCGTGAAGTTCCAGAAGGTTGAGGATTCCACTTGCTTCCTCCATCGGTGGTATGCAAGATTGTGCCATCCCATCCTACTACCCAGCCGTTATTGGCATCCGCAAAATAGACACTTTCAAGGTAATGTGAAGTTCCAGAGGCTTGAGCATTCCAGTTGCTTCCTCCATCGGTGGTGTGTAAGATTGTGCCACCAGATCCTACTACCCAGCCGGTATTGGCATCCGTAAAATAGACACTTGCAAGGTAATGTGAAGCTCCAGAGGTTTGAGCATTCCAGTTGCTTCCTCCATCGGTGGTGTGTCGGATTGTGCCGATCCCGCCCCAACCTCCTACTGCCCAGCCAGTATTGCCATCTGTGAAATACACACTACTAAGATCCGATGTGGTTCCACAACTTTGAAGATTCCAGTTGCTTCCTCCATCGGTGGTGTGTAAGATTGTGCCATCCCATCCTACTGCCCAGCCGGTATTGGCGTCTGTAAAATGGACACTTTCAAGGGATTTAAAAGTTCCAGAACTCTGAGTATTCCAACTGCTTCCTCCATCGGTGGTGTGTAACATTGTGCCACGCATTCCTACTGCCCAGCCAGTGTTGGCATCTGTAAAATAGACACCTGCAAGGTAATCTGAAGTAGTTCCAGAGGTTTGAGCATTCCAGTTGCTTCCACCATCGGTGGTGTGTAAGATTGTGCCATCCCATCCTACTGCCCAGCCGGTATTGGCATCTGTGAAACAGACACTAAGAAGCCCGTGTGAGGTTCCAGAACTCTGAGCATACCAGCTGTTTCCTCCATTGGTGGTGTGTGAGATTGTGCCATCATCTCCTACTGCCCAGCCAGTATTGGCATCCGCAAAATAGACACTTTCAAGGTAATGTGAAGTTCCAGAGGTTTGAGAATTCCAATTGCTTCCACCATCGGTGGTGTGTACGATTGTACCAGAGTATCCTACTGCCCAGCCAGTATTGGCATCTGTAAAATAGACACTATAAAACCAATTTGAAGTTCCAGAATTCTGAGCATTCCAATCGCTTCCACCATCGGTGGTGTGTAAGATTGTGCCAGGGTATCCTACTGCCCAGCCGGTATTGGCATCTGTAAAATAGACACTATAAAGAACATTTGAAGTTCCAGAACTCTGACGATTCCAGCTACTTCCTCCGTCGGTGGTGTGTAAGATTGTGCCAGCCTCTCCTACTGCCCACCCAGTATTGGCATCTGTAAAATAGACACTCTCAAGCCAATTCGAAGTTCCAGAATTCTGTCCATTCCAATTGCTTCCACCATTGGTGGTGTGTAGGATTGTGCCATCAGCTCCTACTGCCCAGCCGGTATTGGCGTCTGTAAAACAAACACTTCTAAGGTCATTTCCCTGAGGCAGAGGATTTTGCCAGAACCAGCCTTGCGGGGCATGGTTTGGGGGTGGTTCATGTTTGGTCGATTTTTTGCTACAACTGATAAATACAAACCCAGCCATCATTAATACCATCAGGATCAAACCAAGCCCTTTGTTTAACATTTTGGAATCCTCCTATTTAATTACTTAAACCAATCGCTCCATATAAATTAACCCCAAGGTACAAAAAAGTCAAGCAAAAAGGTGGGAATTTGTGGGAAAAGGAAGGGAGATGGTATCCCCTCATTTGAGTCAACTGACCTGTTGGTTTATGGAAGAAATGGAAAAAAGGAGGTAGCGGATTGCCTGTCCGCCAAGATTGACAGGCGGGGTGGAAAAGATGGAGGTCAAAGATTGAGGGCAGAGGAGTCCCGCCTTTGGCGGGATGAGATAAAAAAACAATGGACATCTCCCCCCGGAGGAGTTTAATCTAATTGAGAAAAAAGAGACTCCAGAGGAGGGAAAGATTCGTATGAATGCATACGCATATCTTCTCTCTTGGGTGTTGCCTAATCTTTTTCTCAAAAAGTGTATGATTTGTATTTGGTCTCTACAAATGTGATAAATTTCTTGATTGGATTTTATTAATTTGTTATATTTAAATGACAGACACAAATGGTCCAAAATAAATGACTAAGTGTCTTTAAAGAGGAACCCCACTGGCAGAAGATTCCACCACGCTCAATTTCGGTAGAGTTATCGATTATAGTATTGTTGATGATGGTAGGCGACGAATATTCCCTGCAATAGATCCCACCAAATGAGTTGCTGAGAATAGCATTACTACCGATGGTGGGCGAGGAGAACTCCTCGCAACGGATTCCACTACCACCATTGTTAATTACATTGTTGCTGTCAATTGTAGGTGAAGATGTTTCGCAGTAGATACCATTACCAGAGTTATTTGTTACGACATTATGTTTGATTGTGGGGGTAACGGACCAGCAGGAGATTCCTCCGCCAGGGGCAGTGAAGTTGTTTGATGTGGTATTCTTGGTGATTTTCGGCACGTAACCTTTACAGTAGATTCCATCACCATCGTTACCAATGATAATATTGTTCGTTATCACAGGTGGGCCATCCTCACGGTGAATTTCGGCATCCGCGTAATTGGCATAGTCGCCAGTCATGATATTGTTGGTAATTATAGACTTACCAGACCAGCCGTAGGTTCTTTCACCCTCCGTTGAATATCCGTTAGTGATAGTGAATCCTTGAAGAGTTGAGGCTGATCCCGGAAATACGACTACAGTACCAGTATTTTCACCGTCAATGACAGTGGAATCGATGGTGGTTGTGTCATTATCAAAAATAAAATTGCTGGCAACTAAGATGGCAGTACCGGCAAAATTTATCCTTTCGTAGTAATGTCCTCTTGCCACCAAGACCGTATCGCCATCGACTGCACCGTTGATGCCCGCCTGAATGGTGGAGAAATCAGCAGGCACGTGGATGATTCTTGCTTGTAGGGGATTTGAGATAAACAGGGTAAAAATCAATGAGCAGAGAATCAAAAACTTTTTCATGGTTATTTTCCCAAAAATCGGAATTGCCATAAAACGCCTGAGTTATATTTAGAGTTTTCCGTGTTCTCTAATTTAATATAACCGGATTTTGCCAATTTCCAAGCAGAATCTGAAAAAAATAACCGCCCTGAAGTGGGCGGCTATGAGTTTCGATCATCTGGGATCGCAGCAGGCGGAGGACCACCATTGTTTCTTTGTCAAACTGGATTTACATCGTCTTTCAAAAAGTAGTTTTCTAAGAAATTTGAAGTGCAGGCATTTATGTTTGCCGAAGTTCTGGAGTGCAAACATCTAAGTCTGCTAAATTTGCGATGTGAACCGTTTGAGATAACCTGGCTTTCCTTTTCACATATTTCTGTAGATAAAGTACAAATACAGAGCCTTTGCCCGGCTGACTGCGAAATTCTATTCTTCCACCCAGATTGTTTATCAATCTCTGCACTATCGACAGTCCCAGACCGGTGCCATTCTTTTTGGTGGAATAAAATGGCGAAAAAACTTTTTCCTTCTGTTCCTCGGTCATTCCTTTTCCTTGATCAGCGATGGCAACAGCAATCCATTCCGATTCCTCCGGCTCCTCCTGGGTAAAGTAAAATTGATCTAATTGATTTAAGGTCCGGTCAGTTATCAATATCTCTCCCCACCTGACTTCCATTGATTCCATGGCATTTACTAAAAGGTTTAGAAATATCTGCTTTATCTGATTCTCTTCACCTAAAACATATCGGACATCTGAAGAGAAGATTTTCTTTATTGAGATATTTTCTTCAAAAGACGGATGCTTCTTAGCGATCTCTATAACATCATCTAAAATACGGACTAACTCCACCTTGCTCAACATCGAAGGACCGATACGAGCATATTCTAAGAAATCTGTCAGAATCCGATTCAGCCTTCCGCTCTCTTTGATAATCAAATCCAAAAGTCTTCGATCCTCCTCGGCCAAGGAAAGCTCCCCCTTTAAAACTTCCACCGACCCGGAGATGGAGGCTAAAGGATTCCGTATCTCATGAGCGATCCCGGCTGAGAGTTCACCCACTGCGGCCAATCTGTCGGCCATCCTGAGTCTTTCCTCCAATTTCATCACCTCGGTGATATCTTGAAATATGGCGATCACTCCCCTCGCTCCCTTTTCTCTATCTCTCAGAATGGATGTGCTTATCCCGATGGGAATCTTTCGGTTGTTTTTACCTTCGATATGCAGGAGACCCCTCGAATCCTCCTGGTTGAATTTTATCGGTTGAAATATTTTTTCCGCCAGTTGGGGCATTCTTTGCTTGAACACGTCCCGGCAATCTTTCCCTTTCACCTCCACTTCAGAATATCCCAGTATCTCCTCTGCCGCCCGGTTAAAATAAACGATTCTTCCCCAGGTGTCGACGGTTATCAGACCGCTTTTCAGATGCCTTAGTATATCGTCCGTATCCGTTTTAATCTTGCTTAACTCCAGAGAAGCACTCCACAACTCTTCCCTTTTCACTTTCAATTTTTCCGATAGATAGCCACTTATAAAAGCCACCAGAAAGAAGGTGCAGATGTAAAGAAAAGCCTCATAAAATGAGGCATCGCTAATCAAAAGTAGGCTTTTGAAGGAAAATTCCAATCCTCCCTCAAACCAGAGAATAGAAACATAAGCCAGGCTGGATAAACCAGCCAAAAGCACACTTCCGATCAATCGATAAATCAGGCTGGCGGAGAGGATGGTCAAAATAAAAAGAATGGCGAAGGGACTGTCTATGCCACCGGTATGATAAACCACCCCGGTCTCGACTACAATCTCCAAGATGAGTTGCAAAATCACTACGGCATTAAATAGTAGCTTTTGAGTTCGTCTCTGGTCGAACGCAATGAGCAAAAGAAGAGATAGGGTTACAAAAGAGTAAATGGTGAAGGGCAGCACCAGAAAATCCGGCACATGGAAAAAGAGAACCACAATTATCAACAACAGAATAAATATGGAGAGGCGTGACAAAAGAAGCCAGGGGATTTTAGAATAAGAGAGTTCTGATTTGTTCACATCCATCTGCATCTAACCTGATTTGGGCTTTTCTTTAAAATACCGACTCACTCATAAGGTTGCGTCTTATCAGAAAGCAAAACTGTAATGTTTTTTTCGCCTTACTTTTTCTTTTCATGGACGAAATGGCAGTAACGTACGGTTCTGATCGATTGCCTTATTAAGCTCACTTGACTTTGTAATTACTGATCTCCGTATAAGTAACGGAAAAATTTTTCATCGACCACAATCTCCTCTTTTTTATAATCCCCCTCAATCCCCCTTTTATAAAGGGGGACAAAGGTATGAACCATATGGTTCATACCAAAGGGGGATTAAAGGAGAAAAGAAAGATTTTCCATTGCTCACGCGTAACTCAATAAAAGTTGTAAGCTCTATAATCTTAGATTTTAAAACCAAGGAAAGGCTTAAAAATTTACACCACTGCCAAAAAGCACAGTGGTGCATGAACAATTCTAAATCTTATCTCTCCGCTTCAGTCAAACTTGTTGGATATAATTTAGCTTATCTTTCCAATAATATCGAACATAGGGAGGTACATGGCTATCAAGATTCCTCCGATCACCACTCCCATGAAAACTATGATCACCGGCTCAATGACGGAGGTTAAAGCCGCCACGGCGGCGTCCACCTCCTCATCATAGAAGTCGGCAATCTTGGAAAGCATCTCATCCAGCCCTCCGGTTTTTTCTCCCACTGAGATCATCTGGGTAACCATGGGAGGAAAGACTCCACACTGCTTCAAAGGCTGGGTTATGGTTTCTCCTTCTGCGATGGAGAGAACCGATTTTTTTATGGCATCATGTATCACCCGATTGCCCGATGCGCGGGCGGTGATGTCCAGCGCATCCAGAATGGAAACTCCTGAGGAGATCAAGGTTCCCAGTGTGCGCGAAAATCTTGCGATGGAACTCTTCCTTATCAAATCCCCAATAAGCGGAATTCGCAACTTCAGGTAATCAATATTGTATCTGC
This sequence comes from uncultured Ignavibacteria bacterium, assembly GCA_964580215.1. GTDB lineage: Bacteria > Zixibacteria > MSB-5A5 > MSB-5A5 > SM1-73 > SM23-73-3. The sequence goes on along the minus strand of CAZOJT010000009.1, from coordinate 60,754 downwards.
CTTTATCGGTCCTTGAATAAAATTTATATGCGATGATCAAAAGGACCAACAGAACTACTCCGGTTAAGATATTGCCTCGGATGAATGCACTCAAAGACAGAATGAACTGAGTGGGGGCAGGTAACTCCGCGCCCAGACCGGAAAACATCTTGGCAAAGACGGGAACTATGTAAGTCAACATGATGAAGGTGACTCCGATAGCTACGGTCATCACCACCGCCGGATAGATTAAGGCTCCTTTTACCTTACGCACCAGAGCATCTGCCTTTTCCCGGTAAATGGCCAGTCGAACCAGAATGGTGTCTAAAGCTCCTCCGATCTCACCCGCGTCCACCATATTAACATAAAGATCATCAAAGACCTTTTTGTGTCGGGCTAAGGCTTCTGACAAGGTGGTACCTGCCTGCACGCTTTCCTTTATCTCGCCGACGACCCTTCTCAGTTCTGCTGATTCCATCTGCTGGGATAATATCTCCAGACATTGGACCATGGGGAGTCCGGCTCCGATCATGGTGGCGAATTGCCGGGTGAATCGGGAGATATGCACCTTCTTTATTCCGGTGCCGATTCTTATGCTTATCTGAGAAGGCTTGGTGGAGACCTGAGACACTAAAACCTTTTTGCTCCGCAGGATCCTTTCCAACTCAGCCCGGTTTTTTACCTTCAACTCACCTGTAACTTGAGTTCCCCCTAATGTCCTTCCCTTATAGGTGAAAACTGGCAATTTAACCTCCTTCCCTCAGAAACTGTCACCCCTAAAGCCCGATTCTCTCCACAAGAGCCTAATCAGGCTTCTTAGAGTAAATGTCTGCGCTATCTGAAAAGTTATGCTTTTGTTTTGAGTTTTCCTTAATTTCACTCCTGCGAATTATACTCCAGCTGTACGCCGTTGCCGGCTTATCTCAGATTTTCTAGCTAAAAGCTCATTCAGCTCCTGCACATTTGAGCTTCTTCCCATAGCGTCACCCAGGGTGATTTTATGTTTCAGATAAAGCTCGGCTAAAGATTGATTCATAGTCCTCATGCCATACTTCTGTCCCGCCTGCATCAGGCTATAGATCTGATGAATCTTATCATCCCGGATTAATGCCCTGATGGCCGGTGTGCAGATCATGATCTCCAAAGCCAACACCCTCCCTCCTCCTATTTGGGGGATCAACTGCTGGCTTATCACCGCCTGCAAAACGAAGGAGACGGTAACCCGAACCTGCTCCTGCTGATTGCTGGGAAACACGTCGATGATTCTGTTAATCGACTCGGCACAGGAGTTGGTATGCAGTGTGGCAAAGGCTAAATGTCCGGTCTCGGAGATGTTTAAGGTGGCTTCCATGGTTTCTAAATCTCTCATCTCTCCCACTAAAACCACATCCGGATCCTCTCTTAGGGCGTATTTTAAAGCACTGGCAAAGGACTGGGTATCGGCATAAACCTCCCTCTGGTTGATCAGTGAACAATTGTGCCGATGAAGATACTCGATGGGATCCTCCACCGTCAGGATGTGACAGTATCTTTCCTGGTTTACCTTATTGATCAGGGCGGCTAAGCTGGTGGATTTTCCGCTTCCGGTGGGTCCGGTTATCAGCACCAAACCCCGGGGCAACTCAGCCAACTCGGCTACCACCTTGGGTATGCCTAACTCCTCGAAACTGGGGATGCGGAAAGGGATCTGTCTTATAGCTACCGCCACATTCCCCCTCTGCATAAAAACGTTACACCTGAATCTGCTCAAGTTTTCAATCCCAAAGGAAAGGTCAAGTTCGCTTTTCTCCTCAAATTTCTGCCTCTGCTTCTCATTCATTATGCTGTAAGCCAGCTTTTTGGTCCCCTCTGCGGTTAAAATATCAAAATCGGTTTTGACCAGCTTTCCATCTATTCTCAACCGGGGTGGCGAACCCACAGTTAAATGAAGGTCGGAGGCATTCTTCTTCACGATTAATTCCAAGAGTTCCCGTAAGGTGACCATCTTTTGCTCCTGTTTTTTCTTTATCCCAGATCTTAAGGTAAAAAGTTCCCTTATATATTATCGACTTGGGAATTTGATTCTTAAACCGGCCTTTTGTTTCCCTCCATGTCCTTTTAACTCTTTTGATATGGTCAAGCAGTTACTGCTAAAACCTCTTCTACAGTGGTAACGCCTTGCTTTAACTTATCCAAAGCGGCAACTCTTAAAGTGAGCATGCCCTCGGTTATAGCCTGTTGCCTTATCTCCGCGCTGGAGGCTCTGGAAACTATCATCCTTTCAATTGCAGGAGTCATGGGCATCACCTCAAAAATACCGGTTCTTCCTGAATAGCCGGTATTATTGCATTCCGAACAACCCTTCCCTTCATAAACTTTGAGACCTTTGATTTCGTTGTCAACAAGTCCCAGCATCTGGAGGGTCTCTGAGGGAATTTGAACCTGGTGTTTACAATTAGGGCAGATCTTGCGCACCATCCTTTGAGCCATGATCAACCTGACACAGGAAGCCACCAGGTAGTTGGGAATGTCCATATCGATCAACCGGTCGATGGTGCTGGGAGCATCGTTGGTATGCAGGGTGGAGAAGACCAAATGTCCGGTTAAGGCGGCTCTCACCGCGATCTCTGCGGTCTCGGTATCCCTGATCTCTCCTACCATGATTACGTCCGGGTCCTGCCTCAAAAACGACCTTAAAGAAGCGGCAAAGGTCAGTCCGATCTCGCTTTTCACCGCCACCTGATTTATTCCCTCGAAATTGAACTCCACCGGATCTTCGGCGGTCATTATATTGATATCCGTGGTGTTAATCTGTTTTAAGGCAGAATAGAGGGTGGTGGTTTTCCCACTTCCGGTGGGACCAGTCACCAGGATCATGCCGTAGGGAAGGTGGATGGTTTTTTCGAACTTCTTAAGAGAGTGTTGCGGGAAACCTAATTTTGTTAAATCGACGTTAACGCTCCCCGGATCCAGAATTCGCATCACCACCTTCTCCCCAAATATGGTGGGAAGAACGGATACTCTTAGATCCACTGCCCGATCACCGAACTTCACCTTTATCCTGCCATCCTGAGGCAATCTTCTCTCAGAGATGTCTAAATCCGCCATTATCTTTATCCTGGAAACGATAGCGGCACGATATTTGAAAGGTAGGGGAGACATCTCTTGCAAATTTCCATCCAATCTGGATCTGACCCTTATTCTTTTTTCATAGGTTTCTATGTGAATGTCCGAACAACCTCTTCGGATGGCATCGCCGATGATGGAATCCACCAGCTTGACTAAAGGTTTATCCTGCACCTGGGATATTAGGTCCTGCTCGGTGGGAACCTCATCGCTCTCCTCAATCACCTCCAGGTCCCCTTCTTTCAGTCCCTTAAGTATCTGGTCGATTCCTGCGGCATCCCGATAATAGGTATCTATCGCCTTCTGGATGGCTTTCTCCGGGCTGATAACCGGCTGAACCGCGCATCCAGTGATAAACTTTATGGCGTCTAAAACGTAAATGTTATTAGGATCCGAAATAGCTACTATCAAAGTCTTGCCCAGCTTGCCGACGGCCATGACGTTGAACTTTCTGGCAATGTCTGGGGGAATCATCTTCACCACCTCTGGATTCAACTCGATATCAGATAGCCTCAAAGCGCCAATATTTAACTGCCTACCGATAAATTCTGAGAGATCCTCCTCACTGGAGAGGGCTCCCGTCTTAATCAGAATATCCCCTAACTTCTCCTTGTTGGTTTTTTGTAAGTCCAAAGCCTGGGTAAGCTGTTCCCCCGATATCTTGCCTGCCTTAACCAGCATTTCTCCTAATTCGCTTGACATAACTTTCACCTAAAAACTCAGAATCTCACTTAAGGTCACTCTATATGATGAGACTGCTCATTTTGTTGTTTCTCAGATGTGTTCACACTTTCTCTGCTCAACCCGATGATACACTTTTGAAAACTTCCCTTTCTCGGACTTTTGAGATATCCTCCATCAGGATTGCTCAGAAAAGATATCATCCAGCCTGTTTTCTAAAGAAGTCGAAAACTCTGAATCTAAGTCGGTTTTCTTCTCCTCTTCAGTTTGGCGGTCCTGACGGTTGGCAGAAGAGAAAACCTTTCCCAGATTTTCAGTAGCCTCTTTAGCATAAAGCCGAACCATGCCGATGGTGGTTCGATCATCAAAGACGACCGCCAGAATGGTCCTTTCCCCCACCAGAGTGATATGAATATGATCCTTCTTGCCCTGATGGAAAAGAACGGAAAACTCCGGCTCTCCCACCAGACGGGCAATCTCTCGGGTGGAGGCAAAGCTTCCAGCTAAAAGCGCCGCCAGGGCAGTGGTATCCAAAGATTGAGTGAAACCCTGACGAGTGATCAAATGGCCATCCTTGTCCACCAGGAGCACACACTTGGCTTGTGCATCCTCGATTAACCTGCTCAGAGCTTTCTCTATCTTTTCGATCTGCTCCTCATAGATTACCAGATCCTCCTGTCTCAATTTCACACCTCCGCTCTATCTATTGAAAAGTTTATTCACAAAGCGCCATAAAAAGAATCCTTTCGATTTGGTCTTTTTGCCGGATTTTCCGGCTGACCAGCTTATTATGGTGGGGCTCTCCCTGGAGGGAATCTGATCCATCTTCACCTTTTCTTTCTCGGCGATTTCTCCTATATCCAACTCGATTTCGGGTTTTGTTTCTTTGTGGGTATCTTGTGGCTTTGGGGTTATCTCCTCTGCTGGAGGCTCAGGTTTCTTTTGGGTGATGGTGGTTACCGCCTCTTGGGTCAAGTTCTCAACAGGGGTTGAGGAGTTCAAAGCTTCTGCCATTTGCTCAGTTTGCGGCATCTGGGAGAGACTCAGCAAAGCCGGCGCTTTTTCAACCTCCTCGGTTTCAATCTCCCTTTCCGGAAAGAGTTGTCTACGTTTGGCTTGATCCAAGACCAATTTGCTGATACACTTCAGGACATCAAATACACCTATCCCTTTGGTGGCAACCGCTTCAAAGTAGGGAAGCCCCTCAGGGTTTAATGCTTTCCCTAGTTCCTCCAACGAGCTGATGTCAGGAAAGTCTCTTTTGTTATATTGAAACACTAAAGGAATCTTGTCTATGTCGTATCCGTATTCTGACAGATTTTCCACCAGATTCTGAAAGCTTTCCATGTTCTCATCCATTTTGGATTTTTGGGAGTCTGCCACGAAGACCAAACCATCCACACCTCTTAAGACCAGCTTTCTGGTAGCATTGTAATACACCTGCCCGGGGACGGTGTAAAGCTGAAACTTGGTGGAAAACCCATGTATCTTGCCGATGTCCACTGGAAGAAAATCAAAATAAAGGGTTCTGTCCTGATCAGTGGCTAAAGAGATCAAGTTCCCTCTGGTCTGAGGCGGGATCTTTTGATGAACGTATTGGAGGTTGGTGGTTTTTCCGGAAAGTCCGGGACCGTAGAAAACTATCTTACACGAGATCTCCTTGAAGGCATAATTTATAGATGCCATCTTTTGTCTCCATTTGGCAACTTCAGACTGTCTCAGGCGGACTTTCGGGCAAGCTTTATTTTTTCCGCCGCATTTTTTATCTCCAGCCGAACCAGCCCCACATTTACCTGAGAATCCGTGGTGACCGCCAGGATGCCTATCCCCACTTCGGTAAAAAATAACTTGCCTTTGCCGGCCTCCACGGTTATCTGTTTTAAATCCTCATTGGAAAGGCGTTCCATCGACTTCTTGACCGTGCTGACGATGGAAGCCGCCAAAGCCCCCACTGCCTCGTCTTGAAGCTGGGTATTTAAATCAGCGGCGATCACGATGCCGTCCTCTCCTACTACCATGCTGCCGTTGATCCCGGTAGTTTTGTTCAGCTCTTCCAATATTTTATACATATCATGCCTCCACAACTTTTAGGATATTTTGCTGGTACCTCTCGGAAAGAATTTTCTTTATCATTCCGGTGGACTGTAATATTCGAACCGAAAGCAACTCATCCGTGCGGCGATCGGACACCACCACCAATGTGAAGCCTTCTATCTGATTTAAGCATATCCACATATCCGGGGTATAAATTCCAATTCGTTCCGAGGTCTTCTCTCCCATCTTGTGAAGTATTTGGTCATTCGTCTCCTTCAAGCACCGAGCGAAGGAGGCAACCTTCTCCGGATCATAATCGGATAAAGAATCTTTCGCCACCACCAAACCCTCTTGATCCACCAGAATAGCCGCCTTCACTCCGGCATACTCTCTCAGGTAGTGCAAAATGTTTTCTAATTTGTCTTCTCCTGCCACCTTAATCTCCTTTTGTGAGGGAATTGATCTTCTGCCATCTAACCTCTCTTTTGATATTTCAGGAGTAAAAGAAGAAGGAAGGGGTTCTGCAACCCTTCGCTCAAACTCCATTGGCGTCTCTTCAGCTTTTTTTGTTTTCCCCATAGAGGATTCAAAAAGTGATTTGAGCACAAATGGAGACATCAAAGCTTGAAGAAGAAAAGCCGGCATATATTGACAGATTCCCAACTGAAGCGAGGAGGATAAAGACAAAGGAAACATAACCAGAAGAAGTATACCAAATCCAATGCCCAAGCCAATTCGATAGCCCAGAGTCAACAGGCCAAATAGAAACACCTTTGGAGCTGATGCTTTGGAAAACATGACAAACAGGATCAGCATATACCAGCCCAACTCAAAAGCGAAAAGCAAAAAGAGCGACCAATCCAATTTCAGCCCGAAATCCCTGGGGAAGAATATCAGTGGAACCACCATGATAAAAAAGGAGACCAAAAGAACTCCTCTCAACTCCCCTCTGTAATCAGAATTCACCTTACCTCCCTCTTATTCAAGGTTTCTGGAGAGGTGTTCCAGAAGCTCACCCACTCTTATCTTTAAAGCTCCCAGATTGGCTTCTGGGGCACAACACAATACAAAAGCTTGGTTGTTGAATTTCATTATCCAAAACTCAAGGTTTTCCGTCTCTATCAAGACCTGTTCATATTCTCCAAACCCTATCCCACCTACCCCATCTTTCACACATTGGGTGATGCAAGTGGCGATTGCCCCGATTCGCTCTTTTTTAAAATTGGGGTTTAGCCTGCTCTCCAGCACCAATCCATCCTCTCCTACCACCAACGCCCCCAATACGTCCGGCAGGGATTTCAAATAATGCACCCCGTCTTTAAGATCCACCACCTTCTCTATATGCCAGCGTTCCTGCACCGTCATCACATCGTAGCCCGGCTTGTCGGTCCCATGGATCCTGCCGAAATCCGCTTTTTGCTTTATAGACTTCAGAAGCTCGCCCACCACCTCATTTTCCGGATCAGTGGCTTTGAGCTTTTCTAAGATCTTTTTGGCATCTTTTATTTGATCTTTCTTCATGAGAATCTGAGCCAGAAGAAGCTCGGTGGCTCTGGTTTTGCCATCTGCCTGAACCGCCAGAGCAAGCTCCTTTTCCGCCTCGGAATACATTCCTCTTTCCATGTTGATCTTTGCCATCACCAGATGTCCGGGACCGTAATCGGGATGAAGCTTTAAACCTCGAGTGCAGGCATGAAACGCTTTAGCCAAATCTCCCTTCTTACGATAGGCATCCGATAGGGCCGCAAAAATCATGGATTCGGGATTGTGAGCTAAAATCTCCTCACATTTGGAGATTCTTTCATCCAACTGTACAGTTGGCTGCATAAATCCTCTCAGCTTAAGCTACACTTCCCCCCCTAAACCACAGATGCTACAAAAATTCACCTCCGACAAAGATGCGATTCCCCGGGATAGATGTTTTAAGACAAATCCGAAGACCCTTAAGATTTAACTAATAGGTTTATCGACAGTCAAATTCGGTTACTTAACTTTGGTGGTTGAAAAAATGGGGCTAAGTCCCCTTACTTTCTGGGCTTGAGAGAAATCCGAAAGTTCATAAGACTGATAAACTTAAAGGTGTCAGATCAACTCAGGACTTTTTTCATAAAGTAAATACCAGAAGCTAAAAAAAGGATAAACAAAACACGAAGTGAGGAGATTATGTTGGGGGAGATATTCAGAAGACCAACGCTTAAAGAAAAGCTAAGAAGCTGAGCCACAAACAAAAGGACAAAGGAGAGCGAAAAAAGAGTCCATCCGGAAGCCAGCTCCCCATCTTTTAAGAATGATTTAACTCTCACCGAGATAAGAAAACAGGCAAACGCCCCCACCAGAAGCAAAATATCAAAAAGTGCTGAAAGAACCGATAAAGAGCCGGAGCCTCGAATCTCCGCCCGGAAAATATCGGCACTTTCATAGGCGAAGGAGACCTGTGCAGAAAAAAATACCAACCAGAAGCTGATAACACAGGTTAGTTTTCTACTTATATTTCCTTTCAAGAACTTATGAAGTTTTTCTATAAACATCGCTGGCTTTTCTTTAGAGTTTTCAAAAGCTCTTCTTCCAACTCATACTCTTTTGCAATCCATCTCTGCTCAGCTACCACCTGGGCTGTCTCCTTCTTGATCTGAGAGATAACCTGCCTGGTTAAGTTTCTTCCCAAACTTCTGGAGATAGATCTCAAGAATTCTAAAAGCAGATCATTTAATCCATCCATCAGCTTGTGAAATCGGATGGGCTGACGGATTTTATTTACCGAGTTTTCCAGATGGCGAAAGTCTAAGAAATTCTCAGAGCTTTCCAGTTTACTCAAGAGAGGGTTTAAAGACTTTTGAGCGTCAAAACATCTCTTTAAAATCCTCTTGGCTCCCTCTCCCAACTTTTGGGAGGCCATTTTCTCAATGGTCTGATAGGACTGAGAGTATAGTTTGATCATCACATACAAAAGGAGCTTCTCTCCGTTCGTCTCTTGTTTTCTTATCTTTTTTTTCTCCCCTGCCTCAACCAAGCCAGAAGTGATCAGGTTATATAACGCCTTGCGTGTGTAAAATTCGCTCAAAGGGCTTACCTGCAAAAGCTCGGAGATGGTTCTCTCTCCATCGATGAAGGGAAGTAGCTGTATGTCATTTACAGGCATGGTCACTGTGCTCGACTTTATCCTGGGATTTTTTACCATCTGAAGTTTCACGTCATCAGGCGGAAGAATTTTTTGGATTTGTATCCATTCATCGATCCTCCTTGATCCCTCCATGATCACGTTCATGGTATTGAGCTGGGTGGTGATTTGGTCTGCCGGTGGCAACCTCCCCTCGTAAAAGATGAACTCGCCTGAATTCCAGCCAAACAGGTTATAAATTATCTCCTCTATCTGATATTGTAAGCATTCTATCAACTCCTCTTTGGTTAAAACCCCCATCTCCAGGAGGATGGCGCCCAATCTTTTCCGGGTCAGCTTCTGAAGGCTTAAAGCTCTCTTAAGATCTGGCTCGAGAATCTTCCTCCTCCTTAGAACAAGATTTCCTAAAAGCTCATCTTCGTTTCCCGAGGAGGAGGCGTAGATGATATTTCCCTTCATGAAATATATCTCTCTTTTCTGGTCATCCCGGGAGATCAGAAGCATTCCCGTCTTTCCAGCCGCACTGATCAACTGTAGCAGGTCGGATAAAGAAACCGTCCGCAGATTTCCGGTAAGCCCCACTTCTTTAGTTTTAACGTTCATGCTCAGAAATGAACTTGAGGGTTAAATCCCTAAACACAGACCTCTCCCTTAATGCACATACTTTCATCCATAAAATACTAATCGGGAGAAAATTTATGATTCTTAACCTTTGCTGGCAAAAGATTTCGTCTGTTTTTGGGTTCCGAAAGGCTGGGGATGATAATATCTCACCAAGCAGTGATTAAAAACATGTTTTTTCAGAAAAGCACATCAAAAAAAGCCAGAGCCTAACTTAAGTTAGGTTCTGGCTTTTGCTTCTATTAACCAATTTGGATGATATGTTGGCTAAGGTCTTATAAACCAGAAATTATCTTTTGTCTCCTTCTCTCTTCTTCTCAGTCTTCTTTACTTTTGTCTCTTTTTTCTGTTCGCTTACCTTTGTTTCCTTTACTTTTTTCGGCGTTTTGATGGAGGGGCTCACTTTTGCCGGCGCTTTTTCTGCAGGGACAGAAGGCCGCTTCTTAATGGTCTCTTGCTTCTTAAGAGGTTCTTGCTTTTTTATGCTTCTTGCCTTTACGTCCCTTTCTAACCGATCATCAATGCCATTATTGTTTCTATCTATGAAATAATCATATTTCTCCTTGCTCTTTTTTGTCTTAAACCACCCCTTGATTTTCTTTGATGATTCTTTGGGCGCAACCGCGTCTTTGTCTTCCCTTTTCTGGACACCCTCCTTTGAGGAGGTAACCGTTCCAGCCTTTTCCTTGGTGGTCTTTTTTTCTTTGATCTCTTTAATCTTGGTTGGCTTCTCTTTCGTATCTGAACTGTTGCTTTTGGAACTTCGGTCGATGGCAGAAGCCGAAGAAAGAAAAGCCACGGTGGTCAGGATACACACAAAAACGACAAAAATCTTCTTCATCTCTCTCACCTCTCATCAGTAATATTTTTTGAGCAATATCACGGTTAACCGAAAACCTTAAGCCATAATTTAGAATGGCTAATTTAATATAGCCTAACTGCGCCACTTGTCAACAGTTTACTCATTCAAAAAAACAAATTTACACAGATATCTCTGAAGAAATGCCAGGGTTTGGCCTGCCCGAGGCGGGTCCTACGCGGTTGGGTATTAAATAACTTAGTCCCGCGTAGGCGGGGCTCCCAGCCCCGCAAAAATGACTTTTTCAGAACTCTCACACAATTTACTTGACACACCCTCTTGGAGAATTTCCTAAACATTGCATCCCTTCCTCGCAGACTAAAGCTCATTTGTCCATATGGATCCATAGGAAGTCAATTGATCTGCGGCTACCCCTTTCCTTCCGTTGTGAAAAATTCTATTATATGTCACTCATCATATTGTCAAATTTCCAGCAAGACTCCATTTTTTTAATTTTGGTGATGTTCAAACTGATATTGAGCTTTTTTTAAGAATCCCTTTTCTCCGTAGTTGCTCGATTTATTGAAAATCCCCTGCCAAAGGTAGGGTGATCCAGCCTGTGAAAAGCCCAATCTCAAGATACTGCGAATAAATTGGGCAACAACAAATGGTAAAAAGTTTGCTTATCCCTCCCCTGTTCAGGCGGGTGTTCCTCACCCGCCGTTTGTCTCCCTGGTGAAGAACACCACCGGAAAGCAAGGGAATCATTATCTTCTTCTCTTCCCCGGCTTGCTATCCCTTGTCTCCTTGACATGCGTTTTCCTGACGCCAGCTGATTTTGACACTCTTTTTTCTCTGTTGCTTATTTTTGCCTTACTAATCTTTGGTTTTGAGCTTTCGCTTTTCCGCATCTTCTGCGTTACCTTTGATGGCTGATTTGGGCGGTTAAGCTTATTATCTCTCACTATCTTTTTTGACGTTTTACCCATTGATATTATTTTCTTTGCTCTTGCCTTTCTTTTATCCATGGAAGTAGCTTTTTCGGAAGGCGAAGACCTCCGGATGCTTTTAGCCCTGGTGATTTTATCTATCTTGCTCGGTTTTGGTTTAGCGGTTATGCGTGAGGGAGCAGGACGATCCTTAAGTCCCCTTCGCTTTACCGACGGTTCCTTTCTGAATTCCTTTTCTTTCTTGATACGTGAAACCTCAGCTAAAGCTTTTCTTCCCTTCTCCACATGTCGAACCGGTTTCACCAATCCACCCATATCCCCAGCTCCCCTTCTTCTTTTAGCTTTCTCCGCCCGGTAGCTTTTTTCTACAAACCTCTCCTTCACATATCTGTATCTATCGTGACAGTCAGCCCATACTCTTATGGTGCAATCTCGTCTCACCCGAAACCAGTCTCTCCAGATCCAGCATCCATGAAACCAGAAGCTTACGTAATGCCTTCCCACCACCAGTGCCGGAATGGTTATAGGGGTGATTCCATAGAAGACTCCGTCAATCCATACCTCCACGCCCCAGGGATAATCGAAATAAACGCCCCCCCAATATATGTCAACCGGCCGATCCACGTATACCACCCGGGGCCAGTAATACCACTTAGGGTATTGGTAGTCTACGCTAAATATACAGACATCGGAGGCATAATCATAAGGTGCGATTTCAGCATTTATCTCCGCCATGAATTCAAATGGATCCTCTCCATCCAGTTGGTATGCGTATATTTCACCCTCATACGAATATTCACCAGGGAAGTTGGGAAGAACTAAAGGCTCCAAGCTTGCCACTGCCTGGATATATTCCACTCCGCTGGGTCCGTTTACGGTCAGATCGTAATCATCAAACCTATCCGGGATTCTATAGACCCTTCCACCCTCAACATAATAATCGTCTGCTGAATCATACGGGTAGAGTAGATGGACATATCCTCTGGCATCTATGTTATAGATCACCAAGTAGCAGTCGCGCGAAGCTTGGAAATAGATTTTTATATCCTCACCCGGATAGTAAGTGGCTCCCTCCCCCTTATCCACCCAAACCTCCACATCCAAATAGGGATCGGAGATGACCCGATGTTTCACCCCGTAAGAGTCATCATAATCATGGACCATGCCTCCGGTTACTTCGGCAAAGCTTCTTATCCCCCAAAATAAGCTTGCGGAAAAACATAAACTGAAAATTAAAACAAGCCTTATCAATCTGGTTATTTTCAACATCTTACTCACTCCCTTTTTGTCGCCCAGATGGGCGGTTATCTTTTTGATTGATATTCTCACCCGATCAATCCGTCATTCATTTGATTTAACTCTAAGTCTCTTTTTTCTCATGTATCTCTTTCCCTTGACCCTTGACCCTTGACTCTTGACCCTTGACTCTATCTTTTCACAGCCACCCTCAGATAATTCTCTCTATGAGGTGGTCTGGGAGCAAGCTCCTGATTTCCCCCATCTATTTGATACGCCCAGTCAAAATATATCTTGGTGTTGCCAATAATTTCTCCTACCCTGAGTTTAGCATAATGATCATCCGCAGTCCAGACTATGTAGGAATGTCCCTCTACCACCTCTACCCAGCCAACCTTAGACCACCCATCTGATGGTGACCAGTCCACATCATCTAAGTGATCTGTGTAACCGAAATCCTGAATGTCCGTGATGCTGTCCGCCACGCACAAAAAGAAAGTTTCCAGATAATCATCGTATTCCAAGTAAACATCTGCGTCAGAATCCAGCCAGTGCAGGACCTCTTCTTCAGAGAAATCAAAACCGGAAAGAGAGGGTTTATAAAAATGATCATATAGCCTCCAATCGAATCCCTCCGGTCTGGGGGTGTCAAAAGCCACATCTGAAAAATCGCTCTCATTTCTATCATAGTCGAAGGCAGTTACTCCATAGTAATAAGTGTTTCCATTTTTTACATTGTAGTCAATATAGGCTGAAGTGTCTACCGTGGCAAGGTGGTAATATTTGTTTGAGTTTGGATTTGTCTTCCTGTAAATTCTGTATCCGGCCAAATCTTTCTCATCGTTCGCTTCCCAGAACAACCAGACCGCCTCATCCGCGGTGATACTATAAACTCCTTTCGGCATCGAAGGAGGGGTACAATCCGATCGAACTATATAGACCTCCTCTTCACAACCGCCGAAAATGAAAACCGACCCAAATAGAAAGATCAAAATTAAAAAAACTTTTTTCATTTTCACACCTCCATATTTCTAACTAACTTTCCTAATAATCCTTTCCATTATCAAAGCAAGCTTTGTGCCAAACTCGATGACTTAATGTTTAAGGTTAACTGGATGTTCTAACTAACCAAATATCAAACGATTAGAATATTCGCCATAGTAAACCAATTTTTCTTTTGTTTTTTGTTTCGCACAAAATTTGTTCGGATGGAAAAGAAAATTGTGCAGAAGATAATAGAAGTATAATACTTTTTCGGTCTTGGGAAACCCCAAAGGCGTCTAAAGCCAGAACCTACCTTAAGTTAGGTTCTGGCTTCCACCTAAATTTAACTCACAGAAAGCAGAAATATTCCAGTAAAGATCAAAAGGGAGGCAAAAAATCTCATCTTTCCATATCCTTCTTGGAGAAAGAAGTTTCCCAGAATCACTCCGAAAACTATGCTTATATTTCTTGCCGCCCCCAGATAGCTGACCTTGCTCATCTGCAAAGCATAGAGAAACAGAGCGGCGCTGATGAAGCCAAAAAGTCCCATCAGGAAAAGACCTTTTATGTTGTGCTTAAATTCCTCTCTGATTTGTTTCCCTTTCTTTTTTAACAGAAGAGAGATCACCAAAAACAAAGTCATGAAGCCAATTATTAGATAATACAAGATGAATGGCTCCACTGTCTCCAGGTTCTTTTTGTTTATCAGCGAATACGTGGCAGTGCACGCTCCCGCCGCCATTGAGAAGAGAAAAGGCTTGCTTTTGAATGCTTTGAAAGGTAATGAAAGATGGGAAAGCTTAAAAGAAGGAAGATGAATCACATAAGAGCCGAAGACGGTAATCAAAATACCTAAAAACCCCAGATAGGACACCTTTTCATTCAACAGGATTAAAGCGAAGATCAAGATGAATATTGGTCCAAAGCTACGAGTTACCGGAAAGACCACAGAGAGGTCTACTTTGTCATAAGCTTTTCCTATGAATATGTAGTAGACCGCACCTGTCCCTCCGCAGGCTAAAATACCAATCCACGACCAGAGACTTGCCGGGTAGCTGGATTCCCCTAAGAAGCTTCGTCCCCACATAAAAAGCGGGAAGTAGAGGATGAAACTGATTAAAGATGCCCCGGCAACAAAGGCGACTTTTCTTTCGCTTCCCTTTATCAAAAGATTCAAGGAGGCTTGAAGTAGGGCTGAGACCAAAATAAGCAGAAGCGCTTTAAGGGGCATACGAGGTATCCTCAAGTTGGGGCAGGGGCCAAACCCCTGCCCCAACTTTATTAGATAAGATACAATTTAAAAATCTTTTGGCAAATATTTTTTGAATTGAAAATAAATATCCCAACAGATTAAACAGATGGGAGGTGTCCCATAATTGTTAGTTGGTCTTTATGGTTTTGAAGTTACTAAGGGGAGCAGGAAACAGTTTACACCTTATTATTCGTATGAATGTGCGTATGCACTCATACGAGCTTCGCATTGATTTTTTCTCCCCCACCTGTTTTGGGCTTGACTTGAAATTCGTATGAATGCATACGCATCCCCCTTTAGCAAAGGGGGATTTAGGGGAATTTTTCAAGTTTCAAATCCCCCCCCCTTTCTAAAGGGGGGATGTAAACAATTATATGCTCTCCTTAATAACATATACAGACGGATTCTACATCCATTTTTTATTCCCATACGTTGGTTCCACCCGGACGGGTGCCCGTCGGGGCAACATCCTCTCCCCTTGGGGGAGAGGACTAAGGTGAGGGGGCATTGGCTTTCCCCCTTCTGTTTATCTTCTTTCCCCCTCACCCCCGCCTCTGGAGTGAACCATACGGTTCACACCTCTGGCGGGATTTTCAACCTTTCCCTGCGAAGCTCGTATGAGTGCATACGCACATGCATACGCATCTCCCCTCAGGGGAAAGGGAATTATTCTCCTGATATAATAACTCTGGCAGAGATTCGTATGAATGCTTCGCATGGAAACCATTATTTCCATCTGCAGGGGTCACTTCTCTTCTTTGGCGCTGTCCTCCCAATTAATTTTATCTGCCAAAGTTATGAAACTAACAAATATGAGACGGCGCTAACAGATTGAACAGATGAAAAGATGAAAATCCATGTCTTCCGTTTCATCCGTTGACCAAACTTCTTTTGAATTCTTTCTAAAAATAATCCTTTACAATTTGAATTTTAAACTATATAATATGTCAAATTTTTGATAGGGAGAGGAGAATGCCCGAAATCAAATTTTCAATGGACTGAAAACCCGACTCATACTCTTCAAAAAAATGAATAAGAATCTCTATTTGGGCATTGATATAGGATCAGTCAGCGTGAAGGTGGTGCTTCTCTCATCTGAGAGGGAGATACTTCGATCTTATTACCAGAGATCTACAGGGCAACCACTTCCTACTTTAAAAGGCATCTTAGAGGATCTTTTTGAAAAATTCAATCCGGATGATATAAAATCTTTAGCCGCCACTGGCACCGGCGGAAAGTTGATAAATTCCATCTTAGGGGGAAGCTTCGTAAACGAGGTGATCGCCCAGGCAAAAGCCACCGGCTTTTTAACTCCGGAGGTGCGAACCATAATTGAGATGGGGGGAGAGGACTCCAAGCTGATTCTGTTGCGTCAGGATGACGGCTCCAAAGCTCCGGTGCTGGAGGATTTCTCCATGAATACGCTCTGTGCCGCCGGCACCGGATCATTTTTGGATCAGCAAGCCAAACGGCTGAAGATCTCCATCGAGGATGAATTTGGAAAGTTGGCACTGAAATCAAAGAATCCCCCTCGCATTGCCGGAAGATGCAGCGTCTTTGCCAAATCGGACATGATTCACCTTCAGCAGATTGCCACCCCGGACTATGATATCGTTGCCGGATTATGTTTTGCCATGGCACGAAACTTCAAAGGCTCCATCGTCAAGGGGAAAAAGATCCAAAAGCCCATCTCTTTTCAGGGTGGAGTTGCCGCTAACTTAGGGGTAAGAAGGGCTTTTGAAAGCGTATTTGGACTCTCCGAAGGAGAGTTGTTAATTCCACAATTCTTTAAGGAGATGGGAGCTGTTGGGGCAGGTTTGACCATCATGGGAACAGAGAAGGCGGATATTCCTTTTCTGGGCTTAGAGAGGCTGAATGAATACTTAGCTTCTCCCCGGATAGAACACAAGGGGAAAGAGCCTTTAGTGTTTGCTTTCCCAGAGAATAAATATTATGAGATCACCAAAAATCATCACGTGCCACATGAAGATAAAATCGATGCTTTCCTGGGAATTGATGTAGGTTCTTTATCCACCAATGTGGTGGCAATAGATAAGGACAAAAATGTGATCTCTCGAATTTATCTTATGACCGAGGGACGTCCCATCGAGGCAGTGAAGCGTGGGCTGAAGATAGTGGGCGACCAGATTAAAGATAAGGTAAATATTCTGGGTACGGGAACCACTGGATCAGGAAGATACCTAACCGGAGATTTTGTGGGGGCAGACGTGGTGCATAACGAGATCACCGCTCAGGCTGTCGCCGCAGTTAGCATCGATCCGAAGGTGGATACCATATTTGAGATCGGAGGACAGGATTCAAAATACATCAGCCTGCAGGATGGAGCGGTTATAGATTTTGAAATGAACAAGGTGTGTGCGGCTGGAACCGGGTCTTTCTTGCAGGAGCAGGCAGAAAAGCTTAACATCAATATCGAGGAAGAATTCGGAGATCTGGCGCTTAAATCGAAACGCCCGGTCAACTGCGGGGAACGCTGTACCGTCTTTATGGAATCGGATCTGGTGGCGCATCAGCAATCCGGCGTGCCTAAAGAGGATCTGGTGGCAGGGCTGGCTTATTCCATCGTTTATAACTATCTGAACAAGGTGATGGGTGATAAAAGGGTGGGCAACTATATCTTTTTCCAGGGTGGGGTGGCATGGAACAAAGCAGTGGTGGCGGCTTTCGAGATGGTAACCGGAAAAAAGATTACAGTTCCTCCTCATCATGATGTAACTGGAGCCATAGGCGCCGCTATTTTGGCTATGGAGGAATATAAAGGTGGCAAAAGCAAGTTTAAGGGATTCGATCTTTCTGAAAAACAGTACTCTATTTCCACCTTTATATGTCCAGATTGCCCCAATCACTGTGAGATAAAAGAAGTAAGGGTGGAAGGTGAGCCGTCTCTTTTCTACGGGAGCCGTTGCGAAAAATATGACACCAAAAGAAAATCAAAAAAATCAACCCTCCCCGATCTTTTCAAAGAAAGGGAGAGAATACTTTTCCACATTCATAAGGAATTTGTAACTTCACATTCTAATTCAGATTCAAACCAGGGAGAGAAAAAAAAGGTCGGCATTCCTCTATGTCTTTTCTTCCATGAGTTCTTTCCCTACTGGGCGACCTTCTTTGAGGAGTTGGGTTTTGAGGTGGTGCTCTCCGATCCCACCAACAAACAGATAATTCGCCAGGGTACAGAACAGGTTCTCTCAGACACCTGTTTTCCGGTCAAGGTAGCGCATGGTCATGTTCTAAATCTTCTAAAGAAAAAGTTAGACTACATTTTTCTCCCCAGCTTGATAGACATGAAAAAGGAGGATAACCACAACAAGGAAAATTATGCCTGTCCCTATGTTCAGTCTTTGCCCTACCTGATTAAAGCCGCCATAAATTTAGACGACTATCCCACCCGACTGCTTTCTTTCCCGGTCTACTTTCAATTGGATAGAAACATTCTTCTAAGAACGCTCACTAAACTGGGAAAAGAATTGAAGAGAAGAAAGAGCCAGATAAAGAAGGCCATGCTGAAGGCGGAAAGATGTCAGGAGGAGTTTTACAGAAGACTTACTTTGAAAGGAAAGGAAGTCTTGCAGAGCCTAAAAGAAGATCAAAAGGCTCTGGTAATTGTGGGAAGGCCTTACAATACCTGTGATCCCGGGATTAGCTTAAATATCCCCAAAAAACTTGCAGATTTAGGGATGTTAGCCATCCCCATGGATTTCTTTTGCCATGATCCCCAAATCAAAAAGGATCATCTCCCCAATATATACTGGAAATATGGACAGAATATCTTAGCCGCATCGGAGATCCTAAGAGATCACAAAAAACTTTTTGGTTTATATATATCTAATTTCGGCTGTGGTCCCGATTCTTTTATCACTCACTTCTTTAAAAAGAATCTATCTGGAAAACCTTTCTTATTGATCGAGTTGGATGAACACTCAGCCGATGCAGGAGTTATCACCCGATGTGAGGCATTCTTAGACAGCTTGAAGAAATACCAACCGCCAAGAAAGAAAAAATTAGAGCTTCCCAGATACAAATTCACCGCTTCTGAGAACCATAGAACTTTATATATCCCCAATATGTGTGATCACGCTTATGCCTTTAAAGCCGCCTTGAACGCCTGTGGGCTGGAGGCTTATGTTATGGATCGGTCGGATGAAGACACTCTCACACTGGGGAGAAAATTCACCTCTGGAAAGGAGTGCTATCCCTTCATTCTGACCACTGGCGATCTTTTGAAACTCCTAAGAAAACCGGGAATAAAACCTGAAAGGATTGCCTTTTTTATGCCCCAGGCACATGGACCCTGTCGGTTCGGTGAATATCATAACCTACAGCGTGTGATCTTAGATGAGTTGGGATATTCGAACGTTCCCATCATCTCCCCCGATTCCGAGGATGGCTACTCCACCGTCTCAAATCTTGATGGTGACTTCCGCAAATTAGCCTGGAAGAGCATGGTAACAACAGATCTTCTGATAAAGCTTCTGCATCAGACCAGACCTTACGAAAAGAACAAAGGGGAAACTGATCGGGTTTACCAGTTGTGTTTAGAGCAGTTATCCAAGACCACAGCTTCCAAAGGAGACATCGAGGAAATACTCACCTGGGCAAGGGATATGTTCGCCAAAATCAAAAAAAATGGCGAACAAAGAAAACCCATCATTGGGGTTGTGGGTGAGATTTATATACGGTCGAACAGATTTTCCAACAACAACCTGGTGAGAAAGATCGAGACTTTGGGAGGGGAAGCTTGGGTGACAGGCATGGGTGAATGGATCAACTACACCAGTTACATGTACAAAAGACAGAGTCTCTTGGAGAGAAGATACAAAGAGTACGTGAAGGGATGGCTCACTTACTGGGTACAGAGAAGAAAAGAGCACCAATTGGAGAAACGGTTGGAAGGTTCCATTCTGGAATGTCACGAACCTAAAACCGAAGATGTGCTGAAGCTTGCCAGTCCTTATCTGCATGAGTCATTTGGAGGAGAAGCCATATTATCCATTGGAAAAGCCATCGACTACATAAACCAGGATCTTTCCGGAGTAGTGAACACTATGCCCTTCACCTGTATGCCCGGAACCGTTGTCACTGCCATGTCAAAGAAACTCAGGGAGGACTTTGGCAACTTCCCCTGGCTCAACTTAGTCTACGAAGGGCAGGAGGATGCCAACGAGATCACCCGCCTGGAAGCTTTCATGCATCAAGCCAGAGATTTCCAGAGAAGAAAATCTTAAACCGTCATCGGATGAAACGGATACAATAGATTATTTTCTTTTATCCGTTCAATCCGCTTAATCCGTTGACCGGTCTGCTTTGGTGCTCGGACTCAATCACTAGCATAGGGACAGCCCTCGTGGCTGTCCGTTTTATTTGTCTGGTCTTAAATCTCCCCCCTCACCCTTTGTCTCTCTCTCCCCAGAGGAGAGGGAATTTCCTCTTCCTCTCCCCTCTGGGGAGATGCATATGCATGCTTCGCAGGACTGAGGTGAGGGGTTTATTCATTTTTTCCTTGTTCTTTTTCCTTCCTTTCCCCCTCACCCTTTATCCCTCTCCCCGCAGGGGAGAGGGAAACACACAGCCTCATCCCTTGATGGGAGGGGTAAGGAGAGGGTGACAATAGACAGTTTTGCTCGGCAAAGAAAATTCACAGCAGATTGATCGGATTAAACAGATATTCATAATAACTGATCAGCTTAATCCAGTTAATCAGCTGTGAGAGATTGAGAACTAAAATATGGATGAAACCGAGGCTTGAGCCAGGCTAAGTAGGCTGTCGGGGAATATGCCCATCTGTAGAACCCCCCAGATGGAGATCAACAAAACCAGAGCGGCGCCAAAAGCTAATGGTACTCTTTGCGCCTCAGGCTGTGGTGGGTGCATGAACATGATGACCACCACTCTCAAGTAGTAATAAACCGAGATCAGACTGTTCAGCACTCCGATTATAACCAATCCCACAAATCCTGATTTCACTGCCGCGCTGAAAACATAGAATTTTCCCATGAATCCAGCGGTGGGAGGGAATCCTGCCAGGGAAAACATAAAGACCGTCATCAGAACAGCCAAAAGAGGAGATCTGGTGCCCAATCCAGAATAATCGTCCAAACCGGTGTTCTCCTGACCCTTCTTTCCCAGCGCAATCACCACGGTGAAAGCTCCGATGTTCATAAAGGTGTAAGCTAAGAGATAAAACAGCGCGCTGGAGATTCCAGTCTCCCCACCAGCCACCAACGCCACAAGCACGTATCCGGCATGAGCGATAGATGAATATGCCAGCATTCTTTTTATATCAGACTGGGCAATGGCAATGATGTTGCCCACGGTCATGGTCAAAGCCGCCATGATCCAGACGATCACGGTCCAATCCAGCTTTATGGTAACGAAGGAAAAGAGAAATACTCTCAAGAGTGCCGCAAATCCAGCCGCCTTGGGACCGGCGGAGATAAAGGCGGTCACCGGAGTGGGAGCTCCCTGATACACGTCCGGCACCCACATGTGAAAAGGAACTGAAGCTATCTTGAATCCGAAGCCCACCAATAGCAATCCCGCACCAGCCCAGATTAAAAGATTTGGACCGGCTTCACCAAAGGCGATGCTTTTGATTATCTGTTCCAAGTTAGTGCTTCCCACGCTTCCGTAAATCATGACAATTCCATAAAGCAAAAAGCCGGTGGCAAATGCCCCCATCAAGAAGTATTTCAAGGAAGCTTCGTTGGAGTTTAGATCGCTTCTTTTGAACCCAGCCAACACGTAAAGGGAAATCGACATGATCTCCAGTCCTAAGAAGATTACAATCAGATCAAAGCCGGATGCTAAAAGCATCATGCCCAAGGTGGAGAACAAAATCAAACTGAAGTATTCTCCATGTAAAATCTCTTCCCTTTTAAGATAATTCATGGAGGCAAAGATGATCAGAAACGATCCGGTAAGGAAGATGAATTTAAAGAAGGTGGCGTAATTGTCCACCAAAAACATTTGGCTGAAAGTTGTATCTTGAAAATCCCAGAGACTCAAGTTCGCCAGAAAGGATAACACGATGGCTATCCAAGCCAGATGAGCAGTTAAAATCTTTCTATCTCTGGAAAGAAAGGGATCCAGAACCAGTATGAAAATAGCAAAGACACAGAGAATGATCTCTGGCAAAATCAATTTGAAATTAACTGCTGGCATGATCCAATCCATCTAAATCTCTCCCAATCTATCTTCGGCTTCCAGATTTTTACTGACATAGATGATCATTTGGTCTCTCATTACTTTTCCGTCTTAATTCTTACTCCTGACTTTCTTCACTCCATCTGTTTCATCCGCTTCATCTGTTGGGAATCTATAGTCAAGCTTTCCTCAAAAAGCTGATTTTTCTCGTATTTTATCTTTGCATTCTCTATAAGAGTTTTGACTGAGGGTTCTATTTTGTTAAAGAACGGATTGGGATAAATGCCGATCCAGAAAATTGCCAGAATCAACGGTATTAAAACTATCTTTTCTCTTAAGTTCAAATCCTTCAATTTCTCATTTTCCGGCTTGGTGATTTTTCCGAACATGACGCGTTGATACATCCATAGCATGTATATTGCGGCTAAGATGATCCCAACCGCCCCTAACACTGCATAAACCACGTTGGATTTAAACGTTCCCAGAAGAATGGTAAATTCTCCCACGAAGCCATTGGTTCCGGGAAGCCCGATGGAGGAAAGGGTAACTATCATAAAGAAAGCGGCAAAGACAGGCATTTTCTTCGACACACCCCCAAAATCGGAAATCAGCCGGGTGTGTCTTCGCTCATATATCATCCCCACGATCAAGAACAATGCTCCGGTGGAGATGCCGTGATTGATCATCTGAAGTATGCCCCCTTCCATTCCTTGAATATTGAGGGCAAAAAGTCCCAGCATCACAAAGCCCAGATGGCTGACTGATGAGAACGCTATCAGGCTCTTCACATCCTCCTGTCTTATACAGACCAGAGCACCGTAGATGATGCCAATTATCGCCAAAATGGAGAAAAGCGGGACATAATCTATAAACATATTAGGAAACAGGGGGAGACAGAACCTCAGGAAACCATACGTTCCCATCTTAAGCAAAACCCCGGCTAAGATAACCGAGCCAGCAGTGGGAGCCTCCACGTGTGCATCAGGAAGCCAGGTGTGAAACGGAAACATGGGAACCTTTATGGCGAAAGCTAAGGCAAAGGCAAAAAACAACCAGAATTGTGCTCCCAAGGGAATAGGAAGATTATTTATCTCCAGGAGGTTAAAGGTATACGTGCCGGTGAAACTATGGTTCATGAAATACAAGACTAAAATCGCCACCAGCATCAAAAGGGAACCGGTCATGGTGAAGAGGACAAATTTGATGGTGGCATATATTCTTCTGGGCCCGCCCCAGACACCTATCAGAAAATACATGGGGATAAGCATGAGTTCCCAGAAAACGTAGAATAAGAACAGATCCAAAGAGACGAAAACCCCGATCATTCCGGTTTCCAGAAACAGCATGGAAATGTAGTAACCCTTTACCTTCTCGGTGATGGCAGACCAGGATGAAAGAATAGCTAAAGGAGTAAGGAGCGTGGTCAGGAGAACTAAAAACAGGCTGATTCCGTCAATTCCCAGATGATAGTTTATCCCCAGACTCTCAATCCATGCCTTGTTAACTGAGAATTGCATAGCTGACGATTCAGGGGCGAAATTGAAATAAATATAAAGGGAGAATATGGCATTCAACAAAGAGAGGATAAAGGCAACTATTTTAATGGCACCGTGCCTGCTTCTATCGATAAGAAGTAATATCAAAACTCCCAGAAGCGGGAAAAACGTAAGTATGGTTAAAATCCAGGTATCCATCATTATCTCACCGAAAGATAAAATAGAACAAGATCAAAATTGTTCCCAAAAGCAAGGAGAGACCGTAATTGCGCAGATAGCCGGTCTGGGTTTTTCTTATAACCGTGCCTAATCCCTTGACCACAGAGGCAATCCCATTGGCTATACCATCTATCACCAAAACATCAAATTGCTTCCACAACAACAAAGCCAGACTCAAAAGAGGATTTACAAAAACTTTAGCATAGAGTTCATCCACATAATATTTGTTGAACAAAATCCGATAGGGGGTTTTGTATTTTTCCGCCAGTTTTTTTGGAATCTTCACATTCTGGATGTAAAATCGATGGGCAACAAGAATGCCAATTATCACCACCACTATGGAGATAATCATCAAAAGATACTCAGTAGACATCGTGTGAGTGGTAGGGTGAGTAGTAGAATGACTTTGCTCAAATACGGAGGACAAAAATCCTTCGAATCTGTTCGATCCTCCTAAGGAATGAGGAATTCCCACATAGCCTCCGATAACCGAAAGCACGGCTAAGACCACCAGAGAGATGGTCATGGATTTCGGAGCTTCGTGAATATGAGCCTGGACTTCTGGATCCACTCTGGATTTTCCCAAAAAGGTCAAAAAGACCAATCTGAACATGTAGAATGCGGTCAGTCCCGCAGTGATCACCCCCACCAGCCAGAGCAGGAAATGACCGTGAGGGCTGGAGAATGCTTTCCACAGAATTTCATCTTTGCTGAAGAATCCGGAGAACAGAGGAATCCCGGAGATAGCCAAAGTTCCGGCAAGAAAACACCAGAAGGTGATGGGTATATATTTCTTCAAGCCGCCCATCTTCTGCATATTTAACTCGCCGGCCAAGGCATGCATAACCGCGCCAGCGGACAGAAACAGCAAAGCTTTAAAGAATGCATGGGTCATGAGATGGAATATCCCAGAAGCGAAGGCTCCCACTCCGCAAGCTAAAAACATATATCCTAACTGGCTGATGGTGGAATATGCTAATACTCTTTTAATATCATTTTGCACCAGACCGATGGATGCGGCATATATGGCGGTTGCCGCCCCGATTACAGCCACCACTCCCATGGAGATCGGAGCCAGAAGAAAGAGCGCATGGCACCTTGCCACCATATATACTCCCGCTGTTACCATGGTGGCAGCATGAATCAACGCTGAGACAGGAGTAGGACCCTCCATGGCGTCAGGAAGCCATACATAAAGTGGTAGCTGGGCGGATTTGCCGGTGGCTCCCATGAACAAAAGTAAGGTGATGGCGGTGACCAATCCTCCTCCAAGAGCCAAGACGTGCGGTGCATTCTCAAAAACTTCGGTGAAATTCAAACTTCCGAAAGTCCAGAAAACCAACATCACTCCCAGTGCGAAACCGAAGTCTCCGATTCTGTTGACGATGAAAGCCTTCTTTCCTGCGTCTGCGGCGCTCTTCTTCTCATACCAGAAGCCGATCAAAAGATAGGAGCACAAGCCCACCCCTTCCCATCCCAGATAAAGCAAGAGGAAATTGTTGGATAGGACCAGAGTGAGCATGAAGAATGTGAAAAGATTCAGAAATGAAAAATACCGGGCATATCCTTTATCCTCTTCCATGTAACCGATGGAGTAGAGATGAATGAAAAATCCCACTCCGGAAACCACCAAGATCATAACTGATGAGAGAGGATCAAGCAGAAAGCCAACGTCGATATGAAACTTTCCGGACAAAATCCAGGGGAAGGCAATCTTTTGCACCACCCTCTCCCCTGCTGGCAGAGCCGAAAGCTGAAAGAATATGACCATGGAGGTCAAAAAGGACAAACCCACAGAGGTGCAACCTATCCAGCTCACCAAGCTTTTGCCTGAACTTTTCTCCTCAGGAAAAGCTTTCAAAGTGAGGGCTAAAATTCCGTTGACCAAAAAACCGATCAGAGGAAATAATGGAACTAAATAAACGTAGTTCATTTTTTAATCGTCCACAGCCCACCGTCGACAGTCCACAGCTAAGGCTTTTAACCATGGACAGTGGACTGAGGACTGTGGACAGCTTACCATTTCATCAAGTTGAAGTCATCAACATTAACGCTTTTTTTATTCCTAAACAAACATATGATTATTGCCAATCCCACCGCGGCTTCTGCCGCCGCCACGGTCATCACTAAAAACACAACCACCTGACCATCCAGAGAACCCAACTGTCTGGATAAGGCCACAAATGCTAAATTAACCGCATTCAGCATCAGCTCGATGGACATAAACATGATCAAAATGTTTCGCCTGACTAAAACTCCCAGAACGCCGATGGCGAAAATCACCGCACTCAGTATTAAATATGGAGATGAAGAAACCATTGCTTTTACCCTGAATTGATTCTTTTCTTTCTTACCGAATATCGCGTAGCAGAGCCTTCACGGCTCTGCGGTATATGAACCATTTATCCCAGATTAAGTTTTCATAATTTCCTTTTTGCCATAACTATGGCACCCACAATTGCCACCAAAAGCAAAACCGACGCCAACTCAAACGGAAAAAGATATTTGGTGAAAAGAAGTTGAGCCAAAGGCTCAACCCCAGCGGGAATGGCAGACTCGGAAACATCTTCGGCTGATTTAGAACCAAAAACTCCCACCTCAATAACGGTTGCCATTCCGATCAGAAGTAGAAAGACGAACAGAATAGCAAAAAATCGCTGAGCTTTTCTTTTCTCCGGACCGAATTCGTCCCTCCTCAGATTCAAAAGCATGATAACAAACAGGAACAAGACCATGATGGCACCGGCATAAACTATGATCTGGATTGCCGCCAAGAACGGAGCGTTCAATAACAAAAAGAGTATGGCTAAGCTTGCCATGGTGGCTATCAGAAAGAGTGCGCTTGCCACTGGGCTTCTCTGGCTAATCACCAAAATAGAACAGGCAACCGCAACCACCGCCACTATGGAAAAGATCAAAATCTCCATCTTCCTATCCGTTTAATCCGTTACATCCGTTGACCAATCCGTTACATCCGTTGACCAATCCGTTGACCCTTTTTGTCCAAAGGCACCAACAGATCTTCTTTGGTGTATATCAACTTCTCCCGTCTGTCATTGGAGAATTCGTATTCCTTTCCTAAGAAAATCGCCTCCTTGGGACAGGCTTCCTGGCAATATCCGCAGAATATACATCTGAGTTCATTTATCTCATACACTTTAGCATATCTTTCACCAAATTCGTTTTCTGCCGGCTCCATGTATATGCACCCGGAGGGACAGGTGGCGGCACAGAGCCCACAGCAGACGCACCTCTCCGACCCATCCTCGTTTCTTTCCAGATAGTGTAGACCTCTATACCGCGGAGAAAGTGTCAGCTTCTGCTCTGGATATCTTACCGTAGTCGGTCGGGAAAGCAGATATTTGAAAGTGACCGACAAACCTCTAGGAATCGCCCAGAATATGGTTTTCAAAACATCAAACATAATTGAACCATTGAACCTTTGAACCATTAAACGCTTGAACTTTTTAACCTTTGAACTTTTGAACTTTTTTTACAATATCATTATCACCGCCGTGACGAAAATATTAAGGAGCGCCAGAGGTAGCAATACCTTCCATCCGAAATTCATCAACTGATCATATCTGAATCTTGGCAGTGTGGCTCTTATCCAGATGTAGAAAAAGAGAAACAAAACCATCTTTATCAGAAACCAGACCACCGGCGGCAAAAACGGACCATGCCACCCGCCCAAAAACAGAGTGGTCGCCAAGGCAGAGACATTTATCATGTTGCCATACTCTCCTAAGAAGAACATGGCGAACTTCATGGACGAATACTCGGTCATATATCCTGCCACCAGTTCATTTTCCGCCTCGGGGAGATCAAAAGGAGCACGGTTGGTCTCGGCAATGGCACAGATAAGATACAGGAGAAATCCCAGCGGTTGGCGGAAAATAAACCAGTTGAAAAACTTATCCTGTGCGTTCACTATGTCAACCAAGCTTAAAGAACCGGCAATCATCAAAACCCCAATCAGGGAAAGACCTAAGGATACTTCATAGCTGATCATCTGGGCGGAAGACCTCAAGCCTCCCAGAAGCGAATATTTGTTGTTGGAGGACCAGCCAGCTAAAACCAGTCCGTATACCCCCAAAGAGCTGACCGCAAGTACGTAAAGTATTCCCATATTGAAGTTGGAGATCACCATATCGACTTCGTATCCCAGAAGTTTTATCCCAGATCCGAAGGGGATGACTGCCACAATTATCAAGGCAGGGATAAAGGTCAAAACAGGAGCCAAATTATAGATGAATTTATGCACATTCGCTGGAACTATGTCTTCTTTAAAAAGAAGTTTTACACCGTCTGCGATGGGCTGAAGAAGACCATGAGGTCCCACCCGCATGGGACCCAATCTCACCTGAAAATGACCCAAAAGTTTCCTTTCCAGCCAGGTCAGGTAAGCAATCAACAGTAGAAAAACAACCAGAACCAGTGCGACTTTAATCAAGGTAATAATGATAAATGCTAACATGCTTTCCCCGAATCACTATGAAACCACAGGCTCCTTGTTGCTTCGGGAATTTGTATTCCCGAAGCCCAAGCTTGTGTCGGGATTACAAAATCCCGACATAACTATAGTAAACGAATTAAATAAATTGACATAATCACCCTCCCCCTCACCCCCTCCCATCAAGGGAGGGGGAAATTTATGAAGTTCCCTCTCCCCTTGTGGGAGAGGGTTAGGGTGAGGGGTATATAAATTTATTTCTTGCTTTTGTATTAAAAAGGTTCTTTTATTGTTGATAGCCATCTTAGTTTTCATAATCTCAATCATATACCTTTCTCAATTTCCCATTGTTTTCCCGATTCACCTAAATCTTCCCAGTCTATTTTTGAATAAATGGGCGAGACCTTGACTAACTCTTCGAAAATTTGCCCGGCTGAGGTGTGATCAAAATCGTATCCCATGGCTTGGGCTAACATACAGATGATATACCAATCAGCCCTACAATTTGCTAAAGGATTGAATGCTTTCTTGAGTTTTTGAACCCTTCTCTCCACGTTGGTGAAGGTCCCGTCTTTTTCAGCAAAAGAGGCTCCGGGCAAAACCGCATGGGCTAACTTGGCAGTCTCGGTTAAGAAGATGTCCTGAACCACCAGAAAATCAAGCCTTTTGAGTGCACCTTTTACGTAGTCTCTGTCCGGATATTCACTCACCGGGTCTGCACCTGCGATATACATTGCCTTGATCCTCCCTTGATTAATTCCTTCCAACATGGAATTAAAATCAAGCCCCGGCTTATCTGGAACTTCAGCATTCCAGATTTGTTCAACCTTTTTTCGCAAAGCTTCATCCGAAACGTCGATATAGCCCGGAAGCCTATCCGGCAAAACCCCGCAATCCAAAGCTCCCTGGGAATTGCAATCCTCCCCCAGTAGATTGACCCCGCAACCGTCTTTATCCTGGTGTCCGGTCAAATGCAAAAGATCATACAGAGAGTCGATTATCTTAGCGTTTTGCGGATGAGTAATTATTTCTCTGCCACAAAGAATCATGATGCTTTCAACTCTTGTTAGCGCATGAGCCAAGCTTCTGATTTTGTCTGAAGAAATCCCGGTTGTCTGCGAAACTTTTTTGCTGTCAAATGGCTGGACTTTCTCTCGTAGCTTCTGCATCTCGTTTTCAAAGAGACCCATCTTATCAGCATCAAATAGTTTTTCCTCTATGATCTCACTTGTTACTCCATTTAACAAATCCAACTCGGTTCCCTTCTTGTAAATTAGCTCATCCTGGGCGAATCTATTCAAGCGGGAGCTTTCTGAATTTGCCAAAATCAGAGCATTGCCTTTCCTGACTGATTTTATCACTCTCAGGGTTATTATAGGATGTTCCTTTTGTAGATCACAGCCCAAGACAAAAATCAGCTTCGCCTTCTCGATCTCACTTATAGAATTGGTCATGCTATAAATTTGATTTTTAGCTTTAAAATTAGGGCTGGGCAGAAGACGTTTTGAATTGACTCGATGATCGATGTTATTAGTTCCCAGCACCACTCTGAAGAATTTCTGCAAGATGTAGTTCTCCTCATTGGTGAATTTTGATGAACCCACTCCAGCCAGAGAATCTGCACCAGATTGCTCCTTTATGTTTCTTAGCTTTAAAGCCACCAATTCGATCGCCTCGTCCCAATCCGCAGGTGAAAGTTTTCCATTTTTCTTTATTAAAGGATGCTTCAACCTGTCAGGATGATTGACGAACTCGAATCCGAATCTGCCCTTATCGCATAAAAATCCCTCATCCACCAAATCATTCCTTCGAGAAGTGATGCGGTAAATTTTATCATCCTTTGTCCATAGCTTAATGTTACAACCATCGCCACAAAGAGGGCAGATTGAAGACGTGACTTCAGTCTGCCAAACCCGCACTTTATATCTGAAGGATTTTGAAGTCAAAGCACCCACCGGACAGATTTCCACCACATTTCCCGAATAGGGATTGTCAACCGGAATATCCGGTAAGACGTTTATCTCTGATCTTGACCCTCGCCCAAAGGTTCCCAGGTCAGTTTCCCCGGCGATCTCAGTTATAAATCGAACGCACTTGCGGCACAGGATGCAACGATTCATATTTCTTATTATCTGCGATCCGACAGGTAGATCATCATACTTGGATTTGGGATCGACCGAAAATCTTCTTTTTTCCTCTACATATCTGCTTTTATCTGAGCCATATTTGAACACCAAATTTTGAAGTTCACATTCTCCCCCCTTATCACAGACAGGACAATCCAATGGGTGATTAATAAGTAGAAACTCCAAAACACCCTTTCTGGCGGCTCTCACCTGGGGAGTATCAGTTTTTACTACCATTCCCTCAGAGACTGGGGTAGCACAAGCAACCTGAAGTTTCCCCATCTCCTCCACCTCCACCAGACACATTCGACAGGCGCCCACCGGCTCCAGCTTATCGTGAAAGCAGAAGGTGGGAATCTCTATCCCCAGTTTTCCCGCCGCCTTAAGGATAGTGATCCCCTCCTCCACTATTACCTTTTTTCCATCTATGGTTAAGGTCACCATATTATCTTGATCACTTCATCCGCTTAATCCGCTTCATCCGTTGACCCATCCGTTCAATCCGCTGACCCATCCGCTTAATCCGTTTAATCCGTTGACCCATCCGTTGACCTCTTCATACAAATCTTGCCCCCAAATCCACCATACATTTTTTGTTCTTTATGTGATACTCATACTCATCCCGGAACTTCTCTATGGTACTGGTGACAGGAACCACCGCGGCATCACCCATCGGGCAGACCGTATTCCCGGCTATATTGGCGCAGATGTCTCGAAGAAGATCCAGATCCTGTTCTCTCCCTTTTCCGTTTTCAATCCTCTCCATGATCTGTCTGATCCACCTGGTTCCCTCTCTGCAGGGAACACATTTGCCACAAGACTCATGCTCAAAGAATTTGGATATACGATAAGCCACCTTTACCATACAGGTAGTCTCGTCCATCACAATGGTGGCTCCGGATCCTAAAAGCGACCCGGCTTCATAAAGGGATTCAAAATCCATCTTCACATCCAGAAGGTCAGCGGTCAAAACCGGGGTGGATACTCCGCCCGGTATTACAGCTTTCAGTTGGCGATTATCTTTTATGCCTCCGCCATGCTCAAAAATCAACTCCCTTAAAGTAACACCCATGGGAAGTTCGTAATTGCCAGGTTTATTTACGTGACCGGAAAGGGAAAATATCTTTGTGCCGGTGCTTTTGGGTTCACCGATATTTGCAAACCATTCTGCTCCATTCAACACGATATGAGGAACATTTGACAGAGTTTCCACGTTATTGATCACCGTAGGATTTCTGTAAAGTCCTACCGAGGCGGGAAAAGGTGGCTTCAGTCGGGGATTTGCCCTTCCCCCCTCAACCGATTCCATCAAAGAGGTCTCTTCTCCGCAGATGTATGCTCCTCCTCCTCTGTATACATCCACATCCAGATCAAAGCCTGCTCCCAAAATGTTTTTTCCCAGGTATCCTTTTTGATAACACTCGCGTATAGCCTTCTCTAATCTCTTGGCTCCGAAATAAAATTCTCCCCGGATGTAAATGAAAGCCCGGTGCGCTCCTATGGCGTAAGAGGCGATGATGATCCCCTCCAACAATTGGTGAGGATCATTTTCGATCAAAGCCCGGTCTTTGAATGTGCCCGGCTCCCCTTCATCTGCGTTACATAGCAAAAACCTGGGCTTGGGTGAGTCTTTGGGAACAAAGCTCCATTTGAGTCCAGCAGGAAAACCAGCCCCTCCCCTTCCCCGCAAGCCTGATTTTTTTACCATCTCAATCAACTCATTTGGGGTATGTTCTTTCAAAGCTTTGGGCAGAGCCCGATAGCCACCATTTCGGATGTAGGTGTCGATCTTGTATTGGTCTGGAACATCTATATATTTAAACAAAATCTTTTCCATTATTTTCTCACCCATCCCTAAAAAAACCTTAGAGAAGGTAAACTGGAGTGTCCACCTTTAGGTGGACTCAAAAGAGTCTTTTGTATTTCAAGATTTTGTTGGTCCCGCTAAAGCGGGACACTCCAGCACAACTAAGCTGAAATCTGTCTCATATTTCTTTCTGTTTTCTCAAATCCTTAATTATTCTATCCACCTTGACTCTGGTCAGATTTTCATAATAGGTCTGGTTTATCTGCATCACCGGAGCCGTGCCACAAGAGCCCAGACATTCCACTTCGGACAAAGTAAAAAGACCATCCGGGGTGGTTTCCCCAACTTTTATCTTTAGCTTCTCCTCCAGGTAGCTCAAAAGTTGTTCTGCTCCCAAAAGCATGCATGAGACATTTGAACACACCTGTATGTGATATTTGCCCACTCCCTGCTTGGGGAAATAGGTATAAAAGGAAACGACCTCAGCCACCTCCATCTCACTTAGATCAAGAAGCCCTGCTACCTGTTTTAGAATATCTCGATTATAAAAACCGATCTCCTCCAGCACCACGTGCATGGCCGGAAGGATGGCAGACTTTCTTTCCGGAAATTTCTCTTTTAACTCAGCAATCCTCTTTTTAGCAGATTCACTCAGCATATCATCTTACCTTAAACCTTGAACCTTGAACCTCAAACCGTAAACCTTTTTACCTATCCACTTCACCCAACACAATATCAATGCTTCCGATGACCGCCACCACGTCAGCAATCAGCCTTCCTTCGATCATTTTGGGGAGAGCACTTAAGTTGACAAAACAGGGAGGCCTCACTCTAACTCGATAGGGTTTGTTTGACCCGTCTGAGACGATATAGTAGCCCAACTCTCCCTTGGGAGATTCGATGGAGTGATAAACTTCCCCCACCGGTGGGCAAAATCCTTCCACTACCAATTTGAATTGAAATATCAAAGCTTCAATGTTGGAGAGAACCTCCTCCTTGGGAGGAAGCACCACTCCGGGAATCCGGGCAACAAAATCTCCCTCTGGAATTCCATCCAAAGCCTGTCCCACTATTCTTAAGCTTTGCTTCATCTCCTCCAGCCGGACTAAATAACGATCATAAACGTCTCCATTTTTTCCGGCAGGTATATCAAATTCGAACCTGTCATAACCGGAATAGGGATTGGATTTTCTGATATCCCACTTCACTCCGCAGGCTCGCAAAATGGGACCTGAAACACCACAGTTGATGGCATCATTTGCAGAGATCTTTCCTACCCCCACAGTTCGATTAAGCCAGATGCGGTTTTTAGTCAAAAGATTTTCGTAATCATTTATCCTGTCTGGAAAGGTATCTAAAACTTCCCTGACTTTGGGTTCAAATCCGTCCGGGACATCCTGAGCCAGCCCACCGATTCTGAAATAGGAGGTCATCATTCTCTGCCCGGAGACAAGTTCAAATATGTCCAGAAGCTTTTCTCTCTCCCGGAAAGCATACAGAAGCATACTCATGGCGCCTATATCGTGGGCATGAGAACCGACCCAGACTAAATGGCTGGCAATTCGGGTCAGCTCGGTCAAAAGCACCCTGACGAACTGTGCTTTTGGGGGAACTTGAATGTCCAAAAGCTTTTCCACAGATAGAAGGTAAGCCAAGTTATTGGAAAGCGATGCCACATAATCCATCCTGTCTGTGAGAGGAATCACCTGAGCATAGGTCTTGTTTTCCATGGTCTTCTCAATGCCAGTATGCAAATAGCCTATGTCCGGTGTAGCTTTGATCACGGTTTCGCCATCCAACTCCAGGATCACCCTCAAGACACCGTGAGTGGCGGGATGCTGAGGACCCATATTCAGTACCATGGTGTTGGTGCCGATTTTTTCAATTCTGTTCAAAGCCTCTGGTTTCAAATTTAATCCTTTATCAAAGATTGGTGTATGAGGTTCCTGAAAAAGTTTTTAGAGAGTGGAAATTGGAGTGTCCCGCTTTAGCGGGGCCAAGAAAAGTCTATTTATTTTCCAGGAACCTAAAAGGTCAAGCTAAAGCTTGACACTCCAAAATAATAACTCAAAAAAATCACTTCTAAGAACCCTCGTGTATAACAAAAGCCACTTCCATATCTTATTTTATTATCTTCGGAGGAAGAATTTTGTTATGAGTGAACATCACTTCCTCTCTGGTCAAAGGAAAATCCTTTCTTAAGGGGTGACCCTCCCAGTCTTCGGGCATCACTATTCTTCTTAAGTCCGGATGATTGTCGAACCTTATTCCAAAAAGGTCGAATACCTCTCTTTCATGCCAGTTTGCTGTGCTCCAGACAGAGGTAACTGAAGGCACGCTTTCCCCTTCCTCCACTTTTACTTTCAATCTCAATCGATGATTCTTATCTAAGGAGTAGAGGTGATAGTTTACGTCGAATCTTGGCTGTCTTCCGAGACGATCAACTCCACAAAGATCAGAAAGAAAATTGAAGGCAAGCTCCGGCTCATCCCGTAAGAAGGTACAGAGGGAAACAATGTCTTCTCTTCTCACTACAATAGTCAATTCCCCTCGAAATTCAGCAACCTCCAGAATCGACTCTGAAAATTTCTCCTTTAATTTTGTCAATATTGGATTTTCCAACTCAACTCTCCCTGTAACTTTCTAACAGCCCGCATCACATCCGTTCAATCCGTTTCATCCGTTGACTTATCCGTTCCATCCGCTCGATCCGTTGACCTCATCCGTTCAATCCGTTTAATCCGTTGACCCATCCGCTCAATCCGTTGACCTTTTTCTCAATGACTCCTTCTCTATTTTCTTATGCAATTTCATGATCCCTTCTAACAACTGTTCTGGCCTGGGAGGACATCCGGGGATATAGATATCCACCGGGATGATTTTGTCTACACCTTGAACGATAGCATAATTGTTAAACACTCCTCCGCTGGATGCACAAGCGCCCATGGCGATCACCCACTTGGGCTCAGACATCTGTTCATAAAGCAGTCGAACCACGGGAGCCATCTTATTGGAAACCCGACCTGCCACGATCATCAAATCCGCTTGACGGGGGGAGGATCTGAAGACCTCCATTCCGAAACGCGATATATCAAAACGAGAGGCGGCAGTTGCCATCATCTCTATGGCACAGCAGGCTAAGCCGAAACCCAGTGGCCATACAGAAGATTTTCTCGACCAGTTAACCGCTTTTTCTACGGTGGTCAAAAGAATACCTCTTGGTATATGTTCTTCCAATCCCATTTTTTTCTGCCTTACGATAACGAACCAATTAAATAAACTGACATAATCACCCTTCCCCTCACCCCCTTCCATCGAGGGAGGGGAAAATTTATGACGGAGACTCGTCTGGGAAGTCCCCTCTCCCCTTGCGGGAGAGAGTTACGGAGACCCCCAGACGGGAGCGACTGCTCGTCTGGGAGGATAAGGGGTAAGTAAACTTATTCCTTGCTTTTGTATTAACTAACCTCTTCACTCTCCTCCCATTTCAACGCACCCTTTTTGATTATGTAAAAATATCCTACCAGAAGGATCAAAAGAAAGATTCCCATCTCTATCAAGCCGAAAAGGCCAAGCTTTCTGTAAATAACCGCCCAGGGATACAGAAACACCACCTCTATATCAAAGATGATGAAGAGGATTGCGATTAAATAAAATTTCACCGAGAATCTTCCTCTGGCATCCTCGATGGGTTGTTTCCCACACTCATAGGTGGAAAGCTTATCTTTGGTGGGAACCCTTCTTCCGAACAAATAGGAAAAAGCCAAAATCACAAGCGCCATCCCGGTCACCACAAATATCAAAACAAAAATTGGAAAATAGACTTCAAACATATCCATTCCTTCAAAAGTTTGTGAAATAAATAACAAGCTCACCTAGGGTTGTCAAGTTAATTCTTTCTGTTTTTTTTAGAAAACTATTTCTTCAGAGAGAAAGATGGAAATGGATTGTAAGCTCCTATATCCGGAAAACAGTGTTGTTATGATCTGAAGGAATTTGTAATTACAATCGGATAAATGTCGTTGCTCAATTTATTGAGCCCTTGTTGGGGCGGGGGTTGTACCCCCACCCCTCTATCCGGTCAGACGACCGCCCGTCTGGGCGGACAGAGGTGCAATTCCTGTCCGATCTGGGGGTAAATGTAGTTGCTCAATTTATTGAGCTAAACACGCCCCATGAATGGGGCAACTACAAACAGACAATAAAAAGAGGTGGGTGTCCCACATTGGCGGGAACCCACCTCTTCTGAGTTTAAGATGCTTATGAACCACACGGTGGTGGCCCACCTTTATAGAGATAATTGATTAGATGCAGCAGATCACCTAAATCAATTACCCCGTCGCAGGTGGCGTCTCCGGCTGACATGGGTTCAGGAGGAGGTCCACCTTTGTACAGGTAATTGATCACATGGAGCACATCACCAAGGTCCACCACTCCATCGCTCTTAGCATCACCACACAGGAAATGAACGATGTTGGAAATTCCCGAAACATTTGGTCGGCTGTCCAAACCTTTGATGGCAAAATAGCACTCAGGATGACAGGAACTTTCCATTGACACCTGAAGGCTGTCCTCCTCTCCTACTATGAGATTGAAGAATCCTTCACCAGCACAAGCCTCTGCATCATCCCACCAAGCCTGAGTGTCAGCACCAACCGGGGTGGTGCTATATCTAATAT
Source organism: uncultured Ignavibacteria bacterium (assembly GCA_964580215.1). Taxonomy (GTDB): domain Bacteria; phylum Zixibacteria; class MSB-5A5; order MSB-5A5; family SM1-73; genus SM23-73-3. The sequence goes on along the minus strand of CAZOJT010000009.1, from coordinate 24,051 downwards.
TATAGGTGGCGATGGGTTGCTCTCCCACATATTCGCCCGGAACAGTCCATTCCAGGGTAAACCAGGAGTTGGGATCGAGGTTGAAATCCTGAATTGGCAGAGGCGGAATGTTATCCTCGGAATAACCGCTTTCTGGATTAGAGTCATAGTAGATTAAAGGATCAGAGGTCATGGCGGAGACAAAAAAGACCGACCAGTAGATGCCTTGTTCTTCAGTGTAATCGCCTAAGGTGGGACATACGGTATTGTAAGTTTCCTCACCCCGCGCCGGAACGGTCTTAATGAAATCCCAATCACCCGGAGGATAATCCCGGCCCACATCAAGCATTCCTGAATAAGATGGGAAAATTTCCTCGCTTTGACCATGAGCTTTGTCATCGTCGATCCTTCTCCAGATGCCATATTCGGTGATGGTAACCGGCGAACCCACAAGATCATAACAAGAGCGATTCCAGTTGACTCTGACTTGTCTACCCTGATCGTTGCCTACGTCAGTAACTGAGGCGATGGACACGTTAGGTACGACAGTAAAATTACCGTCAGTCAAATTAGGATAAACCTTACCTCCGGCATAGGTGAAAAGATTGCCTCTGAAAGGTACTGCTATCACATTGTTCAAATCCAGGGATGTTGCTCCCGGGGGAGCCTCCGGATCTACTGAAAATGTGATCTCTACCAATTCATTCGTACCCGCTGGTATATTCTCCGCCTCGTCGCAATCAACTATACACACAATTTCAACCTCTCCAGCAACATATATGATGTATTCAAATACATCTGGATCCAGCGTCCCGCTTATCTCCACATCTGTTGCCTCCAAGATATTTTCATCATACTGTAAAAAAATCTGATATCCATACAAAGCTTCACTATTCTCAGCAGTTATGGAGACAACCACCTCAGTTTCTTCACATACTGATGCATCTCCTGCAATCAGAAAATCCACAGGGTCGGGGGGAAGTGGAACGCACTCTGCTAAACAATCCAAGCCATCCGGGGTCGGATCGGTACCTGGTTCGGGAAAAGGCGGAGGGGGCTCAGAACCACCCTTAAACAAGTAATTAATCAGGTGGAGCATATCCCCTAAATCTACGACTCCATCGTCATTAGCATCGCCAGCATCCATGCACGGAGGGTCCGGACAGCCATGATACAAATACCCGTCAAGGTAAGCCATATCATTAAAGCCCACCAGGCAATCACCATCTGCATCCCCACGAATGAATTCATGTTGCGCAAAAGCTTGATCAACCCCGCCAAATGTTGAGCCAAGAAGCAAAAAAAGCCCCACCATCAAAACACATAGTTTGGCTGATTTCATTGTTTTACGCCTCCTTTGAAAGAATAAAGGGTTCGAGTTAATTCCTTGAATTTCAACAACTTAAAACGAACGAGAAAAGGGCGCAATATACCCCTTATATAACTAAACATTTTTAAAATAACTTTTTACTTAACTAAACGGGTAAAACCAATTACTTTAATTTTCGCTGAAAAAGATTGTCGTAGGGACAGCCCTTGTGGCTGTCCTTCTTAAAGTTAGGACAGGGACAAGCCCTGTCCCTACATAATACTGCCTCAGATCTTCTAAAACAAACTTGCTTTCCTATATAATCCCTGCTAAGAATATGAATGGCTCTAACAACCGAACAAATTGTGCATTCCCATTATTTATTATAGGTTTGCAGTAGATTCCAATCCTCAAAGAGCATCAACTATGTATGTTATTCAAAAGTAATTTACCTCGAATTACTCTCTTGTCAAGAGAAAAAAATAAAAAAATAACGTCAGGATTTTTGGTTTGAAGCGAAATCTTTTAATAAAATCGAAGAATTATCCTCGAGCAATAACTCTTATCTCGCCAGAGCAAAACATAGGAACAAGTAACTTAATAAATCCCCTAAACCCTTTTTGACTCTCTGTCTATAACCTAAATTAGGTAAAACGAGAAAGTTGGATTGTCGCCCATAGGTTGTTGAAGAAATCCCACAAGTTCGCCTAATTTTTGAAAGTTTCTTTAACCTTCTTCCTCTTTACGTTGTCTTTGCTAATCAACAATCAGGAAAAGAGTTAGCCGAAACACTTAAATCAATTTCTCAAGCTCTATCTCACTTCGGCACACCAATTGCCTATGATTGTTTAAGCCCCCTACAGGATTCGTTCCCAAAAAGAGGTCTCTGAAAAAGTGCCAGGGTTCGGCGGGCTAAGAGCCCGCCCTACGCGGTTGGGTATTAAATAACAATGACTTAGACCCGCGTAGGCGGGGCTCCCAACCCCGCAAAAATAACTTTTTCAGAGCTCTCAAAAACTTTTGGTAACAAAACCAAGCTATGAATTTTCACTCTAACTGGACATAAAGATAGGTAATTATTTCACACTTGAGGAGCAGGATGATTTCTAATAAGAAGTCCGCAGGTGTGAACCATACGGTTCATATCGCAGGACCCATAGAACCTGGAAAAAGGATCAAACTTCGGTTTTCATTCCGGGCATTACTTTTGATTGCTTTTTTCTCTTTTCTGATCCTCCAGTGTTCCATAAACAAGCCCGCTGCCCCCACCTGGAATGTGAAGTTAAGTGTGCCGCTGGTAAACAGGTATTACGACATGGAAACCTTAATAGATAAAATAGATGAACCATACCTTAAACTCGACAGTCTGGGAAATCCTGTCTTCTATTTTGAGGAGGAGTTGGACACAATCAAATTGGTGGACAAGTTGCGCTGTGATTCCACTTCTGTCAACTTTAAGGACACGCTGGGAATCATAAACATTCACACTTCGGAATCCCGAAAGATGGAATTTTGTGTAACGAAATTCTACGATGGGCCACCTGGTTACGTACCGCCTTGTAGCGCCACCATAGAAGAGGATCTTGATACTTTCTCCACCTTCTCGCAGGTTATGGTTAAAGAAGCTTTCGCCACTTTAACGGTGAGAAACCAACTGGGCTTGGATCTTAATTTCGTTCAGATCAAGATAATCGATCGAAGCTTCCAGGATACTTTGCATACCATAACTTCCCCCCATGGGATCGATGATTGTGACTCAAATACCCAAGACGTAATCTTTATTGACAAAACATTCTCCAACCGATTGGGACTTCAAATTAAGGCATCCACTCCTGGTGGAGAAATTCAATCTCTGGAGGACAAATATCTGCTTTTAGATTTCAGCCTGGATAGTTTAAAAGTTATCCAAGGAACAGCTAAAGTTCCTTCTTTTGATTTATCCAAAGAGGAAACGATATCCCTTCCTACCAATAGCATTATCGACAGTGCCCGGATCAAAAGTGGAAAAGTTCTTTTGAGTCTGCACAATTTCATCAAGTTAGGGGCGGATGTGCAAGTAGACTTTCCGGAATTAGAAAAGGATGACCAGATCTTATCTGTGGTGCGCTACCTGCCAGCTTCCGGCCATTTTGATATCAGTCTGGTTCTGGATGGATACACCTTCAGACCGGTGGAAGGGAACCAGGTTAGAGGCCAGACGAAGGTTTGGTCGCCCGGATCAGAAGGGGGTTTGATTGACTTTAACTCTTCAGATTCAGTCAGTGTGGATATAATTGTTTCAGAGATAGTCTTTAGCCAAGTTTGCGGAATAATTGAGTCGACCCGGGTGGAGATAGAGCAGATCACCCGTCAACTCGAAATTCCTCCGGGTTTTGAATCGGCACATCTAACCAATGCCAGCTTGAATCTGGAAATTCATAACGGTGTCGATCTTCCAGCTAATTTGTCTGTGACGATCCTTGGGGAGAAAGGACAAAATCTTAGCCTTCAGGCAGAGATTGAAGCAAGCGGTCCTTTTGGAACCGCAGTCACCTCCATCTTCGAAGATCAGTTGGAATCCCTCTTAAATCCGGTTCCTCAGACCCTCACCGTTACAGGAGAAATCATCTGCGGAGATGGTCAATCTTTCGATATAGTTGGTGAGGAGGATTTCTTCTTTGGCAAAATAATAGTTAGCTCTCCTTGGGAGTTGATTCTGGACTCCTGTCAGGTGCAGATAGATAAAGACTCCGATGAGGTGGACGATGATGTGAAGGAATTGATCGAGGATCAGATCAACTTCGGCAAGGTGATCTTAAAAATGGAAAGCCACCTCCCCTTGGAGGCAGAAGCAAAGATATTTTTCTCCCGGAACCGGGAAGATCTCTTTTCCAATCCGGATGTGGTCATCGGTCCGGTGAATATTCCGGGAGGGGAGCTAAACTATGATGGTTCTGTGAAGGAATCAAATTCCTCTCAAACCGAGATAAATGTAACTCACCAGGAGCTTCAGGTATTTACGAGTTTACCATTTTACATGGCGGGATACATTGATTTTCCGGGGACTAATGGACAAACGATTAAGGCTTCCGCGGCAGACTTCATAAAGATAACCTCTTATTTAGAGTTGGATGTGAAGAACAAAAAGGAATAAAAAAGATGAGGTTTAAATTATTTATTCTGACACTTAGTTTAACTTTGCTCACCGGTCAGCCGCTTTTCGCCTTCGGGTTATCCTCGGGCAGAAGTATGGGAATGGCGGGAGCTTATACTCAGATCGCCCGGGGAGTGGAGTCGGTCTTCTGGAATCCTGCCAACTTGGGATTTTCAAAAGGCTCAGAAAAAAACCTCATGCTATTTTCTTTAAGTATAAATGTATACAACAATAGCTTCAATCTTAAGCAGTATAACCAATACAATGGTGAGTTTCTTACTTCTGAGGACAAGCAGACCATTTTGAATTTGATCCCCGAAGAAGGGTTAAACCTTTCATTGAATGTTGATGTTTCAGCTCTGGGCATCTCTTGGGGGAATTTCGCTTTCACCGTTTCAGGAAGAGGGACATCTGATCTTCTCCTTCCCAAAGACCCAATTCATGTTCTCTTTTTCGGAAATGAAATCAACGATACCATACTTTTCTCCGGCTCGGATGGAGAAGCTTTCGCCTCGGTGGATGTGGGGCTTTCCTATGGTAGATCCCTTTGGAAAAAAGAGGGAAAAGAAATTTTGTGTGGAATAAATACAAGGTACATCCGAGGATTGATCTATCAAAAGGTGAAAGAAGCAGAAGGTGAAGTCTTCGCTTTAGAGACCGGAGTAACTGGGGAAGGTGATTTCGTCCTCCAGTCGGCTGAAGGTGGAAAGGGATATGGGTTGGACTTTGGGCTGGCTTTCAAATATAAGGAAAACTGGATCTTCGGCTTGTCATTTATCAATCTGATAAACCGAATCAAATGGGATCAAAAGACTGAAAAAAGAGGATATCAGGTGCAAATAGACTCACTTTTAGCGGAGAACTTTGATGTGGATTCCTTGGTCACGGAACATTCTTATACCGAAGAGATTGATCCCTTTATCACCCACATGCCCACACTCATACATGTGGGAGTGGCCTATCAGGGTAAAAGGTCGCTTTGGGCTTTTGATCTAAAACAGGGTTTCAAAAAGGGGATGGGCGTATCCAAAAAGTTGAGAGTTTCTCTTGGAGCAGAATATGGACTTTTGAACTGGTTGGATGTGCGGGGTGGCATCTCGATAGGAGGAAATGAAGGTGTGACCGTTGCCAATGGACTGGGATTCAATCTAGGTGCATATCATCTGGACATTGGCATAGCTGTTCAAAAAGGATTGTGGCCCACCAGAAGCAAGGGAATTAATTTAGCCATCTCCAATGGCTTCCACTTCTAAACAAAAAGGGGGTGATACGAATGCGGAAAACCAGAAACACTCGCAAGACCACTACCCGGAGAAAGAGAGTGACTACCCGAAGAAAGACTAAGAAATAACTCTCCGGATCTCAGGTCGGGTGGCGTCCCGAGCCCGATTCGGTTCGGGACACCACCTAAAAATACCTGAGGATAGCTCCTGCAATTAGCTGATTTGGCTGAAGTCTTTGATGGTTTCTAAGATATTTGGATCGAAAAAGGGGAGGAAAAGATGAGAAATGAAGATGAAATTTGCTCGAAGCTCGGCTATCGTTGGCGAAACTCGTATGGAGGCTCGATACTTGAATCTCGAACCTCGACAGTTACTCATTTTAGTTTCAAGCTTCGCACTTCCAGCATCGATACCGTCAAACCTGCTTTGAATCTCCTATTACGCATATTTTTGGTTATGTTCTTATTAGCTGTGACAAGTTTTAAATCCTTTGCCATGCCACCTCATCCGGATCTGGAAAATAAGATGAGATTGGGGGAGGTTTCTGTGCCAGAGCATCTTCTTAGTCCCCAATTTATGCAGGAGACCGGGATTGATCAACCCAGCCTGCATCCTATAAGCGAAACCTATCCTGCCGGCACTGGTCCGGTGGGAGAATACAAAGTTTTAGTCCTCCTGGTGGAATTTTCGGATAATTCTTCTTCAGTCAATGGATCATTTTTCGACACTTTGATCTTTGAAAACCAACAGGGGTGTGTGCGCCACTATTATCAAGAGGTTTCTTACGGAGCGCTGGATATTATTACGGTCAATCTACCTTCTACCACCGGTTGGAATACTGCTCCGGAGACGTATGCATATTACGTTGACGGAGAGCACGGACTGGGAAGCTATCCTCGAAATTGCCAAAAACTGGTGGAGGATCTGGCGGATCTTGTGGACCCGGTTGTGGATTTCTCCCAATACGACAACGATTTTGATGGATACGTGGATGCTCTGATCGTGGTCCACGCGGGTCAGGGGGCGGAATTGACCCAAAATCCCAACCACATCTGGTCACATAAATGGGGGGTCACCTGGTCTTGGTCCACATCCAACCTAAAGGATGGGGTGAGGGTATGGGAATATACCATGCAGCCGGAATACTGGCTATCGTATTATGACATGACCTGCGGAGTTTACTGTCATGAGTTAGGTCATGTTTTTGGACTGCCCGACCTTTACGACACAGATTACAGTTCATACGGAATAGGACAATGGAGCCTGATGGCTGGGGGAAGCTGGAACGGTTATCTGGGTAGCTCCCCTGCCCATCCGGATGCCTGGTGTATGACCAGATTGGGATACGTGTCTGCCACCGTGGTTACCAGCAACACCAGCGGAATAGAGATTCCAGCCATTGAGAACTCTCCTGTCGTCTACAAGCTCTGGACCTCTGGTTCCCCACTAAGTGAATACTTTCTTGTAGTAAACAGACAGAAGACAGGCTACGATTCGGCACTCCCCTATCATGGGCTTTTGATCTGGCATGTGGATGAGAGCATCGGTGATTATGGAGCAAACGATGATGAATGGTATCCGGGACATACTACGCAAGGCCACTATAAGGTGGCTTTAGAGCAATCTGACGGATTATGGGAGTTAGAATCGACTGTTCCCTTTGGCTATGTAGATTACTCGAACGATCCTTATCCCGGAAGTCTGGATCGGAGGATATTCAACGGAAGCTCTACTCCCAACAGCCACAGCTATGCGGAAACGGAAACCTATGTAGCAGTGGAGGACATCTCTAATTCGGGTCCTATCATGACCTGCGACTTTTTTGTCAGCCCGGCAGATGTCGGAGAAGAATTGACAGAAAATCTGCCTTCAAATTATGAGCTAAAACAGAACTATCCCAATCCCTTCAATCCCATAACTGAGATCGAATATTTTGTTCCCCAGGATGGACACATCAAGCTGGAGATCTTTAACGTCTTAGGACAAAAGACTCAAACCTTAGTGGATCAAGAACAAAAAAGAGGAATTTATACGATAACTTGGGACGGCACCAATCAGCAGGGAAGTCCTGTTTCAAGCGGAATTTACTTTTACCAGCTTTCTACTGAGGGTTTTGAGAAGACCAACAAGATGATTCTTTTGAAATAAAATCCGTATGTGTGTGATACACAAAGGAGCAATTATGGATAACTTCCTGCGGTTAACCGACGAAAAACCAAAAAAACAAAGTTTGAAAGGTAAACTCCCTTTCAATCCACATGTGACTGCTCAAAGAATCGAAAAGCTCAAAAAGACTTTTCAACCGTTCTGGATGAGAGGGATGATACCGCACAAGAAAGACACAGACCAAACTTTGAACGAAATGAATAACCTCAGTCATATCTGAAAATAGAGACGAATCTAAGGAGGGTCGCCGGAGATCAGGTTCCATTCAAGGCTGAGAAGGGGAGGCCGGAAGAAGGCTCAAGTCTCCTTTCCTTTGTCTTTAAACTTTTAGATTTCGGCTTTAAAGACAGGATAAGGAGAAGCTTTCTGAGGCTCGAAAGAAAAGACTTTTGGGCGTGCAAAGCTTTTCCCCGATCTTTTCCCCGAATTTTAAACCTGACCTGGCGGCTCTCACTTTATATAATACTTCATCTACCATAAAGTAAAACCAAACCCTTGATATAGCGTCGCAACTTTTGTTTACCCTGAACGAAGTTGTAGGGTGTGCGACGCTTTCTTCGGGAGAGACTCATTAAGGTTGCTCCTTTCAAGAAGAACCAGAACCTAACTTATTAAGGAGAGCATATAATTGTTTACATCCCCCCTAAAGAAAAGGGGGGAAGGGGGGATTTGAAACTTGAAAACCCCCCCTAAATCCCCCTTTGCTAAAGGGGGATGCGTATGCATTCATACGAATTTCAAGTCAAGCCCAAAACAGGTGGGGGAGAAAAAATCAATGCGAAGCATTCATACGAATAATAAGATGTAAACTGTTTCCTGCTCCTATTACTAAGTTAGGTTCTGGTTCTGGTTCTACCCTACACACTAAAATTCCATCTTTGCAATAAACGGCAACAGCTTACTTGTCAGAGACATGCCCTTCGGGATAAACTCCGATGCTACAAAGGTCTTCGGGATTGCATCCCGAAGATTTCCTGTAGGGGCGATGCTCTGCCATCGCCCCAAAGTTTGGGCGGACACAGAGGTCCGCCCCTACACAGTTTACAGAGGTGTTCGGGATAGTATCTCGAACAAACTGTCTAACAAAGTTCTGCCATCCTCAAAATCAAGTTCGCCACGCCTAAAATTAATGCAAAGCGTTCCTTTGGCAATGTATTTATTTGTGATACCTTGTTCCTTTGAGGATGGAAAACCCCCGGTAGATTTGCTCCAGAAGAATTAGTCTTGACATCTCGTGGGTGAAGGTCATCTGAGAAAGTGAGAGTTTAATGGGACAGGCATCCAGAACTCTACGGGATAATCCCAGCGCACCACCCAGGATGAATATAAATTCGCTATGTCCCCGACTTAAGTTTTCTTCCAACAGCTTTGCAAAGCTTTCCGAGCGTAAGTTTTTGCCCTTTACGTCCAGGGTCACACACAAACTGTGCTTTTCTATATATCTTAAAATTTTCTTAGCTTCAGCCTCTAAAATATTTTCAGCCTTTCTGGATTGGGTTATTTTCTCTTCTCTAATTTCCACTAGTTGCAACTCCGCATATCTTTTTAAAAGCTTCTGATAATGCAAGATTCCCTGTTTGATCCAACCCTCTCTGGTCTTACCTACCACAATCACCTTGATTTTGACCAACTTGAACCCCTGGTTTCTTTTTGTTAATCTGACCGAAGCGTTTTCTTCTTTTGAAGGGCTGTCAAGTCTTTGGTTGGAGATCTCTGAAAGAGCCAGAGTTCGGCCCGCCTGAGGCGGGCCCTACGCGGTTGGGTATTGAATAACAACGACTTAGTCCCGCGTAGGCGGGGCTCCTCCCGCCTGTGGCGGGATCTGCCTAAGGCATGGCCAGCCCCGCGTAGGCGGGGCTCCCAGCCCCGCAAAGAAGACTTTTTCAGAAACCTCGGTTGAATTCATCCTACTTTCCGACGACAAAGAAATTCCTTTCTATCTTGGTCTCATTCCCGACTCGATCCTTAACCGAGATGGTGAGCAGATGTTTTCCCAAAGTCAAAGGAGAAATCGGACGGGTGGAAAGAATTTTCTTTTCCGGATCATATTCCGGTATCATCCATTCTTCATCGATTTCCACCAGAACATCCTGATCGCTTCCAATTCCAGAAAGATCATCCCTCACCACCGCTGTGATTTTAGGTCTTCTGTCTTTGATCCTTTTTCCTGAAAAGGTCGATACTTTGCTTATCTCTGGCGGCAGGGTGTCCTCCAAGAGAGCATAAGCAGAAAGATACCTCACCTTTCCCTCCACCATCCTATTCAAGGTATCTAATTTTTGATCTACAAACCTCCAAGTTCTTTTTTCCGTCAGCTCATAAAGCCCCAATTTATTTGGATCACACCCTCCCTGAGGATACCTCAAGGAAATTTTTGCCCAGCCATTCAATGGAACCGTGGATGGTTCAAAGGAATAAACTTTCCCTATCGGTTTATGTTTAGGTCCAAATTTCAGCTTTACGGTGTGGATGCTCACATTTATATCGCTGTATACTACATCCGGGTCAAACTCAGCTTTTGCTTCTTCATCTGGACTTATTACTACCCCTCCAAAAGATTTGGTAATTACAGCAATGGGAATGGTCTCCTCCAGTGTGAACGGAATGCCATGTAAGTCTGTTCCCTTTATCAAAAGGGACATCTTTTTCTGCTCCTTCAGGAAAAATGGAAAGACCGCTCGATAACTTCTCTCGCCTGTTTGTTCACAGAAAAGGGGATCGAAATCAAATCCACCAGATTTAAGTGTTAGCCCGGGCACTTTTCCCAATATCTGGTTAAACCTCAGATCGAAGATAAAAAAGTTATCTCTGAAACTATATTTAAAATCTAAGGTCAGAGCATCCTCTTTATCTGACCTGTCAAGTTGGTCTACATTGACAACAAGATACCTTTGTTCGGAGAAGGCACCGAGACTGTCTTTCATTTTTATCCTGAACAAAGCAGGTTCATCAAACTTTTCTGCCAATTGGATGATGTGTTCTCCTCGTGATTTGCTCATCCTTTCTCGCTCGATTTCCTCCCAAAATATCTGGTTCAAACTGCTTTTCTCCACAATGATCTCCTGGATCACATCATCCGGATCATCAAACTGAACTCTGATCTTCTGCTTGCCGTTGTCATCTTCAAGTGCGCAGGAAAGAATCAATGGGTTTTGATCGAAGATCAAAGAAAAAGCTAAAGTGGAGGAATTTCCGGAGGCATCGAAAGCCTTAATCTCTACCCGATGAGGACCTGGTTTTGCAATCTCTGTATTTATCTTTCCACCTTGTGGGTCATATATGGGAAGATCATTCCCCTCCTCCAGGTAAAGTTTATAAAACTTTTTCCCTTGTTTTTTCTTCAGCTCAAAATCACGGTCCAGCTCGATCATGTGGGTATTTTCAAAGGAGAAGTTATCATATCGGGAGCCAAATACCAAACTATCATCCAGATAAAGCTCAAGACGATAGATTCCAAAATTAAATCGGGAAGTTTCCATCTTGTCACGAACCGAAAGCTCCACACCGATCTCTCCCTCAGCGGTTGGGGTTTGATGTAATCTGTAAATGTTTTTATAAGAATCAAAAGAGAGAGAGAAAACAGCCGGTTCAGTTGAACCATTAACTTTTGCTTCCACCCCTAATGGTCTTATCGCCAGATATCCCATGATGGGAGAAACGTTATCCGTCACAGAAAAACCCGAAGTCAAAGGATTTATGGGGTGTCCGACCGAATCTCTCAGCTCAAAATGAAGATGTGGTCCTCCCCACCCGCTTTCGCCAGAATAGCCAATGAGTTCCCCCTTCTTGACCATTATTTCGTTCTCCTTTGGAAAGAAATCAGTCTTGTATCTTTTGGTTTCGAGTTGTTTTTCTGTCACGATTTTCGAGAGCGTCGGTGAAAAATCCGAAAGATGTCCGTATACGACAAAACGTCCATCGTCCAGCTTAAGATAGACCGCTTTCCCATATCCCCACCAGGAGGTGAAAAGCCGGTACACATAGCCAGATTGGCAGGCGAACACTTTGTATCCTGTCTTTTTTTGGGTGGGAATGTCGATCCCGGAATGGAAACGGAAGTTACGATGATCAGCGAACATGGAGGATATTTTTTTTGCCTTCTCAATGGGCCAGATGTAGCTGTGACCTTTTGCTTCTGCAAAAAAGGGAGAAAGTCCAGAGCTTTGGAAGCAGAAGAATAAGAATAGGACAACCAGACAAATTATTCGCTTCATCACAGATGAATGGTAAGAAACAAGCCTAACTTTGTCAAATCTTTTGTAAGTAGTGTTTGGAAAAGCCAAATGAGGAAAGGATCTTGCTGGAGTATCCTGCCTTTGGCGGGACCAAAGATCTGCCTGAAGGCAGACACTCCAACTTACATATTAATCTGGAGTGTCAAGTCTCAAGATCTCATTTGAGTTCCTGTGGATTCAAATGAACAACTGACCTGCGGACCTTTATGATTGCATAGATTCTCAGATGTAAACCTGATGCAATGGTGAAATGCGTGAGCGCCCGCAGATGCAGTGGATAGATCCCTTCTTTCCTGCCACCATTGGAAAAAATGTGCTTCTCCCAATCGTGAAACCAAGCTTGAGTTAAAGCACCCTTGAAACTTGCCGATTTAACTAAAATACAAGTGTTTTTTGAACATAAGCCATGTAATATGGGAGCCTGTCGAAAAACACCTCAAATGTCGTTGTGAGTGAAACGAAGTCCCGCCGTTGGCGGAACCCGCAATGACAATGTAAAAACGTTCAGTGCGTTTGTATTAAGTCTGAAATGGACTCAAAGGATTTCTCAGACAATTCTAACTTCCAAGGTGAGAGGATGCATTTACCATCAGGAATTTTAAGATTTTCATTTGGCATCACTGAAAAAGAGCTCCGGTTTTGAGAAACAAGAATTCAACAATCTTTTTCTACAACAACGGGTAAAAGATGAGTATCCTGAAGTTCTTTTTTGATAGACCTATTAGAACCAAGATAAGCGCGGCTATTCTTCTTGTCCTTTTAGCTATGTCGGTTTTCAGCCTCCTTTTTTTCCCGGCACAACAGAAAAAGCTGGCTCTGGAGGGGATGGGGACTAAAGGGAAGAGCTTGGCTCGAGTGCTATCATATAATTTGAGTCCTGCCCTGGACTTTGACGATCGCCAGTTAATAGAGGAAATGATAAAGGGAGCTTTTCTGAATAAGGATATTTGTTTTGTCAAAATACTTCGTTACCAATATAATGACACCTTATTCTTCCGGCCAAAAAACTTAGTCCACAGCAAACATGAACTTATACCTATGCCGGCTGGTATTGCGGCAGAGGTTTTCATAGACGAAGGACAGCTCTATGTTACCAGCCCCATCAAAGCAGGTCATCGAATCTTAGGAGTGCTGATGCTCGGCTTTGATCTAAAAGATCTTAAGATGGAGATGGCGCAGAGAAGAAGGCTGATTTTTGGTTTGAACTTTCTGGTTCTGATTCTGGGGATGGTAGTGGCTAACTATCTTGCTGGTCTTCTGACCAAGCCAGTTCGCAAGTTAACCGAAGTCGTCCTTAAAGTTTCGGAAGGAGAATGGGGGGTTCAGGCTCCAGTTGAGCATTCAGACGAGATCGGGGTTCTGGCTAACACATTTAATCGGATGAGCAGGAGTTTGAGGGAATCTAAAGAGAAGCTGGAGGAATACAATCGCACCTTGGAACAGAGGGTGGAGGAAAGAACGGCAGAGTTACGAAAGGTAAACGAGGAGCTTGGCGCCAATGAAGCTACCATCACCAGGATGCTAGAAGATCTGAACTCGATGAACCGAGAGCTTTCCCGGACCAAAAACCAGCTGGAGAGTATTTTTAAAAGTGTAGTGGATCGAGCTGTTATCACCATTGACACCGAGGGGAAGATCACTTTCTATAGCAAGAGCTCCGAGCTGATTTTCGGCTATGAAGTCAAAGAGGTGGTGGACAGAAAGCGGATTCAGGAATTTTTCACCCAGGAGAATGATTTTGTTTTCATCTTGTTAGAGCATACCCGGGAGGCAGGAATATATATAGGCGAGGCTGAGCTTGTTCGGAGAAGTAAACAGATCTTCCCGGCGATTGTCACTATCACTCCACTGAAAGGGAAAGAAGGAATCCTCACCGGATACACCATTATTATTGAAGATATTACTGAGAAGAAAAAGACAGAGGAGAATATCCGTTTGCTCTCCTTAGCGGTGGAATCCGCCACCGACGGTGCGGTGGTGATTGATTTGAATGGAAAAGTCGTCTTCGTTAATCGATCACACGCCCATATGCACGGGTATGAGCCATACCAGATGATAGGAAAATTCCAGAAAGATTTTTACCCGAAGTCTTATTGGCCACTGGTGGATCAGTCAATTCAACAGATTTTTGCAGAGGGGAGCTGGAGTGCAGAGTTGGAAGAGCCCAGAGAAGATGGAAGCACATTCCCCGCACAGATTTCTGCCTCTTTGATTAAGGATCCTCAAGGGCGACCGTTGGGCATACTTGGAATGTGCAAGGACATAAGTGAAAAGAAAAAGATGGAACAGGAGATATTGCTGAGTAACAAGGAGCTTTCTGCACTCAACATCATTTCCTCTACTGTCAGCCAGACCCTGAATTTGCAGGAAATTCTCGACCGAAGTTTGAAGGTCATTTTAGAGCTAACCCACTCCTCCGCCGGATGGATCTTTCTGGTGGATCGGGAGAGGGAAACTGAAATGAAGCTATCAGCCCATCAGGGGTTATCCCGGAAGTTCGTGGAAGAAGAGTTGAAGTTACCGCAGGTAAACTGTCTGTGCCGGGAAGTGGTAGAATCCAAACAACCCCTGCTTTTGGATGTCACCAATTGTCCCGGATTGAAAAGTTCCACCATCTTGGAGGAGAGATTGCAGTGCCATATAGCCATACCACTGATATCGAAAGACGAAGTTTTGGGGGTGATGAACTTAGGCTGGCAGTCTGAAAGAGATTTTTCCGAAAGAGAGTTGGAGTTTTTCTCTTCGGTGGGAAATGAAATCGGGATAGCGGTGGATAATGCTTTGCTATTTGAGGACGTTGAAAAAGCCAAAGAGAAACTCCAAAGACTAAACCGAAAATTGGAGGAGGTGAGTCAGATAAAAAGTGAGTTTTTGGCCAACACCTCGCATGAGCTTCGCACTCCCCTGAATTCGATCATTGGATTCTTAGGATTGATCCTGGATGGATATTGCGTGAATGGAGAAGAGGAGAAAGAATTTTTGCGTAATGCACAACAAAGCGCCAAGCACTTATTGTCCATAATAAACGATGTATTAGACCTTGCCAAAATCGAAGCCGGAAAGATGGAGATGGAGTTGGGAGAGGTTGATTTAAAGAGCCTGTTTGAGGAGGTGTATTCGCTGGCGCAGGTGCAAGCTCAAAAGAAAAAACTGAAATTGTCCTTTGTCTATGAGAATCATCCCTCCCCAAGAGCTTACGCCGATTCCGGAAAGTTGAGACAGGCGATGGTAAATCTTGTGGGTAACGCCATCAAATTCACCGACAAAGGAGAGATCGTGGTAAAAGCCAGAGTTCAAGAAGAAAAGGGGAATATATTGATTCAGGTCGAGGATACCGGTGTAGGGATCCCTCCTAAGATGCAGGAGAAGCTTTTCGAGAAATTCAGACAGGCGGATGGTTCCTCCACCAGAAGACATGGAGGAACCGGTTTGGGACTAACCATAACTGAAAATTTAGTGGAGATGATGGGAGGAATGATAAAACTGGAAAGCCCGGGGGAGGAAAAG
This sequence comes from uncultured Ignavibacteria bacterium, assembly GCA_964580215.1. Taxonomy (GTDB): domain Bacteria; phylum Zixibacteria; class MSB-5A5; order MSB-5A5; family SM1-73; genus SM23-73-3. The sequence continues at coordinate 8,499 of CAZOJT010000009.1, read as the reverse complement.
GGAACTAAAGTCTCTTTCACCGTGCCGATCTATCGAGAGACCAAGAATGGAGAGTCTCTGCATGGGGAGGAGAAACTTGAGGAGATCAGAGGGGATAGCAAAAAATCGATGGCTTTGATTGCGGAAGATGACCCATTGTTCAGTTGCTATTTGGATGAGTTGCTGAAAGCCGAAGGATTTGCAACTCTTCTGGCTCGAACTGCGGATGATGCAGTCACTTTGGCAAGAGATCTTCATCCACAAATCGTTCTGCTTGATTTTTCTCTTCCCCAGAAGATAGGAGGACAGTTGAAAGATGGAAAACAAATCGTCCAGATTTTACGCAAAGATTCAGCCACCCGAGATATTCCAATGATCATAATTACCGGACAGGATTTAGAAATAGTTAAAAAAGAGTTATCCACAGTTGAATTTGACCTCATTCCCCCAATTTTTTCAAAGCCGGTTGATACAGAAATCCTATTGGAAAAAATCAGAGCTATATCTAACAAGAGAAAAGAAGAAATGTTAGTAGCTAAGGCTAACTGAGGCTTTTTGAGAAGCCTTCTTCTCAGTCGAGGGTGGGACGATTAAAAATAAAATCTTTGAGACAAAAGTTCTGAATTGTTGCTTCTTGTATTTTCAATGGAACGATAATTCTGTGCCCGCCAGGTCCCCTGACTTGGCGGGAGCTGCCTGTCGGGTCGGGGACCCGGCAGGCACAGAGAGGCAAAGAAGGAAGAATGTTCCATTCTTTATGCAAAATTCAATAATGGTCAACCATATAAAACGGGATAGCGTTTTATCCATTTGTTAGAAACTCAGAGAAGATTTAATCAAATAAATTTGAAAAGAAACTTTCGCATCTGCCGATAATGATTATAACGGGCTTAAAGATCATCCCAGCTTGACTTTCATCTCAATCGGGGATGAGATTTAAAGAAAGAATGTTTTTTTTGTTGGTTTGAGGAATCAATTGGGAATACCAACTGAAAAGGAGAAAAGATGTACACTGTACTCTTAGTTGATGATGAGGAAATAAACTTAAAAATTCTAAAGACCATCCTGCGCAAGGGGGGGTATCAATTTCATGATGCAGAAAGTGGGGAGGAAGCGTTAGCACTTCTGGAGCAGGAAAACGTTGATCTGATCGTTTTAGATCTGATGATGCCCGGAATGGACGGTTTCCAGACTCTGGAGAGAATAAAACACAATTCGTCCACAGCCTTCATTCCGGTTATAATCGCATCTGCCCTCAAGGATTCGGGAGCTATCGAGAAAGGTTTGGATTTGGGGGCAAATGATTATTTCACCAAACCACTAAGTGACGACGATCGAAGATTTCAGCTTCCTTTAAAGGTCAGGAACTTAATCAAGATGAAGAAAATGCAGGATGAGCTGGTGAACTTAAACCACGAATTAAGAAAGACACAGGATAAACTGATTGAAAAAGAAAAGGAGTCTGCAGTGGTGGAGATGGCTGGAGCCGCCAGCCACGAGTTGAACCAGCCTTTGACCGCCATCTTGGGAAATCTGCAGTTGGTCATGGCAAAGCTTCCTGAAGGTGATCCTTTGGCCCAAAGATTGAACAAAGTGTTAGATCAGGTGGATCGAATGGTGGAGATCGTTAAAAAGATAGGGCGGATTACCAGATACAAGACCAAAAGATATGCGGAAGATGTAAGGATCGTAGATATTGACAAGTCTTCCGACTCAGATCATAAAGAGGCAACCACCAAAGTAAACGTTGAAGAAACGAAATAATTTGTTAGGAGAGGATTCAGGTTTTTGATAATCAACACCAGATAGGTAGATTGGGTCGCAAAGAGGGGGCGTCGCACATTGGGTTGTGACGCTTAATTTCACTACCCAGAACTGGCAAACCCAAATGTCCGCAGGTCAGTTGTTCATTTGAATCCATAGGAACTCAAATGAGATCTTGAGATATGCACTCCAGCACATCCTGCAAAGCTTTTTTGGCAAAGTTACTTGAAGATTGATTGATAGAAGAATAAAAAGTCAACTCTTTTCCAGAAGGCTTAAATCGTCCTTCTTGTTTGTGCCTTCAGGAACTGGCAAGCTTTCCTGCACGTGCTGGCCCATACTAATTTCAACCTCAATTTCTTATCGGTGACCAAAAGCCGATTATTTCTCCTCCTTTTGCAGTATTTGACAAAAATCTATTTCGCTCTTAGGGAACTTTTTTCTTTTTCTTAAAGCAAAACCCCCTTAGGATAGGTTTTTTTCCTCCCCTTCTCTTCTGAACTTTTGATGGTGCTTCAACTCTTGATTGCCTCCGAAGTCAAAAGACGTTCTGTCGTCACCCCTCCTCTGAATTAGCAAGTTTTCACTTAGAGGTTAGACCATTAGGGTTTTTTCTTTCCTTGTATGTCGGGCTATTTTTTTCTTTAAAATCTCCGGATCCTGGTTTAATTCTTCCTTGGTGATTACCTCTAAAACCGTCTTCCTGGAAAGAAGCTCTTTTTCCTTCTCTTCATAAGCATCTAAATGGGCGGTTATTACAATTATGGGCAGATGAGGAGCCTTCCTTTCTAATTTCAGCTCTCTTATCACGTCTATTCCGCTTTTCTTGGGCATCATCAGATCCAAAAGCAAAAGATCAACTTTGTCTTTATGTTCTGAAATGAAATCTATTGCCTGTTGGCCATCCACCGCCTGGTGGATGATATCTCCCTCCGGCTCTAATATCTTAGCCACGAATCTCCTCACCAAAGGATCATCATCCGCCACTAAGATATTCAAACTCTCTCTCTTTTCGGTGGGCGGAGTCAAACTACTTTCTTTGTGCAAAAGCGATTTGATCTTTTTCATCAAGACTTCTGGATCGATCGGCTTTTCCAGAACTTCCGGAAAGCAGGTAATGGTCTCAAAAGAAAGTTCTTCCTTAATTAAGTTTTCATCCTGTCCGGAGATAATGATCGTCTCAATATCTTTGGTGGTCGGGTCCTTCTGCAATTCCCGAATAACGTCTCTTCCGTTTCTCAAACTGCCTTTTCTCTTTTTAGGTAGAGAGTAATCCAGAGTGATTATCTCCGGATGATAATCCCTGGTGGCATAAACTGCATCATCCGCCGTGGCGGCGCAGATGGAGGAAAAACCTTCTTGGTGTAGGATTTTCTCCAGAAACCTGACATATACCGGGTCATCCTCCACAATCAAAACCAAAGGAGCATCCTTGTTCCCTTTGATGACCAATGGCTTTTCTTTTTCCTGGAGAGCCTCTTTTGTAGTTTCTCTGAAAATTGGCACGGTGAAAGAAATTGTGCATCCTTGGTTTTCGCCGGGACTTTCTAAGTTTATCTTCCCCCCCATCATCTCCACCAAACTTTTGCTTATAGTCAAACCCAAACCGGTTCCTCCATGTTTCCTGGTGTAGGATCCATCCACTTGACTGAATTTCTTAAAAAGCCTCCCCCTCTTCTCCGGTGCGACTCCGATTCCGGTATCCTCCACCTGGATGAGCACATTCCCTTTGTCCTTTTGCACTCTGGTCCTGATAGTAACCGATCCCTTATCAGTAAATTTGATGGCGTTGCCAATCAAATTTAACATCACCTGCTTTAATTTACCTAAATCTGCATAAATCTTGGGGACAAATTCGTCTTCGCATATGAAAGACATCTTAAGTTTTTTCTGTTCTACCTGCACTCGGGTTAAAGAGTTAACTTCTTCAAATAAAGCTTTTAAGTCCACCTCCTCCAACTCCAACTCCAGTTTGCCCGCCTCAATTTTGGCAATATCCAAAACATCATTTATCAAAGACAAAAGATGTTTGGCACTGGCGTGTGCATTCTGAATAAATTCCTTTTGCTCACTCTCATCATTACAATAGCCATCCAGAATCAATCTCAAAAATCCAAGGATGGAATTCAGGGGGGTCCGAAACTCATGTGAGGTGTTGGCTAAAAATTGCGATTTCAACTGATCTGCCTGAACCGCCCTCTGAGTCTGGAACTCTAACTCTTTGGTTCTCTTCTTGACCAAATTTTCCAAATTTCGGCTATATTGTTCCAGTTCAACTTTGGACTTTCTTAACTGGCTGGTCATCTGGTTAAATGAATTTGCTAAAACTCCGATCTCATCTCTTGAATTAACCTGGATAAGTGTCTCCAAATCTCCCTGGGCAATTCTTTCAGTTCCCTTTACCAACTGATTAATTGGCTGGGTAACCTTGTATCCGAAGAAACCTGCGGATAATATTGCCACGCCCAGTCCTAAAAGAAAGATCAAGGTCATTCCGAAGATGGCTTGCTTTTGAAGACCTGTTATGGATTCCAAATCTTTCAAAGCCATTAACCTTCCTACCTCTTCCCCCGTGATGTTCTGCAGGATAGAAAAATGGGTTAAATAATCCTTGCCTCCTAAGCCATATGCTTTTCCCCACAGGGGTTTCTCTTTTTCCCCATAAGGGGTTTTCTCTTCTGGACCCATTACAAGATTTACTTTTTCCCTATGAAGAGGCATATCATCTTTATCTACATCCTCTACATTAGTCAGGACTATCCTATCCTTTTGAAGCACGGCAAAATCTCGGTTGGATTCGTCACCCAGTTTCACAGCCAAACCAGAATTGTGGTTAATCAGACATCCCACCAACACCGTTCCCATCACCTTGTCTTCCTCATAGATGGGAAAACCGGCTTGAATCATCAGGGTTGCATATATGTTTTGAGTTTCCGGTTGAGCTTTAAAGGCAAGACCTTCCTTAATCAACTCCTCTTCCGAGATCAGTTGAGTCCCCACCCCACCCTCCCCTTTTAGTGCCATCTTCACCAAATCTAAAGAAGAGAGATCATCATCTCTTGCCTGTGGATTCGTCCCTCTGGCTATTACTTTTCCTTCGGCATCGGTGACCGTGATCATATCAACTACATTCTCCTGTAGCATTTTTCCTAAATATTCACCTAACTGTTTCCCCAAAAGGGATTCTCTTCCCAAGCCTACCGTCACCTTGACCACATTACGCGAAGCCAGGCTTCTGGCAAAAGTTTCCATCTCTTTTTGTTTATTTTCATAAATCATGGTCAAGCTGACCAGATCGCTATGCACCTTCTCGTGAGCTTGCTTCTCTATAAATCGACCGAAGGTCCTGACGGCGTGAAGCATGCTGAATGCCATGGGTCCGGCAAGAAGCAGGATGATAAAGAGGAGAAGTTTTTTTCGGATGCTACTTAGAAAAAATAGTCCCGCAACTTTGGAAAAAGGGCGGAAGATAAAAAGCGGCCTCCCCATCTGTGTCCATCTCCTTTAACTGAAAGCTATTTATATACAATTCGACTGGCGGCGCCGATCATCTCCAAAGGTATCTCTATATTCAGCTCTCTGGCTCTTTTAAGATTTATCTCAATCAGATAGCTGGAGGGCTGTTTTGGAGGAATTTCTCCTGGGTTTGTCCCGGAAAGAATCTTTGCCACCATATTGGCATGCTCGGCGCCTAAGGCAAAGTGATCGGTCAATACTCCGCCAATAGCCCCCATGTCTGTAAATTTACTGGTTATTCCTAAAATGGGGATAAGCAACGAGGTAAGTCTCTTCAAAAGGGAAGAATCAGCACATATTCTATCCAATGTATACCAACCGAAAAATAGATCTGCTTGGTCAACATTTTTTTCCAGTATGCTGAAATCTGGCTTCCCTAGTTGATGATTATAAAAATCAATATATTTTAACTCAAATCCGCTGGTCTCTTTCAAGTTTTTGAGTTCTTTCACATAATTGATTTCCTGTTCCATCACCCCGGAGTAAACAAATCCTAATCTTTTGAATCGTTTCTGATCAGGAAACGTCTTCCTGAAGAGCTTGAGCCTGGTCTGGGGGGAGACCCCATAACTCAAACCGGTTATGTTAGTCCCGGTGGGCTTGTCAAATTGGTCAATTAACCCTCCTTCAATGGGATAGGTAACTCCAGCGAATACCATGGGAACTCCGGTCCCTTTAACCACCGGCCAAACTGGCGTGCTGGCGCCGGTTCCAATGGTGGCAATAAGATCCACCCCTTCTTTTAAAAGCTCCCTGGCCACCTTTTTATTCTTCTCATAGTCGACCTTCTCTGGCAACACGATTCTTTTGATATATTCTAAATTCTTCCCCTCCTCATAGCCCAAAAACTTAAGCTGTTTTCTAAATCCTTGTTCCATCTCTACCGCATACGGAGCAGGAAGCTGAAGCACACCCATCTTGTAAATTTTGGTCTTAGTTTCTGTGAGTGTGACGGGACAAAGACCAAAAAGAAAAACGACAATTAAAACAAAAGATACAAGCATTATTTTAAAAGTTTTATGGAACACAGCTCTTCCTTCGTTTTTTCTTTTAATTGTAGCAAACCAACAAAATAAGTTGACACATTGTCCGCAGGATCCATAGGACATGTCATGTTGAGCGAAGCGAAACATCTCTCTATATGTTTGCCTGGCTGCAAACTTTCTCGTCTGGTTGGGCGTTACACGCAGACAGGTTCAGGGAGATACCCAGAATGCTGGAAGTCAGATTCTTCCCCCGCCAAAGGCAGGGTCAGAATGACATGTAAGAATCATTACTGCGTTTGTATTAAATCCCAAAAGGGGTATAAGAAAGTCGATCAGCTATTCTTTCAAAATTTCCTATACCCCTTTTTTAACCCGTCTGTCCGAATTCTGGATCCGTCGGAAAACCAGATTCCTAAAACTTCAACGTGAATTCGGCTGTTACCTGGGTGATTGGATTTTTTGAGTTAAAGACGGTTTCTAATAGATCTCCTGGATCGAACTTAGCATAAGTCAAACCTAAAGAGAAATCCTTTCTGGGTTCCCATCTTGTCCCTATGTCGATCTCGCTTCCCTTGTGTTTGTATCCCATTATGGGTGTATCACAATCCAGCTTGCTATATTCGGTGAAGATGGTGACCTTGTCTTTGAACAGATCAGGGACCAACTCAATTCCTGCAAAAGGTATGACCACGTTAGTGACTGCCTCGGGATGCTGATCGTTTAGAATTTCATACACTATCACTGCCATGCTGTAGAAACAATCGCGGCTCATGCGGGCAAAGTTCTCGTTCTCATCGGAGGTGGAAGTTTTGTCCCCGCTCACTTTTACATAGCCCGCATTCAGCTTCAAGCTGGAAAATGAGGGAATATCAGTGCTGTAATACCCTATTCCCCGACCCAGCCAGCCAGCATAGGTTTGGCCATTATCATTGTTTTTCCCTGCATTTTGCCCAAACATGAGGTCATATTCAACTCCTTTTAAAGGCGTTATCGCTCCATGCGCTCTGAAGCCAAAAAGGTAAAGGTTATCCCCTTTTCCGGAGGCCAGTCCGTTTCTCCGGCTATACAAAAATAGTTTAAAATCTTGATCCTTGATTAGTTGATCGCTTCTGGCCTCCAGAGCAAAAATGTCGGTATCTTTATCATTCGCATAAGCTACCTCGGTGGTGATTGAAGGATCCCTGCCGCTTCCGTCTCCGGTGCCGGTCTCATTCTTTTTGCCCATCAAACCGAAAAGCTTCATCTTACCCAAGTCCCAATCCGCTCTGATGGCATCCAGGGAGGTGACAGCCAGAAACCGTCCCTTTTGTGGTCCATAGTAGAAGAAGGCATCTTCTTTATCTCCGGCGAACTGTCTTCCTATGGTCAGGTTCAATCCTTCTAAGACATTAAATACTTTGAAATTTGCATTAAAGATGCCGATGGTTTCCAAAAATCCATCCTCTCCGCTCAAATGCTGGATCGCTCCAGGCTCTTCCCCCTGATAGCTGGTTGTACTTCTCCCCCATACCCTGGTTTTGCCAAAAAGCAGGGTGGCAGAAGCATCCTGACTAAAGTTGAAAGTGGTGGAAATCAAACCACGGGTTAGGATGAACCGGTCAGTCACCTCAGAACCCTTGTAATTCTTTAAGTAGAAAACTTTGGTAAGTAACTCTCCTCCAACCTCGATTCGATCGAAAAATTTTAGTGGCTCACCTGTAACCGATGCAGTGGATGTAATTAAAAAGAAAGCCATGGTCAAAAAGGTTAATCCCCTTTTCATTTTAACCTCCTTCGGTTTTGGTTTTTGTTAATTGGGTATCCGGCCTAAACACACTTCAAACAAAATCTTTTTCCCATCTATTTCACCTCCCTTTTAAAGTGAAAGTTTATCTTTATGGTTCTTCTCCCAAAAAGTTGCTAAAAAGGGTTCGAGGATTCATGGGTTCAAGTCCATTTGGATCCAATCGGATGTTTGTTTTCTAAAGATTTAATCCCGCCAGAGGCGGGAAGCATCCTTTCCACCTCTCCTATGCGAAGCATTCATACGAATATCTTTCTTTAGTTTCTCAAAATTGCACGAATTCTGTGTCTTGAGATCGGCTTTAAGGTAGCGTAAATCACCAGCTAACAAAATTTGAGTCTCCAACTCGCAGTTAGACCCGTAAGCTATATACAATGCTTGTATGTATTCCTGTGTGGTCTTCGGTCCATATCCTTCTGCTATATTAGATGGAACCGATACAGCGGCCCTTCTTATCTGTGAAGTTAGTCC
>CAZOJT010000008.1:0-94395 GCA_964580215.1 uncultured Ignavibacteria bacterium | reverse complement strand
TTTCAAATGCGTATGCTCGTCCCGCCGTTGGCGGGACGCACATTCATACGAATCCTCCCTTCCCCCCTTTTCTAAAGGGGGGATGTAAACAATTATATGCTCTCCTTAATAACACACTTCCTGAGGACAAAGCGGTCAAATTCCTTTCAGAATGTAGGAAAGCCCCAGTGTGGCTTCAGGGCCGCTGTAGTCTTTCAGCCCACCCACCTCATCGCCGAACCTCACTCCACGATACTTAAAATCCGCCCCGATCACGAAAAGTCGACTTAAAATAAATTCTATTCCTCCGCCAGCATGCCATCCAAAGGTGAGATAAGTGTTAGTGCCACTATATCCACCAGAACGCAGATTTTCAATGCCTGAAACGAATCCAAAGCCTGCATCTATATATGGTTGCCATCTAGATCTTTTGATAGGGGAGAGGGGATAGAATTTTAACTCTCCCGAAATCGGATAGATGGTCACTCTTTTCCAGTAGTAGTATCCGTAAGAGTCGTAATATCTGGTCTCTCCGCGGTAGTAGCTTCCGAATGAGAATTCTAAGGTAAATCCTTTTTTCAAACCGGCAGAGATAAAAAACTCTCCATAAGGGGCGGTAACCTTGCTAAGGATCTCTTGTTCGGGAGGCGCTTGTATGTTTCTTGCCTCTACTGCATTCCAGAATCCCATTCGTATCCCCAGCATATGGGCAGAGCTTAGATCTTTGGCCAGACAAAAATCGGGAAAGAGGAAGCTCAACAAAAGGCAGTTAAAAAGTAAAAATCTTTTCATAAGTAAAAAAATTGGTCAACGGATTCATCCTGAACGGATTCACCGTGAACGGATTAAACGGGTCAACGGATTGAACGGATAAGATGAATTTAAAAGACAAATTGCTTGATTTGTTTCCTATGGATCCTGTGAACAATAGCCTAATTTCTTTATCCAAAAAACACCTCGGCGATTTCATAAAGTTCGTCATCGATGCGTTTTGTCTTGGCGGTAACTTCTTTTAAATCGACGGCGACGATTTTGTTACCCCTCAAGCTAACCATCTTCCCGAACTCTCCTTGATGGACTAGGTCAACTGCAGCGATACCGAACCTTGTGCCCAGCATGCGATCAAAGGCGGTAGGTGTTCCACCTCTTTGAATATAGCCTAAGATTACAAAGCGAGTCTCAAACCCTGTTTTTTTCTCAATCTCAGCTGCTAATACCTTTCCTATGCCCCCCAGTCTCACATGACCGAAGGCGTCCTTTTTTTCATCCTGCACCACCAGAACCTCCTCTTTCTTGTCCTTTTCTTCTGTGGAGATCTTTGCTCCCTCTGCCACGACTACCACACTGAAGCTTCGTCCTCTCTGGTGTCGTTTGCAAATAGCGTCACACACCCTATCCAAGTCAACTGGTTTTTCTGGAATCAATATGAAGTCTGCTCCCCCGGCTACTCCAGCTTCTATGGCGATCCAACCGGTGTGTCTTCCCATCACCTCCACCACCATGACTCGGTTATGGGACTCGGCTGTGGTGTGGACTCGATCGATGGCATCCATGGCAATGTTTACCGCGGTATCAAAGCCAAAGGTATAGTCGGTGCCCCATATATCGTTGTCGATGGTTTTGGGCACCCCCACTACTTCCACTCCTTCATCGAAAAGCTTGGCGGCCACGCTCAACGTGTCTTCTCCACCCACGGCGATGATGGCAGAAAGTCCCAAAGCCTTTTTCTTCTCGATGATTTTCTTCACCCCATCCTTCTCTTTGAAGGGGTTGGTGCGGGAGGTTTTGATTATGGTTCCGCCTCGATGAATTATCCCGGAGATCTTGTCTAAGTTCAACTCCTCAGTCAGCCCGTATTCCATCAAACCTCGCCATCCCTGAAGTATACCTAAGACCTGATAGTTATACTTGAGTATGGACTTTCTCACCACCGCCCGGATAACCGCATTCAAGCCGGGACAATCGCCTCCTCCGGTTAAAATTCCAATCTTTTTGCTCATACCTTCACCCGCCTTTTCGGTTAATTAACCATCTCTCATTGAGCCAACAAGCTTTATTGTTCCCCTATTATTGTCGTCAATTCTTCTATTCACTTTCATTTCTTTTTATATGATCTGTTGGCGATCCAAATTTATACGGAAGTGAAAAGGCAAATTTTCATATCTTTTGAACTTATTTCAGGTCACCCAAAATCCAACTCAACTCTTTTAGCTGTCTGATGGCAAAATCTGGACTAATATCATCACAAGGGATTAGGTCCGGGTTGAAGTGCACAGAAACCATGCCCACATTTTCTGCTCCCCAGACATCCACGTCGGTTAAGTCTCCCACATGTGCAGAACTTTGAGGTTGGCTTTTCAGTTGGCTCAGAGTATAAAGAAAAATTCGGGGATCGGGCTTTCGGATTTTAAGCTCATTGGAAAATGTGGTGACGTCAAAATACTTGGTCATTCCAAATCGTTCTAAAAGCACCTTTATCGTTTTCCCAGGCGTTGTGCCGGTATTGCATATCAGACCAACCTTATACCCTTTTTTCTTCACCTGGGTTAAGATCTCTTCCGCACCATCAATTAAATCTGGCGGATCCTCCAAAATAGGGGAGACGAAGGCTTCCACCAGATGGAGCATTAATTTCTGGGGAATATTCTTTAGCTTCTCATCATTAAGAAGATCAAACATGATTTTCAGTTGTTCCTCAGTGGAGAGGTCCAGATTTCTTCTCCATGTTTCTTTGCATTTCTCGAATCCATTATGATAAGCATCAATCAGATGATCAGAGTTAATTTTTTGTCCATTTTGTCTGAGTATTTTGCTTATTTTCTCCACTCTTTTAATTCCGTATTTTTGATTATCCTGCGGAGTATTGGAAAGTAAGGTATTCCACAGGTCGAAGGTGATGGTATCAATCATATAAAAGACCTTTTTGAATAAGTTCTTTGGCTTTACCAAATGCCTTTGCCCGATGGCTGATTTTGTTTTTCTCCTTCAAGGAAAGTTGAGCAAAGGTTTTGTTTAGGTGAGGTAGATAAAAGACAGGATCATAGCCGAATCCATTTTCTCCTTTTTCCTCGAAAGTGATAATTCCTTTCACCTCACCCTTAACGGTTACGATATGGTTCACATCCTTTGCTAAAGCCACCACGCAGATAAATTTTGCCCCTCTTTTTTCCCAGGGGATATCTTTCATCAGGTGGAGCAATTTTCTATTGTTGTCCTGAAAGCTACAATGCTCGCCGGCAAATCGGGAGGATAATATTCCGGGTGCACCATTCAAAGCTTCCACCTCCAGACCGGAATCATCCGCCATCGAAGGTAACCTGGTGAATCCACAGATAGCTTGAGCTTTTATGATTGCGTTTTCTTCAAAGGTCTTTTTAGTCTCTTCCACTTTGGGAAAGCCGCTGAAATCCTCCAAAGTCAAAATCTCTACCGAGAGATCGGACAAGATATTTTTTATCTCTCTTATTTTGTGTCTGTTGTTAGTTGCCAGAACAATTCTCATAATCATCCGTTAAATCCGTTTAATCCGTTGACCCCCGATTTGTCAATATTTATCTATATCTATCCTTTTCACTTTGGTTATCTTATCCTTCAAGAACCTTTCACCCACTTCCACAAATCTATCTGGAACGTCAGAAACAAAAAACTTGCGAAAAGATTTCCCTTTCGCGTCTCTGAGGAGTTGGTGATCTTCAAGAAACTTCTTAATCTCTCTGGCTGTTTCTTCTGCCGAATCAATCAAATTCACCTTCTCTCCCATAATCCGCGAAATAACTTTTTTCAACAAAGGATAGTGGGTACAACCCAAAACCAGAGTATCCACTTGCTTTTTGATCAAAGGATTAAGATAATCTGATGCAATTAGATCAGTAGCCTTCTTGTTTATGTAACCTTCTTCAGCCAACGAGACAAATAGAGGGCAGGGAATGGAGTAAACTCTCAATTGTGGAGCCTGTCTGTGAATTGCTTTCTGGTAGGCTTTGGAGTAAATTGTTCCCACAGTTCCGATCACTCCGATTCTTCCATTTCTGGTAGCCTTAATGGCAGCAGTAGCGCCCGGCTCAATCACGCCGACCAACGGAATATCATAGTTTTTCCGCAACTCTTCTAAGGCAAAAGCAGAGGCAGTGTTGCATGCTACCACAATGAACTTGACCCTCTGGCGTTGAAGAAAGTTCATGTTTTGAAAGGAAAATCTTTTGACGATCCCTTTTGATCTGGGTCCATAAGGATATCTGCCGGTGTCGCCGAAATAGATGACGTTTTCGTTGGGCAGAAGCTGGAATATCTTCTTGGCAACGGTCAATCCACCCACGCCTGAATCAAAGATACCGATGGGGTTGGAATTTCCTTTTGGTTTTGCTGAGCTTTTATGTGAAGTGTGCATAATTAAATTCCGACACTGTTTTTTACCTCACTCCCTATCCCCCTCTCCCCCGCCGGGATTTTCAACATGAAATGGAGAGGGGGATAATAGAGGGTGAGTTTTTTGCAATGCCAATCTTATCTACTGCTTGAGATTTTTATCAAAAACTTCAGCCACCAAGGTGAACACGAACATTCTTTATCTTCTCGACTCATATTTCTTTTTAAACTCCTTTATACCCTGGTATAAAGCTTGGGCGATCTTTTTACGAAATGAGCCTTTCTTTAACAAAGCCTCCTCTTTTTTATTGGAGATGAAGGCGGTCTCAACCAGAACCGCCGGCATATATGCCTTGTTTAGCACCACAAATCCCGCCTGACTTACACCCCGGCTGGGGATGGATAGTTTCTTTTTCAGTTGTTTCTGAATCATGGCGGCAAGATCTGAAGATTCCTTAAGATATTCACTCTGCACCAGGTCCATCAGAATAAAGTCAAGATCATCCAGATTACGACTCACATTATCTGGATGCTCAAATCTTACAGAAGAATTTTCCAAGGCGGCTACTGCACGAGCTTCATCGTTTTTTGCAGCAGCCAAAAAGAAAGTTTCACATCCACGGGCAGTTTTGTTTTTAGAAGCATTGGTGTAAATGCTTATAAAAAGATCAGCCCCGTTTCGATTGGCAATTTGAGTTCTTTCCTCTAGAGGGACCAGCACGTCCGTCTCTCTGGTCAGAATGACTCTTAACCCTTTTTCCTTTTTCAAAAGTTCTCTTAGTCTCTTGGCAATATCTAAGGTTACCTCTTTTTCAACCAGTCCACCCTTTCCCACCGCTCCAGAATCTTCTCCACCATGACCGGGATCTATTATAATCACATCAATTAAGTCATCTGTCAGTTTTTCGTTTCCACCGGACATATAGCTCAAGGAGAGTTTAGCCGTGTCACTGGATGAAGGCGTGTGGATAAGGGAAATCTGAATTCGATAGGGATTACTCCTAAGATTATGGCTGAAGTTGACAAAGGGTTTCCTTAGCTTGAACGAAAGTTGAGCGGAGTTCTCGAACTGAAAGGCTTTTATCCATCTCAGGAACTTGGGGGTTTTCTTTTTATTGAAGAACTCTACATCCAGTTTTCCTTGATAAAAATTGATATTTAAGCCCTGGTTTTGATCTGCGAATATCTCGTATTCTCCCGGCCGACTTATAAATAGCTCAACAAGAATTCCGTTCACCTTTTCCGCAACCGTTAAATCTAAGATGTTGAATTTGCTCTCATGAAAGATTTTTGGTTGCTGATACGTTTGAGGAGAATGTATATGTTCCCAAATCCTTTGGAAGCTTTTTAGTGGAACCCACAACGTGCCGTCTTTGAGTTTTGCCTCATATGTAAGATTGTAAACTTCGGAATCATAGAGCATATAAGGGGAGAACCAGTTTAAAACGATCTGGTGGTCATCAAGCTCAAGCACCACCTTTCTGAGCAGTCTGTGCCAGTAAACCTCAGCATTCAGAATGGAAGACAGCTCATTTACTGAAATGTATTCAAGTTCGTTTATCTGTGTGGCCTTGACGTAACGTGCCTCACCATCCTCGGTCACAAAGACGGATGAAGAAACAAATGTGGAGAAAACAAAAAGCAATGCTAAGAAATAAAAGATAATTTTGGGGATGGTATATTGGTTTTTCATGTCTTCATGTTTATCGCTTGCAATCTTGTTTATAAAATCAAAGTGCGGATGAGGTTGACGAAGATGAAGATTTAACGCTGACGTTCTTTCAATGCCCGACGTAATTCCCTTTGAACTTCCCTGTCCTTTATAGTTTTTCTTCTATCAAAAAGTTTTTTTCCAATTGCCAGCGCCAGTTCCAGCTTAGCCACTTTGCCCTTAAAGTAAATCCTTAAGGGAACCAGGGTGAATCCCCTTTCTGTGGTTTTGCCCACCAGCCTTTTTATTTCTCCTCTATGCATGAGGAGTTTTCTCAAACGAGTGGGGTCGTGGTTGAATCGGCTTGCCTGATCGTAAGCGCTGATGTGCATATTATGAAGAAATATCTCTCCTTTTTCTACTGTGGCATAGCTGTCTTTAAAGCTGGCTTTGCTCTGCCGCAGAGACTTAACTTCAGTTCCAACCAGCGCAATTCCCGCCTCGTAAGTATCAACGATGTGATAAAGATGGTGCGCTTTTCGATTGGTGGCCACTATCCGGATTTGTTCTTTGTCTTTTTTCATCCCTTACAAATATATTACGGGTGGAATCATCCTGCAAGAGAAATTTAAAGTGGAGTTCCCCCATTTTTTGGTCCTCCCCTCGCAGGCTGAAGCCTGCGGCTACCAACCTCCCCTCTTTTGTGGAAAATCTTAGAAACTCCTCCTTGCTATGTCACACATCAGCTTCTTGAGCTTTCATGTACCAATATAGCTAACATAAAATCACCAAAAAATTCTTTTCCACATGATATGTCACTTATCAGTTTATCAAATTCTTACTTAGACCTCCATTCTCCAAAATTTTGGGTGATGTCCACAAATTTAAAATAATGCTTGCCGATATATAGTAAAAAGCCTATATTAAGTTTGAGCCGAAGTGGTGGAACAGGTAGACACGCTGTGTTCAGGGCGCAGTGCCCATTGGGCATGTGGGTTCAAATCCCACCTTCGGCATTTTTTTATTTCTGTGTCTTACCTTTAATTATATTCGTCTCCTTTCATCCTCAATTTGTTTCTTATGGATAATATGGACAGCCCGAATGCGGATGAGCCTGTTGGATTTCTTCTGGGTGGGGAAATCCAAGGTGCACAAAATGAAATTATGCTTAAATCCTAAAAAAGTGAGTTGGCAGTCGGTAATGCGCATACAGAAGGACCCATACTTCGCCCGAACGCAGATCAATTCTTACTTTAGGACTTATGTCAAAAGACTAAAAGGGGGTGATTGAGAAATTTCAGCTTTACTTTTTCTTTTTCGATTCCTGGGGCTGATGGAACACCACGCGCTTGGTTTTGTAGACGTAATCATTCCCAAAAATTTTCTTCCAGGAAAATAAGCCTGTCTCTTCATCCGTTTTTTCAATGTCTTCCACCGTTATCCCGTAGGGTGAAAAATCTTCTGTGCAGAGCAAAACATATACTCTACGCCGAGAAGCTTCATATGTTATTTCATTTAGAGTTTTTTCCCAATCCTTTTGTGAAATACCAGGATAAGGTTCCTGTCGGGGCCATATGAGAGTGAGTTTGCGATAAATGTTGGTAATTATAACATCGTTCGAATCCACGTTTTCCTTAAGAAACTTTACGCTCTGCCTGTTTAGATTTCCGGGATGCTCCATCGCCGGGAAGGAGCCTGAACTTATTCCTTTGTAAATGCTTAAGGTGGAGATAATTTGAATTCCCCAAAACAGTACGGTGACCAAAATGGTTAAGCCCAAAACCAACCTTTTCGTCCTTCTTTGGTCAAAGGCTTTGTAAGCTTGAGAAATACCAGAGAAAACTAAAAGCAGGAGGAATGGATACAAAGGAGCGGTGAATCTCGAACCTATAGGATCAACTGCTATGGTCGAGCTGGTATACAGAATTATTGAGCTGTATAAGACAAAATAAAAGATCACCCCGATCTGGGGCTTAAGCCATTCCTTACAGAATTTGGATGAGAGTACAGCTTTGAAAAATAAAACCAATAAGATGAATATACATAATAAGATGATCATTCTCAGCCAGAAGAAAGGAAACTCCCATTCAGAGAAGAAAACATATTTCCAGAAACTCAAATCAAACGAGAGGAAGTCATGATAGATGGTTGAGAAAAACCGGAAAAGCTGATGCATAAAGGAATATTTTGATGGAAATTGCGTTTTACCGGCAAGACCATAATAATAGAAACAGATCAGGTAGTGAAGAAAAACAGGTATGCTGGCCACCAGCGTGAAAGTGAGCGTTTTCTTAAACTTCGTGGATTTGGGATGATAATTGCTCAAAAAGAGGATAGATAGAATTCCTGTGCCAATCAGAGAAAAGCCAATGTAGCGGGTTACACTTCCCAAACCGGCGAAGATACCGCTCCAAATCAGATACTTGGTGGCTTTCTCTTTCGGGGCTTTGAGGAAAAGAATTAACATAAACAAGAATAGGAGGGAGAACATGGTATACAAGGTTTCTGACCAGCAGAAACTATAAAGATAAATAAGTGAGGCTAAAAAGAGCGCGGAAATTGCACTGAAGTGTGCGGCGAACTTTCCTTGAAACTGTAAACCCAAAAGAAAGACGGTGACCACCAAGATCACAAAAGAAAGAATTGAAACCATCCGTGTGGCACCAAATAACTCAGCCAATCCCAGAGCTTTAATTGCGGCGATGGTCAAAGGATAAAGGGGGGGCCAAACGGGGTTGAAAGCTTTTCCCCACTGTTGTTGAGCAAAACGGTTGGCAATGACCAAATAATTCTCGGAATCAACGCTTATCCCCACCCCACCCGAGGTCATAACATAGATCACCACAAAAGCTAAGACAGCATACAGAAGAGAGAAGATGAAGCTATTCTTGAAAGGATTCAAAGGTTAATCCGCGTTTGAAAAGAGGTGGTTTTTATTAGCCCTATTACACACTTTGTCACTTATCACGACTTCTGTCTACAAACTCGGAAAGAGTTTGGGCGGACGTATTATAATAGAAATCGCCTTTTTGTCAAGTTGATAGGTTGAAGCTCCCATATTTGTGGCAACTCTTCAAGGTGGGATATGGCTTAAGTTGAAGTTGGGTGATTTTTCTGTTTACGAAGGCTTTTTCTTTCCAAATATTTGTTAGGATGACTCTCATAGGAGGATCAAAGGCTTAAGGTGAACTGCTATGATTTTTCGTTAAGATCAAAAAATTAAAGCTCTTCGACTTCATGCCACATTGAAAACCAATGTGACATTCAGTCGAATGTTTAATAAAAAATCTAAGCTTTTTTGCTACAAACTTGGGAAAGTCTCCAGAAAAACGATTGACAAAAGTGGCTTTTTGTGTATTTTATAGATAGATGAAGAATTAGTGGGGCTGAGAAAGCAAATCTCAAGCTAAGCCTGACGATAATCTATGATGAAGTTAATCTGATCATTTATCATTTCTGAAAGGAGAATCTCAATGAGTTGGAAGTCAATTTTGATTTTCGCTTTAGTGCTAATTTCGGTTGTGTTATGGCAAAGTTCCAAAGTAATGGCTTTTGAAGAGATTTATGCCCGGGTGTGGGTAAGCTCTGTTGAGGAGAAGGGGAGGCTTTTAGGAGAGAAAGGGTTGATTGTCGATGCGGCTGGACCCAACTGGGTGGATGTGATCATCGATTCAGAACGTCTGGATGATTTGTTGACAAAGGGATACAATGTGGAGGTTGTCTTCTGGACTCCGGAAGAAAGGAACGTTGCACTTTTTGGGAAGGACTGGGACAAGCAGTTTCACACCTATACCACCATGGTATCGGAGATGCAACAGGCGGCTTTAGATCACCCGGACATAATGATTCTGGACACTCTGGGCTATTCAGTTGAAGGCAGGATGATTCTGGGGGCAAAGATCAGCGATAACCCAACTTTGGAAGAAGATGAGCCGGAATTTCGGATCATCGGATGCCACCATGGAAACGAATACATGTCCGTGGAGATGCCACTTTTGATGCTGGAGTATCTTACCGACAATTATGGATCAGTCCCTCAGGTGACTCATCTGATAAATGATCTGGAGACCTGGATCATCCCCATGATGAACCCGGATGGGCGGACTGCCGGCACAAGATATAATCACAATGGGGTAGACCTTAACAGAGATTATGGTTACATGTGGAAGGGCTTAACGCCAGGGATTTTTTCTCAGCCAGAGACCGAGGTCATAGTAGAACACGGGATGAAAAACAACTTTTCCATTTCCTTATCCTTTCATACCTCCGGTGACATAGTGAACCATGTATGGAACTACAAAGACTTCCCCGTAGCGGATAGTGCCTTTGTGGTGGACGTCTCTGAGGAATACGGGTCTTATAATGGTTATTGGGTGGTGGAGGGATATGAGTGGTACGTGACCAACGGAGATTGTAATGACTGGAGCTACGGCTCCAGGGGAGATATAGATGCCACCATTGAAACAGACAATTATAACATTCCCAATGTCTGGAGCCAGAACAGAGACGCCATGCTGGCGATGATGGAGAGGACAGATGATGGGGTCAGAGGCGTAGTGACCGATGCTTTTGCAGGAGAGCCTCCGGAAGCAATGGTCACATGCATGGAGTTGGGACTGCCGGTTTACGCTGATCCAATAGTGGGCGATTATCAAAAGAGTCTTCTCCCTGGCATCTACACCTTGAAATTCTCCGCCAACGGCTATCAGGATACCACCATCTCCGGGGTGGTGGTAAGCGGGGACTCACCCACCATCTTGAATGTGGTTTTGAAACCTGGCTCAGACCTTTTTGCTGTACATGTGATCTCATGTTACTTTTATGATCCCTATAGTTACCCCAATCAATATCCAAACAATCCCACCAATGCCTCCGCAGTCTTAGGGCTTCCGGATGAAATCTTTGCCTCCCTGGGAAAAGGTGGTCATATTGAGTTAGATATGGGCGAAGGTACTCTCATAGTGGATGTTGACGGAGACGATTTTACGGTTCACGAGGTTGGCAGCTCTGACGGATACGATGTCTACTGGAGTACTGTTCCATATGGAGGCACCTGGAATTACATAGGGAGCGGATTTGGAACGACCTCATTCGATATTTCTTCTCTTCCCACCGATACCGTTAGATACCTTAAGATCTTGGATGATAACGATGGAAGCGCCACCGAGTGGTATCCGGGTTGCGATATCGATGCGATTACTCATGCCCAGATGGTCACTGGTCCTTATGTGACCCTTTACAATTATTATGTGGATGATGATAGCCTGGGTCAAAGTTCGGGTAACAACGATGGGGACGTCGATTTCGGGGAGACCATAGAGCTTACCATGGTGCTGGAAAATATCGGAGATTCCACCGCTTATAACGTAGAAGCTACTTTGAGCACAACTCATCCGCAAATCAGCGTGATCGATAGCCAACAAACTTTCGGCGACATACCAGCCGGAGACACCATGGCAAGTTCGGCTGACTTTGTTTTTTCAGTTTCTACTGAGATAGGTGACGGGGAGATCATACCTTTCCATCTGGATATAAGCGCCACCAATGGGAGCTGGGGTTATGAGGGACCCAACATTTTAGCGCATGCTCCCCTTTTAGCCTATCACTCACTTGATATCGATGACATTGTGGGCAACGGAGACGGAAAAGCTGATCCTGGAGAGACCTGTAATCTAACGGTTACTTTGAAAAATGAAGGCAGTGAGGGGGATGTACAGGTAGAGGCCATTTTAGTCTCAGATGATCTATACGTAACTGTCACCTCCGAGACGTCTTCCTACCCGGACATGCCTCCTGAAAGTACTGGCGCCTCCCTGACCCCTTACCAAGTTACCATAAGTGAAGACTGTCCGGAGGGTTATTCTGCTCCCTTAATCTTGGAAATAGACGCTTTTGGTCCATACTCTACGGTTGATACCTTTGCACTTGTTATCGGGCAGAAGCCGATTCTGTTTGTGGATGATGATGGGGAAGGAGGCTCATACGAAGGCTATTTCCTCACCGCTTTAGATTCGGTTGGATTGGAATATGATGTATGGACCTATGAAACTTTCGGCGCCCCCACGGATTCTCTTCTGGAACAGTATCAAGCGGTGGTATGGACTACAGGTCCTGATTATGGAACTATGGAAGATCCCAAAACCTTAACCCTCACGGATCAAGAGCGGCTGATGACTTATCTGAACAACGGAGGGAACCTGTGTCTCTCCAGCCAGGATCTTTTGTATGATAACAATCTCAATACCTTCATCACCGATTATCTGCATGTGGCAGGGCGCAACATTGATGAGAATATACATTCGGTAGCCGGGATGAGCGATGACACCATCTCTGATGGGATGAGCTTCAACTTGAGCTATCCATTTTATAATCTCTCAGACTGCATAGTTCCCGGATCAGGTGCGACTGGAATTTTCTCTCAAACAGGAAAGGCTTCTTCAGCTTTCGGAGAAGGAGTGCCGACCGACCGTCTTTCCGGGGCTGGCAGTTCCGGTTTGCTTGATTCTTGTGCCTTGCGCTATCCTGCCTCCGGGCAGTCAACCTATAAGGTGGTTTTCTTTGCATTCCCCTTTGAGGCGGTTCCCCAAGCTGGCTCTTACCCTAACAATTCCTACACTCTTATGAGGCGGATCATAGGTTGGTTTGGACTGGAAAAGCCATCATATATCCGTGGGGATGCTAACGGAGATGGAATCATAGATCTGGAGGATGTGCTCTATCTAATAAGCTACCTCTACAAGAACGGCCCTGCTCCTGATCTTTTTGAAGCCGGAGATGCCGATTGTGACGGGGTGCTTGACATCGGTGATGTGCTTTATCTCATCAGCTATCTATACAAGGGTGGACCAGCACCGGGCTGTTAGTTTCTTCTGATGCATCGACATTAGGAAATGCCAATTCGTATAAATGCAGACGCATGCCCTTTGGCTGGGGGAATTCTCCCATCTTTGGCGAGATATTGAGACTATTCCCGAAACATCAAAAAATTTGTATTCTGTAACCATTTTTGGACCTCCTAAAGACAAGTGCAAAAGAATATCCCCATAGGAAAGATCATATTTTTATTTATAGGAGTGTTTCTTTTATGGTATTTCATTTTATCCGGTTTATCAGATCAAAAATCCTCTTTCGTCCCGAATGAGAAATTCATCCTTCTTTCTTTTGACGATTTCGATAATCTGATAGGAGGCAGGGATCGTTTGCTTGCGGATCACAAAAAGGGGATGTTTAACCAATACCAGGGGAGATATGTGAGATGGTCAGGCGAGGTGTATGAAATTGTGAAAGGGATCTCAGGTGATTTTATTCTTAAAGTTCAACATACCGCTGGCATTAGAAATTTCGATGTCACCGTTCGCTTTGATGGATCTAAAGCGGAAAAACTTAAGAGATTGAACAGGGGAGAGGTGGTGAGTTACACAGGAAAACTAATCCGCTTCGGTCCTGAGTCTGGTTACTATCTGGAAGATGGAGAGATTGAATGAATCTTTATGGATCTTCTTCACTTTATAGGTTCTTCAATTGAATCATCACGTTACGAGCGTTACTTAATAGATCACTTTAAGATAAACAGAACGGCATATAAATCTCTCTGCTAATCGACTGAGTTGACCGGATCGGTTCTCTTTTAAGTTCTCATCCATATAAAAAAGCCCCGCCTTTGGCGGGGCTTTTGTTTTTCAGAGTCGATTGAGCTAGGTGATTACTTCACCAATGTCATCTTTTTCGTCTGATGGAAATTATCCGCCTGCAACCGATAGAAGTAAATCCCACTGCTCAACTGAACACCATCGTCGCTTCTACCATCCCAGAGCAAGGTTTGCGTTCCAGCATCCTGATGACCATCAAATAGGGTTTTTACTCTTTGTCCCAGCACGTTATATATGGTCAGCTTGACCTGACAAGCCCTGGGGAGATAGTAGCTGATTTTAGTCTCCGGGTTGAATGGATTCGGCTGATTCTGGAACAAGGCGAAACTCTTCGGAGCATTGGGATTGTCAGTCCAATCTCCGGCATCGCCCGGCTCCTCAACCTTCAGCACAACCTGGATGCTGTGCTCGAGACCATTGGGCTTTGCACCAGGCATCCTTTGCGCAGTTATGGTCAGGGTATACCAACCAGTGTCGGTCTCCGCTGTGGTGTAAACATTCAAGGTGGTAGAATCAGTTGGGGTAAAAACAACCTCATCAAAAACTCCGCTATCCGGTGGAGCAGGCAAATCAGAGACAAATAGAGTGCAGGGTTCATCAAATCCAAACAGAGAGTTTAGTTTCACCTCATAGCCCACTGCCTCTCCCTGAGTCACATACTGGGTGTCTGGAGCGGCTGAGATGGTGAAATCCTGCACCATTAAGATAGCAGTGGTGGTGTCCCACTGTTTGGGATTGACAACTCCTTTGATGATAAGCTCATACATTTCGGCCGGAGTGGATCCGGTGGTAATTATGGTTAAAATAGAGGTGCTATCGGGTAAAATCACTTCAGGATCGAAGTGGAAAGTCGCACCTGACGGCAGACCACTTTCAATGGACAAGGTGCATGGTGCTGAAAAACCTGTGTTGGCGAACATGCCCACCTCGTATGTGGTCGAGTCTCCCACTACCACCTTTTGGGTGTCAGGATAAGCTTCGATGTAAAATGACCAGGTGGCAAGTGTGACAATTAGCGTAACATCCTTGGTGTGCTCGATTTGCTTGCCATCCACCATCTCGGTGGCAGTGATGGTAAGTGTATGGGTCCCTGTGTCTGCTGTATCTGGCACAAAGATGTTTAACTCTGTGCTATCGGTTGGCACCAGAGTTGAGTCAACAAAGGTCCCAACAACTCCTTCAGGTAATCCAGTAACCCTTAGACTGCAAGGCGAGTCAAATCCACTGATGGATTCTAAAACCACAGTATAACTTCTGTCTTGGCCACGAGGAAGACGCAGAGTAGCCGGGAAGACATCGATGGCAAAATCTCCAGGAGGTAGAACCACCAGAACCACATCTACACTGCGCTCCACCTGGTTCTTGCCTGGTGGCACCAGTTCCGTGCCAGTGATGGTAAGCGTACATGTCCCCGTAGGTGTTGTCTCAGCCACGGTAATGGTTAAGGCAGAAGTATCTGTGGGAACCAGAGTAGGAGGATCGAACTCACCTGAAGCATCATCAGGAAGACCTGATACAGTCAGCGTGCAAGGTGAGTCGAAACCATAAAGTGCAGTCAAAATCACCTCATAGCTTCCCTCACCCCCTTGCGGAACTTCCAGAGTTTCTGGCGAAGCCTCTATGGTGAAATCGGGTGGCGGAGGCGTGACTATCAGAACCAATGTATCTGAATGAACCATTCCCTTATCTATCTCGGAAGCAGTCACGGTCACGGTGTAAGTATCCGGTGGAGTGGTTACCGCAGTATTTATTTGCAGATCGGAAGTGCCTGGCGGAACCAGAGGATTAGGATTGAAACTCTCAGAAGCATCCAGTGGAAGATCGGTTGCCGTCAAAGTGCATGAAGCAGCAAAACCATAGAGGGATTCTAAAATCACATCAAAGTTAACAGAGTTACCCGCCTGAACTTCCTGAGTATCCGGATCAACCTCTATGGTGAAATCGGGTGGCGGAGGCGTGACTATCAGAACCAATGTATCTGAATGAACCATTCCCTTATCTATCTCGGAAGCAGTCACGGTCACGGTGTAAGTATCCGGTGGAGTGGTTACCGCAGTATTTATTTGCAGATCGGAAGTGCCTGGCGGAACCAGAGGATTAGGATTGAAACTCTCAGAAGCATCCAGTGGAAGATCGGTTGCCGTCAAAGTGCATGAAGCAGCAAAACCATAGAGGGATTCTAAAATCACATCAAAGTTAACAGAGTTACCCGCCTGAACTTCCTGAGTATCCGGATCAACCTCTATGGTAAAATCCGGTGGCGGAGCTATGGAGAAGTCGGCATCACTGCTGTCATATGGCTCCCCATCATCGGCATCTGACACCTTGACCCGGCAATACTCGGATGGCATATCTGGAATAGGCCAGGAGTAAGAGCCGGTATTGGGGGTGCTGTTAATAACTGAATCCCAATCGGTTCCGGAGTTAGTGGAGTATTCAATTTTTACATCGGCGCCATCGAAATTCTCGGAAAGCCAAGTGATCTCCTGTATGGTTCCCACTCCCCAGTTCTCTCCTCCATTGGGAGATGTGACCCGAATCTGGGAGGGACCGATCCAGAAACAATGGGGCAGGTTATCTCTGGGTACATAGGTTTCAGCGTCAAATCGACCGAACTTCAAGCGTCCGCTGGGAGGCCAGAAAGTGGTGTCCAGGCAAACGTGCATGGTATCCTCTATCCTGAAAGTCAAAGTGGCCAGCAGAACTCTATCGCCCTCCCACCACCAATGATCGTCCGAACCGCTGGCTGCCAGAGCCATATGCATATATGCCGGATCTTCACTTAACTCCAGGATTTTGGTATCCCAATCCTCCTTATTCGGACCATAGGGATAGGGTTTCCAGGATAGGTCCATCATCCGGTTGTGCATGACAGTGTCCTCATCTTCTATAACATGACGGAAGATGCTCAAGACCCAGGGTGGCAGGCCAACACAGGCTGTGCCCACGCACATGTCATTATTGTACGAAGTGAGGCTGCAATACTTGGTGGGATTGGTATGAGTCCAGGTGAGGGGAATGACAAAGCCCCCAATGGAATCAATATAATCTATCTGATCATGTGTGACCAAAAGAGGGAAGCGAACTAAGTATGGTCCAGAACCAGGACTCTGTTCGCAGTCCAGACAGATCACGTTTAGGGTATCGCACTCTCCACGATCATTTGGATCCTCCGGGCACTGCGCCCAAGATAAGGTGCTGAAGACAAAGATTGAAAACGCAAAAACAACCAGGGTTAAAAAACACTTTTTCATCTTTTAACTCCTTTGATAAGGTTATTGGTTTACAAATCAACAACTGAGCACTTGGTCAAACCATGGTTAGCAGTATAAGTAAAGAATTATTTTTCATTCTTACCCCCTCCGGGATAATGATTAAAGTTTCATTCATAATTGACTCTTTATTTATCTTTCGCTTTCGGATCAAACGCAAAAAATGTGCCACTGCATCTGGGTTAATAATAATTTTGCCACATGGGTGTGATGTTAACCTAAACTTATGAAGATTTTACACATCGCTACTTTTCACTGAAGACCAAATCAACCCCGATCAAAACGGGTTTATTTTTTAAACAGCTTCTATCCTCTCACTATGCATTGAGCTTTTCAAATGTTGCAAACAATTACCTATCTCGTTCAGGTATAAAAAAACCACATTTTTACCTTATAGATATAAGTTAAGATAAATGCACACTTTGTCAAGTGGAAAAAATTTATTTTATGTAGAGACCAAATACAAATCATAGGCTTTTTGATGATACTTTTATTTCTAATAAGGGTAAGACGCTTTACTTACCCTGGTCAGGAATCTTGAAGGTATCAATATTGAATCCCAAAACCAAGTATATATGAAACCGAAATACTAATGAAATTTCAATTCCACACCTTCAGTCTCCCAACGCGAACGCACATAGATGGTGTCGGGATACAGGGCAAAGGGTTCCAGAGGGAAAAAAGGTTTTGGCTGACCCGGGGAGAGAACGCCATCTTTATCTAAGTCAAGATACCCACCCATGAAGTATTTGCCGGGGAGTATTCTTTCGAAAAGAAAGGGGCCGGATTGAGGTAGAGTTAGTTGATAAGATAACTTATCTTGCTTCAGGTGCCAGAGAGTCAAAATTATAGTAGCTGACTCCTCCTTTTCTTCAATCACCACCTTCCCTGAAACTGAACCTAAGGTATCCGGGTTCTGAGTAACAAAGCTTGAGAAGAACACAGAATCTATCATGGAGATGTTTCCTAACAAATCCCTAATCTCTTTACCCAAAAGCTGGATCTTATATCTCATCTTCCCGGACAGAAGGGAATCGGGAGAAAAGACAAATGTAGTTGGACTCCTCCATTCACCTTTCCCCGTTATTTTGATCTCATTCGAATCAACCAAGGAAAAGAAAGCCTCAAAGTTCTGATGTTCTGGAGGGTGGTCAAAAGTTAGCTTTATTTTCGTATCAAAGGACACGTTGATCTCTCCATCCTTCGGTGAAACACCAGTGATCTTCGGACCAACTGTATCAGGGGTTTCCGATCCTTCGAATAGACAGGTATTTGAAGTAGTGTCCAAGAAATTTCCAGCCTTATCCCTTGCATCCAAAACTTTCAGTTCATATTTTTGTTCCGGATCCATCTGTTCGGTCAAAAGAAAAATGTTTCTGGTGTCAGTATCCTGAAAAAAAACTGAATTCACCTTCAAAAACTTTTGGGTTGAAAGGGACAGGATTTTGAAGTTGGATGGATCTAAGATAGACTGCTCTTTAAGTTCTTCATCAAACTCTAACTTAACCAAATTTTTATTTACGCTGTGACAGTCAAGCAAACCTGGTGTTTTTTTGTCTTTTTTATCTAGGATGAAATCCACATAAGTTTTTGAAATATCCTGCACGGACAGCTTCACATCTTGGGTGGTCACGCCGATAGCCTCCTTCTCCCAGTCCCAGACTAAATCCCGATTCACATCCTGCACTGCGAAAAGCCGATATCCCCCTAAGCTTAAATTCTTCAAGCTGTATTTCCCTTCATTATCGGTTTGTGTAACATAGTCCGGCTTTTCCTTTTCGGGATCGATTTCAGTCTTATCCGGGGAAAGAAGGTATGCCCAGACGCTTATACCCATTTCTTTCCCAAGTCCAATTTTTTGTTTTGTCCATACCGCTCCGGAGATTGAGCCGTAATCCAGACTGCTTCCCGTGGAGAAGGCAAAAGTATAGGACTGGCTCAGGCGGTTTCTTCTCAGATCCTGGGAATCCGTGCCAATGGACACCACATAGGTTCTGTCGGGTTGCAGAGGTTCTTGAGGAGTAAGGATCAATCTTCTCCTTCTCCACCTGAAATCAAAGGGCTTCTCAGGAAGTGGAGAAATGAATATCGATTCTTCGGTTCTCTTTGCCAGCATCCTTTCTGAGAAGGTGATCTCAATTTTTGAATTCAGATCGACTCCGATGGAGTCAGGTTTAGGTGAGACTGAAATTACCTCGGGCGGAGTTGTATCTTCCGGACCGCCAGGGGGCATTCCCTCCTTGGCACATTGAAAGAAGAATGACAAAAGAACAAGCAGAACCGCAATTGGGATCTTCTTTAGTTTTTTGACCATTCGCAACGAAAAACCTAAATTAAGCTATCCTTTATATACGATTAGAAATACTATGGTGAGAATGGAAAGATAATAGTGGAGGAAGCGATTTCGCATAGGCAAGCCTTCACGGCTTGTCCGCAGGATATTGAAACCTGCCAAGGCATAAAGCCTTGGCTACGCGCCCTGCTCAAGGCGGGTGTTCTATGGCTGGCAGGTTTCACCCGCTTTCATTTCCCGTGGTGAGAAATACCAACGGGAAGCAAAGGGTGCTATAATAAATACCACCTGCAATATCAATATCCCCCATAACTTCCTGTGTTGCTGTTGTCATGGCGTGCTCTGGGCCAGGAAGAGGATGCCAGAGGCGAAGAGCCATATACAGCGGTGAGTACGGCTCCCTCATACATTGTATTTCCTCCGGATACATAAATCGTGCCATCCGAACCGATTAGGGGTGAACCAGCGCCTGTTGGTATGTCAAGGGTCCATTTTATGGAACCATCTGGATTCACCGCAGTGAAGTTCCCCTGTGGGGATGGATTTTCGCCACAAAAGTAAATAGTTCCATCTGAGGCTATAGCAACACTATGTGCCGCGGGTGCATTACCAGCATTCCATTTAAGCGTTCCGTTGCTGGTCAGAGCGTATAGATCGCCATCTACGTATCCACTGCCTGCAATGACATAGATCGTGCCATCGGGACCAATAGAGGGGATACCTGATGTAACAGGAAGAGCATATTCCCAACTTATTGTATGATTGGGACTTATGGCGACAAGTTTACCGCCGGGCCCGCAGGGCAGGGGGACGTATATTGAGCCATCTGACCCAACTGCCATTCCACCTACGCTAACCCAATTCCCCAATTCCACAGACCACAGGGCCGAACCGTTGTCCGGGTCGACCGCATAAAGAGGATAATTGCTCTCCCCATTGGCATCACTCACATAGACCTCGCCATTTTGCCCAATAGTGAGTCCTGTATGAGAAGATCCAGATAATTCAATAGACCACTTTTGGGTTCCATTCGGATTGATGGCAAATACCTTTCTATAGTAAGCGCCACTTCCGTGGTGTCCGACATAGATGGTTCCGTCATCACCGAGCGTAAGACCGTTGATATCAGCCACCGGATCTGCCACCCATTCCCACTGCAAAGTCCCATTTGGGCTTACGGCATCGACAGATGAGTAACTAATCGCATAAATTGTGCCGTCCGAACCTACTACAGGATTGTCTGCACACCAGGTGGACAGCTCACATTCCCACTTCTTCGTGCCATCAGGGGCAACGGCATATAACTTGGCAAGTGGTCCACTATCAGTCGTTGCTGTGACGTAGATAGTCCCGTCCGGCCCCATTGCCGGGTCGTGGGTAGGGTTATACCATCGGTCAAGAGTCAACTGCCATTTGATTGTTCCTTCAGGTTCTTCGGTATAGGTAACGGTCAGGCTGTCCTTTCCAGTATTGTTCGCCGAATCGCTGGCAGTTATCACGATCAAATTATCTTGTGCCTGCAGTGTAATTCCGGATACAGACCAACTGGTAGTCCCGGTGCAATTTCCACTTGCTCCGGTGGCCACACTCACATTAGCCCAGGTTACGCTTGTTACTCCCTCATCGTCAGATGCGGTTCCGCCCAAATCTACCGTGGATTGATTGGTTGCATAAGTTGCCCCGGAAGTGGGAGCTGTGATGGTGACGGAGGGCGATTGCGTATCAGTTGGGGTGCCGTTATCAGTTTGGGTGGATTTCTTCTTAGAGCAGTTTCCCAAAATTAAGGCTATTGCAACCATTAACAAACATAAAATTTTTATATAGCTTTTCATCTTTCATTCCCCCTTTTTTTAGCTTTAACCAGATTCGTCATGTTGGGACAGGGGTTCAACCCCTGTCCCAACTGAGGCTTTAACCAGGTTTATCCAAACCAGAGCTATTTTTTTCTTCCTTCCTTACTTCAAGCTCAAAGCAAAACATCTTTGGTCCAAAATGACTTACTTAGTCCCTGATAAAACTTTGGCATGCTCCTCCTTTCTGGGGTGGACTTGTCGCTCTCCACCACCAGGGCGACCCACGGCATAGTTTTTATGCCTCTGGTGCCATAGGCTCCTGTTTATTTAAAGCGAATCACTCGGGTTAAGCGTAAACCTTAATTTGTGGGGACGCGAATGTTTTATAGTTTAGTATGGGGGGGCGTAAAAATAATGGACCTTTTATCTTTTTATCTGAAGCTTTATTATTCTTTTCGGATTTTTTAAATTACTCTTTAATTTTTTCCAACTGTTTTAATGGACTGCCGTTTCCCTTTGACTCTCCACCGCTTCAAGCGGGTGCTTTCACTCGCCATTCATTTTCCGTTGGTGAGGAACACCAACGGGAAGCAAGAGCATTCCTTCCTTGGCATATTGAAAGAAAAATGACAAAAGAATAAGTAGAACAAAAGTTAATGTTTTCTTTGGTTTCTTGACCATGCTCAAGGAAGAGTCTAAATTAAACTATTCTCCATGTCCGATTGGAAGCACCGCGGTGAGAACGAAAAGATGACATTGGCAGATAACGTCGGGCTGTGCGAAAACTATGTTTTGAAGCGGTAGCCGCCCATTTGGGCGTAAGTGATTGAAATTCAAAGCTCCAATTTCGCCCCGCTAAGCGGGGCGGCTACCAAAATAGGGGTTTTCACACAATCTGACGTCCCGAGCGTATCTGAAGCCCGCCGAAGACGGGTTTGGGCGGAGCGTAGCGAAGCCAGATACACTCTATCAGGCGATGTTTCATGTCTTGTTTTTAATCCCTTCAGATTAAATTTATTACCTTGCTCTCCTTGCTAAAAAGGTAGAATCATCTCCATTGTGGATTCTGATTTCACCCCCTAACAGGTCTTTCTCTTTTATTCTAATCCAGCCACTACCACACGCTAGATCACATTCATCGTTTCCTTCCCAAGTAAATTCAAACCTTTTTCCGTCAGCATACTTAACCACTTTTCCATCTATCTCACCTGAAACTAAACCAAACTGAAAATCTCCACAATTGTTGGAGTTTATCTTAATATAAGCCTGAACTTCCATGTTAAAATAGTCCTCATCCCACATTTCCATTTCATAAATATGCCATGTTCCTGTAAAGTCCATACCTTCACCCTCCTTACTTAAGCTAGGTGCCGGCACCCTAATTTCAACCTTCTAAAAATCAAAGCCGAACTTGAAATAGAATTTATCCCATTTATCTGTGGCTACGCCATAAGCAAATTCCAAAGGACCCAGAGGAGTATCCAGGGCTAAACTGCTGCCAAAGCCGTGCTTTAAATTCTTCAACTTGATGCTTTCCAGCTTTGTCCACACCTCTCCCGTATCGTACCGTAAGGTCCAGTACAATCGATGAAAGAATCTGAATCGCAATCCCAGGCTTCCCAGAAACATCTTGTCACCTTTTAACTCCTCAACGAAAAGTCCATAGAAATTATCGCATCCCCCTAATGTGAATTTTTCGCTTATGGGCACGGTTCCGTCTGAGATGCCGATTGCCACCTTGGGATGGAAATTTACCCTACGGTGCAGAGGGAAATAAGACTCAAGTGAGGTAAAAGCCTTTCGGTAGACTAAATTACCGCCCAAGATGTCTCCTGCCAGCTCCACATACAGATGATGAAACTTCCCCTTGTGAGGAAAAGGATATTTATCGAAGGTGTCCACCAGCGATCTTATGATAAAGCTCCGGATGTCGTATGTGTCTTCGATGGTGCCATCATCAATTTTCACCTTCTCCGCTTTGGTCTCCACTGATATGATCCCCAATCTGGAGATATGCTGTCCCAGGGAGAAGTTTGCCACCACTCTTTGTTGGGAGAACTCACCGATTTTTTGGTTATCCTCAAAAAGCTTTTTGCGATCACGTTGATAGAAGATATTGAGTTTATAGGTCAGATATGTCTTAAAGATGCGATCAGCTTTGAAGTTTAACTTATAAATCTGTTTTCTCTCCCCATATTGAAGGTGGGTGGAGACACGATTTCCCACTCCGAAGACGTTGGCATCGATAAATTGCAAAAATCCCTCCGTCTGGTATTCATCATCATAGTGTGCGCCGATTCTAACGATATTGAACTTTTTCTCTTTTACTTCCAATTGAAGCACCATTCCCTCATCTGTGGGATGGGTGGAGAAATTTACCTTTTCAAATAATCCGGTATTATAGATGTTGGAGATGCCTTTACTAACCTTTCGGGAGTTAAATGGCTTTCCTGCCTTTTGGGGAAAGTTTCTCAACACCATCCAGTTTCTGGTTCGCCTGTTTCCAGAGAGCTCAATACGAGAGATCATACCTTCATTTATTTTTACATTCAGACTATGAGAGGCAGAATCATAATCTACCTCTTCGATGTGAGCTAAATTGTATCCGTCTTGGTGATAGATAGATATGGTAGAATCTAAAGTCTGTTGCAATACTTTATAGTTAAGAATCTCGGAAGGTTGGAAGTTTATTCGTTTACATAGGATGGAGTCAGGGTAGATGGTATTGTTTTGTCCGAATTTGGATACTGTGGAAAATATGATTCTTTTCAGCGGAGGATTTTCTGTTAGATGAAAGCGCAAAGAATATTCTTCCGGATTTATCTTTTGAAGCAAAGCATAAACATCGCCAAAATATCCGCAAGCATAAATCTTTTCCAAGTCGGATTTGATCTGGTCGATGGTGACGGTGCTTTCTGGTCTAATTTTGGTAAGTTTTAAAATAAAATCCGTTTCTATTTTTTGATTTCCTTTAAAATCCAGTTCGCAGACTTTGAATTCAGGCGAATTGTGCTTTAACCGTCGGATTTTGCTTTCCAAGATCACCCTTTCTATGTCAACCATCAAGCTTTCGGCTGTGGTCTCTCCTAGGGCGATCAATTCTGCTGTTTGGTCAAAATCCGTAGAGGAAAATTCAGATAGATCAGGGGTGATAACAAAATCAGCTTTGTCCAACTCCTCTTTTTGTCTGCGCAGGGACATGATGTTGGTGGCTTGATTAGCCACATCCAGGGGGGTCTTTATCTTGTCTGCGGGAAGAAGGGAGGAGACGGTATTAACTGCGATAACCACATCCGCCCCTATTTCTTTTGTCACATCCACCGGTATGGGATCCACCAGTCCCCCATCCACTAAAAGCCTATTACCTGTCTCAACCGGACTGAAAGCTAAAGGGATAGCCATGGTTGCCTTTAAAGCTTGTGCCAGATCACCTGAATCCAGAACCACCCTCTCTCCGGTCACCAGATCAGTGGTAACGGCGCGGAAAGGAATTTTTAAGTTGTCGAAGCTTGAGTAGGGTTTTTGAAACCATTTTGAGGTTAGATTCGCCCGCATGGTCAAGTTAGTGAAAAGATTGGTCAGCTTCTGACCGGAGGTGAGGGCAGTGGGGATGTAGGGTTTAAACCCATCCAGACGAAACTGGAAAAGCGAGCCTTCTTTTTCCTCCCTTTGAGAAAGAAGGAGGGAAAGACGCGGCGGAGTATCAGTCAAAAGGTCGTTCCAATCGACATCTTTTGTTATTCTTTCCAACTCCTCAGCCGAATAACCTGCGGCATAAAGCCCCCCTAAGATTCCTCCCATGCTGGTGCCGGCAATAAAATCGATGGGGATATTCTCTCTTTCCAAGACCTTCAAAATCCCTATCTGCGCAAGCCCTCGCGCCCCTCCTCCGGACAGAGCCAGACCGATTCGGGGTCTTCTGGTGGTCGTTTTTAGAGGAAAAGAAATCTCATTTTTTGGGGACTTGAGAAACTCCAGCCGAATCTCCATGCTGTCCTCACCGATCTGGTGAACCTGATCTTCCAAAAACTCAGATGCCGCCACACCTTGGCAGAGCCAACCATAAAGGACGACAAAAATCCCAACAAAGATTATGCTTAAAGATTTCATAACTTCACCTTGCAAAATATGAAGGTTCGAGTTTGGAAAAGCAAGATAAATGTAGATCAAAAGTGTTGTGCCTTTTTCGTTCTGCGCAGGGAAGCCTTTATGGCTTCCTAACCCCGCCAAAGGCAGGGCTACACAAATCGATTAAGGATTTTTTCTTTACCCGGGTAACATGCCAAAAACTTCTGAGATTCAGGAGTTTACACTTGATTTTTAGAATGATATTTACTATTAAGTAGTCGCCCGCAACAATTATCGTGAACATGAAGTATTATGAAAGTGGGTTCATTCAAAGTATGGTTTATTCAGATCCCTGTCTCAACTCAGAGCTTCGCATATTTGTAGAATTTTTTCTGGAATCGGGTGTAATAATAATGAAGGGAGGAGCAAATGGTAAAGCTATACAATAAAAGCACAGGTCAATATTTGGGTAGAATAACGGATGAGGAATTACAATTTTTGATCAACAATCTGCAAGAGGAAAGTTTGACGGATACGGATTATTATGTTAACCGACCAACGCTTCACCTTTTGAAAGAGAAGGGGATGAATGAAGGTTTGGCCAAATTAATTGAAAGCGCTATGGGCGAGAGCAATGAGATAGAAATAAGGTATGAGAGGGTTACATAAAAAAATCAATCTTTAGGAAGGAGGTGGGATAATGCCTATTAAAATCTGGTGGATATGGATGGCTATTGCGGCGTTCTTTATTATTGCCGAGATATTCACTATGGGATTTTTCCTGTTATGGTTTGGCATTGGAGCCGCCATAGCAGGTATTCTGGCACTGCTTGGCTTTGGTATGGGGTGGCAATTGGCAAGCTTTATAGTCATCTCGGGGATACTTTTTGCCGTCTCAAGAAAGTTTGCGGAGAAGTTCACCAAAAAACAGCCGCCAGGTGTCGGTGCTGATCGGTTTATTCAAAAAAAGGGTGTGGTGATAGAAGAAGTTGATAACATTAAGAATACCGGACGTGTCAGAATAGGAAAAGATGAGTGGAGGGCAGACAGCGATGCCAGCGAGATTATACCAGCAGGGAAAATTGTTAAAGTAACCCGGGTGGATGGGACACATGTAGTGGTTAAACTCTTAAAGGAGGGAGAATAAAATGCCAGTAGTCCTTATTATTATAGCGGCTGTTGTATTCATAGTTGTTGCCAGCGGGATAAAGATTATCAGACCCTGGGAGAAGGGATTAATAGAGCGGTTAGGCAAGTATCAGCGCACAGCGGATAGTGGACTTACCATTATCGTCCCCGTCATGGAAAGGATGATAAAGGTGGACATGCGAGAGCTGGTGGTGGACGTTCCTCCGCAGGCGGTAATTACTAAAGATAATGTAGCTGTAGAGGTGGACGCAGTAGTCTACTATGAGGTCACCGACCCGGTAAAGGTTACTTATAATGTTGCTCATTACTATACTGCAGCCACTAAACTGGCGCAGACGAATTTGAGGAATCTGATTGGTGATTTGGCTTTAGATGAAACACTTACCTCCAGGGAGTTGATAAACACCAAACTGCGTCAGATTCTCGATGATGCTACCGACAAATGGGGCACCAGGGTCACCCGGGTGGAGCTTCAGAGAATCGATCCACCCTCGGACGTTACTGAAGCCATGCATCGCCAGATGAAGGCAGAGCGGGACAGGCGAGCCATGATCTTGGAAGCTGAAGGACACAAGCAATCAGCCATACTAAAGGCTGAAGGGCAGGCGGAAGCGATACGGAAGGTTGCCGACGCTGATAAATATCAAAAGTTAACCGTAGCCAAGGGAGAAGCAGAGGCAATCGAGACTGTGTTTGGAGCCATCCATGAGGGCAGGCCCACAAATGACCTGATTGCCATAAAATATCTCGAAGCCCTGCAGAAAATTGCCGATGGTAAAGCCACCAAAGTATTTTTGCCTCTGGAAGCCTCAGGCATTCTGGGAAGCATCGCCGGTATTGGCGAACTTTTGAAAGAGAAAGTTTCTTCTGACGAACCTAAAGAATCATAACGCGTGCGAAGTGCCTTCACCCGATGCGTATGCACTCATACGAGTAACAACAGGTTATTCTCAACCATTGCCACCAGATACGATTTCTTGAACCACCTCTTCAGTTTGAATATTGACAAAAGCTGGAGGAGAAGGCTGGTGGAATGTGCCGGTGTTTCCGCCAAAGGCGGATCTGCCTTCGGCAGAAAACCCGGCGAAAACATACTGGATGTTTGCACCGGCACCGGGGACATAGCCATTCGCTTTGCGCAAAGTGACAGTGTAGGTGAAATAATTGGCATTGATCTGTCGGAAGAGATGCTCCATATAGCAAGGCGGAAAACTGTAAATAACGGACTTGGTAGAAAAATCAAATTACTAAGGGGAGATGCACTCGACCTTCCATTTGATGACGATTCTTTTGACATAGTCAGCATAGGATTTGGTTTAAGAAATCTTTCTGACCACAGGAGGGGAATTTCTGAAATGGTTAGGGTCTTAAAAGACGGTGGACGACTTGTAATACTTGAATTTTCCCCTCCTCCAAGTGGTTTCTTCAGTGCAGTCTATCGGTTTTATCTTAATACAATAATGCAAGCGGTAGGGGGAATAATCTCAGGCTCGGCCAGTGCTTATCGATACCTTTCCACTTCAATTGCTAACTTTCTTGAGCCAGAAGAGATTATGAAGCTCATGGAGGTGGAGGGATTAAAAAAACTCTACTCTGAAAGATTGACCGGTGGGATAGCCTACATATATCGAGGTGAAAAATGATTGGTATACTATGGCTCGTTACTGCACCTAACATGAAGTTTGACGTTCGTCCCGGTGGGAGCGGAGCTAACCCAAATGCCTTTCCTCCGCTTCACAAATCCACAGAACGTCAGATCGCGAGAAAACCCCCATTTTGGTAGCTGCCGGAATCGCCGGTTTGACTGTAGGCTTTGGCGCCCAGAGCCTGGTCAAAGATGTCATTAACGGATTTTTTATTCTGCTGGAAGATCAAATTTGGGTTGGCGATGTAGTCCAAATTGCCGGTAAAGGAGGACTGGTGGAGAAGGTAAACCTGAAAATGACCATTCTTCGAGATTTTTCCGCAAATGTTCATTATATTCCAAATGGTAATATCGACGTGGTTACCAATATGACGAAGGATTACTCTCGCTATGTTTTCGACATTGGTGTAGCCTACCGTGAGGACGTGGATGAGGTAATGAAGGTCATTAGAGAAGTGGATGAGGAAATGCGGAACGACTCCAGCTGTTCTGAGGATATTCTTGAGCCTCTGGAAATATTTGGGTTAGACCAATTTGCCGACTCTGCAATAATCGTAAAGGCACGTTACAAAACTAAGCCCATCAAACAGTAGGGGGTAGCGAGGAAATTCAATCGTCGGCTTAAGAAGAAATTTGATGAGAAAAATATTGAAATCCCTTTTCCGCATGTTACCTTGTATATGGGCGAAGATAAGCAAGGGGAAGCTGCGCCCATGCGCATATCTATAAAGGAGAAACTTGGCGCTGTTTCCAATTAACCGAAATTAGAGTGTGATATGAGTCAACTAATATTAACCATATTTATCCATAAACTTGGGAATAAGTAAAATGGCTCTGCGCTTAATTGAAATATTTCTTCCTGTAGATGAGAAAGATCGGATACAGGAGCTGCTCAAAGACCACAAGATATTGGGTAGTTGGCAGGAAGGATTGTCAGAAGGCAAGATTCTGATAAAATTACTCCTACCCGTTGAGGAGACCGGGGCAGTTTTAGACCTTCTGGAAAAGCATTTTTCATTGTTACAGACAGAAGATTTCAGGATAATTCTTCTTCCGGTAGAAGCCTCCATCCCTCGACCCCAACCAGAAGAAGAGCCGCCACCTGATCATAAGGAACCAGTGCCCGAACAAAAGCCGGAAACGAAGATAGCCGGAATCAGTCGGGAAGAACTGTATGCTGATATTGAAGAGACCTCCAGGCTTTCATGGATTTTTATTGTATTTGTGCTTTTGGCGTCCATCGTTGCAGCCATAGGCATATTACGCGACAATGTGGTGGTTATCATAGGCGCGATGGTGATCGCACCGTTGCTCGGTCCCAATGTGGCCCTCTCCTTTGCCACCACTCTGGGGGATACCGACTTAACCCGACGGGCGATGAAAACCAATGTGGCAGGGCTCCTCGCCGGTTTTCTTCTCGCCCTCCTTTTAGCACTTGTGTTTCAAGTGAACCCGGAAATTCCCAGAGTCGTTTCCAGCACCAAGGTAGGTGTGGGAGACATCGTTCTCGCCCTGGCAGCAGGCAGTGCGGCTGCTCTGTCGTTCACCACCGGCATAATGAGTGCGCTTATCGGCGTCATGGTCGCTGTAGCATTGCTTCCCCCGCTGGTCACGCTGGGAATGCTAATCGGGGCCGGAGAGTGGGAGATGGCGTTGGGGGCGCTATTGCTTGTGCTCACCAACTTGATTTGCATTAACCTGGCAGGAGTGGTAACCTTCCTGGCCAGGGGAATTCGTCCGCTGACCTGGTGGGAGGAAAAGAAAGCTAAAAAGGCGACACGAAAAGCGATTGCTATCTGGACATTTCTCTTATTAATACTTGTGGTGGTAATTGTTCTCTCACAGCGGGGGTGAGTTCCGTGTTAGGTTGGCCACAGGGTTTTTGTGCGATTCGTTCAGCCAAATGACTCTTACCTGCCGGTGGCGGTGTTGGCAATTCGTGTAGACGAAAAGTGTTGATCATCCTTTCCATTTGTAGTATCTTAGTCGGGGAACAAATCGATGACACCTCAGATATATTGATTGGCGTTGTAAAAGCGGAGGTATAAACATGGAAGATTTTTTCAAAAATTGGCTTTTCGATCCAACCGTGAGCAAGATCATCTTTGCCATAGTCGGCGTTCTGCTTATCAGTGTGATCATTCGGTTTCTTCAGCGCTCTCTGTCACGGTACATTAGGGATTCAGACACCCGTTACCGCGCTCGAAAGTTCCTGGCTTTTCTTGGATACCTGATAGGTATCGTCTTCGTGTCCGCCGTTTTCAGCAAGCGACTCGGAGGGCTGCACATAGCCTTCGGCATAGTCGGCGCGGGAGTGGCCTTTGCACTACAGGAGGTCATCACCAGCATCGCCGGATTCGTTGCCATCTCCTTCGGACATTTTTACAAGACCGGCGATCGTATTCAGCTTGCGGGGATAAGGGGCGATGCCATTGATATCGGAATACTGCGCACCACCTTGATGGAATGCGGGGACTGGGTGCAGGGCGATCTGTACAACGGACGTATCGTGCGCATCGCCAACAGCTTTGTGTTCAAAGAGCCGGTATTTAATTATTCTGCAGACTTTCCTTTTCTTTGGGATGAAATTACCCTGCCGATCAGATTTGAGAGTGACCAAAAATTGACGAGAGAAATCCTTCAACGAGTCGTCAACGAGGTGGTGGGTGATTATGTACCTTATGCCAAGAATACATGGAAAGAAATGGTCCAAAAGTATAAGATTGAACATGAAACGGTCGAGCCCATGGTCACCATGATCGCCAACGATAATTGGATGGAATTCACCATTCGATATGTTGTGGATTTCAAAAAGCGCCGGAGCACAAAGGATCGACTCTTTACACGATTCCTTGAAGAATTTGATAAGACGAATGGACGTGTCGCCATTGCATCTACATCCACAGACATAAGCCTTATTCAAACACCCCAATTTGATGTAAAACTCGGCGGCAAGACTAATAAGGAGATAAGAGAGTAAGGCAGTATGTAGGTAACATAGCCAAACGGGATAAGCAAACGCTTTAAAGGCAACTATCTTACGCGTCTTGGTCAGTGTTGAGGTAGGCATTTTGCTTAGGATGTAATATTGGTGTTTTAAGGTGCACACACAAATTTGCTTAGAAATCTCTTCTTTTGTTGTTATAATGGAAACGTTGGGGAAATTCTTGGTGGGTTTTTTTCAACATTTTCAGGTTTAGTTTCCGGTCTCGAATTCACGCTTATAGCTGCTGTTGAAAAAAGTAGAGGCCTGTCTCATAAAAATGCTGTGCGGAATATGGAGGCATAAGAAATGGAAGAAATACTGAAAGAGCTACAAAAGCTGATAGGACAGGTAGTGAATTTTTCACCACGAGCTGTGGTTTCTGTACTTGTTTTCTTGTCGTTTTGGTTTATGAGTATTATAATTAAAAGAATAATTCGCCGTATCGGGAAAATGTTAGTCCCAAGCAAGAAAGCGGTCTTCAATTTGATGGGTCAGTTGATCAAGGGCGTTTTACTGATTTGGGGCGCTGTGATGGCACTAAGCAAGATGGGCGTTAATATTAACGCTTTGGTAGCAGGTTTAGGACTTACCGGGTTCGCTTTAGGATTTGCACTCAGGGACATCTTATCTAATGTCCTTGCGGGCATACTCATACTGATATATCGGCCTTTTGAGCGCAATGATCGCATCATTGTAACAAACTTTGAGGGACTGGTGACAGATATTGACCTTCGATATACCACTATTCAGGGCGAGAACAAGAAAATTCTTATTCCGAATGCTACTCTCTTTACCAATGCAATTAGTGTTTTGAAAGTTGAGAAGTAACATAAGCTTCTGGAAAGACCAAAAATGTTTTTGTTACAAGATTCAATCCATTTCGAGTGAATCTGGCATGAGAGTTGACCCTTTCGATGATTAGCTTGCAGGCTGCAGCAGACAATCCTGCAACCTGCAGGCTGTTTGGCTCAAGGCAATCTGACAGAAACCCGCCTTCCCAGTAACATCTCATCAGCCTTGCGGATGTCATTTCCGATGGGTCTCGTAGCGCTTGGCAACCTCGGGCTCGTGGCGTTTAAGCTCCGCGATAACGTGGCCGCGGATCTCCGAGGTAGCCATTCCTTCGCGGTGTTTTACTCCCTCCGCTATCTTGCGGGCAGTGTTCTCGCTGGCCCCAGCTTTCCGCAGGGATTGCTCCAGCTTCTTTCTGTCAAACTCCTCTTCCTTACCTGAATGTTTCTTCAGCTTCGGCATTCTTCTCACCTCCCTTCTTTTGAAATTGGGGATTGTTTTCGCCTCTAATCCCCTCACTTCAATATTGGATCCCTCTTGACTTTTTCAAATTTCTATGTAATAATACTAAATGAATAGAAATAAGTCAAGAGTTTTCTCACAGTCTGATGTTATCGTGACTGAAGGAGGTGAATTGTAATGCCAAGATTCATTAAGAGAGTATCAAGAAAAATTGGGCTTTCTCCTGGAACTCTGGTCCACATTGGGAAGAAGAAGATCGAAAAGGTAAGAATTAGACTCATTGACTATGATGAGTCACAACTTCAAGAGAAGGAACCAAAAACCATTGAGGAGTGTTTTCCCTTTAAAGATCTACCCACTGTGACATGGGTTAACATGGACGGGCTTCATGACATCGAAGTTATGGAAAAGATCGGAAAACATTTTGACCTGCATCCGCTTATCTTGGAAGACATTTTGAATACCGAACAGCGCCCGAAAATAGAGGACTTTGAAGACTACGTGTTTGTCGTCTTGAAAATGCTCTATTTTGATGAAAAAGAGGATGTAATAAGAGCGGAACAGGTGAGCATAATCTTTGGCTCAAACTTCGTCCTCTCGTTTCAGGAGAGGGTGGGAGATACCTTCGATCCCCTGAGAGAAAGAATCAGAAACGCAAAAGGTCGCGTCAGAAAAATGGGAACTGATTATCTCGCTTACGCCTTAATGGATGCCATCGTTGATAACTACTTCACAGTCTTAGAAAAACTGGACGAAAAGATAGAGGGCATGGAGGAGGAGTTAGTCAGCAATCCGACGCCAGAAACCCTACAGACAATGCACAACTTAAAAAGAGAGATGATATTTTTGCGTAAGTCGGTCTGGCCCTTACGAGAGGTGGTCAGTCGCCTGGAAAGGGGAGAATCAAAGCTGGTTAAGGACTCCACGGGAATCTATCTCAGAGATGTTTATGACCACACCATTCAGGTGATCGACACCATAGAGACGTTCCGGGATATGCTTTCAGGAATGCTTGACATTTATCTTTCCAGCGTCAGCAACAGAATGAATCAGGTGATGAAGGTTTTAACCATAATAGCAACCATATTCATTCCTCTGACCTTCGTAGCAGGTATCTATGGCATGAATTTTGAGTACATGCCGGAACTGAAATGGCATTGGTTTTATCCCAAGGCCTTCTGGGT
Source organism: uncultured Ignavibacteria bacterium (assembly GCA_964580215.1). Taxonomy (GTDB): domain Bacteria; phylum Zixibacteria; class MSB-5A5; order MSB-5A5; family SM1-73; genus SM23-73-3. Next base: position 61,107 of record CAZOJT010000008.1, on the reverse strand, counting down.
AGTCATGATTGGCGTTGCAGGCGTAATGTTGGTCTATTTCAGAAGAAAGAGATGGTTATAAATGTAGATTTAAATCGATGGGGGAGAGTTCTGATGAAAGCCAAAAAAATCATCATGCTCATCATCATTGTTCATTTTTAATAGTTCTCTTCCAGAATCCCCAGGTTGTCGCATTGCGATTATCCTTTATGATGGATAGACGCTTGAGCCATTATTTTGGGAATGGGTATGAAAGATAAACGATCCACGGGGAAACGGGTTGCCCGTTGGCTGACAGCGGGACTGCTGTTTGCTTTTGCAGCGCTTGTGCTCTTGCTTTTTCTGCTTACCCTGAGCCCGGGCGAGAAAATAATCAAACAAATTGCTGAAGCCCAACTCGGAAATCTGCTGGGGCAAGAGGTTCAGATCGGAAATCTGGAAACCAATCTGCTTTCGCGACTTCAGATACAGGATGTTCGAATTTTTCAACTCCAATCCGGCGATACCATCGCTTTGTTGAGCCTGGATTATGCCAGGGCGAATTACCATCTAACTGAGTTGTTGCGACGCCGGCTTTCCATTCGTTCACTAAATCTCGACAATCTTTTCCTAACAGTTAGTCGAGACAGTTCAGGAACCTTCAATATCCCCTTGCCGACTTCTGGTCGAACCAAGGATAGCATTTCTTCTCAAGCTTCCCTTCAGGTTCAATTGAACACGGCGGTTCTACGAAACGCTTCACTCCGGTATCTTGACAACTCTATTCCAATGCAGGCGTCGGTACACAATTTGAACGTCACAGTCGAGCACGGGATAAATGAGACCTACCATTATCATATCCAGGCGGATTCCAGCGTTTTGGAATACCAGAGTATTCCATTGGCCGCCATCCAAATCAAGCTGGAGGGACAATTAAGCCCCCAAAGAATGGAACTGAGTTCCCTATCAATGCTTCTGCCTGGTCTGGAGTTTACCGGAAATGCAAAGCTTCTACAAGAAAGTGCCCCGCCTTCCGTCACGGGTGATTTTTCGCTAAAAGGAAATCCGGGTCTGCTCCTGCAAACTGCTCGTGAGGTAATCAATAACAAATTACCGCCAGTCCAAGGCGATGTTGACTTGGCCCTACATCTGGAGGGGTCGTTAGACCATCCCAGATTGAGTCTTCAGCTTGATCTTCCCGAATTGGATGTTGCCAAAATCCGCCTTCGCAAAGGGTCCATTCGGGCAGAGTTGGAACCCGGCTCAGTCAGTCTGGATCAGATGAATCTGGGAGTTTTGGGTGGGAGCATTTCCGGAAAAGGCAGACTCGTAACCGACAGCCTCCTCTCCGGCCAACTCTCGATTTCGGTGAACGGAGTCGACCTGGCGCAGGTCTGGCGATATCTGTATGAAGAGGCTTCGCCATACCAAGGCAAAATCCACGCTCAGTTGACTGCTTCGGGCACCGGTCGCGATCCCAAGAACTGGAAAATCCTGGCGGACGTAAGTCTGAAACAGGCTAAATACTGTTCCAAGCCTCTTCCCGATTTTTCTGTCAAATTGACCATTCAACAGGGTCTGGCTGACTTCCGGTTCAAACAGGAGAATTCCGAGCTGTTAGCCAAGCTCAAATTGAACGGCAAACGACTACAAGGGGAATTCTGGGCAAAAATCCTCCAGCTTGAGCCTCTGGCTGGTCTGGCTGACATCTCAGATCTGACCGGCAGTATGGAGCTTGAAGGAGTTGTGGGAGGAAACATCGATTCACCACAGATCACGGCACAGATGAAAGCACAGAATATCAGATACCAGGATTTTCCGGTCGATAGCCTCACAGCCAGTATTCTTTATCGGAATGGCCGGGTTCACATCTCCAAACTTCATTTTGTGGGAAATGTGGATCCAATTGACACACTCGAACCGCCTTTCCATCTTTCGAATATTTCGGGGGCTATTGTATATCAGGGCCAGGTTAGTGGTCGATCAGATAGCCTCAGCGGTGAGGTCAACATTAACCTAATTCGGCCCAGCTACGGCGATATCCATTTCGATGAAGGCTTGCTGCAGGTAACGTTGGAGGGCCAACTGATAAACCTGTTGCTTCTCCAACTACGACGTGACTCGATTTTGATTCAAGCTGCCGGAGATTTCTCGATCCCCTCTGCCAATGGAACCTGCGACATAGAGCTAATTCAACTACCCCACGACGGTTTTAACGTTGAAGAGGGTAAATCCGCTTTGGAGTTAGAAGCAGATGATGCCACTGCCGACTTTCGTCGCGTCGGAAAGCTGACAGCGGCGTTTGATCTGTCTGAAGCAAATCGATACATCCTACGTATGGATGGAGACCGACTGGACCTTGATAGAATACGGCTTCTGCTTGCGGAGCCCCCCGATATCGGAGGATGGCTCCGGTTCAATCTCGTTTTCGCCGGAAACCTGGACAACCCTCACGCCGAACTTGGTTTTCACCTCCAGAGACCTCGCTTTCAACTGGTGGAGATGGATTCGGTGAAAGGGCATTTCAAGCTCACTGGAGATCAGTTTGATTTCGGCCCCCTGGAATTGCACCACAAGGGCCATTACTCCGCCGCTTCGGGAATTGTTGGATTACAAAAAAGAGAAGACGGAAGCTGGTTTGTTTCAGAGCACAGTCCGTTGAAAGGTGAAGCTTCCGGGCAGGATTTTGATCTTCGTCTGCTCAATGTATTCTTACCGGAGGATATGCAAGTTTCCGGTTATGGTTCCTATAATCTGAGTTGGGACGGAACCCTAGCCCATCCCCATCCCACCGGCACATTCGTGCTTGAAGAAGCAGCGGTTCAGACAGGACCAAAGACACCGGCAATTCAAGAGATCAATTTGAATTCCTTGATCCGGGATTCGGTTCTAATCATCGACAATTTGAGTGGTGTGATACAGGAGACTCCGTTTCAACTGCAGGGAAACGTCACAGTTTCTCAGTTGCGGAAGTTCGATGTGCAAATGAGCCTTTCCATTTCAAACTTCGGCACCATTACAGGTAACGGTACCCTCTCTCCTGATTCCCTTCAATTTGGCGCGCGGGTCAAACAGATGGATATAGCAACCTTGCAGCCTTTTTTCCCTGACTTGACACAGCTGTCCGGAATACTGAACACGGAATTTGCCTTGAGCGGTTCGACCAAGAATCCAGAGGTGGATGGGCGCCTGGAAGCACGTGAGCTCACCGTGCAACCCTCCTGGTTGAATGCTCCTTTCGATCGGGGTGTGGTCAAGCTGGACTTCAATAAGAATAAGTTAAAAATCGATTCCCTGTTCATACGACTAGGTGGAGGAACTATCTTCGTCTCCGGTGACCTGACCCACGACAAAGGCGAGCTGGCGCATGTGGATGTTCAGGTTAACGTGACTGACGTGAACATCAATCGCCCCAAAGAGCTGATTCTTTCAGTCAAGTCTGCTCAGTTAAGCTATAAAGACCAGAACAACTACTTCCTTCTGGATGGGGATATCATTTTGGGCGAGTCGCGCATGTTGGTTAACTTCAGACCCCAATCCGTTTTGCCTTTTGCCCAAGCTGTGGAAAGACCAAAGCCAGAGCTTCCCTCCTTCTTGCGGCAAACCAGAATGAACATCCGGTTGCGGGAGAGCGAGAACATTTGGGTGGACAATAACCTGGCTCGTCTGCGCCTGCATACCGAATTGAGCACCGCAGGTTCACCGGTGCAGCCCAATCTCACCGGGCGCGTTACTGTGGAAGAGGGATACGTGCTGTACCTGGATCGAAAGTTTAAGATCAAACAGGGAGTGGTGGATTTCATCGATCCCGATCGTTTGAATCCGATCATCGATTTGAAAGCAGAAACTTCGGTCAAAACCTATCGCGCCACCGAGGCGACTCCCTACCTGGTAATGCTATCCATAAGCGGCGCATTGGACGAGGTGGTGGTGGAGTTGACCTCTGATCCCCCTGAAGACAAATCTAACATCCTTTCACTTCTCACCATCGGCGCTACCCGTGAGGAGTTGACCGGCAAGGACGCAGAAGGAAGAGACGCTTCCGTATCGGGTGTTCTGGTGGAGCGGGCGCAGTCCCTTTCCAGTCAGAAGATCTCCGGCTATGCTTCGCGTAAGGTTGGCACCTTCTTGGGACTGGAGCAGTTGACCATTGAGGGAAACCTGTTTCGCTTTGACCAGTCCTGGGGTCCACAGCTGCTTGCCTCCAAGAAGATCTCGCCTCGCATGGAGCTCACCTACATAACCACGGTTGGTCACTCCAACGAAAACAGTTTTCGGCTGGATTATCGGTTATCCAAACACTTTTCCCTGGAGGGAGAAACCGATCAGCAGGGCCGAACGGGCATGAATTTAAAATATAGACTGAGATCGAAACCATGAATCTGAGGACCGTCTTCTGCTTCATAATCTTTTTCCTCTTCCTGGGATCAGGCATCTTGGCCAAGGAACCCTCCAGGAGACTTAAAGTCAGCTCGGTTACTTTTGAAGGCAACCAGGTATTCAGCGACCATAGGCTGCAGCGGGTAATGCTCACCCGTCCCTCCGGGTTTTTGTCTCGTTCCTATTATTATCCGGAAATCTTCGAGGACGATCTAAAGAGTCTGGTTCTGTTCTACCAGCAAAATGGTTATCTGGAAGCGCAGATTGAAGATACCCAAGTAAACATAGACACTACTAACCGGGTCGTGCACGTTCACATACGGATTTCCGAGGGCGAATTGACACTGATTGAAGGTGTAACAGTATTTGGCAACTACGTATTCAGCGACAGTTTGCTTTTGAACAGAGTGGCTATCAAACCCAAAGAGCCATTCAAGCGGATGAAAATCCAGGACGCAACGCTATCGCTTCTGACCCTGTACGCCAACAGCGGCTACCTGGAAGCCGAAGTCAAGCCGGATATTCGCATCAACTCAGAGACTCATCGAGCCTTAGTCGATTTCATTATTCAGGAGAAGATCCAGTTTAGCATCGATAAGATACGTCTGGAAGGTTTGAAGAAGACAAGCTCACGGGTAGTGAATCGGGAACTTCTTTTTCGTCCGGGGGAAGTGGTCAAATATTCCCGCCTGCTTGAGTCGCAACGCCGATTGTATCTGACGGGATTATTCAAAAGTGCGTTCATCCGTCCCCAGCCTGCCGACTCTCAGGATTCCACCCAAAAGGACATTCTCATTCAACTCCAGGAAAACGAGTCCATTGAGTTCAACGTTGCCGCCGGATATGGGTCGGTTGAAAAGGCCCGAGGGAGAATCGAGGTCTTCAACACCAACCTGGCGGGAACCGCCCTTAAAGCAGGACTGAGCGCAAAAGCCAGTTTCATAAGTCGTAGCTTAGAAGGTTCATTCACCGAGCCCTGGACTTTCGGTTTGCGCTGGCAAACCGACGTCAATCTATTGTTCGAATATCTGGAGCAACCCGGTTTTGACCTCACTCGAAAAGGCGGACGTCTGGTTATCGGAAAGACCTTTGGGAAGCGTTCCACCGCTTCTCTTACTTATCGATACGAGGACTCAAAGCTGAGCAACATTCAAGTCAGCACCATCCCAGAAGAGCTAAAAACTAACGTCCGAAGCCTCATGCTTTCACTGATCTATGACACGCGCGACAACCTATTTAATTCTAACCGTGGCATCTACCTGGGGTGGCATAACGAGCTGGCGGGTTCATTCTTGAGCGGCACTGATACCTTTGTGCGTTCCATCGCGCGGTTCAAATACTTTTACCCTTGGAGGCGCTCCACCATCATTGCCTCCGCTCTGGAGATCGGATGGATGGACTTCTTCGGCACCTCGCATGATATTCCCCTGAATGAACGCTTTTACGCCGGTGGCCCCAATTCCCTGAGGGGATTTGGTTATCAGTTGGTCGGTCCTCTGGATGCAGAGAGAGATCCATTTGGTGGAAGGTTGAAGGTGGTGTGGAACATGTTGGAGATTCGCCAGTCGCTCTACAAAATGATCGGGGCGGCACTTTTTGCGGATATCGGTAATGTGTGGCTGAGACCAAAGGATTTTCATTTCGGTGACCTGCGAACTTCTGTTGGATTTGGCCTCCGCGCCAATACGCCCATCGGAATCCTGCGTCTGGATTATGGCATCAACCTGCAGCCCAAGGAAGACGAGCCACACGAAAAATTATACTTCAACATGGGACAGGCATTTTGATGTTGTAGGTCGAGAATGTCCAAAGGACTGCTCGACAAAAAAGAATTGTCTTCAGAATGTGACTTAGAAAAGAAAAGGTGATAAAATGTCTAAGGTACAAATTTGTGATATGGATACAACCACTGAATACTTTGTGGGAACCTGTAGTCACGTTGATGAATCGGATGAAATAGATGCTGCCTCCAAAAGAAGGACCAAATGGTTCCGAGACATGCATAAAAAAGGGTTGCGGGTAAAGGTGGCTCTTTTGGATGATAGAAAACATTGTCAACCACCTCATTTGAGCCAAATGGCCTTCGGGATGGTTGACCTACAAATTGCTTTCTACTCATATCTCAACGCTTCAATCACGGTTGACCCACAGCTCTGCTGTGGGATAGTTCCGGAAGTTGTTTCACCCTCCCTTTTATTCCCTCCCATCGAGGGAGGGAAAGAATGGTTTCCTCTCCCTTGACGGGAGAGGACTAAGGAGAGGGTGGTCTAATGGTCTCTGATCCTACTCGTATCTCAGCGCTTCAATCAAGTCCAGGAGAGATCCCGTGCCTGTCGGGTCCCCGACCCGACAGGTAGCTCCCGCCAGGTCTGGGGATGCGTCCCGCATTTTGCGGGACGAACCTGGCAGGCACAGGATGATTTTTTAGTCCGTAGGGACAGGGCTTGTTGAGCTTGCGAAATCCCGCCATGGCGGGGTCCCTGTCCGAACCATAAAAGCGTCAGGAGTGGAGCTCCTGACGCAACTATTTAAAAAATAATTTGGAAAGTGGTTGACAAGGTTGCATCAATGATTATAATATGGATTGACTATCTCGCAAGACGCAGCTTACGGGCGATATGCATGGGTGTCTTTGTCTGACGCCAAGGCAGACAAAGGTTCTTATATGGGAACCAGATAATCAGTAGTTAGGGCAATTATCACGACGAAAGGATTATAATAGAATGTTACAGACCCTTCTTATTCTAGCAGCCCTGATAATTGGGATCATTGGAGTGCTTAGACCAGAAAAACGTAAAGGACTATGGAAAATTACGGTAATATCTCTTCTTGTAATTGTAGCCATAATCCAAGCAATCACCGTCAGGCAGAAGAATCAAGAACTTGCAGACATAAGGGATTATGCTAATGTTTCGAAGTTAGATCTACGTGGTAAATCGTTCGTAGCTGGGTGGGGACTTGAACATTCAACTGGGATTTCTAGAATCATTGAACCAACAGTAACTGAAAAGGAAGGAGAGGTCGGTTTCAAATGCGACGATGAATCTTTGAAACGATACGAACGAACGATCCAAGAGTACCCTCGTTTTCCCTTTTCTTACTATGCCATGGCCCTTTGCTTACAAAAACGTGGTGACAATACATGGAGAGAATATGCCTCTAAAGCAATTAGTATTTTTGAAATAACCACAAGAATAGGTGGTCATCACAAAACTCATGAACTGGCAATGGAACAGCTTTTGAGACTCTTGAATGAGTAATGTATTTACCTCGTTGCTCAGGAGCCTCGTGCTCGTCACACTGTTCTTTTCTCAGGTGCTCGGACGAGCCCGTCTGGGCGCAGGCCACCTGACTTACGAGGTTGAGACTATTCATAATGCCTTGTGTTTCCCATTGGGTCTTGTGACCATACAGGCATAGGTTTTCATTTTCATTGTAATGTCAAGGGGAGAAAATGGTTGGAGGTCCTTCTGAAGGATTACTTTGGCTTTCCTATTTCGCACTAATCGTCATATTCCATGCCGTCGCAAAGCTACCTTTCATTGAAAAAACACCCAGGGTTAGTATGATAACAAGATTCTGCTTCTCGTTGATTATGTTAATTCTCATTATTCTATCTCATGACATTTTGAATCTTTCGTGGTCTTCTCTCATATTAATCTACATAGGGTACAACATAGTCTATATAGCATTGGCTCTGGTCTTCGATTCTTGGAGTGATATAGCAAAAGGTATTGTTACACCTAGTTATTCAATGCTGAGTTGGTTTATGGGTTGTCTGTTCTTCTTCACCTTGGGGTTTGTAACCAAGAGTACGATCTGGTTCATTGGTTCTATGATTATTTTCACAGGTGCTATTGTAAATGTCTATTTCGAGAAAATAATTAAGCCCACAATTGAACATCTGAATCCTGATATTGACGTACCGTTTAGATTATCAGGGTTTGCGCTACCTGATGAGTTCCCCGCTGTGGCTCTGACAGCAGCTACATCATTTCTTTATTTCCCTACGCTTTATTACTTTCCAAAATTGTCTGTTCTCCTGCAATCTGCATTTCTACAATCAGGTGAGTGGCAGATCATAGTGTCTATAAGTATTCTGTTTGGCGGATTTACTACGGCAGTGATTGCATTCGCTCGCGGTTCAACGAACATTCAACTACAAGCTCTTTTAGCAAAAGTTTATGTCGGATTCTTGTCTCTAGGTCTTCTTTTACTCGTGTTATCTTTACTTGGAACCACCTTGGAAAGAAATGGTCACCTGGATTTGGAAAGAGCCTTTTCTGTTCTATCTTCATCTGCATTCCAAGGCCAGTTTCCACCAATTCTTTTGATATTCAATCAATTGTGGTTTGCCTCACTTTTGGTGCTAATCGTGAATGTAGTCTGTTATGCTTTTGCGATTATTCATCTTGTAATGGGAGGACGAAGATGGCCCCGGCGGAATGCTTAAGTCGACGTCGCATAAGGTTTTGATCTTGTATCGTTATAAGTTTGGCCTAATTTGTATTCAATGGGCTGGACGGGTGGCCTACAGCTCTGCTGTGGGAGAGTAAAGGTTCGAACTCACCCCCAGACCCCCCTCTCTTTAGTAAGTCGAAGATCCCGCCCTTCGATTCACTCAGGGTGGTGAGCGAAGTCGAACCACCAAAGGCGGGGGTGGATGGAACCCCATTCATGGTGAGCTTCGAACCATATTATGGTGAGTCTCGAACCATTTATGCTGAGTTTCGAAGCACTTGTGGTGAGCGGTGAGTTTCGAACCATTCTGATACATAACCCGTAGTCTCTATTCCCACCCAAAGCAAATTCACAACAACTTCAATGTTAAATAGGATAGCTCCAGTATTTATAGGAGATGGAATATATTGTACATGCACCCTTACCGAATTTATAGAATGCGTAACTTTGAATTATGAGTTGTGATTTTGAATTTTGATCTTCTAACCTTAAACGTTAAACCTTGAACTTTGAACTTGAATATTGAACCTAACACCTTGAATTCAGCCAGGTTGGAGGAAAAGTGAGAAAAAAATAAAAACAACCACCAGAAGCACCAGAACCACCAGATGCACCAGAACCACCGGTCACGCATTCCGGGCTCGTCCGAGCCCCTCTGCCCCGACGAGCACCCGTGCGGGTAGGTGTGCAATACCTAACTTTCGAGACTACTCGTATCTTAACGCTTCAATCGGGTCCAAAAGGGAGGCTTTTCTGGCAGGGTAGAAGCCGAAGAATATTCCTACGAAGGGCATTCACTGCAGATGAAACAATCTAAGCACATAGGAATCGCTTGTATCAGCTTAATCTGCTCAATCAGCTGTGAGGGGTCTCTGTGGGTGGGTCGGGCTGCTGGTCAGGCCGGGCCACCTGTCGACTTCACCCTCCCTTTTATTCCCTCCCGTCAAGGGAGGGAAGACCCAGTTCCCTCTCCCTCGATGGGAGAGGGTTAGGGAGAGGGTGATCTGATAGGTCTCTGATCCTATTCGTATCTCAGTGCTTCAATCAAGTCCAAGAGAGGTGCAACTATTAATATCACACATTTTCTAAGTATCGATGTATGTCCTTGGCGGCTTTTTTGCCTGCGCCGGCGGCTAATATCACCGTGGCTCCTCCAGTAACTATGTCGCCACCTGCCCAAACGCCTTCGCGCGAGGTTCGTCCGGTCTCCGCATCCGCAACAATATTCCCCCATTTGTTTACCTCCAACCCGGGGGTGGTCTGAGGCACCAGAGGATTAGAACTGTTTCCAATGGCTACTACAACCGTATCCACCTCCATGGTATAGTTTGAGCCTTCGATTGGCACCGGGCGCCTTCGTCCGGAAGCATCCGGCTCCCCTAACTTCATCTTCAGGCACTCCATGGAGGTTACCCAGCCATCCGCATTCCCGTTATACTTTATGGGGGTGGTGAGAAAATGAAACTGAACGCCCTCCTGTTCGGCATGATGAATCTCATCGATTCGAGCCGGCATCTCCTTTCTGGATCGACGATAGACGATGTAGGCGTTTTCTGCGCCCAGTCTTAATGCGGTGCGCACCGAATCCATGGCAGTATTTCCACCACCTAAAACTGCTACATTCTTGCCTGAAAAGATGGGGGTGTCGTACTCGGGGAAGCTATAAGCCTTCATCAGATTGGATCTGGTGAGGTATTCGTTGGCAGAGTAAATCCCGTTGAGATTCTCCCCGGGGATGCGCATGAAATTGGGCAGTCCGGCCCCGGTGCCGATGAACACCGCCTGGTATCCCTGGCTGAACAGCTCATCAATGGTCCATAGCTTTCCTATCACGAAGCTGGTCTTGATCTCCACACCCAATTTCGATAGATAGTCCACCTCTGCCTGGACTATGCTTTTAGGGAGTCTGAATTCCGGTATGCCGTAGACTAAAACACCTCCGGTTTTGTGCAATGCCTCGAAGATGGTTACCTGGTGTCCCAGTTTGATAAGGTCGCCAGCCAGGGTCAGGCCGGCAGGACCTGATCCCACTATGGCCACCTTCTTTCCGGTGGGCGGGGCGATTTGGGGAATCTCCACTTCTCCCTGTTCCCTTTCGTAGTCAGCGGCAAACCTCTCCAGATGTCCAATAGCCACCGGCTCATACTTTTTTGCCAGCACACATACCTTCTCGCATTGATCCTCCTGAGGGCATACCCTTCCGCAGATGGCGGGAAGACTGTTAGTTTTCTTTAGCTCCTTTGCCGCTTCTGTAAAATCCCCTTCGGCTATCAGCCGGATAAACTCCGGGATATTTATCTCCACCGGACAGCCATCTATGCATACTGGCTTCTTGCATTGCAAGCATCTTTGAGCCTCCTTCATAGCCAACTCGGGGGTATAGCCGAAGGGAACCTCCCGGAAGTTTTTGATCCTCTCCTTGGGACCCTGCTCTGGCATCTTCTGTCGGGGTATCTTCAGCTTATCTTTCGTATTCATCTTGATACTCCCTCTTTTGTCTTACCCCTCAACTTCCGGTTAAATCTTTCCATGGCTATCTTTTCCTGCTTTAAATACATCGCCTGTCTTTTGAGCAACTCATCGAAATCGACATGGTGCCCATCGAAATCGGGACCATCCACACAGGCAAACTTGGTCTTTCCTCCCACCGTCACCCGACATGCTCCACACATACCAGTAGCATCCACCATGATGGGATTTAAGCTGACCACGGTTTTGATCCCCCAAGGAGCGGTCACCTTGCAAACTGCCCTCATCATCACAACCGGTCCGATAGCCATTATGAAGTCAACTTTAACCTTCTTCTCCGAGAGAAGCTGAGTCAAAAGGTCGGTCACAAAGCCGTGGTGACCATACGAGCCATCATCTGTGGAGATCAAAAGCCTGTCACTTAAGCTTTTCATTTCCTCTTCCAAGATCAACAGATTCTTTCTGCGGGCACCGATTATGGAGATCACCTTATTCCCCATCTGTTTTAAGGTCTTAGCCACAAAGTAAATGGGGGCGATTCCAATTCCTCCGCCAACGCAGACGCAGGTGCTGAAGTTCCCTATATGTGTGGGAATACCCAGAGGACCCACCACATCCGCTAAACGATCTCCCTTCTTTAAGGTCGCCAGATGGGCGGTCGACTTACCTACTTCCTGAAAGATAATGGTGAGAATCCCGGTTTTGGCGTCCAGATCGGTTATGGACATGGGGATCCTCTCACCCTCCTCGTTGATTCTCAGCACCACAAACTGACCCGCTTTTGCCTTTTGGGTAATCAATGGAACATTCAGCTTGAGCAGGTTTATCTGGGGAGCAAGCTTTTTTAGTTCAATTATCTCGTTCAAGCCGTCCTCCTGTAAAAAAGTCGAAACTCAAAGTGATAAAGTAAAAAATTCGGATATCGTTTGTCGTTGGCGAAGCTGGTTATAAAGCTCGATTCTCGAAACTCAAGGCTCGAAATTCTCCTGCTTCCATTTTGGCTCCTCGGGGATGTTATCATCCCCGAACTTTTCCCTGTGGATGATAACATCCACAGGGAGCATTTGGAAGTTTTCCAGCTTCTATCACCGAGCTTCAAGCTTCGAGACTGGCTTCGACACCTTCAAACGAGCTTCGAATAACTTTGTTACCAGTTCCTCTTCTTTGCTTGCTTGAGCCTTTCTATCTCCTCCACAAAATGTTCTCTGAAGAAATCCACCACCTCTTCAGGAGAAAAGGCATCTATCAACTCTTCACGTTTTAATCTCTGGTATTTTTCTTTGAAGGCGAGATCGGCTTGCTGAAGGGAATCAATTCCTTTCGCCACCACCTGATAGTTTTTTGAGTCGAACTCTTCTTTCAACTCAGGTGGCAAAACGTTTCTGAAATCATCCAGCCGCCTCTGGAGAATTTCGGTCTTTGATTGTTCACATCCGATCACGAAAGATAAACACAGAAGGAACAGAAAAGCTCTTTTCAACTTTAGACCCCTTTATGCATCTTTTTTTTCTCTTTTGCTTCATGGAGGACCCTTTTGGTGTCTAAGGCTATCACCAGTTCTTCATTAGTAGGGATGGAGAATACCTTCACCTTAGAATCATTGGTCTGTATCTCTTTTGCCTGCTTGCTCGAGGCTTGCTCATTCTTTTCCTCATCGATTTTGATACTCAGAAACCCCAAATTCTGGCAGGATTTTTTTCTTACCACTGGGGAGTTTTCTCCTATGCCAGCGGTGAAAACTAAAGCATCCAAGCCTCCTAAGACTGCGGCATAGGCTCCGATATACTTCCGAATGCGATAGCAATACACATCCAGGGCCAATTGTGCAGAGGAGTTTCCTTTTTGTGCCTCACTGATTATATCTCGCATATCTCCGGAGACCCCGGAGATGCCCTGCAGTCCGCTATGTTTGTTGAGCAGGGTATTGGCTTCGTGCAAGGAGAGCTCCTCTCGGGCCATGATGTGCAAAATTATGGCTGGATCCAAATCACCGGAACGAGTCCCCATTAAAAGTCCCTCCAGCGGAGTGAATCCCATGGAAGTATCCACTGATACCCCTCCTTTGATCGCCGTCATGCTGGCTCCATTTCCCAGATGACAGGTAATCATATTTAACTCCTCGATGGGTCGATTCATCATTTTGGCGGCGCGTCTGGAGACATAAAAATGTGAGGTGCCATGAAAGCCATATCGTCTTATTCTGTATCTTTTATACAGCACATAGGGAATTCCATAGACGTACGCATAGGGGGGCATTTTTTGATGAAATGCGGTATCAAATACCGCCACTTGGGGGACTCCCGGAAGTATCTGCTCGCAGGCTTTTATTCCCCGGATATTGTGGGGATTGTGAAGAGGCGCTAACTCAATACAGCTTCTCAGAACCTGCATCACCTCCTGGTTTATGAGAACTGAATCAGGAAATTTTTCACCTCCATGCACCACCCGATGACCCACCGCTTCTATTTCCAATTTATCTCGGATCACTCCGTGATTGGGTGAAAGCAACATGGCGATCACGTGCTCCACCGCCATGATGTGATCCAAGATTTCTCCGGATATGGTGACCTCCGGTCGGTCATGGGGCTTGTGTACCAAAACTGCCCCACTCATTCCGATGCGTGACACCATTCCTTTAGCCAGCACATAACCCTTATCAATATCAATGAATTGATACTTTACCGATGAACTGCCGCAATTTAAGACCAGTATCTTCATATTTGCCTTCTATTACCTCACCCCCTATCTCCCCCTCTCCATTTTCATGTTGAAAATCCCGCCAGAGGTATGAACCGTATGGTTCATACCAGAGGCGGGGGAGAGGGGGATGAAGGGGGAGAGGTCTTTAAAATGTCAACTTTACTGTATCCTTAAGAATCTTTTTCTTGTTAAAAATTCTAGCCGCTGAAGTGAAGAATAACCTATTTTTCCTATCTCCTTTGAACTTCCACTTTTCATCTGGGAAACAGATCGGCTTCTTCAGTTTTGTTCCCTTCCTCGTCGTACTTGAAAAAACCCTGTCCGGTTTTTTTACCCAGATGTCTGGCGCGGACTAACTTTCTCAAAAGTGGACAGGGATTGTATTTGTGATCAGAAAGCTCGTGTATTAGATTTTCCATCCACTTCATCACCTCATCTAAGCCCATCATATCTGCTAAAGCCAGAGGGCCGACATTGAAGCCATAACCTAACTTCATGGCGGTGTCGATGTCTTCAGCCGTAGCGATCCCCTCCATGAGAACGTGCATAGCCTCATTTAATAACGGGACGATGATTCGAGTGGTGACATAACCAGGGTATTCAAAAACCGTCACCACGGTCTTGTTCAAGTGCTGTTCTGCAAACTCCTTGATCAGATTTAAAGTCTCCGGAGAGGTTTTGAGTCCTCTCACCACCTCTACCAGTGGAATCTTGGTGACCGGAGGGAGAAAGTGCAGTCCCACCACTTTGTCCGGTCTTTTGGTGGCGGCGGCTATCTCGGTTATGGAAAGTGTGGAGGTATGACTAATCAGCACGATCTCCGGGCGGGTGATTTTATCCAGCTTGGCAAGTAGCTTCTGTTTAAGTTCCAGATCCTCAGGAATTGCCTCCACTACCATGTCAAACTTAGGAGCTTCATCATATTTGGTGGTCCACTTTATGCGGGAGAGGATTGCTTTTTTTTCACTTTCCGTCATTCCCCACTTTTGAATGTCCAAGTCCATTTCCTCGGATAGAAGCTCAAGGCTCTCTTTTATGATCTCTTGGCTCAAATCAACCAGGGTAACCTCAATTCCGGTGCCTGCCAGAAGCCGGGAGATCCCCCTCCCCATAACCCCTCCACCAATAACCATCACTTTTGAAATCAGCATAAACTCAACCTTCCTTTATCTTTTCGATTTTTCCGTCACCAAAAATAGAACTTTATTATAACCAAATTTCCTTTTTTGGCAAGCCTTTTTAGAAAGCTTTGTAATTTTTTTCACAAGCTACCGAATCTTATTTTAATTATATCAATAAAATACGCTTGACCTTTGTTGTAGATTGAGTATAATATAGAAAAACCAAGAACCCCAAAAACTATAGAGGTGAAAGATGGCATTAAAAACCGTTGAGGAGTATAAGGAAAGTTTGCGCAAGATGAAACCAAATGTTTACAAATTTGGGAAAGTGATAGAGGACGTGACCAATCATCCCGCAACCAGATCGACAGTGGAGGGGCATGCCCAGATTTATGCGGCACAGCATGATCCAAAATATCAGGATATGGTCGCCACCACCTCAAACCTGACCGGCGATAAGATCTCCCGCTACCTTTCTGTAATTGAAAGCGCAGATGACATGGTGGCAAACTGCAGAATGAAACGGCTTATGTTCAATCTCACCGGAACCTGTACCGGTGGCAGGTGCGTGGGCTGGAACTGCATCAACGCCATGTGGGCCGCCACCTACGACATGGACAAGGATTTGGGAACGGATTATCACCAGAGATTGAAAAAATGGCTGATCCAAGCTCAAAAGAAAGATATAGCCATCTCCGGCGCGCTCACCGATCCCAAGGGCGACAGAACTAAGATACCTTCACAGCAGGATGATCCGGATATGAATCTTCATCTGGTGGAGAAAAGAGAGGACGGCATCGTAGTCAAAGGCGCCAAGGTGATGATCTGTGGAGTGGCGGCATGTAATGAGATATTCGTCCTTCCCGGCTCCGGATACAAAGAAACAGACAAAGACTGGGCTATCTCTTTTGTGATACCAAGGGATACTGAGGGATTAACCATTGTGGAGACCCGTCGTCCATCCGACACCAGGGAGGAAGAGGAAGGTTTTGATATTCCGGTGAAGATAGGAGGAATCACCCAAGCTTATCTTTTCTTTGAAAACGTATTTGTGCCCAATGAAAGGGTATTCATGTGTGGAGAATATAAATACAGCTTAGGTGCGGTTTTGAATTTCATCATGCCTTACCGGGCGGCGATCGGAAGTTGCGTGGCAGGGCAGGGGGATCTGAAGGTGGGAGGGGCGATGCTTTTGGCGCGGGCTAACGGTCTTTCCTCAAAAGTCTTCTCTGAGAAGCTGATTCGCATGGTAATTAACAATGAGACCACCTTTAGTATGGGAATTGCCGCCGCCACCTTAGGAAGAAAGCATCCTTCCGGAGTATGGCAGCCTAACCCTCTGCTCTCCAATGTGAACAAGGTGCACGTAGCCACCCTGCCTTATGAAACTTCTGTTCTGGCTCAGGACATTGCCGGAGGCATCGGCGAGACCGGCTGTATACCATCTTATGTAGATTTTAATGATGAGAAATACGGGCACCTGGTCAAAAAATATCTAAAAGCAAAATCATCGGCTGAGGCACGCACCCGGGCGGCGCGCTTGATAGAATGGTTAACCATAGGTGCCGGAGTTCCCGGATGCATGCATGGTGGAGGATCACCAGACGGAGCCAAGCTGGTGATTCGAGCTAATGCCAAATTAGAGGATAAAGCCGAGCTTGCCAGAAGATTAGCCGGCATAGAAGAAGAGATACCCGAACCAGAAAAGAAGAAGAAATAAATTTCCATCCCGTTTGGCGCAGACTAAAATGAGAAGCTGCCCAATTGGGGAAGTGAAACGTAGGGATGTAGAATGTAGGGGCGGAGCTTTAGCTCCGCTCATTGCGAGGGCGAATCTAATGGTTATCAACTTTTTAACGTGACAAATTTTTAGCAATGTTGGGAGAAACAATCTTTTGCAATCCCCCTTTTATAAAGGGGGATTTATGGTAATCAACCAAATATTTAGATGTGCCCGCACTTAGGCACGATTAAGATATGCTCTTAGCAATTAAGGCGTTACCCTTTTATTTACCAGAATGGACTCTTCAATCTGTTAACTTATTTAGTTGAAGACCATAAGATTCGCCCCTACATTTTTTCTGCTCATATTTTACAAACATACCACCTCCTGCATTGTCCGAGACAAGCTCGGACACTATACTCGTAGGTCCGAAATCTCCCCCTTTGGCGGGGTTTCGGACAATTAATCTTAATTCTTTAGCAAAAAAAGGAGACCTTGTTCAAGGCGGGTGTTCTTTCTACAGGGTCCTACGGATACCTGCCATCATTCTCGTTGGTGAAGAACGCCAATGGGAAACAGAGTTACAATTGCTATGTGGCGCAGGTTAAAAAACAAACCTGCGCCACACTTCTTGGATGGTTCTGGGGCTAACAGCCGGGTGCTGGTCCACCCTTGTAAAGATAGTTGATCAGATGAAGCACATCCCCCAGGTCAACCACGCCGTCACCATTACAATCTCCAGTTTCTAAGGGATCAGGAGCAGGGCCGCCCTTATATAGATAGCTGATTATATAAAGCACGTCCCCCAAATCGATCACCCCATCTCCGTTTACATCCCCGGGGATGTATTCATAAATACATATCCGATCAATACGTCCAGCCGAGGTTGAATCAGGGTGAGCAGCCGATGAGTGATTTGTCGCACTTACCGTGAGAATCAAATAGTCGTCTGTGGCTTTCCATTTGATTGGAGGCATCGACATCCATTGTTGTGCTGGCGTTACCGGCGGTGATACACCAATGACTACACCGGGAGGGACACCTGTCCCGGTCAGCGGTATGATCGAAGCACGGAACTCAAATTGAACAGGATAGGGTCGACCTGGCATCGGAACCCAATACGCACAGAACTTAATGGTATAACACCGATCCTTGACAAAAGTAAGCGTTTGCTGGATAGCTTCACCAGCAACCTGATTTCCCCACATAGTCACGCACGCTGGATCACAGCAAGCATTACCAACATGGACGTCTGGAGAGCCGTACGCAAGGGTCCAGTGATCTGTCTCCCCAGGAGAAGGCATTTGACCCTCTACGGCGCCATCGATGAAACTCCAGTTCTGGACGATGTTGTTGGGACAAGGCTCACAGCCACAATTGCCAAAATCCAGACCGCTCACACTCTGGTATGCTACCACCGTTCGGTCATAGTAAGGAGTAGGATCCGGCCACGTCTGCGTCCACCCTGACTGATTCACTTCACGGATCCTGTACCAGCCGGGGGCAGGCACAGTGAAGCAGTAGTCGCCCTGTGCGTCAGTTGTCGTGTACGGTTCCCCTGGGTCGTCAAATGCACCGTTGAGGTTGTAATCGATGAAGATGGGCCAGTTATCAAGTCCGAGGTCATTCATATCCTGCATTCCGTTGCAGTTGTGGTCCCAGAACTTCATGCCACAGAGCTCAGCTTTGCACTTGCCAAGAGCACCTGCCTGGTAAATCAAAAATACATCATGGTCTGTCAGGACTGAGTCGAAAAGTTCCAGCTCGTCGATCCTAATGTCGAGATAGCCTACTGGCTGTAGCTGTGCAATGGCTCCCATAATTAGAGCCTCAGTGTTGGCAATACTCGTGGGAGAAAGGCAAGTTGCCGACGCTGCGAGCGTTGCATCAATGTAGAGACTAACAAAAGCGTCGCCGTATACAGGGTAGTCTCTATCGACCGTTACAGCAACATGATGCCAGACAGCCTGGGATATCTGGAAAGGAGCCTGAATCGGGGTGGCGGTGCCAAGACCCCACGCCAGTATGAATGACAAATATCCGCTCTCCAAGTAGAATCGGTATCCCAGCTCAGGTGTCGTCCCGTTGTACTGCATCTTCTCAACGATGGGCTGAAGGTCGGTTCCAGAGTACTGGGTAATATAAACCCATGCGTCGATCGAGAAATCGGTGGAACCGAACCGTATGTCCGGCTGATCGTCCACGCTGACATAAGTGCGGTAAACACCATTCTGCCAGAAATAGAGCGCATCACCGACCTTGCCGACTACGGACTGGGGTGAATACCCCACCCCAATCGCACCGTCAAGGAGTGGTGTTCCGGGGTGGCAACCAACAACAGCAATATCTTTGACAATGGTTGCGCCAGTCTGGTCATCCAGCGGCCACCAGGCGACCATATAGTGCGTACTAGGTGTAGCACATTTGCACTTTCCATCGGAGCCCGCCTGATAAATGCTCTGCACTTCCGCGGGAGTGAGGACACGGTTGAAAAGCTCGACCTCGTCGATATAGCCATTGAAATAATATGGGATGCTAGCTACGTCCACCGGATGGCGTCGCCCGATCCAAAGATCACCGGTGTTACTTATGTCACCCGCTTGAGTCAGTGGATTAAAAGAAGCTACATTCACCCCATTCACGTAGAACAGACCACCGGCTGGTTCATCGCGATCTACCGTCACGGCAACGTGTGTCCAAGTATTGATCGGTATGGAAACTCCGGAGGAATAGTTCTGACAAGCATTGTCCATGCCCGGTCCACACATCGAATTGGGTCGATTGTCCACAGCAAGCTCAAAACACACTATACCCTCATATAAGAACAACGTGTAACCGTGCGCTTGGACATCGTCCTCCCGCTTGTCAACAATCGGTTTTATCTCAGTCAGATCTGTTGGGAAAATCCAGGCATCTACGGTCAGATCGCCTGTCCCGAAGTTCAATTCGGGATGATCGGGAACATCAACATAGTTTGACCCGTCAAAGCTTAATGCACCCCCAACCTTTCCAGTTACTGGAACCGGACTGTTCATCCAGGTACCAGAATTATTAACGTTACCTCCAATGTCATTCGCAGTCGGGCCCGACGTCTCATCCAGCGGCCACCAGGCAACCATACCGCTTGGCGGCGTTACACACTGAGCATACAGGGACTGCGGCACCACAACGGCGCCTAAAAGAATTATCCACATCCAGATGCATACCAAGCTTCTCCAGAATTTGTGGACAGGAAGACTAAACGCAAAAGAGTGTTTCATCACTCCTCCTATATGGTTAAATGGTTAAAAGGATTCATCCTGATCCCCCGCCAAAGGCGGCGGAGAACGGACGAGAGCACCCCCCTCCTATTTAGGGCCTTGCGGTCTGCTACATTTCTCATCTCTCTTTGAAAAGGTTTAACGCCCAGGCCCTTCTGTCACAAGTGGCCTTGGCTGCGCGGCTACGATAAAGACAAAGATTCCTTTATTTCGTCCCAATGTTTTCAGAAGTAGGCCAGTAGGTTTGAGTCCCAACATCCCTAATCATCTTCCCGAACTCACCCTTCCAGGACGGTCGATCAGCAACGAAGCTTCAGGAAGACAATAAGATAAACGCAAACATGCTTCCTGCAAAGCGATACTCAAGAAACCTATTCCATATGAAAACGATGCTTTTAATCTAAAATATAATATGATCCACAAAAAGTCAAGATAAAAATGCAACTAATGTATAGAGTTTCCCTTTTTTTTCAGCCACTCCCATGCAGGCTGAAGCCTTCGGCTACCCACCTCTTCCTTTGGGAAGCCCACGTCGTCCAAGACAAGCCCTGAACCATGTGGTTCAGGGCAAGCTCAGGCGTTACACTTGTAGGTCCGAAATGTCCCGCCTCTGGGGCGAACCATCCGGTTCACCCCTCTGGCGGGGCTTTCGGACAATCAATCTAACAGCCGGGTGGCGGTCCACCTTTGTAAAGATAGTTGATCAGATGAAGCACATCCCCGAGGTCAATCACTCCGTCACAATTGGCATCGCCAATCCATAAAGGATCAGGCGCAGGGCCACCCTTATATAGATAGTTTATCACATAAAGCACATCCCCCAGGTCAATCACACCATCTCTATTGACATCGCCACGAATGAGCTTGGAAAAGATCATCACAGCACACTCGACCTCAGTGGTAAAAATGGCCTTCCCATCTTCAGGTGCCGGTTTGGTAACGTCTCTGAATTTTTGTGGAACGTTCATGCCCGAGTATTCACCTTTAAGCCACCATGTGTAGTCAATCTCCCAGAAAGGATTACCCGGACTGGGAAACGGATTGTCAAGTGTGCTTTGATACACATCCTGCGACACGTATTGTGGGTCATTATGGTATTCAGGAGGATAAGTTCCGGCTGGTAGGTGTGTGGGTGGCCTGACTCTGCCAGGCCAACCCTCTACTGCCCGATCCAGGGCAGGGTCGCTTATGGCGATCCTCAGGAACTCGGAGCATACACCAGCCATGGTAACATAATGTCCGCCGTCCCTATACCAATCTTCTGTAATTTCATCATACCACCAGAAACCTAAGAGCAGGATAATGTCCTGACACTTTTTGAGCGAGTCCTCTATTTCGAAGAAGTCAGGCTGGAAATAGGTATGCTCGTACAGATTGAATGCATAATCGGTAAAATACTGATCCAAGCCTAACTGTATCGAATCCACGTAGGTCCCTGTATAATAGGGATCACACTTAAAATAAGTGCACAGAAGCCGGATGAGGTCAGGTGGGGTCATGCCCGCAGGAACGGCATTAAACCACCATAAACAATTTGCCACCGCAGTAGGACCGCACATAGCTACCGAATCTCCTCCGAATTGATATTGATCAAAATCCGGCATGCCGCTGGGTGCAGGAAAATCCTGATCCGGTTTATCTGCCTTCCAATACCATAGGGAATCGCACTCTATTGCTCCAGCATATCCGGTCGCCCGGATGATGGCATCCCCGGGAACCGGAGGATCCCACTGATCATACCATTCGTAATATTGTAGATCAGAACGTATTATCCAGTTGTCGCAAGTATCCGCCGGAAAAGTATCATCATCCATCATCAGGCTGGGATGCGGATGCTCAGGATCACGTGGTTGGGTGTAGACTATTTCTAAGAAAAATGGGTGATTTACACAACAAGGGTTGCTGAGGTTTAAAGTCATCATGTAGGGGTAAGCCGAATCACTGGGTATGCTGAAGTCTTCGGAGCACAAAACCGCCTGTGGTCCAGAACAACTGTCACCTTGATTTGAATCCCTTATATTGACTCGTATAGCTACGGGCCAGTTATAGCCCCCACCAGGAGGTTCATAAAGGTAAAAATGAACATCGGTGATCTTGAAAGGATAGGGGGATTCACCACACTGTGCCGGATTCATAAATACAGCGAAACCCATTCCTGAATCAAAGGAAGCATAGTAATAGGTGGGACTATTAAAGTCGTTGATAATCTCGCAGTAGGTTCCAGATTTTTCAAAACCCTCAAAAGACTGAGGGATAATTTGGTCTTCTGGAATTCGATTAGGGATTTGCCTTTCAAAAGACCAGGCGACTGAGGTTGTAAACAGAACTACCACGAGCAGGAGGGTAGCTACCATCAATGATGTTAGCCTTTGTTTTGTGGCTTTCTCCTTTCCAGACTCAGAAGAGTTAATCAGAACAGAGCGCAAAATGATAATTAGGGAATGCATGAAACCTCCCATGTTTGGAGTTGGAAAAAGGATGGGTATCTCATCTTATATCTCTTTCATAAAAAGGAAATTTTCACGCTAATGGTAGCAAGACTTTTTTGAGTTGTCAAGAAGATTTTTCTTGACAAAGAGGTAAGGATTGGTGAAACCTACCAGCCATGGAACACCAAGGGGAAGCAGGGAACGAATATTCCCAACAGATGGAGAGGATTAAACGGGTCAACGGATTAAGCGGATTAAACGGATGTGCATTATAAGTTATCAGCTTAATCCAACCAATTAGCTGTGAAGGATTGATTTTCCCTTGCTCCAGGCGGGTGTTCTTTCCCAAGGATTCTGCGGATACCTGCCATCATTCCCGTTGGTGAAGAACACCAACGGGAAGCAGGGATTTGAATTTTGCGCCAGCTTTTGGGAATGTAGAATGTACGGGTGGAGCTTCAGCTCCACCCATTGCGAGGGCGAATCTTTGGATTCGCCCCTACATTTTTCCTCATCATGTTTTAGAAACATGCCACCCCCCCCTGCATCGTCCGAGACAAGCTCGGACGCTACACTCGTAGGTTCGAAATGTCCCGCCTCTGGCGGGACTTTCGGACAATCAATCTTAGTTCCCCCCGAAAAGAAAAATGCACTCTTTTTTCCTTGACTGAATTGAAATGGGTGTATATTGTGTTTGCAATAATGTGGTGAAGGAAAGTTGACTCCTTCCGATCATAGCACTCAGAACCGTTCGGAAAGGCATTTTTTCAAAAAATTTTAAATTTTCGGGACACTTCAGGTGTATATTAAATACTGACACTTAGGAGGAAAAGATGGCAGAAAAACAAGATCTGGAAGCGGTAGAGAAACTAAATGAGGCTCGGAACAAAATAAAAAATGAAATCAAAAAGGTGATCGTGGGACAGGAGCGGGTGATCGATGAGCTTTTGATTGCGCTCTTGTCAAATGGACATTGTCTTTTGATCGGAGTGCCGGGATTGGCTAAAACTCTGATGATCTCCACCATATCCCGAATACTGGATTTGAAATTCAATCGTATCCAGTTCACCCCGGATTTGATGCCCTCCGACATCACCGGCACGGAGATCATTCAGGAGAACGTATCAACTGGTGAGAGAACTTTCAGGTTTGTTAAAGGACCCATTTTTGCCAACATCGTTCTGGCGGATGAGATAAACCGTACCCCACCCAAAACCCAGGCCGCACTTTTGCAGGCAATGCAGGAGCATGAGGTTACTGCCGGAAGTGAGACCTATAAGTTAACAGAGCCTTTCTTCGTATTAGCCACACAGAACCCCATTGAGCTAGAGGGAACCTATCCGCTTCCTGAGGCTCAACTGGATCGTTTCATGTTCAATATCTACGTGGACTATCCTTCCGAGGAAGAGGAGAACACAATCGTTAAATCCACCACCAGCGCTTACGGATCGGATCTGGGAAAGGTGATGGGATCCGACGAGATCATAAGGCTACAACAGCTTGCTCGCCGGGTGCCGGTGTCGGATCATGTGGTAAACTATGCGGTCAGACTTGCCCGCAGCACCAGATCACTTAAGAACAATTCTCTCCCCTATATCAAAAACTGGGTCAACTGGGGGGCCGGACCACGGGCTTCTCAATACATGATCTTAGGAGCAAAGACCAGGGCAATCTTGGATGGCAGATACACCCCTTCCACAGAAGACGTTAAGGCAGTGGCAAAGCCGGTTCTAAGACACCGCATCGTCACCTCCTTCAATGCGGAAGCAGATGGAGTGGGGACTTTGGAGATTATTGAAAAACTCATGCAAGATGTCACGGAGGAGTAGTTTGTCGAGGCTAGTTTGAGCGTGACGAAGCTGAAAAATTACCAACAGATGAAGCAGATGAAAAATTTCAAGCATCGAGTTTCGAAAAACAAGCTTCACCACGAGCTTCGCCAACGACAAACGATAGAGGTCGAGGGTGGTTTTTACTGTTCTGTCGGGTTCCCAGACCCGAAAGGAGGTTGTGTGCTTTCCGCCAGGTCAGGGACCTGGCGGGCACGAAAGGATGTGGAAGAAGAATAGAAGAGTAAGTCGGGTTGCGACCCCGCCTCTGGCGGGGGAGCTACCCGACATACTCTTTTGTCGGGCAGTCCTAATGGACAGCCCGACCTACTAAAATCTTAAATAGCGAGGTTTTTTCATGAGGTGGGGAGACGTTTTCAAAAGCTTTTTGTTTCTCTTTTTGATCTTTGGATTTTTAAGTTGCAGCAGCAAAGAGAAACGGGCAGAAGAACATTTCAAAAAGGGCTTTGAGTATCAGAATCAAGGCGACTTAGATAAAGCGTTAGAAGAATATCAAAAGGCACTTCAGCTTAACCCTAACTATGTAAAGGTTTATACAAATGTTGGGACGATATACTTGGAGAAGAAAGATTACGATCAAGCCATCCAGCAGTTTAAAAGGGTGATCGAGCTAAACTATTATGATACAAAAGCCCACTATAATCTGGGTTTAGCTTATCTTTATAAGGGGGAGAAAGATATGGCACAAGAAGAAATGAAATTCCTGAAAAGCATACGTTCCGAATTTGGGGACGTCCTGGAAGAGAAAATTGGGGGAAAGTAGGCTAAAATCATGCTTTTGGGTCCATAGAGTCGACAGGGGAGGGTGTGCTTCCCGCCGGGTCAGGGACCTGGCGGATACGAATAAAACAGAGAAAAATTAAACGTAGGGACAGGGCTTGTCCCTGTCCGCTTTAAAAACGAATTGTATGGAAGATTATCGCAGATTTTTAAAGCCGGATGTGGTCTCCAAGTTGTCCGGGATGGAGATCAAAGCCAGGTTGGTGGTGGAGGGTTTCATCGCCGGCTTGCATAAAAGCCCCTATCATGGGTTCTCGGTTGAGTTTGCCGAGCACAGACAATATATGCCCGGTGACCCTCTGAGAAATGTGGACTGGAAAGTTTATGCCAAGACGGATCGATTCTTCATCAAGGAGTTCGAAGAGGAGACCAATCTGAAAGCCTATATCCTGCTGGATACCTCCGGCTCCATGGGATACAGTTCCAATGGCGTAAACAAGCTGGAATATAGCTGTTATCTTTCCGCCGCCCTTTCTTATTTGATGTTGAAACAGAGGGATTCAGTGGGATTGGTCCTGTTTGATCAAAATATAAAAAAGTATATTCCTCCCAAGTCTGCCTTGAGAAGTCATCTGCATGTCATCCTGCAGGAGTTGGACAAGCTGAAGCCATCCCAGACAACCAATATCAGTTCTGCTCTGCACGAGATGGCGGAGAGGATAAAAAGACGGGGCTTGATTATCTTGATCTCCGATCTTTTTGACGATCCAGATAAGGTAATAAATGGGCTGAAGCATTTTCGACATAAAAAACATGAGGTAATCGTTTTCCATGTGCTGGACCCAAAGGAACGTAGCTTCGCCTTTCCGGAATTAGCCATTTTCAAAGATATGGAGACAGATGAGGAACTGATGACCTCACCCTGGCAGATAAGAAAGGAATACACCGAACGATTTAAAGCTTTGGTCAACAAATATACCCTCCAATGTCGGGAAAGCTTAATCGACTACGTGCTTCTGGACACCTCCATTCCCTTTGATTATGCTCTGTTTTCCTATTTGAGCAAAAGACAGAGATTGTGGTAAGTCAAGCGGTCAACGGATTAAGCGGATGAAACGGGTCAACGGATTAAACGGATGGAGCAGATGATAGAAGTAGAAAGGTTTGTATCCGTTCAATCCGTTTCATCCGTTGACAGTACTTAGGGATAAAAAATTGAAAAAGAAATTATTGATCGGCGCTCACATGTCCATCTCTGGTGGAGTTTTCAATGCTCTCCTTTATGGGGAAGAGTTAGGATGCACCACCATTCAGATCTTCACCAAAAACAACAATCAATGGAAAGCCAAAGAGCTTACGCCAGAGGATGTGAAAAAGTTTTTCGAAAATCAAAAAAGGACTGAGATATCTCCAGTGGTGGGGCACACCGGGTATCTGATAAACTTAGCCTCTCCCAAAGAAAATGTATATAATCAGTCTCGGGAGTCGATGCTGATTGAGTTAAAACGAGCCGAGCTTCTTGGTCTGCCATATCTGGTGATGCATCCGGGTTCACATCTGGGGAAAGGGGAAAAAGAGGGGATAAAAAAGATTGCTGGCTCCATAAACTGGCTTCATCAGAAGACCAAAGGATATAAGGTAAAAATCTGCCTGGAGACCACTGCTGGTCAGGGAAGCGCCATTGGGTATCGTTTCGAGCATCTGGCTGAGATAATTGAACAAGTGAAAAATAGTAAGCGACTGGCAGTTTGTTACGACACCTGCCACACCTTCGCCGCCGGATATGATATCCGAACTAAAAAAGCTTATGAGTTGACCTTCAAGGAATTTGATAAGGTTATCGGGCTTTCCCGACTTAAGGTGATTCATGTGAACGACTCGGTAAAAGATTTGGGTTCCCGGGTGGATCGACATCAGCATATCGGGAAGGGAAAGATCGGCTTGGAAGGGTTTCGTTTATTGATGAATGACAAAAGATGGGAGAAAGTCCCCAAGATTCTGGAAACTCCCAAAGAGGAAGGAGCGACAAGGGACATTAAAAATCTAAGCGTGCTCAAAAGCTTGGTCAAATAAAAAAATGACGGATGACTGATGACGAATGACGAATAAAAACAGGGTGACCGAGAACTCCAATTGTGTCATTCTGAACGGAGTCCTTCGGCACTTGTCACCCTGAGCGAAGTCCCGCATTCTGCGGGACGAAGCGAAGGGTCTGGAGTGCCTCAGGGTAAACTCCGCGGAGTGAAGAATCTTGGTTTTATGCGGGTTGGGAAGCGAGATTCTTCCCCATATGGGGCAGAATGACAATTCTCAGTCATCCTGAAAAGACCTTACCCCTCCATCCCTTTCATGGAGAACCCCTGTCCCCCGCCTCCGGCGGGATTTTCAACATGAAATGGAGAGGGAAAGATAGAGGGGAGGTAAAAAACAGTCACAGTTTTGCTTGTAGAAATGAAAACATCTAAAGGGAACATGAACAAAATGAAATTTAAAATCTGTTTGGTCTTCTTGACTTTGCTTTTCTTCATCAGCTTGAACCCGGTGTATGGTGCCTCCGGCATACTTCTGAATATCAGAGTGGAGGAGGGGATTCCCCAAGACAGCACAAGCTTTGAGCTTATAGATCAAAGAGAAATAAGGCTTCTAAATGGGGTAGAGACCGCCTCATTTCAGGCTAATTTTTCTCTGTCGGTAGTCCCTACCGTCTTAGATAGTGAGAACGTGACATTGACCTTAAGTCTTATAACCCTGCCTCCCAGGCCCCAGACAATTCTGCGTGAAGTGTTGGCTAAGAATAAAAAAACATTCTTCTTTAACCAGGTGAAGGTAAAACAGGGAAAGGTCTTTCGAGTTTACCTAACCCCTGAAATAATGGATTTGCCAGAGCCAGAATGTCATCTGGATACCCGGGACAAGGAAAGTGAAGACTGGGATGAGCTTCCCAGCGCTCATTTCTTCTTCCGCTATATTTTGAACTCCCTGGCTGATTTTCACTGGGCAAAGATCAAAGGGCATGTCGAGACCGAATACAGACGCTTTCGAGAGGTCTTCGGGTTCACCCGACCAGCCATGGACAGGATGGAATATTTTCTCCTTCCATGTCGGGTAAATGAGGTGGTGTGGGATGACCGATTTGATATGGGACTGGATCCGGTAAAAAACAAAATCTACGCTATCTATGATCTTTTTGAGAGAAGCTTAGACTCTCCGGGGATGGGCTTCCTTCTGTTTTACCGGTTATGGGGGTATGCTCCCCCCATGCTGGCGGAAGGAATAGGAGGTTATTTCTCCCTATCGCATCACTTCACCAAAAAGCTGATCGCCGACCAAAGATGGGTCCCCTTAAAAAAGCTGAAGATAACCAGAGATTATAGAGGGCAGTCAAAAGATGTGGCTTTCTGGGAGTCCTGTTCATTTGTAAGGTTTTTGGTGAAAACTTACCGTTTAGATAAATTCAAGCTCCTGTATGAAAAGTCTACTGATCTCACCTTGGAGCAAGCCATACAAGAGATATATCAGAAAAATCTGGCTACCTTAGAGAGGGAGTGGCTTTCCTTCCTTGAAGGATACCGGGATACTATCGCCGATTTTTACTACTTAGCTTCTGTCAAGATGAATAACCATCATTATGATGAAGCGGTAGAATTATATCAGGATATGTTGAGCTTGTTTGGAAGAGACCCGGGAATACTTCGCAGTCTGGCGTATGTGTATTATCTTAAAGGGGATTATGATCAATCAGAAAAATTCTATCAGGAGGTGCTTTCTGGCGATACTTTAAACCTGGAATATCTTCACATTCTGGGGAATATAAAGAGTGTCAAAGGTGAATATGATAAGGCAAGAAACTATTACCAGAAGGTGATCTCTCTGGATTCAGGCTATGTGCAATCTTATGTCAAGTTAGCTAAGCTGGAGATAGCCACCGGGGATTTTCTGTCTGCCAAAGAACACTTTGAACAAGCCCAGGGTTTGGAGACAAAAACTCAAGCCAAGGTGGAGATTTATTCCGGTCTGGGAACCATCTATGAGAAGCTGGGCAAAATTGAAGAAGCCAAAAAAAGCTTTCAAAATGCGCTGTTTTATGCCAAACGTTTTGTTGTCGAATTTTCAGACAGACCCATTCCTTATCTTAAATTAGGTGAATCGTTTTTCAACGTGGGAGAGATAGACTCGTCAATTAACTATTTCCAGATAGCGGAGTTTTTAGAAGATAGGCTCCTCTATCGGGGCAGAGTGCTTTTGGTTTTAGGAAAGGCATATCAGGAGAAAAATAATATGCCCAAAGCCAAGATGTGCTTCCAGGAGGTGCTGAACCTCCCCTCGGGATTTGAGGAAAGAAAAGAGGCGGAGAGGCTTTTGAAGTCCATGTGAGCGATCATAATCGAAAGAGTGAATTGAGAGTGTAGTAGGTCCGAAATGTCCCGCCGATGGCGGGATTTTCGGACAAAACAATTGAGTCGGATAGTCCCGCCATAGGCGGAACATATCCGACCTACAACCTTATCCCCTATCCCTTTCTCTATTCCATGGATAGAGGGAAAAAGGGGAGAGGTAAAGCTTTTACACATGTTCAATTTTTTGAATCCCATAATACTTTTTGCGGCAGGAGCTGCGGTCCTGCTTCCCTTGCTGATTCACATATTTAATCGACAGAAGGTAAAGAAAATATCTTTCAGCTCCCTCCTGTTTTTAAGGTCTCTGGAGAAGACCCGGATGAGAAGGGTGAAGATCATGGAGTATCTTCTGCTTATAATCCGCACTCTGATCATCCTTCTGGTGATTGCTGCCTTTGCTCGGCCAGCCATAAGAGGAGGCTTTGCCACAAAGGTGGGAGCACACGCCAAGACCTCTGTGGTTGTACTTCTGGATAATTCTTACAGCATGGGTTACGAGACCAAAGATGGACCGGTCTTTGGGCTGGCGCAAAAGAGGGCAAAAAAAATACTTGAGCAACTCAAGGAAGGTGATGAAGCCAGTTTAATTTTGTTCGCCTCTCAACCAAAACTTATAAATCCTCAACCAACCTACGATTTCAAGAACCTGATAAAGTATCTGGACGAAGAGGTAATGCTCTCGGCTGAAAAAACCGATGTGGGGGAGGCTTTGAAAATTGCTTATGAGATCTTGAAAGATTCCAAGAATCTAAACCAGGAGATTTATCTTATCACCGACATGGAGAAATCCGGATGGTTCTCCCTCCATCCAGACCTTCTTTCTTCTGAAAGAAAAAAAGGGAGGCTCTATCTGGTGGATGTTTCGCCTGCAGAAAAACAGAATCTGTGCATAGAGGAGATAAACTTCGGCAATCAGTTGATAGAGAAAGGAAAGCCTTTTCAGATCACAGTTAAGATCGCCAACTACAGTTCCCAGCCGACCAGAGATCTTCTGGTGGGACTTTATCTTGATGGAAAGAGGGTGAGCCAGACTGATGTAGATATTGGGAGAGGTGAAAGAGTAACGGTGAAGTTTATGCCAACCGTGGAGGAGGCTGGAATTCACACCGGGTTCTTTGAACTGACCGATGATGACCTTTTGATAGATAATCGCAGGTTTTTCGCATTCAAGATTCCGGAGAAGATCGATGTGCTTCTGGTTGGAGAAAACCAGAGGGACACCCACCATTTGAACTTAAGCTTAAATCCTCTGGACAGAAGTGATGCCAACAAGGAGGTTACCAGGATAAATAAAAGCTCTCTGTCGGGGATCGATTTCAACCAGTATCAGGTGGTCATCCTCTCCAACCTCTCCCGATTGACCGACGTTCAGCTTACCAATCTGGAAAGATTCGTCCAGAGGGGAGGGGGAGTATTTTTCATTCTGGGAGACAACATTGATTCTGAATTTTATTCTAACCAGCTTATCAAGAGATTCTTCAATCTAAGTATGAAAGCTCCACTTACTTCCACTAAGAATGTAGGAGGATTTTTTAGCTTTGAGAAGATCGATTTGGATCATCCCATTTTTCAGGTTTATCGAAATGTAGAGAAAGAAAAACTCCCCTTGATAAAGTTTTTCTCCATTTTCGAGTTGTCCGGATTTGGATCCATAGGACCGGAAAACCGGAATGTGAAGACCGTCGTTCGTTTCAATGTGGGAAAGCCGGCACTTATAGAAAGAAGCTTTGGGGCAGGCAAGGTTTTGCTTCTGGCAGCATCCGTTGATGAAAATCAAGGTGATCTGGTAGTGCATCCCTTCTTTGTGCCGCTGATCAACCGGGCGGTGGAGTATCTTGCCTCTGATCTTTCCAGATTGGATGAGGATATCCTGATAGGCTCAAAGGTCACCCGGGAACTTCCCGCCGATTTAGCTGGAAAGGGAATAGAGCTGTTCAATCCAGAGATGAGAAAAATAGCGCTGCAGCCATCATTTCATACTGACAAGCTCATCTTGAGGATAGACGATACTTACTTGCCCGGGATATACAATATACGTGCTTCAATTTCTTCATCTATCAGAGGAGAGGTGGTGGATCGATTTGCAGTAAACATTGATCCCAGAGATTCTGATCCCGAAAAGATAGACATATCCGAAGTAAAAAAGAAATTAGAAGGTCTTAGCTTTTTTTACATCCACCCCCAGGATGACATAGAGAAATCAATTCTACAATCGCGCTACGGCAAAGAACTCTGGAAAACATTATTGTGGATAGCCTTTGGTCTTTTGGCTCTGGAGATGTTTCTGGCAAGGAGCAAAAAGAAGGATATGGTGAAGGAAGAAAAGACTTAAAGAATTTGGAGTATCAAGCTTTAGCAAAGATGTCGGGTAGCTCCCCTACGGGTCGCAACCCGACCTACAGGCTGGAGTATCAAGCTTTAGCTTGATCTTCATCCTTTTTCATTTGCTTAATCTGTTGGGAAATTCTTTCGATATTCCTTTTCACCATCCCAATCTGCTCCGGCATCCCTATTTCTTCAAATATCTTTAGAGCTTGATTTAAATCTTTCAGAGCTTGATCCAGATCGCCTTTTGCTTGATAGACCAAGCCAATGTTACCCAGAGCACTTGCCACACCCTCCTTGAAACCTATTTCCTCATGAATCTTCAAAGCATCCAGATGATATTTCAAGGCTTGATCCAGATCTCCTTTGAGTTGATAGATCACACCGATGTTAACTAAATCACTTGACTCACCTTGTCTGAAACCTATCTCATGATGAATCTTCAAAGCATCCAGATAATATTTCAAAGCCTCAGCAAAATCTCGTTTGGCTTGATAGATTAAACCGAGGTTCCCCTGAGTACTTGCCTCACCCTCCCTGAAACCTATTTCCTTAAAAATCTTTAAAGCATCGAGATAATGCTTCAGGGCCTGGTCAAGATCACCTTTAAGATAGTAAACATTACCGATGTTGCTCAAATCACTTGCCTCACCCTGCCTGAGACCTATCTCCTGATCAATCTTCAAAGCCTCCTGATGATACTTCAAAGCATGATCTAGATCACCTTTAGCTTTATAGATCAGACCGATGTTGCCCAATTGATTTGCCTCACCTTCCCTAAAGCCCGTCTCCTTATGAATCCTCAATGATTCCTGAAGATACGTTAAAGCTTGATCAAACTCGCCTTTAACTTGATAGATCAGACCGATATTCCCCAAAATAGTAGCCACTCCCAAGGGGTCTTTAATCAACCTTGCTTGCTCGAGCGATTCTTGCAAGCTAATCAGGGCTTGCTCAAGGTCGCCCATGACATAGTAACACTTCCCAAGTCTCTGTAAGATGATACCTTTGTCTTTACCCGTAGCTAAAGCGAGCGCTTTTTGGAAATAATCTATTGCCTCTGTCCACCTGTATTCATCCATCGCCTTTTCTCCCTCCGCCCGCAATCCCCCTATGGCAATCTCTTTTCTTTTTTCTTTCGGAACAGAAGGAAGCCCATCAAGGTAAAGTGAAATGTCGCTTGTTTGCGCGCTTATTCGCCCTTGCAGAATTTCCGCTATTTCTTTATGAAGTTTTCTCTTCTCGAAAAACAAAAGGAGAAGAACTACCGTGATAATAACTCCGGCCATAAATCCAATTATGAAAGTTATCATTTGAAATTAGGTAGAGGAAAGAACGGGTTGACGAGATGTCTGCCATTGCTCCCAATCCTTGCGTTTCCGAGTCTCGTAAGGAGCAAACTGGAAGGATGGCGTAGAGCTTGGTATCGGTTCTAATTCGGGTTCTGTTATTTGTTTGGGGGTCGTAATTTCTTCGGCAGAAGATTTGGGGATGAAACCTCTTTGGGATGCAAACTCCTCCATTGCTTTCCGAGATGCTTTTATTGCTTTCGCCGCTTCATGAATGGACTGAACGCCATCAACTGATGCTTCCAGTGCTTTTGCGGCTTCTTGCAGCGTCTGGATGCTTTCCAGCGTTGCCTTTTCCGCCCTTTCCTTTATCTCCTTTTCCCAATTATCCATGAATCTATCGGTTCTGCGTATGAAGTAAAAGTAGAGCAGAACCCACAAACCTGCAACCAAACATAATCCAATGATACCTATTGCTATCATTTCGTTTTTTCCAGTCCTTTAATTATTTTATCGGTAACTTGTGCTAGCAATTTGACATCTTCACCAATACTGGTGATCGCTGGTACTATTCCAGCCAATGTTTGGATGTTATGTGCAATTGTCACAACCATACTATTTATAGGGTTCAGCGCACTCACAACGTTGTTTTCAGACCTTTTAATAGCACGATTGAATTGCTTTTGAGAGATTAAAGCAACTAAGGCTCCTGCGAATAAGCTTCCCATAAATCCTGTGAGGATTTGTATCAGAATCGCACCTGTACTTGGGAAATTTGCATTCACGATGAATAAATTTATATAATTAGCAATGCTTGTCAAGCCCAAATTTTCGGTTCCCCCGAATTGCATCACCTCTGCCAAAATGGTTTTAGCATAGCGTGTTTGTCGACCTTAACAAGATTAGTGTTGACTCAATTAGTCCTACATACTAATATACGGACGGAGTGTCGATTATTTTCGTTAGAATGGTCAATGAAATAAGGTGAAAGACAGATGACTCTGGTTAGCTTGAAAAATATCTCAAAATCGTATGGCGCCAATCTGGTTCTGAAGGACATCACCTGGCAGATTGAGGAAGGAAGAAAGATCGGGCTTTTGGGATCAAATGGGGCAGGGAAGACCACTCTTTTCCAAATCATTACAGGTGAGCGGGAGCCGGATAAGGGAGAAGTGATCAGAAGCAAACACTTAAGACTTGGATTCTTGCGCCAGGAATATCAACTCGAGGATGAGCTCACCCTGTT
Organism: uncultured Ignavibacteria bacterium; assembly: GCA_964580215.1. Lineage (GTDB taxonomy): Bacteria > Zixibacteria > MSB-5A5 > MSB-5A5 > SM1-73 > SM23-73-3. The sequence continues at coordinate 26,779 of CAZOJT010000008.1, read as the reverse complement.
TGATGAGATGCTGAAACCATTTTCTGAGCTTTTGAAGCTGCATGAGCGGTTGCGAAAAACCGAAGAAGAGATGTCCTCTACAAATAATTCGAGCAAGTTATTGAAACTTTATGGTGAACTGCAACTCGAATATGAAAACAAGGGCGGATATAGCTATGAGAATAAAATTGAAAGGGTGCTTTATGGATTGGGTTTCAAGAAAGAGGATGTTGACAAGAGTATTAACATTTTAAGCGGCGGTGAGAAAAACCGAGCCGCCTTGGCATCCGTTCTTTTGTCGGAGCCGAATCTTCTTTTGTTGGACGAGCCCACCAATCACTTGGACATTGAGGGGACTGAATGGCTGGAGCAATATCTGTCTGAATTTCCCGGAACGGTGATTTTAGTCTCTCATGATCGGTATTTTCTGGACCGGGTTATCCATGAGGTGACAGAGCTTGAGGATCACTGCATAGAAAGATATGTGGGCAATTTCTCCGCTTACGTGGATCAAAAAGCCAAAAGGTTGGAAAAAGGTCTAAAGGAATATGAAGCACAAAAGGATTATATCCTTCGCACCGAGGATTTCATCCGTCGAAACATCGCCGGACAGAAAACCAAACAAGCACAATCCAGAAGAAAAGCTCTGGAGAAGCTCCAGAAACTGGAAAAACCAAAGACCAAGTCTAAGAAGATGAAAATTTCCTTTTCCCCCACTCAGCGCACTTCAAGAGCACTTATCTGGACGGAGAATTTGAGCAAAAAGTTTGACGGTAAGAGTCTTTTTGAAAACGTCAACTTCTCAATCGAAAGATATGATCGAGTGGGTTTGATCGGCCCCAATGGCTGTGGCAAGACCACGTTTCTGAAAATCCTTATGGGGAAGGAAAAACCCACATCCGGAGAGGTGAGCATTGGTTCCAACTTAGATGTTGGCTATTATGATCAGGAACACCAGGGTTTGGATATGGAAAGCACGGTTTTAGATGAGGTATGGAAAGCCAGTCCCCGTATGTTGCTGTCAGAGATGCGCAGTTTTCTGGCAAAATTCTTATTCTACGGAGATGATGTGTTCCGAAAGATAAAAAGTTTTTCCGGTGGCGAGCAAAGCCGGGTGGTTTTAGCAAAGCTGATTCTGTCCAAACCCAATTTCCTCATCTTGGACGAGCCGACCAATCATCTGGACATCGCCTCCAGAGAGGTTTTGGAAAATGCATTGGCAGAGTTCGGAGGCACGCTTCTGGTTGTCTCCCACGACCGGTATTTTCTCAATAAAATAGTAAGCAGGATTTATGCTTTTGAAGATGGAGCCTTGAAAGAATATTTAGGAAATTATTCCTACTATGAGGAAAAGAAAAGAAAGCAAAAAGAGGAAGAGAAAAAGCTTTTGGAGCTTGAAAAACAGGAAAGAAAAAAGCGAACCCTAATCAAAAAGATCAAGCCTAAAGTCAAGAAAAGAAACCTGTATCAGATAGAAAAAGATATTTCTGAAATCGAGCAGAAAATTGAGGAGATAGATTATCTGGTTGCCACCGAGGAGGTTTACACGAACTGGCAGAAGCTTCTGGAATTGAACCAGGAAAAAGAGGAGTTATCTAAAAAGGTGAAAGAGCTATACGCTGAATGGGAGGATTCAGCCGAGCGGTAGGTCGGGCAATCCTTTTGGACTGCCCGACAGATGAATTAGGATGTGGTTCGGGGTGAGGGCACCCCGAACCAACGCCAAAAAGCCCCAACCACCGCCTTTGGCGGGATTTCCAACTTGGTAAGAGATGGGGCTAATTCATGCGGAACAAATTAACTTATCAAACAGGAACTACAGCAAACGAATTAAATAAATTGACATAATTCGTATGAATGCATACGTATCACCCTCCCCCTCACCCCCTCCCATCAAGGGAGGGGGAAATTTATGACGGAGACCCGTCTGGGAAGTTCCCTCTCCCCTTGTGGGAGAGGGTTAGGGTGAGGGGTATGTAAACTTATCGAAGATACATACGCATTTCTTGCTTTTGTATTAACAACAGCCCGGTGGCGGTCCTCCTTTGTAAAGATAATTGATCAGATGAAGCACATCACCGAGATCGATCACCTCGTCGCAATTTACATCTCCAGTTCCAAAGGGATCAGGGGCTGGGCCGCCTTTATAGAGATAGTTTATTAGATGAAGCACATCCCCAAGGTCTATCACCCCATCCCCGTTGCAGTCACTGGTGGGAAGGCAGTTCAAAAGAACCGAGACGTTATCAGAACCATAATTTGCAGTTGCCAGGTCAATATCTCCGTCACCATCAAAATCAGCAGCAGCGATCGAGTAAGCATAATCCCCCACCGGATAGACCGAATCGGGGGTGAAAGTACCATCCCCGTCATTCATAAGAATCGAAACGTCGCTGGAAAACTCACTTGAAACTGATAGATCGAGGTCATCATCACCATCCAGATCGACGGCAAAAACTGACCAGGGGCCAGTACCCGCTGGATAGACTGAGTGGGCACCAAAGCTGCCATCTCCATTGTTTAATAGAACCGAAACGTTGCTGGAATTACAATTAGCAGTCTGCAGATCGAGATCACCGTCTCCATTAAGATCAGCAGCAAAAACCGACAAAGGAAGATCACCCACCGGATAGAACGAAGAGAGCGTGAAGACCCCATTCCCGTCGTTCAGCAGAACCGCAACGTCGTAGGTACCATAATTAGAGGTCTGGAGGTCGAGATCACCGTCTCCATCAACATCAGCCGCAAAGACTGATACGGGCATAGTCTCATCACTAACTGGATATGTCGAAAGGGGGGCGAAGGTGCCATCTCCATAGTTCAATAAAACTGAGACATCGTTGGTATATATGTTTGCAGTTGCCAGGTCCAGATCGCCGTCACCGTCAAGATCGGCTGCAAAGACAGAGACAGGGCCATCATAGACTGTATAGGTCGTTTGGGGGAAAAAAGTACCATCTCCCTTGTTCAGTAAAACCGAGATATCGCTGTCATACATATTGGCAGTCACAAGATCAAGGTCTCCATCACCGTCAAGATCACCCCCAAAGACCGACCACGGATCCTCATTCACCGGATAATCCGAATGCGGGGAGAAGGTGCCGTCCCCGTTATTCAACAGAACCGAGAGGTTATCCGTGTTAACATTCGCAGTTGCCAGATCCGGGTCCCCATCACCATCTAGATCAGCCGCAAAAATCGACCAGGGCTTCTCACCCACCGCATAGACCGAATCGGGTCTGAAGGTGCCGGGGCTTTCGTCGCTGACTTCAGTGGTGAAAGACCATACGTAACTGCTGTCCAGAGGACATCCGAAGGTTGATTTTATACCGGCGGTGAGTACCACGGTTACGATTCCCCCTACAGCGAAATTACTGTCTGGATCTAAGGTTGCAGTTTTGGTTAAGCTGTTGTAGGTAATCGTACCTTCATGAAGACCAGTAGACCAAGCATTAACCACAAAAGTGGAGTCGTTGATAGTGGTCTCATCCATATCAATATCGAAGGTCACCGATATATCGGTGTTGACAGGCACGTTCAACTCATTCTGTGCCGGTGAGGTGGAAACAATGTGGGGCACAGTGTCCAGTGGGGCGCCACCAGAGATGCAATAAGCTTTTCCTCCTGATTTAAGCATCTGGGTTCCAGCCAGAGCATCGGGTGTGCCATCTCCATCCACATCGGGAAGACCTCTCACCGTGAAAACACGATTTCCGGTGTTGTAGGTCCAAAGAGTGCTACATGCTCTCAGATCAACACAGTAAACCTTATAGTCAAATGAGCCACCGAGAGCCTCAGGATAACCGTCGCCATTTATATCGTCCACTCCGTCGACTGCCCAGACATCTCCTCCTGTGACATAGGAACAGAGTAGGCTTCCGTCGACCCCGCTTAAGCAGACTATGGCGTTTCCCCATGACGCCACCAAGACGTCTTGAATTCCATCATCATCAACATCATCGATAGGCACAACTCTCATGATGTAATCGTATGTTCCCACCAAATAACTCCAGATATGCGCTCCGTTGGCACCGCTTCTGCAATATACATATCCATCCCACACTCCGGCTAAAGCGTCTTGAATTCCGTCTCCATTCACGTCCTCAATGGCGGCAACATCGTGAACCGACGCTCCAAAACCGTGCTCCCATAATACGGTGGCTGTCCCCGTGCTGGCACCTGAGACGCAGATGATTCGATCCTCGTCTGGATCTCCTGCGCCAATTAAAGCATCGTTTTTTCCATCTGTGTTAACGTCCGCAATCTCCGCCACGGCAAAAACAGCGTCATCTGCCTGAAACTTCCAGATCAAGTTGCCATTGGTGCCATCCACGCAGTAGGCGGCGTCTGCATCTGAGCCTGCACCGAAAAGAACTTCAGGGATGTCATCATCATTTAGATCTTCTATGGGGCAGATGCTGTAAATCCAGCCGGAAGGAGGATGGTCATAGGTATCATAAGACCATATCACACCACCATTTTGTCCGTCAATGGTATAAGCGGTTCGTCCTCCCCAGGCTGTGCCCAGAAGGGCGTCGGGATGACCATCCTCGTTTACATCCTCGGTATAAGAGACGCACTGATCGCCATATCCGCCGCTGTTGCTGGGTCCTCCGGGAGGGCGGCAGGACCAGAGAACCGTGCCATAGCCCGGGCTGTTCCCTTTGATACAATAAAAATGATCTGATGCCGGAGCTCCGGCATCATAGGTCTCTATCAGCACATCCGGAAGTCCATCCTCGTCTACATCCACAAATTTAGAGACGCATTCCACGTTTTCGATCCCCTGAAACCACCAGATCAAATCTCCACCATCTTTAAAACCGTCCTTTACCACAGGAACTGGCATCTGTTGAAAAGATTTGGATTGAGACAGTCGTTCTTGCATTATCTGCCAGTCGCGGTCTTTGTTGACCATCCTTCCCCAAGCTGTTTCACCCACCAGAAGCACCAGCATCAACAAAATGGGGGCAAGAACTTTTAACCGTCTGGTAATCATAAAGCTCACCTCCTAAGAAAAAAGTTATTTTGTTGCTTTTTAGTTCTTTTTTGGATATCCTTAGAAACTGCTTTGTTCAGCTTCTTCCAATGTTAAAGTTACCATAATTTCTGGATTTGTCAATAGAATTTATTGAGCGGTTGCTCAAATGAGGCGGTATAGTAATACAAACGTTTTATTTCTGATACGAAACCGCCCCCTCTCCCTATCCCTGCGAAGCATTCATACGAATCTCCCCGGTGGGGAGAGGGGATTCGTACGAATGTACATATGCATTCATACGAACATACGCAGAGGAAGAACTTATCTTTCCTCCAATCGGGCAGAAAACAAGCGGATAGTCTGATCTTGAATTCCTGCGGAAAATTCGAAAAAGAGGTAATTGACTACTTTGCGGATTTACCCATTCACGGGATCGGGTGGAAAAAACTGAAGTCAACTGCTACCATCTCAAGATGGTGGCTTGTTTTTCCCCACCTGAGGCGGGGCTGAAGTTAACACACAACCAGTCCTATGGATCCAAATTCGGATTTTTGGAACCTCTGGTATGAACCGTATGGTTCATACCGCTGACTTGGTAGTTCATTCTCGTATGAGTGCATACGCATCCCCTCTTTTCTCTTGTAGTGAGCGTAGCGAATCTGAAAGAGGGGACAGGGGAGATTAAAATCCCCCTAAAGTCCCCCTGATACTTTAGGGGGAATTTAAGATACACCCCATTTTACAAAAGTGGAAGTCTGACATGCTACTTGATCAGACTAAAGTCTTCGCCTAAAGGCGAGGGTTTTTTCTCCCATGCGAAGCATTCATACGAATTCCCCGAATGGGACAATAATCCCGTCCACAGGATCTCATTTGAGTCAACTGGCAACTGACCTGCGGAAAGCAGTATGAGAGAAAATCTATGTGCTGGATTTTTGGTTAAACCAAAATCAGGGAACAAATATCTCTAATCTTTCATCGATTCCAGGAATTTAGAATTGTTTTTGGTCTTTCTGATGCGATCAAGCAGAAATTCCATAGCCTCCACAGAATTCATCTCGTTTAGGAACTTTCTCAAAATCCATATCTTGGCGAGATCATCTGGAGGGAGCAAGAGCTCCTCCTTTCTGGTGCCGGAGCGATTGATATCCATGGCGGGGAAAATACGGCGGTCGGAAAGCCTTCTGTCTAAAACCATTTCCATATTGCCGGTTCCCTTGAACTCCTCAAAGATCACCTCATCCATTCTGCTTCCACTTTCCACGATAGCGGTGGCGATGATGGTTAGGCTTCCTCCCTCCTCTATGTTTCTAGCGGCTCCGAAGAACCTTTTCGGATTTTTCAGTGCGTTGGAATCCACTCCTCCGGAGAGTATCTTTCCGCTGTGAGGCACCACCGCATTATTTGCTCTGGCTAAGCGTGTGATGGAATCCAGAAGAATCACCACATGCTGTCCATGCTCCACCAATCTTTTTGCTTTCTCCAGCACCATATCCGCCACCTGCACATGACGATCGGCTGGCTCGTCAAAGGTGGAGCTGACCACCTCCCCTTTGACTGATCTCTTCATATCGGTGACCTCCTCCGGTCTTTCATCTATGAGAAGCACGATCAGCTTTATATCCGGGTGGTTGGTGGTGATGCTGTTGGCGATCTTCTGAAGAAGCATGGTCTTGCCCGCCTTGGGAGGAGAAACAATCAGACCGCGCTGCCCTTTGCCGATGGGGGTCATCAGGTCCATGACCCGCATGGAAACCTCCTCAGGGACAGTCTCCAATTTTACCTTTTTTTCTGGATAAAGCGGAGTGAGATTGTCAAAGAGCACCTTATGTTTGGCTATCTCGGGATTCTCAAAGTTCACCGCCTCTATCTTGAGGAGAGCAAAATACTTCTCATTCTCCTTGGGTGGTCTCACCTGCCCGGAGACGGTGTCTCCGGTTCTTAAATCAAAACGTTTTATCTGGGAAGGGGACACATAGATGTCGTCCGGTCCGGGAAGATAGTTGTAATCTGGAGATCGCAAAAATCCATAGCCTTCCTGGAGAATCTGCAGAACCCCTTCGGCGAAGATGAATCCATCCTTCTCGGTCTTGGCCTCCAGAAGTTTGAAGATCAGCTCCTGCTTTCTTAAGCCAGAAAGACCGGGTATTCCCAACTCGTCCCCCAAATCTAAAAGCTCCGAAACGGTTTTGCTTTTGAGTTCTACAATGTCCATATGCACTCACCTCTCATTTTGTGTTGAAAGAATTCTTTTTCTGAACTTACCTTCAAGAAAATTTAGATTGAAACTTGGCTGCCTGTTTTGAAAAAGCACATACGAAGAAAAAATGGTGGTGATTTTGAGGCTTTCCCTTCAGATTTCACTCATTTTCTTCCGGGGCTGTCCGCAAGATTCATAGAAAAAGCTTACAACCCCGCATAATAAGTATTTTACTGGTTAGATTGAATCTATCTTCTGGGTAAGACCTGTATGGGCTTCCATCCTTGAACGAGTGAAGTAACCCCTCGAACTTGGTTTTTCCTCATCTTTCTATGACCTTTCTAATTCATTATATCGATCATCTCCTTTCAGAGCTTGACTTGTTTTTATCTCTGGATTTTGTTCAAAATAGTTGCTAATCCCCACGTTTATGTCCTTAGGATTTGCACCGAGAAGCAAATCATGTTTTCTTTTACCTCACACCCTGTCTCCCCTTCAAGGGAGATCCTGCGGACAAACTAGGAGCATGTCTGAGAATGTAGTTGCTCGATTTATCGAGCCCAATAAATTGGGCAACTACAATCTCATACCACAATATATAAGCCTCTAAAACATGATTTTAGCATTTCTCGGACAGCCTCCTAGAGCTAGCTACTAAAATGAGAAGAGCCTTATTTTTTGGTCCTGGTGGTTTTCTGAGTTATCTTCTCCTCGGAGAGTTCTTCTATCCTCGCATCTCCCCATAGCTTCTCCAAAGCATAAAATTCCCTCACTTCGGGAAGAAATATGTGTATCACCACGTCCACATAATCCAGAAGAATCCATCTGCAAGCTTGATAGCCTTCGTTGTGCCAAAAGTTTATTCCCCGTTTCTGAAGGTTTTCCATGATCCAATCCGCTATGGCTTTGGCATGAACCTCCACATTGGCTGAACAGACCACAAAGAAATCGCACACCGAGGAGAGTTTACGCAAATCGAGGATTTTTACATCGAAGGCTTTTTTCTCTAAAGCGAATTCGCCTGCCAGGTGTGCTAATCTCCTGGACGTTATCTCCAAAAGGCTTTTTTCCTCCTTTTTTGTCCTGGTTTTTATTTGATTTTAAATTGGGTGAATCATTATACTTTTTCAGGTTAAGGGCAAAAGAATTTCCCAGTCGTCACCTATCACTATGGTTAATGAAATTCCCTGGTAATTATTCTCCAATTTTTTGCATATCACGTTTCGTTGAGGGATGCCCAGAGCCTCAGCGGTGAGAAGTGCCACTTCAGATGGCGCGCCCTTCTTTTGATCTCCCAAACGATCCAGAATCAAACTCTCTCTGATTACAGAATCCTCCAGCTTTTCAATCTCCACTATTTGATACACAATGTTATTCACTCTCAATCTCTTCAGCCTTTCTGCCAACCTCTGAGCTACACCCCCTCCCATGGATTTTGCGGTATGAACCGTATGGTTCACACCTGCGGACCTTTGGCATCCATTCAGAATCTGAGTGCGAGCAAAGACCAAGTTTTTTTGTTCTTTTCCACAGGATCCAAATTCGGACGCCTCTGGCTGGTTTAATTTCTTGTAAAATGAGAAGGTATACATCAAAATAAGGAGGGTTAGGAAAACTATGGAGATCTCCAGCAACTTGGAGCCCAAGTAAGCCCTCAAGCCGACTTTCTTCCTTCTCTTTCTGCGGTAGTATCTGTAAGTCTTTTTTCTTTTGTCCTTTTTGAACATTCCGTCTGTAGGTGCAATCCTCAATTATGAAGAAGAGGGATCGTTTTTGAATTTGTTATTTGATTTAAAAAAAGTTTGATCGGGAAAAGCTATCATTGGGTTTAAAAATCCTGCGGAAAAACAAAACCTCACTTCTTATGCTCCCACCAGAGATATTCGTTTCCCAGACTATAGGGAGGAGGAAAGGTCAGAACGTTTATCCATAAGGAGAAACTGTTGCTCGGTCTATAGTGTAACTGGAAGTTGGGTAAAATGCTGTTCTTTACCCCCAGATCATCCCGTCCGAAAACCGAGAGTGGTTGATGCAGATAGTTCAGACTTAAAGTCAGACTCAAGGGATTTGATAGTTGGTATTTTAGAGTGGTGGTATATATGCCAAAGCTTCCGCTGGTCTTTGCACCAGAGAAATATGAAAAAGTATAACTATGATACATCCTGAGTCTTGCGGGATCAAGAAGGCTTAAGCTTTTGGTGTTAGATTTGAATCCCAGAAGATTCTTATCGCTGGTGTTGATATCGAAAGCTTGAACCTGCGCCAAAATCAGGGATAAACAGAACAACAACCCCACAAGAGAAAACCAGAAAATTTTGTTTACCTGTCTCATTAAATCTTCCACCTTTACGAAACTGCTAAGAGAAATATAGAGCCTTTATTAGAACCTGTCAATACTTTTTTAAGAAAGCTCTGAAAAAGTCGTTTTTGCGGGGCTGGGAGCCCCGCCTACGCGGAACTAAGTTGTTGGTGTTTAACACCTAACTGCGTAGGGCGGGTTCTTCGCCCGCCGTAATCTGGCACTTTTTCAGAGACCTCTCTAACAGAACTTTTGAAAAAACTTCAGTTTGTAGTTGCTCAACTCATTGAGCCATTTGGAAACTCGATCGTCAAGATGCTTCGCATAAATCGAGCAACTACGGATGAATAAATTTTCAAGGATCTTGCTTTAAATCTTAAGAGCGCTTTTGATCAAATGAGAATTTCAAATCCCTCTACAAAGCTTAAAACTTCTCCAGTTAGCAAAAATTATACGCCTAAGACAAAACCTTCGTTTGGCTAGCCTGTCGGGCAAGAAGAATCTTCTCCACCTTTATCAACTCCTCTGGTGAATTTATCCCCAGAGTCTCTAAAGGATCGGATGCCACCATTCCCCAGATGGGAAGCTTCTGAGCCTGCAAAAGTTTCAGCGTGTCGGTCAAATAGTATTCTCCCTGTTTGTTTTCGTTGGTGACTTTCTCTAAGACCGAAAACAAGGGGGCTCTGTCAAAGGCGAAGGTGCCGGTATTAATTTCCTTTATTTTTTTTAGATCGGCAGAAGCATCCTTCTCCTCCACTATTTCTTGCACCATTCCTCTTGGGTCCCTGATTATTCTTCCGTATCCGGATGGGTCTTCCAAGATTGCGGTTAAAACGGTGGCGGAAGCCTTCTTTCTTCTATGCTCTTTCAGAAGCTTTTTCAAAGTATCTGCTCTGAGCAGGGGAACATCGCCACATAGAATCAAAATATCCCCATCAAAATCGGACAGGAGGTTTTTAGTCTGCAGGACCGCATGTCCGGTTCCTAACTGCTTTTTTTGAATTACGAACTCGACTTTCAGATGTTTCAAGGAGTTTTGAGCTTGTTCCCAATTATGTCCCACCACCAGGATGATTCTTCCCACCCCCGCCTGCTTAGCTGTGTTGATTATATATTCCACCATTGGTTTTCCACTTAATTTATGAAGCACCTTGGGCAAATCAGACTTCATCCTCTCCCCTTTCCCCGCCGCCAAAATAACTGCCACTGGTGGTTTTGAATGCATCATTTCCCCTTGGGGTAATCGCAGGCTTTAGTCTGCGGGGTTTATATGCGTAACCTGAAGGTCGCGGCTACCTTTTCTTTAGGATCTTATTTTCCTTGTCAACGAAAATTACTTTAGGCTGGTATTTTTTTGCCTCTTCGAATTCTAAGTCACAGTAGGAGACGATGATTAAGAGATCTCCTACCTGTCCCAATCTTGCCGCCGGACCATTTAAGCAGATAGTTCCGGAGTCTGCCTCCGCCACCAGAACATAGGTCTCAAATCTTGTACCATTATTAAGGTTAAGCACCTGCACCTTCTCATTGGGCAAAATATCAGTGGCATCCATAAGATTTTTATCTATCGTGATGCTCCCCTCGTAATTCAGATCAGCTTCTGTGATTGTCGCTCGATGAATCTTGGATTTACAAATTGTAACTAACATAACAATTTCTTCAAAAATAGTTCTTACAAAAGAGAATTCAATCCGTTAAATCCGTTCCATCCGTTGACCAGCTTCTTTAATTTACAAGAATACGAGCCAGAAGCAAGGCTTTTTCTTCGATCCTGTTTCTTATTGATTTACGTGAAGCTCCGGTGCCTCTTTGAGCGCATTTACCAGAGCATAAAGCAATGGAGCTAAATTTAACCGGCTAAAGGTGGGTGTTTTTCACCCACCGCTCTCTTTCCCCGTCCGCAGGTCAGTTGTTCATTTGAATCCACAGGAACTCAAATGAGATCCATAGGATTGGCGAAGCCTGCCAGCCATGCACGGACGCCCCCAGACGGGAGCGTCCGCTCACCCGTACGGGTGCCTGCCCGTCTGGGGAACACCAACGGGAAACAAAGCTCTCATCCGTTGCATCCATCCTGACGCCCGTCTGGGCGCTTAATCCGTTGACCGCAGCCTTATTTCCTCTATCCTCTCCTCCACTAAATAGATAACATTACCTTCCACAACAAGGTAATGGAGGCTATCAGGGGAGTCAAAGATAATCCTTCCTGTTTTAACCATTTCATCTGTTGGCCACTTCCCTTTTTTTACAGGCAACACCACCCACTTATCGCCCACCTGATCCGCATAAGCTACCCGCTTGCTGTCCGGACTTAAGATGGGAACGCTGGCAACGCCATCGTATTGTTTACCCTCTTTTCCGTCCACCACCACAAACATCCTATTACCTGCTCCAGCCACATAAGCCACTCGCCTGTTGTCCGGGCTTACTTTGAAGGACTCTGGTATCCACAGCCACGAAGGAACTGGAACTCCAGCGATAAGTCTTTCAGATGCCACCCTATCGAAAGGCTTTTCTTGTGTCCAGACAGCTGTGGCAATGCAAACAAGAAAAGCAACCAAACATAATGCTATACCTTTCTTGGACATTTTGATATACCTCCTTTCTTAACTAACCAATTGTATATGATATTTTTGGACAAAGCGCGTAGCCCCGCCAAAGGCGGGCCCACCGAGGCATAAAGCCTCGGCTACGCGACTTTTATTTTGATATTATCTATCAATCTGGTCTTGCCGAATCGAACCGCTAAGGAGATTAGTATCTCTCCCTCTAATTTTTTTAAAAGTTCCAAACTATTGGCATCGGTAATGGCAATGTAGTCTATATCAGCTAGAGGTTGTTTATTTATTAGCGTTCTCATACCAGAGACGATCTTGCTTGCCTTCCTTTCGCCCTTTTTTATCATATCCTCAGCCACAAGCAAAGCTTGATACAAAACCTTCGCCTGTTTTCTTTCTTCCGTGGAGAGATACATATTCCGTGAGCTTAGGGCAAGTCCATCCCTTTCCCGCACGGTAGGAGCTATTACCATCTTTATTCGGTAATTCAGATCATCCACCATTTTTTTTAAAACCACCGCCTGTTGAGCGTCCTTCTGTCCGAATACAGCCACATCCGGCTGAACGATGTTAAAAAGTTTTGCCACGATGGTGGTCACTCCCTGAAAATGCACCGGCCTTACTGCTCCTTCCAATTTTTGAGTGATCCTATCTACATTCACATAAGTTAAGTATCCTTCCGGATACATATCTTTCTTCCCAGGGGCGAAAACAAAATCATCCCGCCGAAGGCGGGATTCTAATAGAAATCTGTCTCTTTTGAAGTCTCTGGGATACCTTTTGAAATCCTCCCTTGGTCCGAATTGCGTGGGATTGACAAATACGCTCACCACCAGAACCTCAGACTTCTTTTTGGCAATTCGTATGAGACTAAGGTGTCCTTCATGCAAATAGCCCATAGTGGGGACAAAACCTATGATCTTCCCTTTCCTCTTTAGCTCCCCACAAATCTTTTGCATCTTCTTGGGCGATCTGACTACCTGCATCGGGTATATAAATTAAAAATTCAAAATGAAAAATTCAAAACTACAATTCAAAATTTAAAATTGGTGTTAGGAGCAAGCAACAAAGAGAAATTTGAAACCATTCAAAAACTTCATTGAAAAGGCAAATTGGAGTGTTCACCTTTAGGTGAACCGAATAAAGGGTCTTTTTCATTCAATAGATTCAGGTCAAGCTGAAGCTTGACACTCCAGAGAACCCTTTCCCCCATTTAGCTTTTTCAGATACACTTATATGCTTTGTTAACAGATAAACTTTTAATTTTGATTTGAATTTTTTACTTTTGTTTTTCAATTTTGAATTTTGTTAGTAGCTTTCTTCATCCGATGGAAACTTTCCGGATTTTACATCATCTAAATAATTTTTGCAAGCCTTTCTTATCTCTTTTCCTAACTCTGCGTATCTTCTCACAAACTTTGGCTTAAAATCCTCAAACAGACCCAAAATGTCGTTTACTACCAGCACCTGTCCATCACATCCGGCTCCGGCTCCAATTCCTATGGTGGGAACTTGGAGAGATTGGGTAATCTCTTGAGCCAACTTTTTTGGCACCGACTCAACCAGGATGGAAAAGCATCCGATCTGTTCCAACTTTTTTGCGCTTTCCATCAAATACTCTCTCTCCTCCTCAGATTTTCCCCGAACCACATATCCACCAAATCTGTTGATGGATTGAGGGGTCAAACCGATATGCCCCATCACCGGGATGCCTACCTCGATTATCCTTTTTATGGTATCAGCCATTTCCAGTCCCCCTTCGATCTTGACCGCATTTGCTCCGCCTTCTTTCAAGAAACGCCCAGCGTTGAGAATGGCTTCCTCTGTGCTGGTCTGATAGGAGAGAAACGGCATGTCGCCAATCACCAAAGCTCTTTTTACCGCTGGGGTGACCGCTTTGGTGTGATATATCATTTGATCCATACTGATGGAGAGGGTATTGGGGTAACCATAAAATACCATATTCACCGAATCCCCCACCAGGATGGAATCCATTCCGATCTGATCCAGGATGCGGGCGGTGAAGAAATCATAGGCAGTGAGGATGGCTATCTTCTCTTTCTTTTGTTTGAATTTGATGAAGCTTTTTACCGTGATCTTTTCTTCAGCCACTTTTCTATTCTTCCTTTGGTGGAGGGTGAAAAAGACGCCTCATTTTTCTCCAATGGGCACATAGTATTTAGTGCCGGAAAGCGGCGTCTTCAATAAGGTTAAAAAATCCGCTAAATCTTTTTCATTATGGACGAAATCTATCCGGTCCGTGTTCACCACCAGAAGCGGTGTTTTGGTGTAATGGAAGAAATAATAATTATACGCCTCATTTAAAGCTTTGATGTAATCTGAATCGATGTTCTTTTCATATAAGCGACCACGCTCTTTTATTCTTTTCAGCAACACCTCTGAGGAGGTTTGCAGATATACGACCAGATCCGGCTTGGGAACATCTTTTTCCAGAATGGCAAGAAGTTTTTCGTATAGATAAAACTCCCTTTGATCCAAAGTGACGGAAGCAAATATCCTATCTTTATCGAAGAAATAATCGGAGACTGTCTTTTTGTGAAAAAGATCGGTGGCAAAAAGCTCCTGTTGTTGTTTGTGCCTGGAAAGAAGGAAAAATAGCTGAGCCTGGAAGGCATATCTTCTTTGGTCCTTATAGAAATCGGGAAGAAAGGGATTTTCCTCGGTCTCTTCCAGAATCAATCTGGCATTCATCTTCTCTGCTAATGTCTTAGCCAGGCTGGTCTTCCCTGCTCCGATAGCACCCTCTATGTTGATATAATTAAGCTCAGTCATTTTAATTTTTACCTGATCATGATCATTCTAAACGCTGGATAAATATAATTGGCAACCCAGGCGTTTGCAAAGAAAATTCATATTTTTTCTGAATGCAATCTTACCATGCACTTATCCTCACAAATTTCCAGAAGCTGTCTTGCACTTTTTTTCAACAACGGATGCAAAAGTTGGGGTGCAATCTGTGTTAGAGGTATTAAAACAAATCTTCTTTCTTGCATTCGTGGGTGTGGTATGGTGAGACGATCTGAATCCACAATTCGGTTATCGTAAAGCAAAATATCCAGATCGATATTTCTGGGTCCCCCTTTTTTTTCTCTTTTCCTTCCCATCTGGTCTTCGATAGACAAAAGATGTTCCAGCAAAGGAAAAGGATCAAAAGAGGTTTGAACTTCAAGAACCAAGTTTAAAAACCACCTCTGGTCTTTATACCCCACCGGATGGGTCTCATATACAGAGGAGATTTTTTTAATTGAGATTTTATCTGATTCCTCTATCTTCTTAATTGCTCCTTTCAAAAATTCAAGCCTGTCACCTAAGTTTGACCCCAGGCTTACATAAGCGGTTGCCAAAGTGAGCCTCGCAGTTTCTCAAACTTATTTACCTCTCTCCCTCGATCCCCCTCTCCCCCGCCTCCGGCGGGATTTTCAACATAAAATGGAGAGGGGGAGAGGTCTTTGCAAGGAACATTCAACTCTCAGATAAGTTCCTCAATTTCTCTGCCCTAATTGGATTTATCCGGATTTGGTGCCCTTTCGTTTTCGTTTAACTTCCACCTCTATATGATCCAAGTTTCCAGGCACCGGAGGAATTTTTTTTCTTACCCGAACGGTCACCTCTTTAGGTTTAAATCTGGTCAGTATCTGATTTGCCAGTCTTACTCCGATGGTTTCCAGAAGGGCAAAGCTGTTTTGCAAAACCAACTGTTCCACTGTGCGGTAGACTTCGGTATAGTTCACGGTATCTTTCAACTTGTCGCTTCTGGCGGGTTTGTCCATATCCACCACCAACTCCACATCTACCTCGAACCTTCTTCCGGTCTGCCTCTCTGCCGCAGAGATCCCATGATACCCATAGAAGGTCATGTTATGTAATCTGATCACGCCCATGATAATTCAATGACGAATGACGCATGACGGATAATATAATGCTTTTGAAATTCGTCATCCGTCATTAATCATTCGTCATAAGATTTTTTGGTCGGTATCTTCTTTGCCACAAGTGGGAATGTTTCTCCATCCTCTCCAAAGCCTTGTGAATCTGACCAGCAGGAAGGTTTAAAGCTATCCGGATGTATCCTTCCCCATATTCACCAAACCCAAAGCCGGGAGAGACTAAAACGCCGGTTTTCCTCAGAAGCATGCGGAAGAATCCAACTGATGAGTATTTCGGCGGAATCTTCACCCATACAAAAGGTCCTGCCTTCGGCTTTTTGGCTCTCCAGCCTAAATTGAAAAGCCCCTTCAACAAAGTATCTTTTCTGAGGGCAAATTCCAGATTGTTCTTTTGCAAAATCTGCGAGTAGTTTTTCAAAATCTCCAAAGCCAAAAGAACCGACGCTTTTGAAGCTCTCTCTCCCAGGGCTTCTTGCAATGCTTCTACCTGGGATATGATTCCTCTGTCTCCTACCAGAAAACCGAACTCGATGCCGGTCAAGGCAAAGAAAGAGAACCTCTCCACTGCCAGTTTTTTGGCGCCCTTGGTCTGCAAAAGAGAGACCGGGATATGATCGTCATAACATATTTCATTTCCAGAGGCATCATTTATCACCAAAACGTTTTTCTTTCCCGCCCACTCTACCAACTCACGGAAGAATCCAGAATCTGCCACAGAAGAGGTAGGATTATGAGGATAATTCAAAAAAAGAATCTTTGGTAGCTTGCCGCCCCGTCGGGAAGAGAGTAAAGCACTCAGATTAGGAAGATAATCATTTCTCTCCAGCAAGAGGAAGCTCTCCACTTCGGCTCCTGCTAATTCCGAGGCTATTTTATATATTGGCTCCCCAGGATCAGGCACTGCCACTACTTCGCCGGGATTGATAAGACTCAAGAGGAGATGATAAATTACCCTCTTTTCGCCAAAGAAGGGGAGGATCTCTTTTTCGGATTTCGCCTTTCCTGCGGATCTCATTTGAGTCAACTGACCTGCGGACCGATCATATCTTTGCTCCAGCCATTTCCCAATCTTTTGTTTTAGCTCCTGCCAGATTTTTGAATCCGAAGGAGCGAACATTTCGTTTCTTTCAAAGAAGGGGATGAAGAAATCTCTCAACGAAGGATCTGGATCAAGTTCACCTAAGTCTATCACCTCCACCCCCCTTCGAATCAACCCTTGTTTGATTCTCTTTGCTTCCACGAACGGTGTGGGAGGGAGCTTCTGAAGCCTTTCCGCTTTTTCGATGATGAGCTTTTTGATCATGCTAAAAAACCGACTTAAAGATTTGTAATCATTCTGATCGATACAGTCTTCAAATATACACTTGTGGCAATCTTATGGCAAGGAATTTATAGGGAAGTTTCCAGAAGCTTTATTAAAACTTTACTGAGAGGTCAGGTGAGCTGGGATAAGGAAGAAAATAGTTCAGAAAAAAATGAATAGACGTTATCCCAAACGTCTGTCCCAGATGGGTCTCCGTGATTTTGATTAGATTCATCCTTCGGCTTCGCTCAGGACAGAGAAGAGTTAGTTTGTCTGCTATAGGCAAATCCGCCTCTGGCGGAAGAGGCGATAGGTTCGACCATTCGACCTTGCTCACCGCCCTGAGCCCGTCGAAGGGCAAGCTCATGGTGCTGAGCGAAGTCGAAGCACAAGCTCACTACAAAGTTAAGATTCGGATTCGTATGAATACATGCGTATGCACTCATACCTTCACGCATCTGACAACTGGATCAACCTTTATGGTTTGTGGTGGGCGAAGCTCGTAACCAAGCTCGATTTTCGAAACTGGATGCTTGAAATTTTTCATCTGTTTCATCTGTTAGGAATTCATCCATTGGGAATTTTCCAGCTTCAATCACCCAACTTCGAGTCTCCAAACCAGTTCATATGAGTGCATGTGCATTTCGTCACCGCCAAACCAACCTTGAAAAATCATTTGAATTTGGGAGTTTTTATCAACAATTCCTTCCACAGCAAGCCGAATCGTATGAGTGCATACGCATCTTTTTAAAAGGTCAAGCATTTTCTCTCTTTTGGGACAAGACCTGAAAATTTGTTGACTTTGTGAATTTTTTAACTAACTTTGCGTACGGGTATCGGATTTTGTGGAAGTTAAGAACAAGTTTAGCTCATCTTCTGGACCTGAGCTTATGTATCGAATTGAGAAACATCCTATTTTGGAAGTAGCTGGGGAGGCTAAGATTCCTTTCTATTTTAACGGGAAGAGGCTTTTGGCTAAAGAGGGGGAGGTGATCTCCTCCGCACTTTTTGCCTACGGCATAAAGATATTCGGTCACCATCCCAAGGATGGGAGCGCCCAAGGCATTTTCTGTGCCAACGGACAGTGTGCCCAATGCCTGGTCATAGCAGATGGAGTTCCTGTCAAAGGATGTATGATTCGGGTGAGGGAGGGGATGAGGGTGACCACCTGCGATGGCACTCCGGAGCTTCCAGAGGTTGACACTTTGCCGGGTGAATTTAAGTCTATCCCGATCATTGACACCGATGTTTTGATTATCGGAGGAGGACCGGCGGGAATCACTGCGGCTTTGGAATTAGCTCCACATGGTATTGACGTTTTAATGATTGATGACAAGCATCGGCTGGGGGGAAAACTGGTTCTTCAGACCCACTCCTTCTTTGGCACCGTGGCAGATTGTTTTGCCGGAACCAGAGGAATAGATATCGCTACAAAGCTCGCCTCGGATATAGAAAAACATCCCAACATCCGGGTGATGCTCAACACCACCGCGGTGGCATGTTATGAAGATAAAAAAATTGGGGTAGTAAATGATGAGGGGTATCTTTTAATAAAGCCCAAAAAGCTTCTAATCGCCGCGGGTGCCAGGGAGAAGGCTTTGTCCTTTCCCGGCTGCGATCTGCCAGGAGTGTATGGTGCAGGTGCCTTTCAAACTCTGGTAAACCGGGATCTGGTTTGCCCTTCGCAGAAACTGTTCATCGTGGGTGGTGGCAATGTTGGTCTCATCGCCGCCTATCATGCCATTCAGGCGGGAATCGGTGTGGTAGGTCTGGTGGAAGCCATGCCCCAGGTGGGAGGGTATAAAGTTCATCAGGATAAGATAAAAATATTGGGAGTGCCGGTGTGGACCTCTCATACGGTCAAATGCGCCAATGGAAAAGATAAAGTTGAGTCAGTGACCGTAGTCCAGGTTGACCAAGATTTCTGTGAGATTCCCGGAACGGAGAAATCCTTCCAGGCAGATACTTTATTGGTGGCGGTCGGTTTGAATCCGGTGAATGAACTTTTTGAGCAAGCCAAAAAGTTCGGCTTAGACGTTTATTCCGCCGGGGATGCCACAGAGATAGCAGAAGCATCAGCCGCAATTTTCTCCGGCAAGATAGCAGGCAGACAGATAGCTGGATCTCTGGGTAAAGCGGTGTCGGTTCCTGCGGAGTGGTATAGAAGATGGGAGATCCTCAAAAGCAAGCCAGGCAAGACGTATCCTCTAGAAATCAAAGCACCAAAGTCCAAAGTATTCCCGATCATCAGATGCGTGCAGGAAATTCCTTGTGATCCCTGCATACACATTTGCCCCAAGGACATGATCAAGATGAAGGGGGATCAGATATTTGGACTCCCTGAGGTGGTCGGTGATGAATGCACCGGTTGCACCCTGTGTGTGGCTGTCTGTCCCGGCTTAGCCATAACTTTAGTCGATTTAGGAAAAGAGGGTCCAGATGGCTTGGTTACAGTTCCCTTTGAGCTTTTGGAGCTGGAAGTTAATGTAGGTGACTATGTGGATGCTGTGGATATGGATGGCAACTTTGTGACCAGAGGGAAAGTAGAAAAGATTGCCAAAAGGAAAGCATACGATAGAACCATTCTGGTTACGTTAAGGGTGCCCAGAGAAAAAGCTACCCTGGTGGCCGGATTCAGGGTTCAGGACCCCAAACTGAGCGAACCGATTGACATTCCAGAGCCCTCTTGTATAGATGATGAAACCATTATCTGTAGATGCGAGCGGGTGAAGGCTAAAGAGATAAAGAAGCTGATTCGCCGGGGGGTAAGAGATATGAATCAGCTCAAAGTCCTGAGATGCGGGATGGGCGCCTGCGGTGGAAAAACCTGCCAGTCTTTGATCATGAAACTTTTTCAGCAGGAAGGTGTGAGCTTAAGCGAGCTAATCCCCTTTACTCAAAGACCCCTGATTGCTGAAGTCAATCTGGGCATGCTGGCAGGTGAAGAATCTGAAGATAAGCAAATGAAGAGTAAGGCTTGAGGGTTTGTTGAAAAAGCGGTTTGTTAGAGAAATTTTTACGTAGAGACAGGACTTGTCCTTCAGGATGAATCCCTGTCCGAGCTTTCCCAGATGGGTCTCCGTTCTTTGCAGCAGATCAAGTTGATTTAGAGAACTTTTGTATCAGAATGTTTGCCCGCAGGATCTTGAGAAGAGATGTTTGTATCTGTTTAATCCTAATAATCAGCTGTGAGGAAAAAAGGACAACCATCCCGCCAATTTCCAGAACCTAACTTAAGTTAGGTTCTGGAAACAGTGGGATCCCTACGATAGTCTCTTCTCGCCGGTTACGGAGAACCCCACCCCTATGGAGTGTGTCTCAAAACCTTTTGCTTCTATGGAGGTATGTGATTATAATAGGAGGAGGGGGATTTTTGAGAGGAGGTTTTAAATGAGTTATGAGATTCGTGCAAATTATAATCAACAGTATTTATTTCCGCCGTCCTTGGAAGACTTTGTGCCAAAAGATCATCCGGCGAGATTTATAAGGGAGTTTGTAGATTCACTGGATTTGAAGGCACTGGGATTTGGTTTAAGAGAGTCGAAAGAGGGGCGACCGAATTATGCGGCGGATTTGTTGTTGAAGGTATGGCTGTATGGATATTTTGAGGGTATCCGTAGCCCCGCCAAAGGCGGGGGAGAAGGCCTGCAAGCAATATGTTGGTTTGTTATGGTTAGCCGGATTACATTATCCTAATCATAATACCCTTTGGCGATTTTATCGGGACAATCGGAAAGCGCTGAAGGGAGTATTTAGGCAAGGTGTGCGACTGGCTATGAAGGGAGGGCTGGTTGGGATGGTATTAAATGCAGTGGACGGGACTAAGATCATAGCGGATGTTTCGCGAGGGAGTGGGCTGCATGGGGATGATATAAAGCGTTTATTAGAGGGGGTGCAGGAGTCTGTGGATGAGGTTTTTGATCAAATAGATGGGGCTGAGGAGGGGGAGGAGGGTAAAGAATACCGGTTGCCTGATAAGTTTACAGAGAGGAAATGGCTTCGGGATTTTGTTAAGAAGGGTTTGTCCGAATTTGGATCCATAGGACAAGAGCTGGAGGAGGAAGGGGTGTCGCATTTGAGTTTGACGGATAGGGATGCGAAGATGATGAAAACAGGGGAGGGGATAAAGTTTGCCTACAACGCCCAGGCTGTGGTTGATGCTAAAGCTGGGGTTATTGTTGGGGCGGAGGTGGTGCAGGAGGAGTCGGACAATTTTGAGCTGGTAGATATGATAGATGGTGTGAAAGAAAATGTGGGAAAGGTTGGGGAGGAGACAGTTGCCGATGGGGGATACTTTTCAGGGGAGGAACTAAAAAGGGCTCAAAAGAGAGGTCGTGAGGTGGTGGTGAATGCCACTATGTGTGGAAGGACAGAGAGAACGGAAGGTAGCCCTGGGTCAGAATTTGACATATGGAATTTCAGGTATGGTGGTGGAGCAGATGCGTGGATATGCCCCAAGGGTGGGGTATTGAAATACGAGGGGGATAAAAAGTGTGTGGACAAGGGATTTTCAGTAAGGGTTTACCGGTGTCAGAAATATAGAGAATGTGTGCATAGGTGGCAGTGTAGTGAGAATAAGAAAGGCCGGACCGTAGGACTATCTCCATATCATCAGGCTATTGTCAATCAGATAGAGAAACAAAAACAGCCGGAAAAGAAGAAGTTACTTAAGAGGAGGAAAACAATAGTTGAACCTATTTTTGGTATGATAAAGAATGTGATGAACTTTCGGCGATGGACAGTTAGGGGGATTGATAATGTACAAGCTCAGTGGTTTCTGATCTGCACAGCGATAAATCTGAGGAAGATGTATCGGGCGTGGATGAAGGAGTGTATCCCGTATGTATAGGGGTACAAGTAGGGGAAGAACTTTCCACAGGATCCATAGGACAAGTTGGGATTTAGTCCGCAGGCTCCATAAGAAAAGTCAGGCTCAATAATCATTAGCCTCATTTTGCTGTTTGAAGCATGAAGTTTCTCAAAATTGCCAAAGTTTTGAGACAGACTCCAATGGGAGAGGGGAAGGGTGAGGGGCAATCAAGTAAAATGTAGCAAATGCGAAGCATTCATGCGAATTTTGTGCGTTTGGATTAGTTTGAAAAAAGAATTCGCTAAAAGACCTATTGGAAAGGTTTCTGTTGCGTCGGGATATTATTGTCCCGACTTTAAATCGCTGTCTATTGAGCAAAAGCATCGGGACTACAAAGTCCCGATGCAACAAAGAGGTTTATTGGAAAGGTTTAAGCCTTTTCCAAAAAGCTAAAGTTCACCTGAAAAGATAAAAGGAGATTTATGGACCCCAAAGAATTGTTCTTGGAACCACTAAAAGCAACCGGCGAGAAAATAATCAACCTGCTTCCCACTTTGGTGGGAGCCTTGGTGATACTGCTTTTGGGTTGGCTTTTGGCGAAGATCCTGAAAGCCGCCTTAATTAAGCTTTTGGTGGCGGTGCGTTTTGAAAAATTCAGCGAAAGGTCCGGGCTGTCGAAATTCTTATCCAGAGGAGACATTAAACATTCCCTTGCTGACATCACAGGAACTGTATTTTTCTGGATTATATTTCTGTTCTTCATCGATCTAGCCGCCGACGTGTTGAAATTCACTCTGCTACAAAACCTGATAAACAGCATAATATCGTTTATCCCCAAGCTGATCGCGGCTGTTTTAATAATTATCATCGGGGTGCTTCTTTCCTCTTTTTTCAAAGGAATGGTCAAGGTTGCGGCATCAAGTTATGACCTGGCTCACCGGGAATTGCTTGCCAAAATAGTGCAATATCTTATAATATTCTTCGCTGTTGCAATGGCTTTGGAAGAATTGGGAGTTGCCACCCACATTCTGGTAAACTCCGTCTTAATAATCATTGGAGCGATGGCATTCGGTTTAGCTTTGGCTTTTGGCTTGGGGAGTAAAGATGTTGCTGGTAAAATAGTAAACAAGATACTTGAGTCGGAAAAAACTGCGGGGGCAAGTTCAAGTGAGGTTTCAAATCCTTCTGAAAAGGTAAATCTCAATCAAAAAAGCGATCAAAATTAACCATGATACACAACCTGATATTCAGGCAAAAGAAGGAGCGTGATGAAAATGACAGATGAGACTAAATTTGAGGAGGTTCCGATAGAGAAACTCCGCTGGCGCTGTCCGGTGGAGAAGCTGGATCTGGCGACGACCGACGATGTGGAGCCATGTGATTGGATCATTGGACAGGACCGAGCAGTGAAGGCGATCAAATTAGGACTGGATATCAAATGCGTTGGCTACAACATCTTTGTCGCCGGCTTCGTGGGCACCGGAAGGATGACGGCGATCAAACATCTTCTGGAACAACTGGAGAAACGGGGAGATGTTCCGGAGGACAAGTGCTACGTGAACAACTTCAAGAATCCGGATATGCCCAGAGTCATAAGCCTTCCGGCCGGACAGGGGAAACTTTTCAAAAAAGACATGGAAAATCTCATACTTTCTCTTAAGAAAAACATCCCCTCTATGTTCGAAAGAGAAGCTTACAAAGAAAAACGGAAGGAATTTATCAAGGAGTCCGAGGAAGGACAAAAGGCTATCCTGGCGGAATTTGAAAAACAGGTGAAAAAAGAAGGTTTTGCTTTAGTGCAGATTCAGATGGGTCCTTTTGTCAAGCCGGATGTTCAACCGGTTATCGAAGGCAAGCCCATAAGTCTGGCAAAATTGGAAAAGCAGGTCAAGGCGGGAAATTTCCCCCAAGAGAAATTCAACGAGCTACAGACCAAATACGAGGCTTTGGCAAGTCTTATGGAAGATGTATTCAAAGAGGGGAAGGAGATCGTCAAGGAGCTGGAGAAGGCCTTGGAGGCTCTGGATAGGGAGATGATCGTGCCTCTGATCAAGGATATGATCAAAGATACAAAAGCCAAGTATGAAAACGAGAGACTCCAAGCCTATCTGGATGAGGTGGAGGAGAGTCTGATAAACAATCTGGACAGGTTCAAACCGACAAAAGACAAATCATCGGAGATGGCATTTCCCGGACTTCCATTCATCAAACCTGAAGATGAGTTCTGGGAATACTGGGTGAACGTGGTGGTAGACAATTCCGAGACCAAAACTGTCCCCATAATAGTGGAGGCCAACCCCACCTACAAGAACCTATTTGGAACCATTGAGAGGGTGGCAGAGCGAAGCGGCATATGGAGAACGGATTTCTCCAGGATAAAGGCAGGATCATATCTCAAGGCCAATGGGGGGTATCTGGTGGTAAATGCACTGGATCTTTTGATCGAGCCGGGATCCTGGCAGGCTCTCAAGCGAGCTTTGAAATACCGGCAGGTGGAGATCGGGGCTTATGACCCGCTTTTTATGTTAGGCGCCTCAGCCATGAAGCCGGAGCCAATCGAAGCCAAGGTGGATGTGGTGATGATAGGGAGTAGCCATCTTTACCATCTGCTTTATCATCTGGACGAGGATTTTAAGAAGATATTTAAGGTGAAGGCGGATTTCGATTCGGTTATGCCCAAGGATGAACAGAACATTCACCAGTATGCCTGCTTCATAAAGAAGATCTGTGACGAAGACAAACTTTTGCCATTTGACAAA
Source organism: uncultured Ignavibacteria bacterium (assembly GCA_964580215.1). Taxonomy (GTDB): domain Bacteria; phylum Zixibacteria; class MSB-5A5; order MSB-5A5; family SM1-73; genus SM23-73-3. The sequence goes on along the minus strand of CAZOJT010000008.1, from coordinate 1,982 downwards.
AGTGGTGTGGGAGCGGTGGTGGAGTTCGGAGTGAGGGTGGCGGGAACCCAGAAAAAATTATCCACCCGGTTCACCATAATTGCCGATCTGGTCCGGGAGGCGAGTTATTGGGCAACCAACGCGGGCAGCAAAGTGGTGAGTCATGAGCACGTGGAAAAGGCCATCGAGGAATGGATAGCGCGGGTAAGCTTGATCGAGGATAAGATTCAGGAGATGATCGAGGATGGGACTATCATGATCGATTCTGAAGGAGCTGTGATCGGGCAGATCAACGGTCTTTCAGTTTATGACCTGGGCGAATACGCTTTTGGCAAGCCCACCCGCATAACCGCAAGAACCTCCATGGGAAGAGCCGGGGTGATAAATATCGAAAGAGAAGCCGATCTTTCCGGAGCAACCCACAACAAGGGGGTGCTTATCCTTGGTGGTTACCTCCGGGGAAAATATGCCCAGGATAAACCCCTCACTGTTAGCGCTAGCATAGCTTTCGAGCAGTCATACTCTGGAGTAGAAGGTGACAGCGCCTCCTCCACCGAGGTGTATGCTATTCTTTCCAGCCTATCCGGACTTCCCTTAAGGCAGGATATAGCGGTCACAGGATCAATTAATCAAAAAGGCGAAATCCAGCCCATCGGTGGAGTAAACGAAAAAATCGAAGGCTTCTATCAGGTTTGCAAAGCCTTTGGCTTGACCGGTACGCAGGGAGTTATGATTCCTCACCAGAACGTGAAGGACCTGATGTTGAAAAATGAAGTGGTGGATGCGGTAAAACAAGGAAAATTCCGCATCTATCCGGTAAAGACCATCGATCAGGGGATTGAGATTCTCACCAGGGTTAAAGCTGGAGAAAGAAAAGAGGATGGAACATTTGAGGAGGAGAGCGTAAACGACCTGGTGGACAAACAATTGAAAGAGTACGCCGAAAGCTGGAAGAGCTTTGGCGCAGAAGAAGCCCGTAAAGAATCATAAGTCCTACGTAGGGACAGGGCTTGTCCCTGTCCTAACCTTGATGAGGACAGCCATCCCGCCAACGGCGGGATCCCTACGACTAAACAAGCGGTAGGCGCCCATATGGGCGTGATCTTTGATGCGTTGGCATTAGGAAATGACCTCACCCCCTGTGTCCCCCTCTCTATTTCATGGAGAGGGGGATTAATGGAGAGGGGGATTAAGGGGGAGAGGTAGAAACCGTAGGTCAGGCTGTCGCAAGACTGCCCGAAGGAGAAAAACTAATGAACGAGCTTATTCAAAAAATACCTTGGGAGACGGTTGGCAAAGTGGCCGCAGTAGCTGGCATCTTGGTTTTTCTATACGGTATCGTTCGATACCTTTGGCGAAAAATTTCTGGAAAAAAGGATATTGAACAAAAGGTTACTAACCTTGAGAAAACGGTTAAGGAATTAGAGACTCGTTCTGCCGCCAAATTCTACCTAAATGGTATACCAGCTAATAAGCTTATAAGTAAATTGGTGGGAAACGCATTGGAATATCTGAAATCATACAAATACGAGGAAGCTGTTGAAGGTTTTGAGAAGGCAATATCTTTATCCAAAAAAGATAGTGAAAAATGCGCGCTTCGTATTTCCATCGGAAATGTGTTCTACTCCCGGAGCCAGTTAACAGCTGCGGAGGAGCATTATCTGCAAGCTCTGGCACTTGCAGAAAAAGTGCAAGACGACAGGGAAAAGAAAGAGGGAAAAGCCGCCGCTTTGGGCAACATCGGTCTGATCTATCAAGACAAAGGTGATCTAAATCAGGCTTTGAAGTATCTGCAGGAGGCTTTGAAGATTGACAGGGAGATAGGTTACAGGCAGGGTGAGGCAAGTGCTTTGGGCAACATCGGTCTGATCTATCGAGCTAAAGGTGATCTGAATCAGGCTTTGGAGTATCATAAGGATGCTTTGAAGATTGATAAGGAGATAGGTTTCAGGCAGGGTGAGGCAAGTGCTTTGGGCAACATCGGTCTGATCTATCGAGCTAAA
>CAZOJT010000007.1:0-96975 GCA_964580215.1 uncultured Ignavibacteria bacterium | reverse complement strand
ATATTATCAACTAAATCTAACCTTTTTACCAACACGAAACTTCCATTAAACCCAAAATTCCGATTAACCTCTCCATCGGAGGTAGGCACCGGATGGTGCATACCTGAGGCAGACCCTTCTGAACCATATGCTCTCTGTTCCTTCTTCTCCTCCGTTTCTAATTGCCGATAATATTCATCCGCACTCTTCTCCAATCTTATTACCGGCACAATAGAATCCCAAGAGGCATTCGCTGGGACAGTGAAGGAGTCCACAAAAACAGTCCCAGACGGGTCTCCGTCTCCCCTCCCACCTTTGGCGGGACTATCCGACATCTTTGTTTGTCCGAAAGTCCTGAAGGACATTTCGGACCTACCAAAGTCCCACCATCTTTTTAAGACGCACAATCTCTCTTTCTGTCAGATATCTCCACTGCCCCTTCTTCAAACCCCTTGCGGTGAGGTAGGCAAACTTGGTGCGTTTCAGATCGATCACCGGAAAGCCCGCCATCTGACACATTCTCTTTATCTCTCTTTTTCTGCCTTCCTTTAATCTCAGTTCAAACTTAGATTCTTCTTCATCTTTTTTAATGGTCTTTCCTTCACCCCGGGCAACGACATCCTCCTCCAATCTTATTCCCTGCTTGAATTTTCTTAGAATCTTTTGATCTATCTTTCCCTTAACGATGACCAGATAGGTCTTTTCGATCTGGAATTTTGGATGGGTTAAACGGTAAGCTAACTCTCCGTCATTGGTTAAAAGAAGAACTCCCTCGGTATCCTGATCTAATCTCCCCACCGGGAAAACTTTTTTGTCCTTTCCCAAAAGATCCAAAACCGTGGGACGGTGAAAACTGTCTTTGACTGTGGTAAGATAACCTTTGGGTTTGTTTAAGAGGATATATATGAGTTTTTCTTGAATGGAGACCTTTTTGCCATCGACTGTAACTTCATCGGTTCTCTCGTCAACCAAAATCCCTAACTTTTTCACCGTGATGCCATTGACAGCTATCCTGCCGGACTGAATCAAAAGGTCCGCCTTTCGTCGGGAGCAGACGCCTGAGCGGGCTAAGAATTTATTCAGTCTCATCTTCTGAAGAAACCTGAGGAGAACTTTCCGGAGGAACTTGCACAGGGATTTCTGCTTTGTCCTCACTTTTTTCCGAAAGTTGCTTGTCTTCTTTCTCTATCTTTTCCTCCGTTATCTTCTCAAATCCTATGGATCCTGCGGACATACTTTCAGTGAAGGAAGGAGGCTCCTTTCTTTTAAGGATCATCTCTAACTCCTCCATCTTGGGAAGATCATCCAGATCATTCAGACCAAAGTGGGTTAAAAACTCCTGAGTGGTGCCATACAAAAGGGGTCTTCCCGGAGCGGGCTTTCTCCCCACGATGGTGATGAGCTTACGATCCAGCAAAGTAAACAGGGGACCTTCACTGTTGACCCCTCTTAAGCGATCGATCTCCGATCTTACAATGGGTTGTTTATAAGCCACGATGGAGAGAACCTCCAGCGCCTGAGGGGAAAGCCTTTCTCTTCTGTTATGTGAAAACAAAGCTTTTACCCAGGGAGCAAAATCAGGAAGGGTATACATACGGTAACCTTTGCCCACCTTTTTTATGGCAAAGCTGTGTCCGGCAGATAAGTATCTTTCATTCAGTGAGCCTATTGCCTGTTCAATCTGCTCGGAGGTAATATCTTTTATGACCGCCTGAATTTGCTCGGCAGACAAAGGCTTCTCCGAAGCGAAAAGTAAAGCTTCAATTATGGGCTGGTGATTGTTTTCCATCTTCAATTTCTTCCCTCATTCAAGAAAATATTTTTCCACTCGTAGGCGGGGTTCCCAGCCCCGCACAAACTCTGGCGGGCAAGGGTGTCCGCCCTACGAACTGCGTACGCTCATCGCACCCTGAAGGGTGCGGCTACACTCCGTTTAAAACTGGGTTGGTTCGGAGTGCCCCTCAGGGTGAGTCCCTTCAGGATGAACCCTCACCCCGAACCATAACTGTTGCAGGGTAAGAGCTTGCCCTGAGGGCGCAGGCCGAAGGGTACCCCGCAACAACAGTCAACTTGCCATCTCTCCAAATGAAAATATTTTCGGTAGTCGCCCCGCTTTTAGCAGGGCGCATTTTCTCGCCCCCTGAAGGGTGCGGTTACCTTTTCTTAAAACAAGTTTGCGGTGTCTGCTACTCATCCTTAACAATCTCTGGATAGGTTTTTGCCTTCTCTTCTCCCCTAAGCACCCGCAGAGCGCCTAAGGCTAAGGCTTTCATCTCATCCTCTCCGGGATAGACCAAAATCTTAGACAGAAACCCCACCCACTTTTTTAATTTATCCACCACGTAGTTTGAATGTGCCAATCCTCCGGTTAGAACAATAGCATCCACCTTTCCTTTTAAGGCTACTGCCCGACTGCCGATCTCGCAGGCAATCTGATAGATCATGGAGTCATAGACTCGCTGAGCTTCTTTGTTCCCCTCCTGGATCATCTTCTCCACTTCTTTACAACTATTAGTGTCAAGATAAGCCACCAGCCCTCCACCGCCCACCAATCTTTTCTTTACCTGATCAATGGTAGCCTTCCCGGAGAAGCACCATTCAGCAAACTCAAACATGGGAAGGTTACCTGTTCTTTCGGGAGTGAAGGGTCCGCTGTCTAAGGCATTGTTGGCGTCGATCACCTTCCCCTTGCAGATGGCGGCAACGGATATTCCTCCTCCCAGATGGGTGACGATCAGATTGATCTGATCAAGCCTTTTCTTTAGATCAGAAGCGGCCAGCCGGGCAGTGGCTTTAACATTTAGGGCATGAAACAGACTTCTTCGGGGAAACTCCGGCAGTCCCGAATATCTGGCCATAGGCTCGAATTCATCCACGGATGGAGGATCTACGATAAAGGAGGGAATATGATAATCCCAGCCGATGCCAAAAGCCAAAACCGCACCCAGATTGGAGGGATGCTCTCCACCATAAGCATTGCGCCCATCCTCGATCATCAACTCATTTACTCGATAGGTCCCGCTTACCACTGGTCGAAAAAGCCCTCCCCTTCCCACCACCGCAGAAAGCTTTTCTGGCTTGAGTTTGGCATCCTCTAAAGCTTCCTTGATCAGCTTCTTTCGGAACTCGTATTGATCCCAAACCCGGGCAAAAGGCTCCAGCTCCAGCTTACTGTGATTGATGTTGCGGGAGAAAACCTCGGTCTCATCCTCAAACACCGCGATCTTGGTGGAGGTAGAGCCTGGATTGATGACCAAGATTCTGAACTTTTTGTTATCCCTCATTACTTTTCTTGATGTTGTTCAATACTCATGATGCATCGGCATTAGAAATGCAGATGCTTTTTGTCTTTGCTTCGGCATAGGAATTGCCACAGCGTCAAAGTAAAATTCGAACTAATGCAGTCGTCATTCTGAGCGAAGCGAAGAATCTCAGTTTTGTAGGTCAAGCATGTCCACAGAACTGCTTGACAAAAAGAACCATCTTACGGTTTTCTTCTCCCCCAAAAGTAACTATGGGTTAATATACTTTTCACCGCCCCTACTCTTTTGATTCTCTCCTCTGCCATCTTGCAAGCCGCCTCATAGGGAGAGATGTTGTCCTTTTTGGAGATGGCGATTACCTTAGCCATTATGTTGTATATCTTTTTAACCGAATCCAGTGCTTCCTGTTTAGAGAGCACCTTCAATGCATCCTCAGTTAAGAATAACTCTCCCGCGTTGATCACAAAATCAGGAGCATATAATATCCCCATCTCAAAGAGCTGGTTACATAGTTTCACATCCTCCACGATGTCATATGCCGCTCCGGCAATTATCTTGCATTTAAGCTGAGAGATGTTCTTCTGGGTTATCACTGGTCCCAACGCACAGGGAGAGAGAATATCACATTCGCTGGAGAGAATCTCGTCCGGCCTTAGCACTTGGGTGTCCGGATATTTATCCTGCACGTCCTTTATGGAATCGTAGTTTAGATCGGTAACTAAAAGTTTTACCTTTTCGTTCTTTAAGCAATCGACTAACCTTTTACCAACACTTCCCACCCCTTGAATGGCAATGGTCAATCCGTCTAGTGAAGAGATCCCATATATTTCCTTCACACATGCTTTCATTCCCCAGTAAACTCCGTGGGCAGTTAAATCAGCGCTTTCTGCCTTGATGCCGGTAGGGGACTCATAGGGAAGAACATATGAAGTTTCCCTCTTTATGTATTTCATGTCCTGAGTATCTGTGCCCAGATCTGGATAGGTTATGAATCTTCCTTTCAATCCTTCAACGAATCTTCCCAGAGCCCGAAAGTAGGCTTCATCGGTATCCCCTTCAAGGTCCTTGCACAAAACCGCCTTTCCGCCACCGGTGTCGGAATCTGCTACTGCTGACTGATAGGTCATTATGCGGGACAATGTCAAAGCATCCACCAGCGCCTCTTCCTCCGATTCATATCTCCACAGCCTGCATCCTCCCACCGCATTGCCTAAGGTGCTGTTATGGATGGCAATTATCGCCTTCAACTGGGTGGGCTTATTATAGCAGAACAGAACCTCCTCATGCCCGTGCTTTTCCATTAACTCGAATATGCCCATGATCGTTCGGCTCCGCCGAAATTCAAAATGCAAAACGAAAAACTCAAAATTGCAATTTAAAATTCAAAAATGAACTTGCGATAACAATTTTAAATTTTGAATTGTAATTTTGCATTTTGCTTTTTACATTTTTAATTCCTTAAGCCTCATCTTTCTTTTAACTCGATAAGAACCCCATGCGTGCTCTTAGGCTTAAGAAAGATTATCTTCTTCCCCTCCGCTCCCAATCTGGGTTTGTCATCCACCAATTCCACGCCTTTGTCTTTCAACTCTGCTGTTGCTTTTTCAACGTCATCCACCTCAAAGCAGACATGATGGATTCCTTCTCCTCGTTTATCTATGAACTTGGCTACCACGCTCTCTTTATCCGTAGGCATCACGAATTCCAACTTGACTCCGGAAATGTCCGTGAAAGCTATCCTTAATTTTCTATCCGGAACATTCATCTCTTCAGATATCTGACAATCAAACACATCTTTATAAAATCTTGATACCTCGCTTATGTCTTTCACCGCAATCCCAATATGCTCAATTTTATCTAATTTCATAGCTCTTTGTTAATTAAAAATGCAAAATGAACGCTACCCAAAATTGCAATTTAAAATTCAAAAAGACACCCAACTAATAATTTTGAACTTTGAATTGCCCTATGGATCCTGGTGATAATTTTGCATTTTGCCCTTTGAATTTTGAATTTCTTTTAGCGGTGGACTGCCGACTGCGGACGTATTCACACCAGCACATTTTCCCGATACTCTCCCCACACTGATCTTAAAGTGTCACATATCTCACCCAGCGAGGCATAACTTTCTACACACTGAATGATAGAAGGCATCAGGTTTTCGTTAGCGGAAGCCTTGTTTTTCAACTCGTCTAAGGAGGTTCTAACTTTGGCATCATCTCTTTTTTTTCTCACTGCTTTCAACTGTTTTATTTGCTCTTTTGCCACCTTGGGACTGACTTTGAAGACGTCCTTTATCTTCTCCTTTTCAGTTACAAACCGATTCACTCCCACTATGGTTCTATCTTTGTTCTCGATAGCCTTTTGATACTCATACGCACTTTTTAGAATCTCCCTTTGGTAGTATCCCGACTCCACCGCCCATAGCGCTCCCCCCTTCTCCTCGATATAGTCGATATATTTTTGCGCTCTTTTTTCTACCTCGTTAGTTAGACGTTCCACATAATAGGATCCACCCAGCGGATCAACCGTGTCCGGAACTCCGCTTTCATAGCCAATGATCTGCTGAGTTCTCAAGGCTATCTGGGCGGATTCTTCAGATGGCAGGCTTAAAGCCTCGTCTCTTGAATTGGTATGCAGAGACTGAGTTCCTCCCAAAACTGCAGCCAACGCCTGAAGGGCAACCCGGACAACGTTATTATCCGGCTGTTGGGCAGTCAAGGTGCAGCCGGCGGTCTGGGTATGAAAGCGAAATCTGGCAGATTCGTCACTTTGGGCTTTAAACTTCTCTTTTATAATTCTTGCCCACAATCTTCGGGCGGCTCTGAATTTGGCTATCTCCTCAAAGAAGTGATTATGAGAGTTTAAAAAGAAAGAGAGCCGTTTCCCGAACTCATCAATATCGAGTCCTGCTTCAATAGCTACCTTTACGTAAGCTATGCCGTTTGCCAGCGTGAAGGCGATCTCCTGGACTGCGGTAGAGCCTGCCTCCCTGATATGATAGCCGCTTATGCTGATGGGATTCCATTTAGGGAGGTTTTCCTTGCAAAATTTGAAAGTGTCGGTGATCAGCCGCATGGAGGGTTTGGGTGGGAAAATATATGTTCCTCTGGCAATATATTCCTTCAGAATATCGTTTTGAATAGTGCCAGAAAGGACCTCCAGGGGGATGTTGTTGTTCTTCGCCAGAACCACGTACATAGCTAAAAGCACCGAGGCAGTGGAATTGATGGTCATGGAGGTGGAGACTCTATTCAGGGGAATCTCCTTGAACAGAATCTCCATATCCTCTAAGGTATCTATTGCCACGCCAGTTTTGCCCACCTCGCCTTCGGCTAAGGGATGATCGGAATCGTAGCCTATCTGGGTGGGAAGATCAAAGGCAACGGAGAGGCCGGTTTGCCCCTGCTCCAAAAGATACCGGTATCTTTTGTTGGTCTCCTCGGCTGTGCCAAAACCGGCATACTGCCGCATGGTCCACAGCCTGCCGCGGTACATGTTTTTGTAGATACCGCGGGTGAAAGGATACTTCCCAGGATAACTTAGGTCTGTTTCGTAGCTCAACCCGTTGATCGATTCAGGCGTGTAGACATTGATGATTTCATTGTTAGGTGTGCCTCCAACTCGTTTTGTCTCCAAGGCATTGCTCCTTTTGCCAAGTCAGCAAAGTGGACGATCTGGATCGGCGATGCCACACTGCCAGTGGGAAACTGCCACAAGGGAAGCTAGTAGAGGCGAAGCTGATCCCTCGCTGTCAAGAACATCTCGTGGTCGCTTTTTGTTTTTTTTACCATCTCTTCCCACCTAAATACCTGTAGACGGCCCTTCGCCTTTAGCCCGTCCATAGCTTTGACGACGGTGGAGTTGACATTCTCCGAGTCCCGCACCAAAATGACCTTGTGGCCTTTCGGGAAGGCTTCCCTGAAAGCTGGGTTGTCGTTCAGGAACTTCTCTATCGAGTCGTAGTACCGTTCAAGTCTCTCCCAATCTTCGTCATCAAAAGTGTGCTTGGGGGGTTTAATCTCCACGATTATCAGAGTGTCATCCTTGTCTAAGAAGATGAAGTCCGGCCGCCTTGTCTTGGCGGTTATTTGAGTCGTCGTAGTGATTTCTTCTCCATAATTCTGCTCATACCAACCTTCAAAGGATTCCTGAAAGGTCTTCAGACTTCGATCGGCTACGGAGAGTTCCCATCTTGGATTGATTAGCCAAGGTGCACTTTCCAACATGTGCTGCAATTCTCTTTCATCAGTGTCTTCCTGCCGTATGGCGCGTTCGAACACATCTATGGTTTTGAGCTTCTCCGCGACGATCTGCCCGTAAGAAGCTAGTTCAGCAATGCGTGTTGTCCTGAAGAGCTTCAGTAGGTCTGGAACAGCCACCTTCCCGTCGATCGCTATTTCGTTAATCTTCTTGAAGGTATCCACGAGAAGCTTGTGGGGGGCGATGGTGAGAATAAGTTCGGTCAGATCCGCTACATAATCCTCGTCTGTCAACTCCTCCTCAGACGCAAATTGACCTATTTTCGCACCAACTTCAAGCGCTGCGTTTTGCAGGTCCGAATCCGGGAATCGCTCCTTTGCCTTCTGTTTTAGTTCCGAGATTCTCATGAACTGGGATTTGACCTTCTCTCTTCTTGGCTCCCTGCCCCTTTTTGCCACTTCTTTCACAAGGTTCTGACCCCAAGTCGCGAGAGCCACCCCCAAGTCCGAACTCCACAGGATGTCTTGTCTGTGGGTTTGGATTAGGTCCTCTTCATCATCTAACCAGTCGGCGTGTATCTCACCGACAAGGTAGGACCTTGCCACATATTCTCCTGCAAATCCAGAAGGAATGCCAAAATCTCTCGTGACAGAAACGATTTTGCCCCGCGCGTAAATCCTTATTCCAGCCATTTCCACGTTTTGGTAAGGCTGCTTGGCCATCCCAACCCAACCAGAGACCGGATACTCCTTTCCGTTAGCTATAACTGGCCGGTTATCTAAGCTGATCCTTGTTACGTCCATCAATGGGATATCGAGCTTCCCGACCTCAAATTCTGCCTCAGCATTTTCTTCTTTTGCGTCCCGGACTATTATCCGAAAATCTGGTAACTTCAAACCGAATCTCGCAGCCAGCTGCCGATGAAAAGTCTCTTTGTCAGGAACTCGTTTAGCGTTGAAGTTTTTGAGGAGGATACTGGTTCCTCTTTGTTTGTCCCAAGTTCCGTCGTCTGATAATGGAGTCGGGTGGTAATCGACCTTGGCCCTAATCTCGGTCTCATCAATTATTTTGTCATAATCAAGCTCGAAATGTGTCACTTTATAGCCTTTGTGGGTCACTTTTCCGCCAGCAGATCGGACTTCGATAGTGTGGCAAATCCCAAAGGGTGCAAGTTTTCCTATCCCTTTATGCCCCATAACTGGCCTTTTTTTCTCTCTCGACTGGGCTCCCTGTTTTGGGTTTTTCCTTCGATCTGGGCCGACCTTGAGATACAATTCGTCTGCTTCCTTAGGCGTCATGCCATGACCATTATCCTGAACTTCAATAACATATCCTTTTTGCTCAAGCTTTCCGTCCTTGCGGACTGCAAGGGCCTTCCCCAATGGAATTTTTACGGTAACTCCTTCCGCGTCTGCATCGTATGAATTTGCGATTAGTTCGGCCACCACTGCAGAAGCCTTGTCGTACATCTGTAAACCGAGCTTATCGACGATTGTCCTCTCGATTTTCATAGTGTAGGGGTGCGAAACGGAGTTCTTATTTTCCCGCGGACTCATTTCAAACCTCCAAGATTGAGTGGGCCAACGCATTGCGACAAGCGGCAGCTACAATTTTTGCGAAAAGACAGGGTAGGGCGTTACCCACCAAATCGCAAGCCGTATCCACAAAGTCGGTGACCAACCTATAGTTTTTGGGAAAGGTCTGTATCGATGCCGCTTCTCTCACGGATATTGTCCGAAGTTGATCGGGATGCCCAAACCTACCCTTGGCAGGAGTGGTGCAACCCCCCGTGATGGTTGGCGGAACCTGATCCCAACTGAGTCTTCCATAGACATTTGGAAATCCCTTTTCGCTATTCCGGTGGCATTTTGGGCGCAATTCCGCCGGTAACGAATACCTGCTAATCCCTGGTTTCAATGCCTTAAATCGCCGTATGCTTATTTCCGTCAAGTCTCTAACCACGTGCCAGTTAAACTTCTGAGGACCTCCTTCTTCAACGGCTTTTGAAAGCGTAACTGGTTCACCCATGTCTTTGAGTACCTCTGCGAGGGTTGGCCACGGTTTCAATTTCCTTTTTGTATCACCCTGGTAGCAATGAGTTCGCTTGGGCATCGGAATCTCAAATCCTTTGCCAGCAAGCAACACCACTCGTCTGCGCGATTGCGGCACACCGTAGTCGGCCAATTGTAGAACCTCGTGATTCACCACGTAACCAAGAGACTCCAGTATTTCCACAAACTCTTTTAAGGTGGCCTTTCCCCGTGTTGCCATCCCGGCGACATTCTCCATCATCACCATCTTAGGTGCCGTCTCCTCCACCAACCTTGACATCTCAAGAACTAGGTCGTTTCTTGGGTCTTTCCTGTGCCACTTGTCCGTAAGTTTTGAGAATCCTTGACAGGGCGGGCAACCAGCGAGAAGGTCCAGCTTTTTCAAGCCCGTCAATTCGAACAAATCTTTTCCGGTGACTTCCCGGACATCCTTTATCAGCAATTTCGTGCTGCGGTGATTGGCTTTGTACGTCTTGGCAATTTCAGGATATAATTCAACGCCAGCAACGACCTTAAAGCCCGCCTGCTTAAGTCCGAGCGTCAGCCCTCCAGCTCCACAGAATAAATCTATTGCCGTTGGTGCATCATGCTTTTGCTTCATTCATTATCCTCCGAAGCCGATTTTTTACCTTCTCTGGTCGTTTTAGAATGTCCGTATCCCAAAACCGCCACACCGACCAACCAGCCCTGCGCAAGGCGCGATTGTTTCGCTCGTCTCTCTTACGGTTTTTGGTCAGCTTTTCTACCCAAAGAGATCGATTTCTTTTGAAAGCCTTTCCGCTTACCTCCTTTTCTCTTCTTCCATGCCAAAAGGAACTGTCGCAAAAGATTAAAACATTCGCGTCCCGAATTCTGAAATCTGGATTCCCCCGAAGGTCTAGTTGCCTCTGGTACCTCATGTGGAGACTCCTCAGTATTCTTTCCATTTCTTTTTCTAAGGTGGTCCCCCGACTCTTAACTTTTTTCATCCTTTCTGATACGTCTTTTGTAGGTTTTTTAAAGGAGCGTTTCACTTTTGTTCACATCCTTTTTTGCGAGGTTTTTTGATGCATTGGCATTACGAAACGGCGACGCCAGTTTGCTTCGGGAATTCCAATTCCCGAAGCATCAGAAAATAGCCTGTTAGCCGCCGCCATCTTTAGTTGTATTTTGAGTCACACTTATGTGAAGGTTTTCTCCTTCATCTTGAACAAGCCTCGGAAGAGATGATTTTTTTGGCTTTCTTTCTGGAATTTTATTTCCTGTAAAAGAACTCAAGCAAAGATTCTGCAAATAGATTCGTAAATCTTCCATTAAAGCCATCTAATCAAACAGGATTTTATCATTTTTTAGTGCTTTTTCTATAGCTTTTTTGCGTTGATCAAAGTCTGGTGGCTTCCCTAAGCCAGACGGTAGCTTTTCCACAAATAAACGGAGATATTCGTTTATTTGGTGCTGTCGGTCCACTAACTTCTTTCGACATTCCGCAGTCTTAGGAAACAAAATTTCATGTTCCTCCAAACGAAAAATCCATTCCACAGCCTTTCTATCCGAGAAAAGTGTATCCGTAAGCTGCGCACGCTTCTGCCGCCAATCTACGGATAGACCTTGTTCTTGGAGAATGACATTATAGCTTGAGCTATGAATTGCAGTCTGTACTGTCCCGAGCCAATCCTGATAATCTCTAATGGCCTTTGTAATTTCGAGTCGAGCATCATTCACGATTTGATTTATAAAGTTTTTGTTTTGAGCCCTAATAGTGAGGGCGTGGGTAATTATCCAACCTAAAACTGCAATAGTCACTGCTATGATGATCTCCATTCGACCTGCGCTTTTTCTTGATACATCAGCATTAGGAAATACCGATGCCAATTTGCCTTCTGTCATTCTGGCCGTAGCGAGGAATCTCTTCCCCTCACCCTATCCCTCTCCCCCCAGGGGAGAGGGAATTTCTCGAAAGACCCTTGGCTTCCCAGACGGGCCCGTCGGGGCGCTCAGGGTGACAGAAATCCCTTTTTCTGTACAAGATTCCTAACTATCATTGAAGCCTTCCAACATCGCTTCAATCTTAGGTTTCGTTTCTGGCAGATTTTTGCTGATAATCTCCCAAATAATGCTTAAATCTACCCCGAAGTATTCGTGAATTGCAATATTTCTCAATCCGATCATTCTCTTCCATGGAATGTCGGGAAACTTTTGTCTAATATCTCCTGGGATATTCCTTGATGCTTCGCCAATTATTTCCAGATTCCTTATCACTGCATCCGCAGCCATGTCATTTTTCGCAAAAGCCTCGTAAGTCAAACCTCTCGTGTAGCGCTCAACCTTATCCACAGCTTCCAGTATGTCTTCTATATACAGTTTATGGTTTTTTCTTTTCATGCGAAGATAACCTCTTTCAGGATTTTATCTTTCAGCTGAGGCTTCAAGGCTCTCACAGTCACCAAATCCACTTCTTTCCCCAGTATCTCCTCCAGAAAATCTTTTACATCAATGAACTCCCATCCTATGGGTTCAGAGAACTCCACCAGGATGTCGACGTCGCTTTCATCTGATTGCTCTCCTCGCGCAAAAGAGCCAAAGATGCCTATCTCTTTAACCTTAAACTTCTCCCTTAGGATTGGTTTAAATCTCTTTAGCGTTTCTTTAATCCCGTCTTGTGCTTTCATCCTTATTGTCCTTTAAAGCATCAAGATAACTTCTGTCAAGCAGTCCTTCGGACATGCATGACCTACGAATTATTCAAATACGATCAACACTTCATCCTTGTCCACTGCCTGATGTTCCTTCACCTTTCCAACAACACCTTAAGGAACATTAAGATCCTCCAACTCCGCTTGATTCTGTCCAGATCCTGTTAACTTGCTTTACTATTAGGTAAAGGAAGACCAAGTCTACAGCCAGCTCGAATAGGACGACAAGGACAAGATATGCTAGGGATGTAATGCCAATATAGACAAAAGAGATTACTACACTTATAGCAATAAGCATCCAGAAAATGGATTTGTTTAAAGGAACCATCCCTCCTTTCTTTTGACACGTTTCAATCAACTTTACAAAAGATAACCAAAATGCAACAAAAAAAATCATGGAAGCGGCGTTGCTAATCGTCTGCCAGACATAAAGTCCTGTGGTCTTAGAGGTGTAACCTTGATCCACCCAGGGCCAACCAAGTCTCGTGTCGATAAAACCCAAGAGTACTGAAACTACAAGGTAAACGATCAAAATAGGTCTAACTTTATCTGGGCTGATTTCCTGAGAATCGAAGGTGAAGGAGTTTTTCATTTCTCGAAGCGTCTTAAACAGATAGACCCAGAGATATACGGATAACGTTATGATAGATAGCCCAATCACACTTTCAACTGGTCTGACATTACCCTTGGTTTTCTCAACCATTTCAGGCTTAGTACCTGTAGGTATTATGTCTTTTGGTCCTTCATCTGTTCTTAACGCATTTTCTGGCACCACATTTTCGGCGCCACAATTTCGACATTTAGCCACTTCACCGGCTTTAAGAAATTTGGTGATGATATACTCACCACACTCCCGGCACTTAAATTTTAATGCCATTTCTGCCTCCTTTTGGTTTGTAGTTTGTAGGTCAACCATCCCGAAGGGTGGTTGACAATCTTTTTTGTCAAGCAGTTCTACGAACATGCTTGACCTACGAATTATTCAAATACGATCAACACCTCGTCCTTATCCACTGCCTGATGTTCTTTTACCTTGATTGATTTCACCTTCCCATCGAATTTGGCTTTCAACTCGTTCTCCATCTTCATGGCTTCCACTATTACCACGCCCTGTCCTGCCACAACTAAATCCCCCTGTTTTACCTCTATGGCTGTCACCAGGCCAGGCATGGGGCTCTTTAGCTCTTTTTCTTTTTTGGTCTCAACCTTAAGCACACCCAATCTTTTCAACCTTTGAGTTCTCTCATCCTCCAGCACGCAGTCATATCTTTTTCCATTTAGGAAGACAGAGACTTTTTCTTCGTTTTTGGAAAACTCCAGATCAAATGATCTATGGTTGAACAGAAAGGAGACGAAGTTTTTGCCTTTTATCTGAACTGAATCTGCCTGGACCGGCTCACCATCTAAGTTGACCTGTATCTCTCCATCCTGTTCTCTGATGTCCACTTGGTAGCTTTTGCCTTCTATTTGAGCCACGTATTTCATTTTTTAACCCGATCCCTCTGTAGTTGCTCGATTCATCGAGCCAAAACATTCGCCCAATCATCGCCTTTGGCGGGATACCGCTAAAAGCGGTATAAATTGGGCAACTACGAATTCCATCCGCTTGGCTGGGCTAAATGCCCAGCCCTATGCGTAACAGTATTTTGTTCCGCATAGGGGCGGGAATTCCCAGACGGGTCTCCGTCATCCCGCTCTGACATAAATTCCACATGCTGAACTATCTTAATCCCATCTTTCGCCCCTCAATCTTCCAGGGGCTCTCTTTAGATTTTGTCTTTGACAAAACTGGCTTTACGTTCTTCTTCTGATAATCCAAAAGTGCAGAGAAGACCGCCACGGCTTTGAGAAGTTCGTCTTTATCTTCAACTTCCGAAAGCTTCTCCTTTTCAAATTCCTCTTCAATGAAATGAGTGTGAATATTTCCCTTTTGAAATTTCTGGTTTTCCATCACCTTAAGATGAAAAGGGATGGTTGTTGCCACACCTGAGATGTGGTATTCGGATAAGGCTCTTTTCATTCTCAGAATGGCTTCCTCCCGATCTTTTCCCCAGGCAAGGAGCTTGGATATCAGGGGATCATAGAAGAGTGAAACTTCTGCTCCTTCGTAAAGCCCCGAATCCACTCTTATTCCGGGTCCGGATGGTTCCCAGTAGGAATGCACCACTCCGGTAGAGGGGAGAAAGTTGTTTTCCGGGTCTTCGGCATAGATCCGGCATTCGATGGCAGAGCCTCTCCATTTTATATCTTCCTGCTTGTAGCTTAACTTCATTCCGCTGGCTATTCTCAACTGTTCTTTGGCCAAGTCAATCCCGGTGACCATCTCTGTCACCGGATGCTCCACCTGAAGACGGGTGTTGGATTCCAGAAAGTAAAAATTTCGATCGGAGTCGACCAGGAACTCTATGGTGCCTGCATTAACATATCCGGCGGCTTTGGTGGCGGTCACGGCGGCCTCTCCCATGGCCTTTCGCATTTTCTCATCTACCACCGGAGAAGGAGACTCCTCCACCACCTTCTGGTGCCTTCTCTGAATGGAGCACTCTCTTTCGCCCAGATGAATCACGTTGCCAAATTTGTCTGCCAGTATCTGAATCTCCACGTGTCTGGGCCTTTCCAGATATTTTTCTATGTAGATCCTGGGATCGGCGAAGGCAGATTTTGCTTCAGAGCTGGCAGCTCTCAAAGCGCTTTTAAGCTCAGATTTTTCTCTTACAATTCTCATACCTTTTCCACCACCACCACCTACCGCCTTAATCAAAACGGGGAGACCTACTTCGTCTGCGATGGAGGCTCCCTGCTCATCCGAGCCTATCTCCATCTCGGTTCCGGGCACGATGGGAACGCCGGAACCTTTCATGGTCTTTCGCGCCGCCACCTTGTCTCCCAGAAGTTTCACCGCCTCAGCCGGAGGTCCGATAAAGACCAAGCCTTCGGATTCAACCCGCTTGACAAATTCATAGTTTTCGGCAAAGAATCCGTATCCCGGATGAATGGCTTCTGCTCTGGAATTCTTTGCCAACTCTATGATCTTTTCCATGTTCAGATAACTCTGGGCGGCCTGGGCTGGTCCGACAGGATATGCTTCATCCGCCAGACGAACGTGCAGAGCCTTGCGGTCGATATCCGAGAAGATGGCCACCGTTTTGATCCCCATCTCCCGGCAAGCCCGGATGATCCTGACCGCTATCTCCCCTCGATTGGCTATGAGAACTTTTTTGAACATATCTCAGGTTTTTGTAGTTGCCCAATTTATTGGGCGATTTTTCTTTGCCCGATGAATCGGGCAACTACCTTTTCAGCTTGGATGATCCTTTTATTTTCAGCATATGCAAATTTGTTTGTAGTTGCCCAATTTATACCGCTTTTATCCCGCCGGAGGCGGGACAAAGGCGGTGATTGGGCAGTTTTTCTTTGCCCGATGAATCGGGCAACTACCTTTTCAGCTTGGATGATCCTTTTATTTTCAGCATATGCAAATTTGTTTGTAGTTGCCCAATTTATACCGCTTTTATCCCGCCGGAGGCGGGACAAAGGCGGTGATTGGGCATCTTTTGCTCGATGAATCGGGCAACTACAAATATCATAATGGTATGTTGCCGTGCTTCTTTGGAGGCAACGATTGTCTTTTATTTTCCAGCATGGACAATGCACGAATCAAACGAGGTCTGGTGGTCTTGGGTTCGATCACGTCATCAATATAACCTTTCTCTGCCGCTATATATGGATTGGCGAACTTCTCTATGAACTTTTCCACCTTCTGATCGGTTGCCTTTTCAGGATCCTGTGCTTCAGCTATCTCCTTTTTGAAGATTATCTCCACCGCTCCTTTAGGTCCCATCACGGCTATCTCTGCGGTGGGCCAGGCATAGTTGACGTCGCCTCGGACGTGCTTGCTGGACATAACGTCGTATGCACCGCCGTAAGCTTTACGGGTGATCACCGTCAATTTGGGGACTGTGGCTTCGCAGTAGGCGTAAAGAAGTTTTGCCCCATGCTTGATGATTCCTCCAAACTCCTGGGCTGTCCCTGGCAGAAATCCGGGCACATCCTCAAAGGTAATCAGGGGGATATTGAAGGCGTCACAGAATCGCACGAATCTTGCTCCTTTAAGGCTGGAGTTTATGTCAAGCACTCCGGCTAATACCGCGGGTTGATTTCCCACAACTCCCACCGATTTTCCTCCCAGTCTGGCAAAGCCCACCACCAGATTGGGGGCATAATGCTGGTGCACCTCCAGAAATTCTCCATCATCCACCACCCTTCTGATCACGTCTTTGATGTCATATGGTTTGTTAGGGTTTTCGGGAATTAGGGAATTCAATTCTTCATCTGTGCGATCGATCGGATCACTGCACTCCGTTTGTGGCGGATCCTCCATGTTATTCTGAGGGATATAGCCATAGAGTTTTCTCACTAAAGAGAGAGTTTCCACCTCATTTTCACTGATGAATTGTGCCACCCCGGATTTGGTGCTGTGTACCTCCGCACCTCCCAAATCCTCATAGGTTACGTCCTCGTGGGTGACGGTTTTGACCACGTTGGGACCGGTGACAAACATATAGGAGGTATGCTTCACCATGAAGACGAAGTCGGTGATGGCAGGCGAATAGACCGCCCCGCCGGCACAGGGGCCCAGGACTACGGAGATTTGAGGGATAACTCCGGAGACCAGGGTATTGCGCAGGAAGATATCCGCATATCCTCCCAGGCTTTCCACTCCCTCTTGAATCCGGGCGCCACCGGAGTCATTCAAGCCGATGACCGGCGCACCCACCTTCAAAGCCGTATCCATTATTTTGCAGATCTTCTCCGCATGGGTTTCGGATAATGATCCACCAAACACTGTGAAATCCTGGGAAAAAACGAAGACCAATCTCCCGTCGATGGTGCCGCACCCAGTGACCACTCCATCACCCAAATATCTTTCCTTCTCCAGCCCAAAATCCCGACAGCGGTGCTGGACAAACATATCGTATTCTTCAAAGCTTCCCTCATCTAAAAGCAGATTCAGCCTTTCTCTGGCGGTCAGCTTTCCCTTCTTATGCTGGGCATCTATTCGTCTCTGTCCACCGCCTAATTTTGCCTGCTCCCTCAGTTTTTTCAAACGCTCGATCTTTTCTTCTAAAGACATAGTTCACTCACCTGTCAAAATGATTCAAAGAGAGCTCTGAAAAAGTCAAATATGGAAAGGCATTGCTGGAGTGTCAAGCTTTAGCTTGACCTGAAACCTCTTGCAAGACAAAGAGCTTTCATATGGTTCACCTAAAGGTGAACACTCCATATCCTCCTTTCTAGTTAATTTTTCAGAGATATCTCAAAAGCTAAGCTTCATTTTCTCCTATAAACTTACCCGAAACAACTGTACTTCCTCAAGCCTTGGTCACAGTAAGCTTTCTAAGTAACAACGCCTTTTGGCGTAGCTTGATCTTGCGAATAGATATCTATTATCTTAATTCCTCCCTCTTTTTCTTCCAGCTTGCCCAATTTCACCTTTAAATCATGATCGAAAGCCAAAACCCAACCGTTATCCAAGCACATCTTCAAAAATTTTCTTTTCTGTTCCATGGTCTCCCGGGGAAAAAGATCCACCGAAGCCACATAGGGGATTCTCAGATGGTGGGTAGAAGGTATAATATCACCGGCCCAAAGGATTTTATTCTCCCCATCCTCGATCAACACAGCTTGATGTCCGGGAGTATGACCGCCCGTATTTACCAGCCTTATTCCTGCTGCCACCTCATCCTCCCCATCTATTAACTCCAATAGCTTTTCCTCCTCCAGTATCTTTAGGTTTGAGGTAAAATAGGTGGCGGAGGTCCTCTCATCCGGGTGCATGGCTTCTTCCCATTCCTTGATCTGCACTACATGTCGGGCATTGGGAAAACGGGGAATTTTTCTTCCGTCTTTGTCGAATTTTATCACTCCGCCCGCGTGATCAGCGTGCAAATGGGTCAAAAGGACTAAATTTATGTCCTTCGGGGTAAGATGATACTGGGAAAACTTTTTCTCTAAATCAGATGGTTTCTCAATCCCGAACATCTTTTTTTGCCTTTCGCTCAGAGCATCTCCTATCCCGGCATCGATTAGGATGTTTTCCCCATCGGTTTTTATCAAAAGCAGGTTGATATCCAGTTTCACCAGATTGTTATCGTCGGGAGGGTTTAGCTTCTCCCAGATGATTTTGGGAACCACGCCGAACATAGCTCCCCCATCTATCTTAAAGCTGTTTTCCACGATGGAGAAGATTTCGAAGTTTCCGAATTTCATTGTTTGTTTCTTTATATTCAAGCCATAAAGGTTTGGCTACACGACTCAGAGTGACAGTTTTTATTTAATAGCCTCTGAAGGTCGTGCTTGGGTCTTTTGCCAGTATCTACTTTTTATCGCTCTTAATATATGAAGCTCATACATCATCTTGTCTGTAGGGAACTCCTTTTTTACCTCTCTTTTGATATCCTTCAAGATACTGTTGGGTATCTTTGTCTCTCTGGCAACCTTCTTATAATCAAAATACTCTATCTTCTCCATGGCTTCCTCCTCATAATTCCGGGGGTGAAACAATCTCAACTTCTCTGAAGCCCTCCAACATATTGACCAACTTCACCAATCGCCTGGTCCTCACCTTGACTAAATGTTCAAAGTTCCAAGAAACCCAATAAGATATTTCATAAAATGAAGCTACGGCAACATGAAGAGTATCGTCCATATATCTTTCTGGGAACACCTTTCTTTCTATATAGGTTTTTGCTAAATCTTTGATTTTTGGATTAATCTTTAATACTTTTAAATGCTGGATGAGTTTGTTCAAATTCTTTCTTAATATTTCATCTTTAGTATCCCCCAATTCCTCCACCGTGATCTCTGATATATACACTTGATAATTAGGCAGAATCTCGTCCCAAAATCTGATGGTTGCCTCCTGTCGTTCTTTTGTTCTCTTATGCGTATGCATTCATACGAATCATAATAAGCGCTGATAACAGAAGTATCAAGGTATAAGGTTTCTTTTTTCATAACGGTCTATTCTCCATATACGATTTTATCTCTGATTCACAATGGAAACTCAATCAAAATAAACGGACTACACTGGATGCATGATTATTAAGAAATGCTGATACTAACTTGCTTCGGGAATTACTATAGCCGAACAACAAGAGATTCCAGAAGCCGCAATTCGTTATAGCTCTATCTGACCTTTTATCCAATTATAAATGACGCCAATCATCACATTCTCACCCATTTCTTGTAGTTTCCTCCCCAGTTTCGAGGTTAATGCTTTAATCTTGGATTCATCCGGTGTAGGAAGATTCTTTAGCTCATCTATGTCTTTCTTCAATTCATCTTTTGTCGCTTGATCCAACTTACTTTCCTGAATTGCCTGGTTAAGTCCTTCCATCACGAGGGTAAACTGAAGTTGTGCTGTAGCCCTAGCATACGAGTGAGCAGCAGCTTGGGAAGAGACCAGAATTGTGGTGCCACCGGGGTTCTGTATTAAGTTCGGAGGCAACAAACCCTTCAACACACCCACGACAGCTTGAGCCTGATGTAGTATGGTTGAAAGCCTTCTTCCTGTGAACCGTTCCGTTCCTTGTGCATCATATAGAGTCATCTCCTCCAGTCCAAGTTCTTTGTATTCTTCTGGATATGATGACTTGAAGGCGTCAATGCAAGATATGTAGTTAGTGAAAATGGGCTTGAATCTAACAAAACCAAGTTGTTGTATTGTGGCCTTCAAGGCAAATATGCTTTCTATGACAGCCTCGAAACGCCTGAGCAACCTGTAAGGGGTATCAAATCCACTAATTGGCGAAACACTCATTTTCCTCCTTTGATAGTTGTGTTGATACTCTTTGATGCATCAGTATTAGGAAATGCCGATGCTTATTTGCTTTGGGAATTCCCATTCTCGAAGCATTAAGGAAACCCTGCTGTCTTCCAAGTATTGATTTCGACGGTTAGTTTGTCTTTCTTCCCTACGCCGGGTGCAGCTGGATTTTGAACTAAGTGCATCGCGGGATTCTCAGGTATGGACGAGACAACGCATAAATAGAAAGAATCTTTGTGCATATCGGCAGCTTTCGTCTCGTTTTCAGTTAACTCAACATCTTGATCGCGACTAAGTCCTTTGACCTCTATATGAATCTTTTCACCCTTCAGGGTCTCAGCTTTTAAATCGTATCCGAAATTCCGTTTATCAACAGCAATTACGTTTTTGTATTTAGCACGAAACTTTTCAAGAGCATAGTTCATAGCGAATTCCTCAACGCCATTGTCAGGTGCATCTTTTACCCCACCTAACTTAAAGAAACTGCGCCAAGCGACCAACTGAGGCTCGGTCGTTACGTCGGAGAGATATTTCGGGCTTATGAAGCTAACGCCCGAAACATATTGTTGGTTGGTCTCCCAGTTTTGTTCCGGTTTAAACTCAGTTGAGAATAAAACCTCCTTAGCAGTCCTAATTCCCCCGTCTTTTGTGAGAATCCACAGTTCGCAATCATGACAAACCTCTTCACCTAGAATCTGTTGACAATAAATTGTGTATTTCAAGAGGATGTCTTCGGAGGGTTTGGGTGATGTCACGCATATTTTTGGCAGTAGCGTCTTCATACGGAAGGTTTTTGTATTGAAGATCTGAACGCCAGTTAGTCCAGTAAGAAAACCTCTGAGTTTCCCTTGTTCCTCTGTGCTTCCTGTTAGGATATCTGGGTGCAAGATGGACTTCGTACTCTGCATTTCCTTAGCTAATTCCTTAATCAACGAATCAGAGGAGGGAAGATCAAGAAGGAAGACTTCGCCACCCTTTGCAAGTTTACCTTCACTTGTTAAAACGAACTTATATTCGTGGTATGTTTTTAATTTTTCCCGCCACTTGTAATAAAAGTATTTATCATACCTTGGATACTTCTGAAGCCAAAGGTAGAAAGATCGGAACCAATTAGCTGCGTCCGAGGTTTGGCCTTTATTTTCCAAGAAAGAGTCATTTTCAAGAATGTCCCAGCGATCTACCTTCTTAATTCCCATTGAGTCCGGAACAGTTGCCTCTGGATGGACAAATCTTAAGTCAGGTTTGCCTCCCATTATGGAGGCACTCGCATTCTCGTCGAGGATCCTCATATTTATTAGGTTTCTGTATGCACTTTGATCTTCAGTTAACTGAACCACCTGTTTCGGTTTGGCCCAAGTTCCATCAGAGGTTGGCACACAGTCGTCCTCAATCAAGAAATCTTCAACTGGGCCGATAAGCTTGGGTCCAAATAGCTTTTCATAAGATTCAAAACCCTTAGATTTTGAGAATTCAAAGGCTTGCAAAAACTGATAACGCCAATTTTCATGCTTCTTGAAGAAATCTATTGCCTCTTTACATAAAGAAGCCACTTCTTCGACTAGCCAGTGGTTCCACTTAGCTTCATAGTTGATGGCATCCCTCCCGGGTTGAACAAGAAAATCAGCTTGTATGGGGAATTTTGCACCACTCCTTGCCTCTCCAAGAGGCAAAAAAGAATAAACACCCCCATACATTGCTCCGGCTTGCGAAGGAGCTAAATTACCTTCTTCGTCAAGTGCAAAGGCTATAGCTATTTCTCTTTTAGTAACATTGGCTCTGTATTCTTGAGTTAGTCGGTCCTGTTTTACCTCTTCAGGAACCTCTACGATGCGTCGAAAAAACTTAAATCTCTGCATTTGACCATCGTGCCGTAGGGTAGTAACACCCTCTTCACTCTCTCCAATGTTTTCGACGTTCCATGTCTCTCCCGTGATCTCGTCATGCACCTCTATCTTTTTTAGCCAACGGAGGAATAAATACAGCTCCATTGTTAGCTTTTCAATCTCTTTACGTAATGCTGAATAGCAATTTTCATCTCTGAGGGGAATGATAAAAGTAGTTCTCTCCTCATTTATAATCTCTGAGGGTTCATCAATCCAAATTGGGATGACATGCCATGGTGTATTGCTGGGATTGTTCCAATCTTTATGATTTCTATCAAATTTGAAGTGAAAACCATTGGAATATATTTCTGGTCGATCTGTCACCTTAAAAACGGATTTAAACCCGATACCTAGATAACCTAAAGTTCCTCTTTCTGGTTTCTTAGATGATCTTATTCCACACAGTGCTTGGACATTGTTTTCGCGGAAAGGGAGACCGTTGTGCGTCACTTTAACTCTATCCTGTCGAAGCTTTACTTCAAAGACGCCAGGCTCTTCCAGACCTAAACCCGCGTCTTCTGCATTCTGGATTAATTCAAGCACGAAGCCAGAACCTCTAGTGAATACAACCTGGGAGATCAACTTCAGGGCATTCACATAATCACTCCAAATATGGGTGTTTTTCGAGGCTTCTATCTCTTTTCGGATGTCGTCTATGATTTTTTTCTTATCAGCGTTTTCTACCATAGCCTTTACCCCATTAGTTCCATCGATGAAGGAACGCATTCGCGGTAAAGTTTCAGGAATGAATTACTCAAATACCACCAACACCTGATCCTTATCCACTGCCTGATGTTCCTTCACCTTGAAGGCTTTCACCTTTCCATCGAATTTAGCTTTCAGCTCGTTTTCCATCTTCATGGTTTTTACTATTACCACTCCTCAAACCGACAAGCCATAAAGGCTTGGCTACGCGTTTACCTCTCCCCCTTTTGTCCCCCTCTCCTTAAACAAGGAGAGAGGGATTAGGGGGTGAGGTTATCTCAAATAATTCGCGGCGATCACCAGCCTTTGAACTTCAGACGTTCCTTCATAGATTTCTGTAACCCTTTGATCCCTATACAACTTCTCTATTTCCGAGAACTCCCCAATATAGCCGTATCCTCCATGAATCTGCATGGCTTTGTTAACACAGAAGTTTGCCGTCTCAGAAGCAAACAGCTTGGCTTGGGCAGCAGCCAGATTTACGCGTTCGCCTTTATCTTCCATCAAAGCAACTTTATAGGTTAGAAGACGGGCGGCTTCCAATCTGGTACTCATATCCGCAATCATCCACTGAATGGCTTGGAGCTTGGCGATGGGTGCGCCGAACTGCTCCCTTTTTTTTGCATACTTGACCGACTCATCAAAGGCTCTCTGTGCAATCCCAACGGACTGAGCCGCCACGCCAATTCTGGCGCCATCCAATGTTTTTAACGCCATTTTAAAGCCCTTGCCTGCCTCTCCCAGAAGATTAGACCTGGGGACTCTCACATTCTCCAGTTTAAGCCTTCCGGTGGTGGACATCCGCATTCCCATCTTCCACTTAAGCTTTTCTGAGGAAAATCCGTGGGTGCCTTTCTCCAAAAGGATGGCTGAAACCTTATCTCTATCACCCTCTTGGACAATCTTGCAGAATAGCACCACCAAATCAGCCACATCTCCGTTCATGATGAAGATCTTCTCTCCGTTTATCACAAAGGAGTCTCCATCCACCTTGGCCGTGGTCTGCTGATTTGCCGCATCTGATCCAGCATTGGGTTCAGTTAATGCAAAAGCTCCGATGATCTCTCCGGATGCCATCTTGGGAAGATATTTTTTCTTCTGTTCCTCAGACCCAAAGATCTCAATCGGGTCGGAAGCCAAATTGTCCACCGCCATTATAAGGGCAGAGGGGGCATCAAACCAGGATATCTCCTCAATTAAGGTGACATAGTCTATTTTGCTTTTCTCCAATCCCCCGTATTCTTTTGCTATTGGAAAAGCCATAAAACCCGCGTCAGCCATCTTTTTGAATAACTCTCTGGGAAACTCAGGCTCACGCCTGTCCAACTCAGCGGAGATAGGTGCTATCTCTCCTTCAGCAAACTCCCGCGCCATCTCTCGAACTTTTTGCTGACTTTCAGACATGTTATAGGTCATCTCTCCTCCTGTTTTTTTGGGTTACTGAACCATTCCTATTTTTTTCTTGCTCTGACGGTGCGGCACAAATCCCAAAAAGTGCACAACTCTATAATTTATGGATTTTTTTACCAGATTCAACAAGAAAATGAAGATTTATTGTAGAAACCAAATACAAATTATACATCCCGCCAAAGGCGGGGAAAAGATTAAGCAACATCCAAGAGAGAATGGTTCTGGCAAGATAAAGTTTTTGTAAAATTGGGGCGCTGGATTCGAATCCAGTGCTCTCATATAATGGCGACAATTTCGGCAGAACATTTTTGAGACAATCTAAAGATACTTGCAATTAATCTTAAATGGGTGGAGTTGAAGCTCCACCCCTACGTTTATATCACAGAAGTGTCTCATTCTTTGCCACAGCTTCCGACACAAGCTTTTAATATCTGCTTTTCAACCTAACCAACTCCTCCGCCATGCCCTTAATCTCTGTATCAGTGTGTAGGTCGGGAGCCGCGTGCTCCTGACACTTTCATTTGTCAGGTGCGCAGGGCACCCGACCTACCAACTGGTATTTCTGACCTTACTGACCTTACTGGTGATTGTTTTAAGTTATTTTCAGCTGCTTGTTGGGTAGCTCTCCCGTCCCGCCTCTGGCGGGAGATCGCAACCGGACCTACAAACTTCTCTGTCGTCCGAATTTGGATCCTGTGGATCGGTATCAATTAGATGGTTCATATCAAATGTCTTTTGCACATCGTGAGGAGAGCATATAATTGTTTACATCCCCCCTTTAGAAAAAAGGGGACAGGTGGGGATTTGAAACTTGAAAAATCCCCCTTTGCTAAAAGGGGATGCGTATGCATTCATACGAATTTCAAGACAGGCCCAAAACAGGCGGGGGAGAAAAAATCAATAATAAGATGCAAACTGATTCCTGCTCCTATCAGGTTGTTGTCGGGCAGTCTGTCGACAGCCCGACCTACAAGTCTACTAGTAAGTTGGTGTGAATTTTGGCTCTTGGGAACGGATTCACCGTGAACGGACGTGTGTTTTCTCTGCCCACCCGGAGGTGCTTTAAGAGGGTTCACCCTGAAGGGATTATTCGTCTCCCACAAGGGGAGTTTCTGTGCATGTATCATATATTCATTTCCCATAAAGGTGGAGCTATCCTTTTCACCACTAAAGTTGTGGTTCGAGACTTACCATAAATGGTGGATTTGCTCCTTGCGGTAGAAGAGACTACAGGTTAGATCTTTTTCGTCAAGCAGGCTACGCCATGCTTGACCTACGAACTGAAATCACCAATTAGTCTAGTCCACGGTCCCGCATTCTGATTCTCGGTATAAACCGTGGCACTTTAGAGCAATAATGATCGTACTCAGTCCCAAACCGATTTCTCAACTCTCGCTCCTCTAAAATCGCAACCAAGTATATCAAAGGAATATACGCCAAGCCTACAATATAGACTGCTAGGTTGTTACTGAAGAGCGCTGCCGCCCAAAGTCCTAATCCGACCTCTAGATACCGCGGATGCCGAACACGCGAGTAGATTCCCTCGGTTACAAGATCATCAGGTTCATTCCTCCCTGATAACTCCGGCAAGCCCAGTATCGTCGATGAACGGAGCACCCGTCTCCACGACACACGTATGTAAATTGACAGGGAGAACAATAATATGGCAAGAGCTGATAAAGGAGCACTGAATCCAAAATCAATGACCAGGATATAATCGCGGATCAACCAGATCGAAAACATACCTATGGCATAGAACCCAAATATTAACGCGTATGCACGCAAGAGTCCGATCCGGCGCATCATCTCGGCCAATGGATGAACAAGAAGCCATGCAACCACCGGAGGCGGAAACGCAACCACCGATACCAGAGATACATAGTACCTGACAGTATCCATGACAATCCGTATGATACATGCTTTTGTTCCGCCAGGACTTCAGTCCTGACAGAGAGTTAAAGCCGCGGTGTGCCGGGGTGCCTCACAGCACAGCTGTGGGTCACCCGCCTATCGATTGCACTGAGGCGTGGCCTTTAGGACGTCGCCTCGAGTGCTTGGTTCGGAGCTTTCAGCCTTTCATTCAGTTCCCAAAGAGCATTGCGATTACTGTCCCATTCGAGCAGGCTGCGAGCCCGTTCATATGGAACCCAGCGCAGTTCCGTGTGCTCGCCCGAAAGGGCGATCACATGATCTCCGGTGTCGACGGCGAAGCAGTGTTCCGGTATGACATAGACATCCTGTCCCCATGACTCGGCGGCAAAGCAATCCTTTGGTACCGTTGACAAGGAATCAAGCTGGATGAGGTCCCCGGTGATGCCGACTTCCTCCTGGGTTTCACGTTGAGCCGCTTCGATTGGTGTTTCGCCATCCTCTCCACCACCGGCTACGAACTGCCAATAGTCGGCATCACTGCGCTTGAGCACAGCAAACTCCAGCCCCGTTGCTGTCCGCCGGAATGGAATGACCAAAATCTGGAACGGTGCTCTCATTTCATCTTGCTCCGAACATTGTTTATATTGATCCAAATAACACTTCAAACATGGCTTCAATTGCTGAATAAGACGCCTTAGAAAACAGCCGGGGTGCCCCACAGCACAGCTGTGGGCCACCCGGCTCTTCTCGTAACTGGCACACAACTTCCTTGCTTGATTTAAGGTCACCGGACAGCACTGGGCATTTATTTATTCTTTTTTTCTTTTTTCAATTTTCGTTTTTCCTTTGGATCAAGCTTGGCCTTTTTCCGTTGTTCCCTTTTGCTTTTATCTTTTTTCCCCTTATCACCCATTTCTGTTTCTCCTTCCTTGAAAATGAGTTGCGCCGGACTGTGGGGCCGAAACCCCGTCTTCGGTCGTAGAGGTAAGTACACGAGATCGTTTGGCGTCACGCTCGGCGATTTCTCGTCCATCCCCAGCCACTACCTGGCATGCGGCATAACATTGTTTATATGTCTCCGCATAACATCCCAAACACTGTGTCAAGTGCCGTATAACACGCCTGCGGGGTGAACCATCCGGTTCACCCGTGACAAAAATGCATCTCCTACTCGCCAACCGGTGACACCCCTGGATATATTGATCATAATCCGATTTCTCGCGAAATCGATTCTGTTTATATGACACATTATAATCATTTATGAAGCCTTGTCAAGAATTTTTAGAGAGAGCTCTGAAAAAGTCGTTCTTGCGGGGCTGGGAGCCCCGCCTACGCGGGCTAAATCATTGTTATTCAATACCCGAGCGCGTAGGGCGGGCTCTTAGCCCGCCCGATTTCTGCACTTTTTCAGAGACCTTTTAGAAGGTTTTCCTTATTGGTGATGAATGTGTTTCATCTTATCCCAGACCAGAACCGCATGGTCTCAGGGTACGTCCGTGTGGGAAGTATTGTTTTGGGGAATGTTGAAAAAGTAAAACCGCACCAGCCCCGCCAAGTCGGGGTCTCCGCTTTGCTACGACAAGCTGGTGCACTCCGGATCGGAGTTTTTCATCTTATCCCAGGCTGGATGCCTCATGTTTTTCGTATACATTTATCCAGCTTGCCAACTCCTCCGCCATCTTCTTTATTTCAATATCCGGATTCTTCAGAAAAGCAGGTGGATTAATTCTGATTTTATCCTTTGAAACATTCAGGCGATAGCAACCCAAGCGATTGTTTTCTATGAAAGACTGTCCGGTATCTAAACTGGGCAATATCTGTTTTTTCAATCTATGCAGGTATCTGGTCTGGTTATCCCCTGGCTCGAAATCATTTTTATGTATCCATCCTTCTTCATTTTTAAAAGTGGCCCAGGCTAACTTCACCAGATACTTAAAACTCTTAGCAGAGAGATTTATTTTTCTTCCATTTACCAAAACCAGAAATTTATCCTTTACCGGCGTCCCATCGATCACCAAACTTATTTCCTCTCCTTTTAGAGTTCCAACCTGATGCACAAAGCTTTCTTTCCTTTTTGGACGCTTTGATCTTTCATCTATTTTTTCCTTTCCTGCCTTCGACGAGATCTCCGATAATCTCTGTGCTACCTGGTGGGGAAGTGTCCGCTCCAACTCTTCGAGCTTTGCCTCTTTGATTTTCCTTAAATTGCTAAAGCCTTCCTTTACCAGGCACCAGATATAATCTCTTCCCAGACCGGGCACCCTTAAACGGGCTAATTTTAATCCCGCACCATTCACTCCGAAATTCACTTTCAGAGAAAGCCTTCTTAAAAAATGAACCAATCTCTTATCTGAATTCAAAACTCTGGCTATCCCACAGGCCGCGTCCAAAAGCCAACTTACCCTTTTCCCTATCTGCTCAATCTGGCCAGAACGACAAAAATACCTTGCTTCCATATCCAAAGTAGCCGTGGAGGTTATCCATTCACAAAGAAGGGAGCACAGCTTCACCAATCTGATTTCTCTGGGTGAAAAGCTAATCTTCTTCTCCAGTAGTTTCTTAATTTCTTCATCTATTGAGAGGTCATCTTTATATCTTTCAGTCAGGGCTTTCTCATACACCCGGTTCTGCTGTTCCCAGAAGCCCACGTTTATGTAAACGTCCTCCCCGTCCTTTGTATTCAGAACAGAGTAAAACCAGCTTAAAGGATCGAGATCCAGCAGACCTTCCAGCTTTTTCTTAATGGAAAGACCGGTGTGAATGGAGATACCCTTGAACGCATACAAACTTCCTAATCTGGATGGAGAGAGAGTTTCGCCACTTTTAAAAAGAATCTTCTCTTCGACGAGTTCTTTTAGCTTTTCCTCCAACACATCTTCATCCTGTGCAATCAATTTCCCATCCAAACAGGAGCTTATCGCCTGCTTCAGGTGAGATAAGCTTTTCCCAGCGCCAGAGGCGACCAGATCCAAAATCACATCACCCAACTCTTTCTGAGGAAGTTGCGATGTTATCTTTTCTTCCTCTCCCTCAATATATCCCTCCCATAGGGAATCGAACTGAAATCTGTTCTGGGCAATTATTATGGATCTTCCAAAATCTTTTTGAAGACCGAATCTGCCCGCCCTTCCCGACATATTTTCATACTCGCTCCAGCTTATGGGCAACATCACCGCTTTGTCAGAATACTCTCCCTTCTCGAATTTTTGCGTTTCTATGAACACGGTTTTAGCAGGAAGATTTATTCCCAAAGAAAGGGTAGTGGTGGAGAAGATCGCCTTAATTTCTCCCTTCAGATAGAAATGCTCTATCACTTTTCTTTCGCCTGAGGTTAAATCTGCATTGTGGAAAGCAATTCCTTTTTGTAAGCAAAAAGTTAGCTTCCCTTTGAGGGTGGTGTTCTCCAACTCGGATAAAGCTTCAATAGCATTTACACCGGAGGAGAGCTTGATTTCCTCCGAAAACAGAAGGGCACAATCTTCACAGGCCTTTTTGCTTTTCAAAAATACCAGAACCTGTTCTCCATCTTCAAGCAATTTCTCCACGTTGGCAAAAAGAATCTGGTGCGACTCCTCTGAATCCAGTTCCACCAGTTGCTGGGTTCCCTCCTCACCTGAATTATGTTTTCTAAAGTGGAATTTCCCATCAAGAAGCACTCCCTGCAAAAGCTCCACCGGTCTGGATTTCTCCAGAAGAAGCTGACACCCTAACCAGGATGCTAACTGGTCTACATCCTTCAACACTGCAGACAAACCCAGAATCTGCGGGGAATATTTTGAGCTTTTGATCTTGGTAAAAGCCAGCTCCAGTGTGGCACCACGTGCGGGATCACCAATCATCTGAAGCTCATCTACCACTATTAGATTGACCTGTCTCAGGATGTCTAAATTTTTGATCAGAAGCTGATTGAATTTCTCATAGATCATGATAGCCAGATCAAAATTCCCAAACTCGATTTCCCTGTCATCCTCCTGCCGATCCCGGGTGGAGATAGCCACCTTGATACCCAGTGGGGCATACTTTTGACAGAAGTCAGAATATTTCTCCTCGGCGATGGCTTTCAGGGGAACCAGAAAAATCACTTTTTTCCTTTTGAATAGATTTGCCACTGCGGCCATCTCCCCACAGAAGGTTTTGCCGGAGGAGGTGGGAGCAGAGATAATCAGGCTCTGATTATTCATAAGATTATGCCTGGTCACTGCCATAGCCTGCAAGGGCAAAAGCATCTCCCCCTGGGTTTTCCTCCAGCTTTCGATCACCGATTCAGGAATTCCATATCTTAAAAGCTTGTCAACTTTCATTTCAACCTCCCGCGTTATGCAGTTCACCGTTCATGGTTCATAGCTAAAAGCTTTTACTGCGAACTATGAACCATCAACCAAGTAACCATTGCCGAAGGCAATATACTGCACATATGTGCACTTGTCAAGCAAAAAATTAAGGGGATCGAAAAAATCCCCTTGAATTACTGTAATCCGTTGATTGCTTTTAACTTGCCTTTTCCGTTTTTTCCTCTAATTTTGCCGTTTCTAATTGAATCTTTAACCTCGATGCAATTTTATTTGCTAGATCGACTATGTTTTTCAACCTCTCTTTGTACGGTTTGATATCGTCCCCTTTCGGTAACAAGTTGGAGTTGTATTCGCTGGCAAGTTCGAAAGCTCTTTCGACTCCACTAAGCAAACCTATGTTTAGACCCAAACACTTTTCGAGGCTCATCGTCGAATCCATTAGTTTATCTTCATCAGAAAAGAAAACCAATCTGATCTGATTTTGCTTGTTCACAAAATCGTAGAATGGCTTGGTGGAAGTACTCGTTACTTCGCTCTCCAATTTTCGTCTTTTCTTGTCCGCTATCTTAGCCATCGGACGTATGGATTCCTTTACTATCTTGGTTCCATACTTCTCCAGCTTTCCAACGATTACTCTTATTGTCTCGACATCCTCCTTTGATGTTTCCTCGATCAGAACCTTATAGAAATCATCAAAAAGAAAAGCTGAGATCAACATTGTTTCAACAGTGAGTGGAATATCCTTGAAGATTTCACTAATAGGTAGCTTTCCTTCTTCAAGTTTCTTGACGAAATCGTCTACATCTGTGAAATATTCTACAAACTTCTTTACATCTTCAACAATTTTTTTGTCATTCATAACGGATTTCCTCTGAATTGTACAAATTAATTTGGAGATCAGGCAATTCTATCTGCTAACTCAGTTTCTTCTTCCTCGGACTTGAGGAGGTATTTGTGGAGAAGAACACGTAACTTAGTCTCGAGTTCATTAGGCATCTTTGAGGAGAGAACTTCCTTCCAATCGAATGCATTTATCAGTAAACTCCGTTCAGATTGCATTTTTTTATATATATTACTGTAATCCAACTCTTCATAAGACCCTATTTGGGGTTGCCTCTTTCGTGCTAATTCCGCTTCAACTTTCGAGTTCTCCTCCCTTATCTCAACAAGTGCTTCGACGATGGGAAGTATTTCATCTTCACTACACCAGTCATCCTCCTTTGGCTTGACTAGACGAAGGACTTCTATCGCCGATTTTCCCTCATGCATCACAAGTTTGTAGATTTCCTTTAGGCGATGGGCTAACTCAGGGAGAAAAGCTTGCTTTCGGATGCGGTCATACATGGCTTCCCCCGTTGTGGTAAGGACATAATACCGCATTATCCCATACGTCGTAACTGTGATCGCTTCGGATGGACGGATGGTTTCCACAATTTCGCCGAGCTGTTCTGGTGAGACTCCGAATTCATGTGCTAACTCATCATGCTCAATTATTCCTTCCCTTTTTATGATGCTCAGTAATTCTCCATATCGTGGCTGTTTTCTTAATGTTTCATAAGCTTCTTTCGACACCTCAGAGTCCATCATCTTTCTAATCACATTTTCCAAAGCTTGCAAGTAGCCCAGTTGTCTTGCAATTTGCAGATTTTTCGTTCCGTCATCAAAATCGAAAGTTATATGGGCAAGTTTTTTGCCAAGGTATCTCAACTTTTCGTAGTTTCTTTCCCTCAAGTAGTGAATAACATAAGGGAAAATCATGGCAACACTCTTCTTGATTCCCTCGGTGTCTTCGGCTTTTAAGCATTGTCTGATGGTTTCAACTGTTTTGTCGAAATCTTTCATCTGTTCTCTAATGATCGGTGTTTGCATGTTCCCCTTTCTTAAGAGGATCAATTTATTAATCGGCAACTTATGAGTCATACTTCAATTCGTCCGGTGGTTTTTTAAACTCTTGATCAAGACAGAGTTAAGGTTTGAACTTTGCAGTCTTTTGAGTCAAATAAAAGCACAGTTTCAAACGCTGTTGGGTCCCGCTTCAAACATTCAAAATGTGAATCATCAGATGTGTCTTTTATAGGCCTAAAAATAAAGGAATCTTTTTTCTTTTGTCCCCCAACAATTTCGAGATTGTACGCATTTGAAAAGAAAGTCACTGCACCTGACGCGCAAGCGTGATAAAAGGCGTTTGTTTTAAATCTTTCTGTCGAAGGGGTCATCGACGGTAGAAAGAAACAATTCACTTTTAAACTCGATAGTATGTTATAGGTTTCTGGAACGAGAAAATCGAGACAGATCATAGTAGCAACTCGCCCAAATGGAGAGTCGAACAAATTAAACACCCTTTCTGAGATATCTATATCCTCTGTAACTTTTTCCTCTGTCCCCTGAAACTCACCAGGTAAAAACAAAAATCTATTCATTTTTGCCTGGGAGAAAAGCTCTTTACCGTCGGGCCTTAACATGAAACACTTGTTCTTCCCATCCACATGAAGAGAACCCGTTACCACCAGCTTAATGGTTGGATTCTCTGGATTTCTATTGTATTTCTCGGCTAAGACAAGCTGTAGATGGTCCAAGAGGTCTTCTGAAAAGGTTAGCTCCGGAAAAATGATGAGATCGGTGTTTATTTTTTCCAATTCACCTATCATCTTTTCCAACCTATCTAAGCAATTTGAATCCTTTCCTTGCTGTACGCAAAAATAGAGCTGTCCGTCCTTCTCCCTTTTGGTCTCAATTTCGGGCTCGTCATCATCTTTTCTGAAAGGTACGACGGCAATACGAATAAAGCCCTTATTTAAAAGATAATTAACAAATGATGGCAGTTCCACAAATTTTACGGTATAATCTGTGGCTATCTTTGTTACTGCACTAATATTGTTTAACCTGTTCTCAATCCTATCACCTACAGTATCTAATCCTCTGATCAATTTGTAGAATTTGTCAAATCCAAAGCTTCGGTTATGAAGATAATATACATCTCCATATTCCCGAAAGTTCCAATTAAGAACGTGAGTTGATTTAATATCTTGATATTTGTAAAGACGGTCTATTGTCAATAATGAAGCTAGGATGAATTCTTCCTTTTTGCGACTTCCTATCCCCTTTACAAAATATTCCTTTATCGCTGTATCTTCTATCACCCCCTTTACCTTTAGTGCAGGACTTTGTTTCATCTTTTTGGTTAAGAATTTCTCGATATCCTTTTGGAATTTATAGAATGTTTTATAGTCTTTTGAATATCTATGCAGGATACTCCCTTCGTTTTCCTTACAATAGAGAAATAGCAAGAGAAAAACATCGAAGATATTTTCCGACTTCTCTAATTCATCTCTGTTCAGGGTTAGGAATGACATAATCGAATGGGAGAAATATTACATTACCCTAATAGATAAAACTAGATTGGAAAATCTAATGCGGTTCTTGTATATTAAAATTCCTGCCTTGTCCACCAGATTAGAACTTAAAGATGAAAAACTACCACTCACTAAACACAAGTCTCTCGTGCCAGTGTTCACCCTTGCTTATATTCTTATTCTGGCTGAAGCCGAATTACACCCAAGCTAATGCCACAATTAAATAATATCCTATCAGGATAAAGTTGTCAAGCAAAAAATTAAGATTTTTTTCAAAATCATTATGAGAGGCCCAATGAATTGGGTAACATCAACTTCTGGTGAATGTGTCGGGTTTTTAAGGAATGGTAGCCGCAGATCATTTGACTTCCTATGGATCCAAATGGACAGATGAGCTTCAGCCTGCGCAGATAGGTATGTAACTTTCAAGTTTCTTCCTCAGAGATCCTGGTAAGACCAGAACCTAACTTAAGTTAGGTTCTGGCTCAAACCTAAATCTACCTGCTCGGTTTTCGACAATCAAAAACTCCTGACAATCTTTTTGTTGACTTTGCCAAACAAGCCTCGTATATTCTTTGATGTTTATGAAAGAATTCTTCGTTCTTCTTGTCTGAGGTCATGGGGAGATGAGTTCAAAAACCACTTTACCTTCAGAGCCGCAGGTCACACTTGAATTGGTCAAAGAACACGGGCTTTCTTCAGAAGAATATGAGATGATCCAAAAACTTCTGGGACGAAAGCCCACCTACACGGAATTAGGAATCTTTTCGGTGATGTGGTCCGAGCATTGCAGTTACAAAAATTCCATTGCAGTATTAAAAACCTTTCCCAGGGAAGGAGAACATCTTTTGGCCAAGGCGGGTGAGGAAAATGCGGGTGCGGTGGATATTGGAGATGGGCTGGCGGTTATCTTCAAGATAGAAAGTCATAATCATCCCAGTGCAGTGGAACCCTATCAGGGAGCGGCAACCGGCGTGGGGGGGATCATGCGGGATATCTTCACCATGGGCGCTCGCCCCATAGCCTGCTTAGACTCACTTCGTTTCGGAGAGCTCTCATCGCCAAGGGTTAGGTATCTTTTTGATGGTGTGGTAAGGGGAATTGGGGATTACGGAAATTGCTTCGGCGTCCCAACAGTCGCAGGAGAAGTGTATTTTGAAGATTCCTATACCGGAAACCCACTGGTCAACGCCATGTGTATAGGCGTGGTGAAAGTCGATCAGATGGCAAGGGCAAAAGCGGAGGGAAAAGATAATCCCGTTCTGCTGGTGGGAGCTTCCACCGGAAGAGATGGGATACATGGGGTCACCTTCGCCTCAGAGGAGATCTCGGAAAAGTCGGAGGAGAGGCGACCTTCGGTTCAGATCGGTGATCCCTTCATGGAAAAGCTTCTTATGGAGGCGTCATTAGAGATAATCAAAGAGGATCTGATCGTGGGCATTCAGGATCTGGGTGGAGCAGGCCTCTCCTGCTCCACCTGCGAGACTGCAGCCAGAGGAAAAAGTGGCATCGAGATTGACGTCTCGCTGGTGCCGGCAAGAGAGGAGAAGATGATTCCCTACGAGATGATGCTCTCAGAATCACAGGAGAGGATGCTGGTGATCGCCAAAAAGGGATGCGAGAAGAGGGTGCAGGGAATTTTCAAAAAATGGGGATTGCATTCGATAATCATCGGCAAGGTCACAGATGATAAAATGTTAAGGGTTAAAAATCGGGGGGAGGTGGTGGCAGAGATTCCTGCTGCTTCTTTGGCGCTGGGAGGTGGAGCCCCAGTATATACCAGAGAGGGAAAGAAACCAGAGTATCTTAAAGAAGCCAACCAGTTGAATCTAACTGAATTGGAGGTGCCCGGCGATCTCAATCAGACTCTTTTGCAACTTCTGGGTTCTCCCAACATTGCCAGCAAAAGGTGGGTGTATGAGCAATACGATACCCAGGTAAGAACCGCCACGGTAGTTGGACCCGGATCGGATGCGGCAGTGCTGCGGGTAAGGAAAATCAACAAAGCCATTGCTACCTCCACCGACTGCAATGGTCGCTATTGTTATCTGAATCCTCGCATGGGAGGAAGAATTTCGGTGGCGGAGGCGGCTCGAAATGTGGTCTGCTCCGGAGCAAAACCCCTGGCTATAACCAATTGTTTGAATTTCGGCGATCCATACGATAAGGAAGTATTCTGGACCTTCGCCGAGTGCGTGGCAGGGATGAGCGAAGCCTGTCGTACATTCAAAACCCCGGTAACAGGCGGAAATGTGAGCTTCTATAACGAAGATCCACAAAGAATCGTTTATCCCACTCCAGTGGTGGGGATGATAGGCTTGATAGAAGATTTGAAACATATAACCACCATGTGTTTCAAAGAGGAGAAAGACTTAATCGTTCTTCTGGGAGAAAACACCGAAGAACTGGGAGCAAGCGAATACCTGAAGGTGATCTGTAACCTGGTCAAAGGGAACGCACCAGAGTTGAATTTAGAAGAGGAAAAGAAAGTTCAGGATGCCTGCCTGGCGATGATTAAAGCTGGGATAGTGAAATCGGCGCATGATTGTTCTGAGGGAGGGATAGCGGTGGCTTTAGCCGAATGCTGTATTTCTTCCCCCGATGGCTGGGGAGCTAAGATAAAGTTGAACCAGGATACAAGAACCGATGCTCTGCTTTTTGGCGAGTCGCAATCCAGAATAATCATTACCGTATGCCCAGAAGATAAAACAAAGATGGAAAAGATCGCCAGGGAATATCAAATATCCTTTTCTGTGATCGGAGAGGTGGAGGGACACAATTTAAAGATAGAGGGAATGATAGATCTGCCGGTGAAAAAGCTTGTGGATGTATACGAGTTTGCCATTCACAGAATAATGGAAAAAGAGCTCGAAGTCGTTAAAATGGTTAAAAATTGAAGTCTAAACTGGAATCAAATAAGACCATAAACTGTATAAAAAGTATGGAGATAGTTTTTAAGGGCATTCCACTTGAATTTTGATCTTGACAGAATTGAATATTCAAACTAAATTAATGCCTGAAGAAGAATCGAAATTGATGAAGGAGGTGAGAAAGGATAATGAAAAAACTAACCCTTATACTGATTTTGGTGGTGGTGGCATCTTTCCTTATCTTCAGCTTCGCTATTTCCCAGCAAGAGAAAGGCACAAGCGAGGCTGATACTGTAAAAAAGGAGACGGCAACACAGGACACAACCGCAAAACAGGACACCACAAAACAGGACACTGCCAAACAGGACACCACAAAACAGGATACCACCAAGGTGGTTCACAAGTATATCGGGACAACCAAGTGTAAGATGTGCCATGACTCTGAGGTGAAAGGAAAAATCCACGCCAAGTGGGCTTCGACCAAACACGCCGCAGCTTATGCGACCTTGGCCAATGAGGAATCAAAGAAAATTGCCAAAGAGATGAAGATCGAGGACCCTCAGAAAGACGGGAAGTGTCTTAAATGCCATGTCACTGGATACAAGGAGGCCACCGGAGACAAATATTCCATGGAGGAGGGGGTAACCTGTGAAGCCTGCCATGGTCCGGGAGAGCATTATTGGTCCATGAAGGTGATGAAGAACAAGGAGCTGGCTTTAGAAAAGGGTTTGGTTGAGCCGACCGAAGAGCTTTGTGCTACGTGTCACAACAAAAAGAGTCCAACTTATAAGCCAATCAAATACGAAGAAGCATATAAGCAGGTGGAGCATCATCCGCCCAAAGCTGAGAAAAAGAAGTAGATGTATGGTATAAACTGAATTTGGAGAAAACCCCCGCACAAAAAGTGGGGGTTTTCTTTTTGTTACAATTATAAGTTGTAAAGGAATCAGGCTTGCAGTAGGATTTATTTCGCATTGTTTCCGTGTTAATGAAAGGACTATTCAGCGTTCATCGGTAGCGTCGGAACTCTGTGTAGTACGCTTTTTCTGAGAAAGTCTTTTGAGAGTAAAGGCTGGAGTGTCCCGCCTTAGATGAGTGTTACATAATTAGTGAAGTTATTTTTTGTCTTTTGAAAGCCACCCTTTCTGGATAAATTAAAACGGGACGACCGTTCTCAGAGAGGGGGTGGCAATACGTAACCAAAGGAGTTAACCATCTTGCCAAGCTATTCTCAGAGGTTATTGAAAAGTTTGGTTTCGTCTCTGTTCCTCTCAGGAGGAGAGGTAGACCCTTTGTTTATTCTACCAAAAGTCCCGCCAAAGGCGGGACTTTTGGCTTTCGAGCTAATTTCAATTGGTCTATCGGTCAGAAAGAAGATAAGCCGACCCCATGTCTTCCAGAAAGAACTTTCTGCCAAAGGTAGATCCGCTTCTGGCGGAAAGATTTCAAGTCTTCCAAAAATATATCTTCTCTCTTGGGTGTTGCCTAACTTTTTTCCCGCCTTTGGCGGGATGTATGATTTGTATTTGGTCTCTACAGATCATGCCATTTTCCCCTTGACTTTCTAAGATAAATGGGATTTATTCATGGCGAAACTTTTCGACAGGGTTTAATTTTTAGAGGTTCAGATGATTAAACTACAACGCACCATCGAAAAACCTGCTTCCTATTCAGGGATAGGACTACATACCGGTAATCAGACCACCGTCACCTTCAAGCCGGCTCCCATTGGTCACGGCATCGTTTTTGTTAGGACCGATCTTCCTGACTCTCCGGAGATCCCGGCAGACATAGATCATGTGATAGATATAACCCGGGGGACCACGTTGAAAAAAGGGGAAGCTAAAGTTTACACGGTGGAGCATGTATTAGCCGCCTTAGCCGGACTCCAGTTGGATAATCTCCGGATGGAGCTGAATTCCAGCGAGCCTCCGGTGGGGGATGGAAGCGCCTTACCTTTTGTGGAGACCATACTCAAGGCTGGCACAAAAGAGCAGGACTCTCCTAAGAACTATCTGGAGATAGAAACCCCACTGTTTTACTCTGAAAAGGAGAGAGGGATAGATCTAGTGGTGGTTCCCTCAGACGATTTGAGAATCACCTTCATGGTGG
This sequence comes from uncultured Ignavibacteria bacterium, assembly GCA_964580215.1. Lineage (GTDB taxonomy): Bacteria > Zixibacteria > MSB-5A5 > MSB-5A5 > SM1-73 > SM23-73-3. Next base: position 58,482 of record CAZOJT010000007.1, on the reverse strand, counting down.
ACTATCGGAATCCAGCTTTAGGCACGCAATATACCTCTTTGGTATCGCTGGAGAAGGAATTTGTGGAGGAATTCGCTCCCGCCCGGACTTTCTGCTTTTTTCACGAACTGGAGGAGTTATACAAGGAGGGCCTGGCAAAAGGGGGAAGCCTCCACAATGCACTGGTGATCTGCGATGAGAATAACTGTGAGGCAAAAATCGGTAAGCTCAAGGAGCTATATGGGATAAAGGAGAAGGTATTTGTCGGCAAGTTTGGAATCTTAAATGATGTTCCATTGAGGTTTCCCAATGAACCGTGCCGGCATAAAACCTTGGACCTGTTAGGAGATTTGTATCTTCTGGGAGTGCCGCTGAAAGGACATGTTCTTGCGGCAAGATCCGGACATGCAGCAAATGTAGCGCTGGTGAGAATGCTTCGGGAGCAATATGAAAAGAAACAGATAACCACCAGATATCAGAAGAGAGCCACCGAGGATTATCTTCTGGACATAAATGCCATCCTGAAAATCATGCCCCATCGTTACCCCTTTTTGCTGGTGGATCGGGTGGTGGATATTCAACCCAGAAAAAGTGTGGTGGCGATCAAAAACGTGACCATGAATGAGCCTTTTTTCTCCGGTCACTTTCCCGGCCATCCCATAATGCCGGGAGTGCTAATTGTGGAGGCTATGGCTCAAGCCGGGGGAATCCTTCTTCTAAACACCGTGGATGATCCTGAAAACAAGCTGGTATACTTCATGGGAATCGACGGAGTTCGTTTCCGAAAGCCGGTTCTGCCCGGAGATCAAATCAGATTTGAGCTGGATATGATTCAGTTCCGCCGGGGGACCTGCAAGATGCAGGGAAAAGCATACGTGGAAGGCGATCTGGTCTGTGAGGCAACTCTGATGGCAACCATTGTGGATAAATGAAGAGGGGAATATATATTAAACCCGCCAAGTGAGGAAATATCAAAGAGAGCTCTGAAAAAGTCAAATCGGAAAAGGTCTTGCTGGAGTGTGGAGTTTTAGGGATTGTTGAAAATGTGCCCCACATGCTTTGATGGAAGATTATCGTAGGGACAGCCCTTGTGGCTGTCCTCCTTAGGGTTAGGACAGGGACCCCGCCTTGGCGGGATTTCGCAAGCTCAACAAGCCCTGTCCCTACATAGAATTCTTTGCTTAAAAACAATCTCCCCAATCCACAAGATTGAATCATTTTTGACACAGAACATCAATTAAATAACTCTTCCATCAAATCCGGATTATGGATATTCACCCCACCGCCATCATTCACAAAGATGTGAAGCTAACAGATGATGTATGTGTTGGTCCTTTCAGCATAATAAATGAAGGGGCAGAAATTGGTAAAGGATCAGAAATAGGTTCTCACGTTTTGATTGATTCGGGAACCATAATAGGTAAAAACTGCAGGATTCATCACGGAGCGGTATTAGGCACTCTGCCGCAGGATCTCAAATTTGAAGGAGAAAAAACTCATCTTACCATCGGGGATGGAACAACAATCCGCGAATATGCCACCCTCAATCGGGGCACCAAATATCGGGGAAAGACAGTGGTGGGCAAAAATTGCTTCATCATGATCTATGCGCATGTGGCTCACGACTGCCTTCTGGGCGATCATGTGATCTTGTCCAATTCAGTCAATTTAGCCGGGCACGTGGAGATAGGCGATTGGGCCATCATCGGCGGAGTGGTGCCGGTGCATCAGTTCGTCAAGATCGGAGCACATTCCATTGTAGGAGGAGGCTTCAGGGTGCAAAAGGACGTGTGTCCTTACGCTCTGGTGGCAGGCTATCCTTTAAAGACTCTGGGGCTGAATCGAATCGGTCTGCAAAGAAGAGGCTTCCCTGAAAAAATCATACAGATTCTGGAAAAAACCTTCCGCATTTTGTTTAAATCAAAGCTGAACACATCACAGGCGACCGAAAAAATCAAAACTGAGGTGGAGTTGATACCTGAGGTTAAGACCATTCTGGATTTCATCGCCAAGAGTGAAAGGGGGATCATCAAATAGGTCAACGGATGAAACGGATTAAAACTAAGCTATTCCATATAAGGATAAGGTAACGGACACTTTTGTTCGTTACCATTTTTTGTAAAGAGTAAATTCTCATTAAAAACTAAAAAGATTTTTGATGATAGATTTTTCTCAGTGAGACCAGAACTTAACTTAAGTTAGGTTCTGGTTCTTGCAGACGGGTTTTTACCTCTATTCAATCTAATTGACACTTTTTCTCTTATTGACTAAATCTGAGGGGATAGTTATATTTTCAAAAATTCTTATTGATTTGAAACTTGCTGATACTGGTGTGTATTGAGAAAATAGTCGCAATGTTTATTGAAGCCAATCACAAGAGGTAAAGGATGGAGAAGGTAAGAGTTGGAGTTGTGGGGGTGGGGCATCTGGGCGATCATCACGTTCGCATCTATTCCCAAATTTCAGATGTCGAACTGGTGGGGGTAAACGACATCGATGTGGAAAAGGGCAAAAGGGTAGCCCAAAGATACGGGACAAGGTATTTTGAAAACCTGGAGGATATTCTAAAAGAGACAGATGCGGTCAGCTTGGTGGTCCCCACTACTGCTCACTTCTCTCTGGCGAGCACGATATTGGAACGGGGAAAAGATCTTTTGATCGAGAAGCCTATAACTGAAACGGTTAAGCAGGCAGAGAAGCTGATCAAACTTGCTCAAAAGAAAAATCTGATTCTTCAGGTGGGACACATCGAAAGATTCAATCCGGCATTTAAAGCCATAGAAAAACACCAACCCCATCCCAGATTTATCGAATCCCATCGACTGGCTCAATTTAATCCCCGGGGAACAGATGTGGCGGTGATTCTGGATCTGATGATCCATGATATCGATTTGATTTTGAGTCTGGTGAAAAGTCGGATAACGAACATAGTGGCGGCGGGGGTGCCGGTTATCGCCGAAAGCGAAGACATCTGCAATGCCCGGTTGACCTTTGAAAACGGTTGTGTGGCAAACATCACCGCCAGTCGTATCTCCGCTCGAGCTTTACGTAAGATGAGGCTATTTCAAAAGGACTCCTATATATCCTTAGACTTTTTACAAAAGTCGGTGGAGATTTACAAGCTGGTGGAGGCTGACCGGTTACCTCAGGATGAAAAAGAGAAAAAAACCGTGGTAGGAAACATCCCGGTGGAGAGGGTGGGAAAAACCATAATCTACCAAAGACCGGAGATTTGTGATCAGGATATGCTTACCTCAGAGATAAAATCGTTTTTAAATGCTGTTCGTACCAGAACCCCACCTAAGGTCACCGGAGAAGATGGTAAAAGGGCTTTGGAAGTTGCGCTCGAGATCAAGGAAAAAGCTGAGGAACACAAAAAGTGGAGTGAGGTATCTTAGGAAGTTCGACGGGATATTAAGAACTACGATAATTTGGTTGAACAAATCTGGAGTGTCCCGCTTTAGCTTGACAAAAGAGCCCTTAGTGTTTTGGTATCACATTTGGTCTGCCTGAAGGCAGACACTCCAAGTTATCTGTTGATCTGGAGTGTCGGGCTTTAGCCTGACCTGAAAATTCTTGAAGGACAGAAAACTTCTATTTGGTCCACCTAAAGGTGGACACTCCAAATTCTGGTCTCAAACAGTTTTCAAGAAATGTTAATAGCACAAAATTGGCGAACTTTTGATCTTCAGGTAACGCTTGCTTAGGCGATGAATGATTCCAAAAAAATACTGATCATAGCCGGGGAGGCATCTGGCGATCTGCATGGGTCCAGCCTGGTGAAGGAACTCAAAAAGACCAATTCAAACCTGGAAACCTTTGGCATCGGTGGGGACAGGATGAAAAGCCAGGGGATGGAGCTTATCTTTCACATTGATAAGCTTTCCTTTATGGGTTTTTTTGAGGTGATAAAAAATTTGAGTTTTGTTCGAAGGGTTATGAAAACCATGGTGTCCATGACCGAAACCAGAAGACCGCACCTGTCAATCCTGATAGACTATCCCGGCTTCAATCTAAGATTCGCCAAAAAAGTCAAGAAGTTAGGGATACCGGTGGTTTACTACATCAGCCCTCAGGTCTGGGCATGGGGTGGAAACAGAGTGAAAAAGATGAAAAACTTGATAGACAAGATGGTGGTAATCTTTCCTTTTGAAAAGGAAATTTACAGAAAGTTCAATATTGACTGCGAGTTTGTGGGACATCCACTTCTGGAGGTAACCAGACCCATCCTTTCTTTGGAGGATTTCCAAAAGAAATTTGGCATAAGAAAAAATGATGTGGTGGTGGGACTGCTTCCCGGTTCCAGATGGCAGGAGGTGGAAAAGATTCTGCCCATAATGCTCGAATCCTGTAAGCTTTTGAAGCCAAGAATCAAAAATTTAAAAGTGCTTTTGGGCTTGGCACCTACCATCAAAAAAGAAAAAATAGAAAATCTGCAAAATCTTGATGTCTCTCAGGCAAGAATAGTGGAAAATCTGACTTATGATTTGATGAAACATTCAGATCTTCTTCTGATCGCCTCCGGATCTGCCACTTTAGAATGCGCCATTTTAGGCACTCCATTTCTGGTATTGTATAAGACCAGTTTGTGGACCTATCTTCTGGCAAAAAGTTTGATCAGCATACCTAATATCGCCTTAGCCAATGTGGTGGCTGGCAAAAGAATAGTTCCTGAGTTCATTCAGAGCCAGGCAATTCCCCACCGGATCGCAGAAGAGATGTATGAGATTCTAACCGACAGGGAGAGATACAAAAGCATCCAAAATGAGCTGAAGAAAGTAAAGGAAAAGCTGGGGGAAGATGGTGCCTCTAAGAAGGCAGCACAGATCGTAACTGAAATGCTGACTTTCTCACCTTTGACAGAATAACGAATGTCAACTATTGAGTAACATGAATGGGTTTATTCCCTCTCCCCTACGGGGAGAGGGTAAGGGTGAGGGGGAGTTCAGTTAAATGTACCAAATCTTGCACTTTTCGTTAGTAAACGGTAATGAATGAAAAGCTGGCTTAAACAATTTAAAGACGATGTGCTTTTGTTTCTGGCATCATGGATAGGCCCACTCTTGATCTACGTCCTGGGAATGACCTTGAGGATCAAATGGGTGGGGGAGGAAAATCTGGATATACTGAGAAAAGAAAAAAAATCGGTGATCTATGCCTTCTGGCACGGCAGGATGCTTATTCTGGCTTATTCACACCGAAAACTGAAGGCACACGTTCTGATAAGCCAACACCAGGATGGGGAGTTCATCGCCCGCATAATCCACAGGTTAGGTTACGTCACGGTGAGGGGATCCACCACCCGGGGTGGATCCAAAGCCCTCTTTGAGATGTGCGAGAAGATCACATCCGGATTTGACGTAGCCATAACCCCGGACGGACCCAAAGGACCCGGATTTCAGGTTCATCCGGGCACAATATACATTGCCCAGAGAAGCGGAATGCCCATCGTTCCCATAACCAACTCCGCCAAGAATCGCTGGAACCTCTCCACCTGGGATCGTTTCTTGATTCCCAAACCTTTTTCTGAAGCAATGATCATCCTGGGAAAACCGATTTATGTGCCAACTGAATCAACTCCACAAGAACTGGAGGAAAAAAGAATGGAGCTGGAAAAACAACTGATGGAGTTGACTCAAAAGGCAGACGAGTATTACTGGCACGCACCTTGAGTAAAAATCAGAACCTAACTTAAGTTAGGTTCTGGTAGGATCATTCAACACTCTGTTCGTGGAATCTTGACAACATTGCCGATTTTTTTAAAATGGCTAAAATAGAGAGGAGTCGAGATGTCAGATAAGTCACATAGATTTAGGATGGATTTCGTCTTGAAAAGAACTTCTTTTGACGAGAAATCCAGAATATTAACTGCAATGTTGGAGCCTGATCCGCGGAGATATGAATGGAAGGAAATGGAGGGAAAGCGCTATCTCCATGACAAGCTTGACGACCTATACATACCTGAGAAGGTTTACTTTGAGTCCGTTAAGCAGTTTACTGGAAAGCCAATTTTCTACCAACCACCTAAGATTGAAGAAATGGCAGATTATATCAAATCACGAGAGCCTCTTATCATGAATATGATGAAGGGATTTGAGACTCCACCTATCTTCAAAGATAAATCGGAGGAGTTTCTTGAGTCACTAACAGAAGACAAGTTATCTTTCGTTATTATCTCACTCGATATTGTGGGCTCAACTAAGCTTGCATCAGAAACAGATATAAAAACCTATAGTCGCTTGATTTCTATTACACTCTTCGAGCTTAGTGAGGTTGTACCTAAATTTCATGGGCACATACTTAAATACACTGGAGACGGCATAATTGCTTACTTCCCAGAACCTAGCTTTATTATCAAGAACGATCTTGCGATTGATTGCTCACTCGGGCTACGTCGGCTAGTTTATAGAGCTTTGAATCCTATTTTTGAAAAGCATGGCTTTCCGATTATCGACATCAGAATCGGACTCGATGCTGGGGAGGCCTATATCGCAACGATAGGTAGCCCTCAGACAAAGCAACATAAGGACATTATCGGTGCAGTAGTAAGCTTAGCTGCCAAGATACAATCAAAGGCCAAACCTGGAGATATTTACTTAGGAGATACAGTAGAGAGAAACCTACATACGATGTGGCGACAAATTTGCGAACCTGTTAATCTAGGAAAAGACTGGGATTACAAAGACCTAAGCGGGAATATTTATACAATCCATAGGGTAAAGCTTAAGCGGTGACCCTAATTCAATCTATCCACTTGTTTGTAACCTGCTTCAAATGTATGCACTTTACAACATCATTTTAAATTTCGCCTTCGTCATCTCTTTTCCCTATCTTCTGCTTCGGGCGGTTTGGGGAAAACACGGAATTGTTGAAAGAATGGGAAGATTGCCAAAGGAGGAAACAGAAAAGCTTCGTGGTAAAAGGGTGATCTGGTTTCATGCTGCATCGGTAGGGGAAGTAAAAGTTTTATCCACCGTAGTCCCTCAGGTTCAGAAAAATCATCCTGAATACGCCCTGGTGGTATCGGCCATTACCAAGACAGGTAAGAAGGAGGCAGAAAGGATTTTAAAAGGAGTTAAGCTGTTTTTCTTTCTTCCCGTCGATTTAAAAGGATTCGTGAAAAGAGCTTTGGAAAGAATAAAGCCTGTGGCTTTGATTTTGGTGGAGACCGAGTTCTGGCCCAACCTGATAAAGGAGACGAAAAAGAGGGGACGTTTTGTGGCATTGATCAACGGACGCATTTCCGATGCCTCCCTGCGCAGATATCTTTTAGTAAGAAGCCTGTTCAAGGAGACGCTTTCATCCATTGATCTTTTGTGCATGCAGTCAGAAGAACATAAGGAGAGGATGATGCTTTTGGGGGTAAGGCCGGATAAAATAAAAGTAACCGGCAATCTTAAATTCGATCGCCTAATCTACGCTAGCCAAACAAAAGATATAGACGGGCTGAAAAAAAAGTTGCATATTCCCGATCATTTTAAGGTTATCATCGGCGGAAGCACAAGGGATGAAGAGGAAAGGATTTTGATCGGAGTCTTCAAAAGGCTGCAACAAAAACATAAAAACCTCGTTCTTATTCTTGCGCCCAGGCATCTTGACCGATTGAAGCATGTGGAGAGGATGCTTTCTGATTCGCAGACTGTCTTCATCAGAAAAAGTCAACTGGATGGATTTGTTCCGAGGACTCGTCCCCAGGGTAAAACTCCTCTGGAGGATGAAAACGTGATCCTTCTGGACACCATGGGTGAGCTGTCTAAAATCTACTCTTTAGCCGACGTGGCTTTTGTGGGAGGGAGCCTGGTGCCGGTGGGAGGGCACAATCTCTTGGAACCAGCAATTTATGGAGTCCCGGTCCTTTTCGGACCTTATGTGGAGCATTTCAAAGAGGAAGCCAAGATTTTGATCCAATCCGGAGGTGGCATAAAAGTCAAGGATGAAGAGGAACTCTACTTCAACTTATCCAACCTGCTTTCAGATGATGAGAATAGAAGAAAGCTGGGACAGAAAGCAAAGCAAGCCATCCAGAAGAAGACCGGAGTCGCTCAAAGAACAACAGATTTGATCTTCTCCCTTCTTGAAAAATGTAATCAGCTCTCAGCTAACAGCTGTCAGCAAACAGCCATTCAACCTTCGCGGACGGCGGACAGCCAACGGTGGACACTCTATGCACCGACGTGCTGGGTTCTTTTTTTCTTTTCATTGCTATATAGATTAATCTGCGGCATTAGATTCCTTTTTTATCGATATGGAGTATTCAAACAGAAAAAGCTTGAAGCAAAAGTGATCAGCGTGGGAAACATCACTCTGGGTGGGACCGGAAAAACTCCTCTGGTCATCTATCTGGCAGAAAAGCTCAAAGAGCAGAATAAAAAAGTGGCGATACTCTCCAGAGGATATAAGCGGAAGAAAAAAGAGATGGTGGAGTTGACACAAGAAATATGCCACCAGGTTAACTGGGAAGAGGTGGGAGATGAGCCCTATCTTCTGGCAAGGCGACTTTTTGATGTTCCTATTATAATAAGCAAACATAGAAATGTTTCGGGAGATTATGCCATTCAAAAACATGGCACCGAGTTTTTGATTTTAGACGATGGGTTTCAACATTTAAAACTTTTCCGGAACTTAGACATCGTGGTGATCGATTCGGTCAATCCTTTTGGAAACGGAAGACTACTTCCGGCAGGCATATTGAGAGAACCTTTGGCTTCTTTGAGGAGGGCGGATATTTTTGTTTTGACCAAAACAGATCAAGCTTTCAATATAGATGAGTTAATCCAAATATTAAAAAAATATAATCCCCAAGCTCCAATAGTAAAGTCCGTTTATCAGATTCGCTCCATAGAAAAACTATTCAATGATTCGGAAGTCAACTCCAAGGAGGTGGAGGACAAAAAGGCTTTAGCTTTCTCCGGCATCGGGAATCCTTTATCATTTGAAAATAGTCTGAAGCAACTGAAGATACAGATTTTAAAACATCAAATATTTTTGGATCACTACCCCTATCGAAAAAAGGATATTTTGGATCTAATGCAGGAAGCAAAAAACATAGGCGCCGATTTTATTATCACCACAGAGAAAGATTCGGTGCGTATACCTTTGATAAACCAGTCGGAGATCCCGTCGCAGGCGGGATTGGATATCCCCTTCTATGTGTTAAAAATAGATTTAAAGATAACCAGAGGAGAAGAAGTCCTCTTAAAGAAAGTTAGGGGAAAAGAATAGATGGAGATAAAAACCGATTTTTTGGTGATCGGATCAGGCATTGGAGGACTCTCCTTTGCCCTTAAAGCTTCTGAGTTAGGGGATGTGGTCATCGTCACCAAAAAGGAGGACTCTGAATCCAACACCAATTATGCCCAGGGAGGCATCGCCTCAGTTATGGCAAAGGATGATTCGTTCGAGCTCCATGTTGAAGATACTTTAAAGGCAGGGGATGGGCTATGTAATCCTGAGGTGGTAAGAAGGGTGGTGGAGACAGGTCCTGGATGCATTGAGGAACTGATCCAGATAGGGGTGCGGTTTACCAGAAAGAGAGGAAAAGAAGGTGAATTCGATATGGGGTTGGAGGGGGGACATTCCAAGAACCGGGTGGTGCATGCCGCCGATCTCACCGGCAGAGAGGTGGAAAACTCGCTTCTGAGCGCGGTAAAAGCCAAGAAGAATGTTAAGATCTTAGAAGATCACATCGCCCTCGACCTGATCACCCAGCATCATCTCAAAGGTTACCGTCGAAAGCCGGAGGAAAAAACCAAGTGCTGGGGCGCTTACGTTCTGGACAAAGAAAAAAAGCAAGTCCTCACCTGTCTGTCCAAAATCACCTTGCTGGCAACCGGTGGAGCGGGCAGAGTCTACATACACACCACCAATCCCTCCATCGCCACCGGCGACGGATTAGCCATGGCTTATCGGGCGGGAGCAGAGGTGGCAAATTTGGAATTCATCCAATTTCATCCTACCGCACTTTATCATGACAAAGGTGACTCCTTCTTGATCTCAGAGGCAGTGAGAGGAGAGGGAGGTATCTTGCGACTGAAATCCGGTGAAAGCTTTATGGAGAAATATCATCCCCGAAGGGAACTTGCTCCCCGGGATGTGGTGGCGCGAGCCATAGACCATGAGCTAAAAAAGCGGGGAGAGTCTTGCGTTTACTTGGACATCACCCATCTGGATCAGAAGTTCATTAAACTGAGATTCCCCAACATCTACGGGAAATGCCTCTCCTTGGGTCTGGACATAACCAAAGACTGGATTCCGGTGGTCCCTGCCGCTCATTATATCTGTGGTGGAGTGGTCACAGATTTGGAAGGAGGGACCGGAATAGAGAATCTTTATGCCTGTGGTGAGGTGGCTTGCACTGGAATGCACGGAGCGAACAGATTGGCATCCAACTCTCTTTTGGAGGCGGTTGCTTTTGCGCACTTCTCCGCTGCAAGTGCAAGAAGTGCGCTTTCATCCATGAAAGATTTTTCCTTTCCTCCCATCCCTTCCTGGAGTCTGGAGGGGGTGTTTGATCAGCAGGAATGGGTGATCATCTCTCATAATCGAGACTGGATACAAAAATTTATGTGGGATTATGTGGGAATAGTTCGCTCCAATCGTCGGCTGGAGCAAGCAAGAAGAAGAATCAGCATCCTTCTGGATGAGATTACCGAGTTCTATAAGATTAATCCGGTGACCTATGATGTGATCGAGTTGAGAAACATCACCACCGTCGCAAAGCTGATCATTGAATGTGCTCTAAAAAGAAAAGAGAGTCGGGGGCTTCATTATAATATAGATTATCCGGACAAAGATGATAAAAACTGGCTAAAGGATACAGTATTACAATCAGAGAAAGAATAAAAAGCATGAACCACCAAGAGACCATAATTATACTGGACTTCGGGTCGCAATACACCCAATTGATTGCCCGACGCATCCGGGAGAATAAGGTCTTTTGCGAAATAGTTCCATTCAACCAGAGTCCGGAAAGCTATAAGGAGAAAAACTTAAAAGGGATAGTTCTATCCGGAGGTCCCTCAAGCGTTTTCGACCAGGATGCCCCCATTTGCACAAGCGAAGTTTTTGAGTTGGGCGTTCCGGTTCTGGGAATCTGCTATGGCTTACAGCTTATCGGAAAGCTTTTTGGCGGAGAGGTAGAGAGATCAAAAGAAAGGGAATATGGCAAAGCCATCATTCACATCGACGAAAAAGAAAATTTACTTTCCGGAGTTAGGGATAACACCGTGATCTGGATGAGCCATGGAGACCATCTTTCCAGATTGCCTCCCCAATTTGAGGTTCTGGCTCATACTGAGAACATTCCCTTCGCCGCAATAGGAAATAAACAGAAGAAGATGTTTGGACTGCAGTTTCATCCGGAGGTGGCTCACACAGAAGAGGGCAACCGGATCATTCAGAATTTCCTATTCCAAATTTGTCAATGTGAAGGAAACTGGACCACCGAGTCGTTCATTGATTCAACCGTTTCCAGCATAAAAGAGCAGGTCAAAGATGGCAAAATGATCTTGGGACTTTCCGGTGGTGTGGATTCATCTGTATGTGCCATTCTGGTAAATAAAGCTGTGGGCAAACAGCTTCATTGCATCCTGGTGGATAATGGCCTGCTCAGAAAAAATGAAACACAAGAGGTTGTCTCCGCCTTTAAAAATTACGATTTGAACCTGAAGCTGGTGGATGCTTCCGAAAGATTTTTAAGCCAGCTTAAAGGGGTGATCGATCCGGAAGAGAAAAGAAAGATCATCGGGAGGATGTTCATTCAGATATTCGAGGAGGAAGCAAGAAAGATCAAAGAGGTTGAGTTTTTAGCTCAGGGAACTCTGTATCCGGACGTAATTGAAAGCACCTCCTTTAAAGGACCTTCCGCCACCATAAAGTCGCATCATAATGTAGGTGGTTTGCCGGCGCAGATGAACTTAAAGCTGATTGAACCTTTAAGGGAACTGTTTAAAGATGAGGTAAGAGAATTAGGAAGAAAATTGAACCTGCCGGAAAGCATAATTGGTCGGCATCCTTTTCCTGGACCCGGTTTAGCGGTGAGAATCTTAGGAGAGGTTACAAAAGAGAGGCTTCTGGTTTTAAGAGAAGCCGATGATATCTATATCGCCCAGCTTAAGCAGGCGGATTTGTATGATAAAATTTGGCAGGCTTTCTGTGTGCTTCTGCCGGTTCAAAGCGTGGGGGTGATGGGAGATGAGAGGACTTATGAAAATGTGATCTCATTGAGGGCAGTCACCTCTGTGGATGGCATGACCGCCGACTGGGCAAGACTTCCGGATGAGATCTTAGAGAAAATTTCCAATCAGATTATAAATCAGGTGAAGGGGGTCAATCGGGTGGTATACGACATCTCCTCCAAGCCTCCCGCTACCATCGAGTGGGAATAATTCTTTCCACTCTGTTTTTTTGGAGTGTCAAGCCCCGCCTAGGCGGGATCTCCGACTTTAGCTTGACCGGTCTGCCTGAAGGCAGACACTCCAGAGTCTTGTAGGTCATGCATGTCCGAAGGACTGCTTGACAAAAAGAGTTGTCAACCACCCTTCGGGATGGTTGACCTACAAAACCCATCTGCCTAAAGGCAGACACTCCACGTTATCGTCAAATGCTCAGATTGCGATTCGATTTGGTAGCCGCCCCGCCTCTGGCGGGGCGCATCTTCTGCGCCCATATGGGCGGCTACCAATCCAAAGCCTTTTCTTCAGGGGTGTTCGGGATTGTATCTTGATTGTCGAGATAGAATCCTATTATACTGAAAATTTGATTTAATTGAATGTCACAGTCCGGTTTAATACTATGAATGACCATAACTTAAAATAGGAGCACCAAAAGTAGAAGCATTTGAGCAATCGGTGGAAGTGTAGAATCAGAGTGATACAGTTCAAGGACAATAGGGCGGTGGTCCACCTTTGTAAAGATAGTTGATCAGAAAGAGTAAGTCGGTGAGATCAATTATTCCATCAAAGAATACGTCTCCGCTTTCTGGTGGATCCGGCTCCGCACCTTCCTTATAAAGATAGTTTATGATATGAATCACATCTGCCAAATCCACCACTCCGTCATTGGTTGCGTCACCGCTTTTGAAAACATAGAAACTGAATGCCTGATCCTGATAAGGGCTATCCTTACCACACAGGTTAGTTGTCTTCACGTGCCAAAAGTAGGTTTGCCGGGGAAGCGAAACGATAAAGGTGGTATCCGTCAGATCACTTGTGGTCACCACTCCAACGGTAAAGTTGGAATCCTGAGCATATTGAAGCGTGTATAAGAGATCTTCCCCGGATTTCGACCAGACAAAATCAAAAGTGTCCGGCGAGCATATATTAGCTTGATTTGAAGGACTAATAAGTTCAGGCACAGGAGGGTATCCTGATCCCAGACAGCCCTTTTTAAATTTCGGATGGAGTGCCTGACCGCTGGCACGAGGAGTGAATTCTAAAATTGTGGTGGGTGGATAGAAGGTGGTGTCAATCTGCACGCATAAAGTTGAATCCCAATCGGGTCCTGTAGTGAAATAAAGATTGGCTACGACTCCATCTCCGGAGGTTAAGTCGGAGTCGATGTAAACTGCATAAAAAACCAATTTGTAGTTGGCAGTATCTACGCTTGCTCCCCGATACTCAGCATCCTCTACTCTGGTTCCCACGAAGCTAACCGAATCGCAAACCACATCCGACGGCGAGTAGCCAAATACCAGGGGGATTGCCACTCCTCCCAAATCCTCATCATTATAAACGCTCACCCCAACCACCACCTGTTGTTCCAGTAAGGTGACGTTCAGACATTCCACCTGACAGGTATCTGGATTTCCTGGATCATCCCCAAGGGCTAACCCTGCGCTATGAGGAAACAAAAGCAAAGCCAAAAGGATCACAAACACGAGTTTTTCTCTCATTTTGAACTCCTCTATCTTAGACGATGTAACAAAATCACAGGTTCTCAGGTGACTCGACAAGCTTAGTCTGCATAAGTTGTTATCGAAGGATCATATACACATTTCTGCTTTCACTCAGTTTGGATACACCTATCAGCCCCTTGCCAAAGAACTCTGTTGCTCTTGGAGCAAGAGACCTTACATTGTATTATAAAAATAACCTGTTTTCTCAATTTGTCAATCCTAAAATTTGATGGGACCCTCCACGGTTCCGGAGTTGGCTCCAGCCTCGGGGCAAGTTCGTGGCAAATATAAAGATTGGGATGATTACATACGTATTTAAAAGAGGAGGGTAAAAAAGAAAGAAAAACAGGCAAATGGCATAGATTTGTATGAATCCATGCACATAATTGACTATGAAAGTTCTTCTTAAAAAAAACAAAGGTCGACATGGTCAACTTTTTTCAGAGATTAGACAAAAATAACTTGACAAAACGGGATTATGGATTAAATTGAGATTGGGGTAAAGGGTTGAGTTGGGATTGCTAATGTAGCTGTTTTCGGCGTTCTTTAGAAAACTAAAAACCTGGTGAGGTAAATTTCTTCTCTCTATCAAAAGGAAAAAAGATAACGTTCCCTTTTTATCACTCAAGGAGGCGATTCAGGCATGATGTGGCTTAGCTCGAAAGTTTCCGGAGGCCACAGATCTTCCTTGCTGAAGCGAATCCTGTTCTTTTTGGTCATCCTCTGTTTTCTGGTTACTTTCAACTTTGTTTTTGTAGGTGATGCGGTTGAGCCTGAGCCTGAGGATGGTGAGCACCCGTGGGATGACTTTTTCAATACCGACTGGAATTCAACTCCTTCAGATTCCACTGGAACGGATGATTTCTTGACGTTTCCTTTTGGATCTGGTTTCGGTTCCGGTATCATATTCCACTTCCACATGGGGTCTGCAGGACAGGATGGCGGTTTGGAAAAAGGAAAGGTTTTTGGACCCGCACAGAAGAATCGTGGTCATCTTTTCATTTTTATCAAATAAGCAGGATCGTTCAGGAAAGATTTAAAATGGAGAGTCCGGGGAAAAGGATTGTTCTAATAGAATCTCTGGCGGTTAAAAGAGATTTTGTGTCCGCCCAGGCGGAGTTGGAGAAGCTGAAGAAAGGGAATGACAGCTCCTCCGCTTACTCAGGAGAGTTGTATTATCTGGAGGGACTGATTCTGTATGGGCAAGTCCGCTATGGCGAGGCTTTGAAAAAGGCTCAGCAAGCTTACCAGCTTTTAAAGCATACTTTAAAGAACAAAAGAATCGCTCAGGTACAACTGCTTTTGGGCTATATCTTTATTTCCACCGGCGAATTGAGACGAGCTGAAATCGAAATACAAGATGCGGTAGCTTCTTTCCGTCGGGTGGAAGATGAAAAAGGAATAGCAGAGGCTTATAACAAGCTGGCTCAGATATTCTTCATCCAAGCCGAGTTTGATCGTTCCATCGAATGTTTAAATCAAGCCACCGAACACGCTAAGATGGTCAAGGAAGGGCACCCTATGATTGCCCGCCTCTCCGGCAACCTGGGCAGAATCTACCTGCTTATGGGAAAGTGGAGCAAAGCCTCCAAACATTTGCATGATAGCATCAGACAGAATGAGCTTTTGAATAATGAAATCAGCATCTGCAGAAATCTTCTCTCGCTGGGTTATGCAAGTTGCCAGCAGAGGAGGTTCAAAGAGGCAGAGGGGTTTTATGAAAAAGCACTCCATATCATCCAAAAGAAGGATCTGAAAAGGGAGTTGGCTATTTACCATGAATATTGTGGTGAATTAGCTTTTGAGCAGAAGGAATATGATGAATCCCATCGGAGCGTCACTCAAGCCATCGAAATAGGTGAAACCATTGCTCCCCAAAGCAGTCTGGCCTGTCAATCTTACCGCATTCTGGCACAGCTTCAACTTGCCACTCAAAAACTGAACTTAGCAGAAAGTTCATGCCTGAAATCCCTGGAGCTTTCCAGTAATTTAAATGAGAAAGTAGAGGAGGGGATCGTTTATCGAATCCTGGGGCAAATCTATGCAAAGAGGAATAACGAAAAGCTGGCTAAAGAGAACTTCAAGTTAAGCATGATTTGCCTGGAGAGGATCGGATGCGAATTTGAATTAGCCCGGACTTATCTTTGTGCTGGGGAGGAAACAGTATTTGATCCCAAAGAGACTTTGGAGTATTTAAAGAAGGCGAAGAATCTTTTTGGCGAGCTTTTCTCCGAGAAGTCACCTGGATTTGCCTTTTATGTGGGGTTAACCCTATTTGGTGAAGCACAGGCGCACTTTGAAATTCAGGATTACGACAATAGTATCGATTGTCTGAATGAAGCTGAGGCTCTGTTAGGGGAATCTAAAGCAGAGAAATCGCGGGTTGAAGAAGAAAAGCTGTTTGAGATTTCGAAGTTCCGTTCCAAGGTGGAAAAGGTGGTGGCAGATAAAAGTGTCTCCTTTGATAACCAATACAATATCTTTAGACGTTTCCTCTCTGACGTTGAATCCAGAGAGACCTCAGAAATACCTTCGGCAAATCAGTCCACAGGTCGTTTGTCAGTTGACTCAAATGAGACTCAAATAAGATCCGAGGGAGAGGAGGAGATCAGTCAAAACCTGATGCTTGTGGCAAAGAAACTTAAAGCAGATCGGGGCTTTATTCTCCTGAAGAATGGTGAAGGCCAATCTTCTCCCATCTTTGGCTTCAATCTCTCATCGGAGGAGCTAAAGCAGATTCACTCCACCTTATACCATCTAAACGGAGAACTTTCCTCCTTAAGCAAACCAGTCTATTCCACCTCAGGCAAATTTAATCTTTTTTCTAAAAACAAAAGCGAAATCTTTTGTTCAGTTCTCGTCCCGTTGAAGATGGGTAAAGAGGTTAAGGGCGTTTTATATCTGGACCGAGAGAAAAATAGCCCCATCACCAAACCATTTCGAAAGGATGATCTTAACCTAACGGTGGCTTTTGCAGACATAATCGCCCTGAGGTTGGCGGAGATGGAAAACAAAAAATTAGGGGAGGAGAACTTAAGATTAAAGGAACAGTTAAAAGAAAAAAGCGCATTCTCTAATATCATCACCCGAAACAGTGAGATGCTGGAGATATTATGGAAGCTCTCCCAGGTGAAGGATACCAACCTCTCCATACTTCTGGAGGGAGAAACTGGAACCGGGAAGGACCAGGTTGCCAAAGCTATTCATTATAACAGCAATCGAAAGGGTAAGAATTTGGTGGTGGTAAACTGTGCCGCATTCCCCGAGACTCTCTTGGAAAATGAGCTTTTCGGTCACAAGAAGGGTGCCTATACCGGGGCTTCGCAGGATAAGAAGGGACTTATAGAAGAGGCGGACGGAGGAACCTTGTATTTGGACGAGATAGCTGAGATCAATCCCGCCACGCAAATAAAGCTTCTCAGGGTTCTGGAGGAAAAGGAGATCACTCGGCTGGGAGAGACCAAACCCAGAAAGATCGATATCCGGGTCATCTCCGCCACCAGCCTCAACCTAAAAGAACAAATTGAGAAAGGGCTTTTCCGCAAGGATCTGTTCTTTCGCTTAAATACCATACATGTCAAGTTACCACCTTTAAGAGAGCGCAAGGAGGATGTTCCTCTTTTGATAAGTCACTTCATAAAGATTCACGCCGCCAACGGAGAGGTCAAACTCCCCCAACCTTCTCCGGCGATCATGGAGCTTCTGACCAACTACGACTGGCCGGGAAATATAAGAGAGCTGGAGAATGAAGTAAAAAGGTTGGTAGCAATAAAAGATGGCGAGTCGGTGGTGGCGGCAGATATACTCGCTGAAAAGTTTGGAATAAAAGAAGATCAAAACTTCAAAGACCTCTCCCTGTATGAGAGAGTGGCGGCCTGGGAAAGACAGTTCATCCTGAAGGCATTGGCTGAGAACAATTGGGTGAAAAAGGCTGCGGCGGCGACTTTGCACATTCCGGAATCCTCTTTAAGATTCAAAATCAAACAGCATAAGATAAAAATATCCACTTCTGCATAAATTTTAAATTGCCTTTCTCAATGCCACCTTCGGGTGGTATTTTTTGTTGTCCTCCTTACCGTAGGGGCGATGCTCTGCCATCGCCCAAAGTTTGGGCTTTCTTCCTCTCAAGAGCTTGTAGGGGCAATTCATGAATTGCCCCTACTACTACTCGAAAACAACTTTCTCAATCATAGATTTGATCTTCTTTTTTCCCATTGCCCCTACCCAGAAGAAGATCTTCAAAACGATCCCGGTGTACAAAGGATCGCTTTTCTCCGACCAGTAAGGCCTGAAGCCACCATCTTCTCTTTGTATTGCGATTATCGCCTCGAGGATCTTTTTCACCCTTTTGTCTTTGAAATTATATCCTGCATCCGCCACCCTTTTTCCGGAAAATATGGATTGTCCTAAAAGATGAGTCAAATGATAAACTTCGTTTTCCTCCTTTTCTCCTTTTCTGTCCCAGAAGCCTGCTTGAGCATCCTGTGCCACTTGATCAAGATGCTTTTTAAACAGAGCGATACCTCGCTTACATAGAGTGTCCTCCTCACCAAGTAAGTCTTTCATCAAAAAAGTAATCTGGGCACTTGAGTCGGGATCAATTTCTTCATCCTCCTCAAATAACCCCCATCCTCCTTCAGGAATCTCCATTTTTCGTAGCCAGTTAATTGCTTTCTGGCAAGCTTTGGTATTTTCCTGCCCTATTTGTCGAAAAAGATCCACCATGTCTGCGGTCAGCCAGGTTACACCTTTCTGATTGGAGAGTTCGATTACCTCTGGGGGTATGTTAAGTTTCGGACTCTCCCGAAATCCACCATCTTCGGTTTGATTCTTTAAAAGGAACTTCATACAGCTTGCCAGCGTGAGTCCATCTTTTGGCATTCCACACTTCAGCAAAAGATGAGCGATTCTTTCTGTCTCCTTTACCCCGCTGAAGTTTGAATCGATCTTGCTGGGAAAACCACCATCCTTTTTCTGGGTCTTCAACAAATCCAAAAGCAGATCTTTTCCGGTTGGGGTATCCCACAGATCGACCATCTCCAGGACACAAAGCCTGGTGAAAGTGTCGCCTTTTTCGAAAATGAATTGTATGGGATCATATCTAAATTCCATTTTGTTCTCCTGGTTTGTTTCTATGAAAGATGAGATTTTCGCAGATTAAATTTTCACTAACTTTGCCACGCTCTCAATATGATAGGTGTGGGGGAACATATCCACCGGCTGAACGTTCTCCAATTTATAATCTTTTTCACAGAACATTTTCAAGTCTCTTGCCAAAGTGGTGGGGTTACAGGAAACATATACGATCTTGGGGGGCTTCATATTCAGAAGTGAGCGGATCGCACGAGGATGCAGACCAGCTCTGGGTGGATCGATCACCACCAGATGGGGAATTTTTTTGTCCTGTTCAAAATCCTTAAGTACCTTTTTTGTCTCTCCACGGATGAACTGGCAATTGTTTACGTTATTAAGTTCTGCATTTCTTCTGGCATTTTGCACCGCCTCCTCTACCGTCTCCACACCTACTACCTTTCTTGCTGCAGAGGATAAGAATAAGGAAATAGTCCCGTTTCCACAATATAAATCCAGAACCTCTTCATCTCCTTGCAAGTCTGCCGAGTTCAGCACAATCTGATATAGTTTTTCTGCCTGCCTGGGATTGGTCTGAAAGAAAGAATTGCTGGAGATCTCAAATATGAACTTTCCCAGTCTCTCGGTGATGGTTCTCTCTCCGCCTAAGTGTTCCTCCTCCTCTCCCACGGCGATTTGAGATACCTTCGAATTTATGTTTCTCACTATGCTTTTGACCGAGGGGAAGTTTGAAAAAATGGTGTTGCAGAAATCTTTCGCAGGCGGGAACCTTCCTTTGTAGGTGACCAGATTCACCATGGTCATATCGGTGTTCTTACCCTCTTTTATCACCAAAAATCTTAACAAGCCCGATCGATTCCTGTGATCATAAGCGGACAGGTTCTTCTCTTTGGCAAATTTGCGAACAAAATCCACGATCTTGTTGGCGATCTCAGACTGCAGAAAACACTCTTTCAGATCGAAAACTATATCGAATCTTCTTCGGGGATGCAATCCTAGCACAAGCTTCTTGTTTGGATGAGGCGAGAAGGCGTATTCCATCTTGTTTCGATAGTAGAAGACGTGCTCAGAGCCCAAAGCATCCTGAACCGGGGGATCATCAAAACCTCCGATGTGTTTCAAGCTCTCTTTTACTTGTCTGGTTTTGAATTTGAGTTGCTCCTCGTACTTTAGATTCTGCCAGGTGCACCCGCCACAGAAGCCAAAGTGGGAACACCTTGGTTTTGTTCTCAGAGTAGATTCCTTCATGATCTGAAGAACCTTAGCTTCGGCATAGTTTGTTTTTTTCTTGGTGATCTCGGCTTTGACCACGTCGCCCGGTATCCCGCCATAGACCAGCACCACATATCCATCCACCTTAGCCACGCTGGTTCCACCGTAAGCTAAATCCGATATCTCCAATTCGACTATGTCTTTTTTCTTTATGCTGACGCCCACTTTTACTTCCACGGCAATGAGACGTAGTTGCTCGATTTATTGAAAATCCCGCCTTGGCGGTGATCGAGCGGAGTTTTACGCCCAATGAATTGGGTAACTACTTCTTGATGTTCACAGACAATTGGGTCCCTTTCAAAGATATTCTGACAAATCAACATTTGCCAGGATATAATAAGTCATGAGATTTGTCAATATTATACTTACCGGACATTCCCTGAGATTTTGGAGAAGAGAAGTCGGAAAAAGAGAGGGGCGGGTAGCCGCAGGCTTCCTTCGGACTGAGTTCTTCAGGACGAATTTCAGCCTGCGCTGGAAAGGACGCGTAGGCAAGCCTTCACGGCTTGCCGGTCGAGGCATGAAGCCTCGGCTACGCGCTCTGGCGGGATCAGGGTAGAAGGGCAGGTAGCCGTCCCGCCTCTGGCGGGACGAGGTGACGTCCTTCATGTCATTCTGAACGAAGTGAAGAATCTAATGAATCCGATATGTCACGGATTTCAGATTCTTCGGCTAACGCCTCAGAATGACACCTTTCAGCGTTGCGCCAGGTCTTGCTTATGGCTTGCCACGAGTGTGACCTGACACCTGATTGCTCGGCTGTCGGGTCACACCCGCCGAGGCGGGCAAGACCCGACAGTACACGAAAACTACGTTTCTAATTTGGCTCATTCCTGCGTAGCCTTCGCCCGCTCTTCCTGCGACATGTTAGCCAGTTTCTCGATTTCCTTTACGTTCAGCTTGAGCCCCTCTGCCACCCGACGGCCATAATCCGGGTCAGCCTTGTAAAAGATAGCTGTCTGGCGAAGCTGAATACGCTTCTGTGCATTGCCCAGATGGCTGACGATGTTGCCGATCAGATGACTGCGATCCTGATCCGTCATAACCTTCCGGTACAGAGTCCCGGCCTGCACGAAATCGTCATTGGGGTGGGTGTAGGGCTGGCGCATAGCCATCCCCTTTATCTCAAACGGGGGTTCGGTCGCTTTGGGATCGGGTGCTGGACCGCCAAAGCTGTTAGGGTAATAATTGGGAGCTCCACCGCCGTTTGCATCAAAACGCATGAACCCATCCCGCTGATAGTTGAGCATGGGGCAAGCCTTGGGTGCGTTTACCGGCAGCAAATGGTAATTTGGCCCGAGCCGGTGCCGGTGGGTATCGTGATAGCTAAAGAGACGTCCCTGAAGCATCTTGTCGGGCGAGGGGCCTATTCCGGGCACGAAGTTGCCGGGCGAAAAAGCGGCCTGTTCCACCTCGGCGAAATAGTTTTCCGGATTACGGTTTAAGACCATTCGCCCTATGGTGATGGGCGGGAAGTCGGCATGAGGCCAGACTTTGGTGATATCAAAGGGATCGAATCGGTAGTCCTTAGCCTGCTCCGGCGTCATGATCTGCATCTCCAATCTCCAAGAGGGGTAATCGCCTGCAGCTATAGCTTTGTATAGGTCACGGGTGGCGTGGTCGGGA
This sequence comes from uncultured Ignavibacteria bacterium, assembly GCA_964580215.1. Classification (GTDB taxonomy): domain Bacteria; phylum Zixibacteria; class MSB-5A5; order MSB-5A5; family SM1-73; genus SM23-73-3. Next base: position 36,620 of record CAZOJT010000007.1, on the reverse strand, counting down.
TCCACGCTTTTCATTCGATCAGCCTCTTCCCGGGTGAGATTCTGAATGCCCTGCTCCGTTTTGAAGTGATACTGCACCCAGACGTCCTCGTTCTTTTTGTTATACCACATGTAGGTGTGACTGCTGTATCCGTTCATGTAGCGGTAGGTTTTGGGCGTGCCCCGGTCGGAGAAAAGAACGGTAACCTGGTGAATCGATTCGGGAGTCAGAGAAAGAAAATCCCAGAACATGTCGGCATCTTTTAGGTTGGTGCCCGGGTTCCGCTTTTGGGTATGGATGAAGTCCGGAAACTTCAGAGGATCGCGAATGAAGAAGACGGGAGTGTTGTTCCCCACCATGTCGTAGTTCCCCTCTTCGGTGTAAAACTTCAGCGCGAAGCCCCGGGGATCACGCTCGGCATCTGCCGAGCCTCTTTCACCGCCCACGGTTGAAAAGCGCGCAAACATTTCAGTACGCTTGCCCACTTCGGAGAGGAGCTTGGCTCTGGTGTATTTGGTAACGTCGTGGGTGACCTCAAAATATCCATAAGCTCCCGCCCCTTTGGCATGAACCACGCGCTCCGGAATGCGCTCGCGGTCGAAATGAGCCAACTTCTCCAGCAGGTGAACGTCCTGCATCAGAACAGGTCCCGGAATGCCGGCGGTGATGCTGTTCTGGTCATCGTAGACCGGTGACCCGAAGTTGTTGGTCAAGGTCTTTTTTTTCTTCTCCATCTGAAACCTCCTTTGTTTTAAGAATTCATATTAATGGTTTTCCGACTAATGATATTGCTTAAATGTATACGGTTTGAAATGTCCAGCAGTAGTAGCTGGTCATTTACCCAAAGGACGTTTAAATAGCCAGCTTACCGGGGATCATTTCATTCCGTATAAGACTCCAAATTTCCCCATACTTATAACGCCTTGGCGTGGTCCTCAAAGCCTTTTCCCCTGGGATTTTTATCATCTTGCGGTTCACCCACCCGACTTCGATTAAGCCAGAGATCTAAAGGTGCGACAGAATAAGGTGATAGACATATTATTCCCCATTTGCTTTGAATGTCAAGAATTATTTTAACTTTTTGTGTTGTGTCATGACCCCCAACTGTGACACGTTATGAAACTTCGGTCACCGGGATTCCGCCTTTTGTTCGTCACGGACGCCTCGTCCGTGACGAAAATATCATGGTAACGGACGGGGCGTCCGTTATCAACGAGAGCCCGGAATATCTCTTCATAAAAAATCATTTATGACCCATTCTTCTATTTACATTTTTTACACCTAACGATTTGCCGGTAACCCGGATAATGTACGGAGGATATAAAGAAAATCAGGTTTTGATTGCGCCATTTCTTAACCTCATAAGAGACCATACGTTGTTTTGTAATGTTATTAACCTCTCTTCCGGTGTCAATGAAAGCATCCAACGAATTAGTGTAAGATCAACTCCATCTTCGCTATGCGTCTTTTGTGAGTCTTTCATTCCTTCACCATATAAACCATGATTATTCTTTCCATTTTCTGACATTCTTGTAGTCCTCTATTTGTCCACCTAACGTCTCGGATCACTTACGGCTATGAAGCGCAGCGAGTTTAGCCAGTCCCTCTCAACCCAAAGGTTAGGCTTTCTTCTTTGTCCTCTTAAGTGGCGAGTGATCCGACAACAATGGATGGCTTGAACCCTCTGGCATCAATGCAAAAAAATCGTTAGCTCGTTTGAGAAACTGGTCGATATCACCTTCATAAACCTCGTTAAGAACAAGTTTACAGTTCTCTCTCGTGATACTGTCAATAGCAGCTTTTCCCAGTAGCGTTTGCATGGCCAATGCGACAAAATCTTTGCAGTTGGTGCAGATGTTTGGTGTTCGCGCAGACGTTGTTTCAAATCATCAGTGTAACCAAGCTTGATACGGTTAGGTATTGCTTCTGGAACAAGTTGAACAATATAGAAATATCCAAACCGCTGAAGTGCGGTCTCCTCCTCTTCAAAATGCGTGTCCGACTTTCTTGACTCGAAGTAGGACATGAGTTTGTTTGCATTATTGATAGTCAAGCAATTGGAAAGAGTGCCCTTCTTGTTTCTCCTACGCTTTACTTCAATGCCGAGTTCCTTGCCCATTTTCCGGATGGTTCGCCTTACAGTGTCATAGGAAACATTGCATTCAGCAGCAATTTCACGGAAATCAAGCAGGTCACTCATTGTTCATCATCCTTCCTTATATTTAAGCCTAACTATGGATTATCTTGTTCCACATAAGACCCCCAACTCGGGGGTCTCTTCTGCATAAGACTCTTTAAATGCCGACAAAAACATTCACATAAATCCAGCCATATCAATCTCTAAGGTACTTGATATATTATACTCCCCAGCCCTGAGTGTCAACCACATTTTTTCACTTTTTGTGCTGTATCAGGACCTTAGTTCCTATGGATCCTGCGGACCTGACGCATTTTAAAGCGTCAGTCTCCAGGATTCCACCGAAGGCGGAAGAGTAGAGTTCCCGACGCAACTGCAAACACGTGAGGGGATGTAGTTGCTCGATTTATCGAGCGTTTTTTGCCCAATGAATTGGGCAACTACAAGAGGCAACGCTGCACGAATGAAGACAACCAGAAGACGCTGTGCTCACCGTCGATCCTTTAAATAATTCAAAAGCCCGCCCTTCTCGGCAATCTCTGACTCCAAACCTGAAGGTGGCTGTCCTTTTAACGTTTTCCCGGAGGAGAGATTGGTTACCTTTCCGGTTTCTAAATTCAATTCAACCTCGTCACCGGTATTTACAATTTTAGAAATTCCCGGACATTCCAGAAGGGGAAAGCCCAGGTTGACTGCATTCCGATAAAATATGCGCGCGAAAGAATCTGCCAACACACAGCTTACTCCATTCTCTTTCAGACAGACCACCGCATGTTCACGCGAGGAACCACATGCGAAGTTTTTTCCTGCAACCACAATATCCCCGGGCTTGACCTCTTTGACAAAATTCTCCATTCCCGGGACAAACTCCATAGCATGTTTTGCCATCTCTTTGGGATCAGTTAATGGGAGGTATTGTCCGTGATAGATCTGATCGGTATCAATGTCATCACCCACCACCCAAGCTTTTCCTTTGAATTTTTTGGTCATTGAACACTCCTTTGAGCCTTAGGATCAAACTTTCAGGAAATTAACATAAGGCAGTGCAAAAGTCAACCTTCAAAAACAAAAAAAGTGGTTCAACATAAATTGAATTCCGGTATAACAATGAAACCAAAATATCTTTGAAATCTCAATACAAAATCTTTGCAGTTTTGTGTCAGATCTTTTATAATTATTGTTGTTTATATAAGTGATAAATATGGAGATATTAGCTATTCGGGGAATAGACTAAACAAAAAGACCTTCGGTCTTTTCAGCTTTTATTTGAAAACAAAAACAGAGGCAACTTTGACGAGAAATCACGTGGTTACGGATATTTCTGGTGAACTAAAAGAAGCACTGCTTTACCATATGCTTCCTGATGGGAGTGTAAGATGTAATATCTGCCAGCGAAGGTGCAAGGTCGAGTCAGAGAAGTTAGGATATTGCTATACCAGATTAAACAAGCAGGGAAAACTCTACTCACTAATTTATTCTAAGGTCTCCTGCTCTATGATTTCTCCCATCGAGAAAAAGCCGCTTTTTCATTTCTATCCGGGAAGCCTGTGGCTGTCTTTAGGAACTTTAGGATGCAACTTTCGATGCCCCGGCTGTCAGAACTGGGACATCGCTCACGCCAGGATGGATTTGGGTAAACATGAGGTGGAGCATATCACTCCACAAGATTCAATCGAAATGGCCAACAGACACAATTGTAAGGGAATCTCGTGGACTTACAATGAGCCTACCATCTGGTTTGAGTATACCTTAGACAGTGCAAAATTAGCCAAAGAAAATGGTCTCTTGACCAATTATGTGACCAACGGTTTTATTACCCCGGAAGCTTTGGATTTGATCGCTCCTTATCTGGATGCTTTCAGAGTGGATATAAAAGGATTCTCCGATGAGTTTTATAAAAAGATGTGCCACGTTGATGATTTTAAAGGAATTTTGGAGATGACCAAAAGGGCAAAACAAAAATGGGGCATGTGGGTGGAAATCATAACCAACATAATTCCCGGATATAATGACGACGAGACTCAATTGAAAGGGATCGCCTCTTGGATAAAGAAGGATTTAGGAGAATTTACTCCCTGGCACCTAACCCAGTTTGTTCCCCATTTAGAACTTTCTGGTATACCAGCCACTCCTGTTTCAACATTGGAAAAGGCAAGAGAGATCGGGCAGAACGTGGGCTTGAAATATGTTTATCTGGGGAATGTTTGGGGTCATCCTGCTGAAAACACTTATTGTCACAACTGCCAGAAGCTTTTGATAGAGAGAAAAGGATTCTACATTTCACAAAACAAGCTAGAAGGGCACAAATGTCGTTACTGTCAAATACCGATCCCGGGACAGTTCCTTAGGTGAAGATTAGAGCTATGCTTTTTCGCTTGACAGAAAAATAATGAGTAGGTATTTTGAGTATAATGTTTGCATCGCGGTTTGAATAAAACAAGAGGTAAGATACGATCTAATTTCTTTTGATGTGCTAACATAAGGCAAGTATACATGTCAAAACCGGCCAAAGGCGGAAAAGACGGTATTCCAGTAATAGTCTGGGTTGTAACTATCCTTATGGCCGCCATAATTGGTGGAATCTCACCGTGGATACCAGAAATAGTGAAAGGGCGGAGATCTTCTCCACAAGAGCTCTACCGGGAAGTGCTGGACCGAATCGTGGAACTTGATTATGAAGGAGCTTTAGAAAAATTAATATTTTAGTATCCAGAGACCCTAACGATGTAAATGTTTACATAAATAGAGGAAAGATTTTCTTGGAACAGTACGAGCAATATAGCGAAGCATTAGAGGAGTTTAAGAAAGGTTTAGATGTGAAACCAAATAACCAACATTTGCTTTACTGCGCTGGACTTGCCTGGTATAAACTTGGAAATCTTGAAAAAGCAATAGGGTACAATCGGAAGGCTTTGGCTCAAAATAAAAAGTGGCTCATAGCCATATATCAGAACGGGATATATAATCTTGACTATTGGAAGAAATACAATACTGATAGTTCCTACCAGGAAGCCGTTAAGTGCTTTGAAAAAGTCGGAGACCGAGATTCATACCTGAATGCGGAGGCAAGCTTCAACCTTGCAACTCTATATGTGATCCACTCGCTGCGACAAGGCAGTGAGCATGACAAAGCCGAGGATCTCATTAAGGGGGTTGGACTTCTGAATGAATCCATTGCAAAAGACAGAAAACGTGGACTACAACAAGGAATCGAGCGCCTGAACAAAGTCAAAGGTAACGTTCCTGGACGGTACGGAGAAGACTTAGAACCAGTCCGCAAAGATACGAGCTATACAAAGATGGTCGAGAAATGGAAGGATCGGTTCACAGACAGCCGTGAATCCTCCGGAGATTAATCACCTTTTTCTCTTAGGCGAGGGTATGTGATAGACTCTCATTTCTTTTTGGGATTTTGCTACCATAAACGATAACAAGGCAGGAGCAGATTATGATAGGTATAAAGAGGAATTGGTGGTTTTTACCGATGGCAATGGTAATTCCACTTCTCTTATCGTTGCTATTCAAGTTTATCGTACTCCCTTTGGTCTCGCCTCCGGAAGATCACGTCGGGGTTAACATACGCCCGTTATCACCCGAATTGAAAGAGCTCTACGATCAGGCCGTTATGTTATGGAAAGACGGTGTTTATACGGATGCTCTAATAGAACTTAACAAATTAATATCTGTGCGTCCTGATTATGTAAATGCTTACATCATAAGGGGCCGCATTTTTTTGGACAATCTCAAGCAGTATCAAAATGCGGTAGTTGAGTTTAAGAGAGGCTTAGCGAAAGACTCACATAATAAGTATCTACTTTACAATTTAGGACTTAGCTATTATTATCTTGGAGATCTTAACCAGGCAATCCAGTGGAACCAAAAAGCCATGGATCAAGCTCCAGATTTGATCATAGCGATTTACAACCACGCCATTTATTATGTCGATTATGGCAAGAAATACGACGATGACAGCTATTACCTCAAAGCAATTGAACTCTACGAAAATGTTATAAAGCGAGACCGAGAATTTGCCGCTGCCGCGATGTTTAACCTTGCCGCTTTGTATGCGAGACTTGCCAAACAGGAAAAAGACAAGAATACTAAAGACCAATATGTCAAGAAAGCAGTTGAACTTTTGGATAGATCAATAGAGAAAGAAGGACTTGAACGCCTTAGGAAAGTTACAGGCGAAATCCACGTGCAGTATGGCGAAGACCTAGAAGCAATTCGCTACGATTCCGGTTACTCAAAGATGATTGAAATCTGGGAGCGCCGTTTTCACTAAGTTCAACCGCCAATTGCTCCCCCAGGTTCATCCTTTCCCTTTTCATGATCGGGATTATCTAGACTGACAAAAGTGCTTAGCGCTGGATTATGACCATCGCCCCCACCAGTGCCACCCGGACCATAAAGTCCCGTCAAGACCGGACAGCCGAAGTAAGTTATCACGAGAAGCAGTATCAAAACATATGCTAACCGTTTCATGTTTTCCTCCTTTTTTGAGGTCATTAACAAGCTTTGTTTTTATAATCTAACTATATAATAAATCGACTCTGTCAAGACTTTGTCAAGCTTTTTCTTCACTTTTTTTCAATTTTGTTCGTGAGCATATTGTGCTAAAAACAACTAAAATGAAAGCGTTCCGTAGAGCGGCATGTGAAGAAATGACATACTGTTAGATTGAATTAGTCTCTCTTTGTTTTTTACCTTATGGCAAAGACCTAAAAGTAATTTACCAGGGACCTGATTACAAAAGGATGATTGAAAAATAGAAGCATCATTTCCGGCAATGGGTGGAATCAGGACCAGCTCCTCCGCCAGGTGGATCCTTTTCCTTTATCATATCTGGAGGATCTGAATTGAAAGGAACGTTTCGCCCTGAACCGGCACCAATTGAGTTCGCAGGTCCATCAGAATCTTCAGAATTTGTTAAGACAGGGCAGTCCAAACAAGTTGCGAACGCGATGAGCATTATCATAAAATATGTTAACCATTCCATGGTCCCCTCCTTTTTTGAGGATTATTGGGGCACCGTATTTTATGAATTTTAGTATATAATTTTTGTTAATCATCTCTATCTTTTTTCTCTGTTTTCACAAGAATTTTCTATTGCAAATCCTATGCCGAAAAAAACCAATCAAAATGAAAATGTCAAATATAACCGCATATGAAGAAATGGCATAACCTTAGATCAAAGAAGTTCTCCCTTTGTTTTGTCTCTTTTATTTAAACATTCGCAAATTTATACGAAATTAGGTGTCTTTTCCCCATTATTCCAATAATTATAGTGAGTTACAAGATTCGCCGAGAATGGCGAGTGCCGGATGCTGTTGCGCCAATGTGATTCATTTTTAAGGAAATTAGGCTAAAAAGACAAATGGCTGAGTGCCTAAATTGTGGAAAGGAATCCAAGCTTATCTCCAAGGTGTTGCAGGTGTGCCTGGATTGTATCCGTAAGGATTTTGATGAGGTCTCTCGTCATATTCAGAGGGTTCATGCAAAATCCCGAATGGAATTTGATCTGCCCATAAAGCCACCAAAGAACCCGCAAGGAGTTCAATGCAATTTGTGTGTGAACGAATGTATGATTCCTGAAGGCGAAAGAGGATATTGTGGACTGAGAAAAAACACAAATGGAAAACTTTGGGGTGGAGGAAAAGATGAAGGGAACCTGGGCTGGTATTACGATCATCTCCCCACCAATTGCGTGGCAGATTGGGTCTGTGCAGGAGGATCAAAGTCCGGCTATCCAAAATTCTCACATTCGCCCGGACCAGAATACGGGTACAAAAACTTAGCTGTATTTTATCAAGCTTGCTCATTTAATTGTCTTTTCTGCCAGAACTGGCACTTCCGAAAAGATGTTTATTCCAAAAGAAAGGTAACTGCAGAACAGCTATCAGATTGTGTGGATGAGAAAACCTTCTGCATCTGCTATTTTGGGGGAGATCCCACCCCCCAGATTCAACATGCTATTGAAGCATCTAAAATAGCGTTGAATAAGAATAAAGGGGAAATACTGCGTATCTGCTGGGAGACAAACGGGGCAATGAACCCTCATTTTTTAGAAAAGATGGCGGATTTATCGTTAAACTCAGGAGGGTGTATTAAATTCGATTTGAAGGCTTTCGATGAAAATCTGAATATCGCTCTGTGTGGCGTAACTAACAAAAGGACTTTGAAGAATTTTGAAATGCTGTCGGAGATTGCCAAAACACGTCCTGATCCTCCTTTTCTTATAGCCAGCACCCTGCTCGTTCCGGGATACGTTGACCAGGAGGAGGTGTCAAGGATTGCAAACTTCATTGCCAGTTTAGACAAAGATACCCCCTATGCCCTTCTGGGTTTTCATCCCCAATTCCTTATGACCGATCTACCCACCACATCAAAAAGACATGCAGAGGAGTGTAAACTCGCTGCAGAAAGCGCTGGTCTGCGCAATGTAAGGATTGGTAATGTTCATCTATTGGGAAATGCTTATTAAGTCCTGACCAGAAAAAGATGATAGACAAGTGTTAATGCTTTGATGAATGTGCTTCTTACGATCACAAATGAGGAGTATCAGTAGAATCATTTCCCAAGTTGGTACGCAGGAGGCAACTTAGGGATAATGCAGTAGGCCACAATGATTGCTTTTTGACTTGTAAGAAGGATTGAGGCGCTTTCAATTCTTGTTGCACTAAGTGTTCCATTTGTACTTGCGGGATAGGATACTTAAACGCCCTCACTTCCTTGAATATGATGGCACTCACCTCGGACGCTCCGTTACAATATGAAGTGAATTCATGATACGAGCACCCGATTTCATCTTTCCACTCTGACCAAATTACTTCAGGAGATTTGGTTATAACCTCGCCTATGGTTGCCTCCCCAACGAAGTGCCTGGAAGGAGAAGAGGCGTAAAGCAGGGCGGTGGCCCCTTTCCATTTATTTGAAAATCTTCTTCTCACTTCAACTCTTTTGCTTCCGTTAATTATTCTCTCAGCATAGGTGGGTCGAATGCTGAACACTAAATCGCAGTGTGCTTTGTTACCATTCAAAGTGAAGTTCTCGATTATTGAAGGAAGCTTTTTAAGCACACCTTGCCAAATACTATCAAAATTCGCGCTACAAGCTAATTCTTCATCAAAGAGTCTGTATTGTACACCTGCAAATCCGTTATTCACAAATCCATAATTTTTAAAAAACTGTTCCAATTCAAACCATAATTTGGAAGGGGCGGTAAAATGAAAATGTGTTGCGATATTTCTGATCTCATTTGCGACTAAAGCTATTAGAAGGTCTCCGAGACCCTTTTTTTGTTCCTGAGGCAATACGCGAAGACTGCAAAGTTTAGCGTTGTCTCCTTTGCGGACAACGGCTGATCCGATAGGACGAGAGTCATGGTAAACCAAAAAGGCAACCCTGTTCTTTTCTTCTAGACCGGGGATAACCTTTTTTTTAAACCAAACATCTATTCCAGGGTAGAGATCTTCGCATTCCTCCACCATCTTTTTTAAATGATTCAAAGAGTCAGGAGGAGGTACATAGTCCCCACCAAATTTCACTATCTTTAGATTTCGGTTTACGTTTAGTTCACTAAACATATTGTTTCCTGATTTCATTAAGACCATTCCTTGAAATATCTTGATAGCTGGAGTTCTTGATCTTCATAGCTACTCTTAGCCCGTCGCTTGCAACGTTCGGACATCCTATAGAATTTGATACGGGCGAGTGTCTCACCATCACGCAGAAATGTTTTGACGTTATGTCCTCTTACCTCAAATATTATTGGGGTCCCATTCTTCCGCTTGAAACCAAAACCTGGATGCACAAAACCAGCATAGTGAATTCTCAACTCCCCCAAGGTTTCAGAAACAGCTTGACAATATACCGCAACATCTAAAGGCAATTTGAATCTCTCTTTAGATCTGAGAATGTAGAATCTTTCTGGTACGATTTTCAATGCAGGATCTCCCTTTAACTTAACGGCTTTCCAGAATTTTTGGGGATCGTGCGACTCCTTTTTTTTCGTGAGATCTACTACCAGGTTCTTAGCACTCTTTGCCTCAAATGCAGAAATGCCTCTGTTATCGGGTCTTAAGTCCACCCTAACTTCGCAAACTCCCTCTTCATTTTTGGGCTTTCCATCTTCGTCTAATGTCATTTCGCCAAACAACTTCAATTCATCTTTCTTCGGCTCGCTTAATCCAGGATGTCCCCTAAGAAGTCTCAATTGACTTAACGACACTCCCTCTTGAACTATTATATCAAAAGTAATAGGCGTAACCTCTAAAAAAAGACTGCCTGGATATGGATCGCGCTTTGGATTTATTTCATCGTATGACGGGCATAAATCCACCATCAACCTGGTAAGTACATCCAATCTACCTATAGAACTCTTACCCGTTGCCCTCCCATATAATTCATGATCTGGCGGTAGAGTGAGGGATTCCTTGAGTTGGAAGACATAGGTTTTTTTGGCTTCAAGCCTCTTTGCTTTCTTCATAGTAAAAGGAGATTCGCTGTACTTTTGCACTATTTCCATAATCTTTTCATCGCTTGACCCTTTTATACTGCCTTTCATCTCCCAGCCCAGTGGGGATAGATGCAGGTCAAAGGCAGAAGGATCAACGTCTTTTTTAGTCAAATCATTAATTACATCCCCTTCCAAAGAAAGAAGTTGTTCCCTATTCAATATACCGGGGCGAATCTCTTTTAGCCTTTTCCTATCCATTCGTCTAATAGTAAATCCCGAAGAATCAATTAGCCTCGATTTTTGTTTTGATCGCTATGCTCCTTTTACAATTTATTTGGATAGGCGGAAAAGTCAAGCGTTTTTTCGCTCCTCAGGCCTCCTGTTAAAATTCTGTGTAAGCCTTTCTTTTTGCGAAGAGAAATAAATGTAGATTCAGGATAAGTATTCTAAGATTAAGGAGATGGTTTTCTTCAAATCCTTGCGATGGGAGATGATGTCCAAAAAGCCATGTTCCAAGAAGAATTCCGAGCTCTGGAAGCCGGGAGGAAGGTCTTGCTTTATGGTCTGCTGAATCACCCGGGGACCGGCAAATCCTAAAAGCGCTTTGGGCTCTGCAATGATCACATCGCCTAAAGAGGCATAGCTTGCCATCACTCCGGCAGTGGTGGGATTGGTCAGAACGGAAACGTAGGGAACGTTCTGATCATATAGTTTGGCTAAAAGCGCGGAGGTTTTTGCCATCTGCATCAAAGACAAGATTCCTTCCTGCATTCTGGCACCACCGGAACAGGAGATGATCACCAGAGGAATCCTTTTCTCCAACGATCTTTCTATGGCCCGGGCGACCTTCTCACCGACCACAGAACCCATGCTTCCTCCGATGAATCCGAAGTCCATCACCCCAAAGCTGGCCTCTATTCCATCGATTTTGCCGATTCCGGTCACGATGGCATCCTTGAGGTCAGTCTTTTTCTGTGAGTTCTTGATACGATCCGGGTATCTTTTTGAATCTTTAAACTCCAGAGGATCTAAAGCTACTAAGTCTCTGTCGTATTCCTCTAATTTCCCATCATCCAAGATCAGGTTAACGTAGTCTCTGCTCTTTATGCGAAAATGATGGTCGCATTTGGAGCAAACCCACAGATCTTTTTCCAGCTCTTTTTTGTATATGATCTCCCCGCACGAATCGCACTTGATCCATATCCCGTCGGGAATCTCCTTTTTTCTCTGGGGGATCAATCCCTCTTTTGCTTTTCTAAACCACTCCATAGCTTTTGCAGTTTCCAGTGTCCAGTTACCAGTCTTCAGTTTTCAGTCTTCAGTTTTAGTCTGCAGTCTGATGTCTGGAGTCTGTCCACTGCCTTTCAAGGTTTTTGACCATGATTATGGCGTCTTCAGTGGGAAGTCGGTAATAATTTTTCCTTCTATCCACCTCCACAAAACCAGATTTTGCATAAAGATTTAAGGCAGACAGGTTTGACTCTCTGACGCTTAACATCACACTGGTGCAACCTCTTTTCTTTGCCTCCGAAAGCACCCTTTCCATCATCATCCTGCCAATGCCCTTTCTTCTAAATTCAGGTGATACGGCGAAATTAGCTATTTCCATCTGACCATCTATATGCCACAGACAGGTATAACCAATGACTTTTGTGCCAGACTTCACCACCAGTGGAATCGAAAACCTGTGTTTAAGCTCCTCGTCAAAACTTCTCTTGCTCCAGGGATCAGAAAAACACAGCCTCTCCAATCGGGCAATCTCATATACATCGTCCTCGCTCATCCTCTGGATGGTGACATGCTCAACCTCTGGCAACATTTTTGAATTTCAGTTCCGCCTCCGACATTCTAATATACAAAGGCTCCAGATCAGTGATGTCCTCCGTTTGTCCACCGATCAGTTTACTTAAACCTATTCGAGCCACAGAGGCACCGCTGGGGACGGATTGTTCGCCTGTGGCAAAACAAGCTTTTTCACCCAAAAGATCAATCAGTTCTTTCTGATAAAGCCTTGCTCCAGGACCCACGAAAAGAGTCTTTTTTGAAATCTTTTTTACCAAATCCTCTATGGCAATAACCAGATATTCACTTTCTCTTTTCAATTTTCCCTCACTGGTATCATAGAGTGCCACATATACCTGATCCTTTCTGGCATCCAGAAGGGGCGCCACCGGATACTGGCAATAAAGAGAAAGCGAAGCTAAAGCATCCAGACTGGAAACGCTGGCAAGAGGTTTTCCGGAGGCAAAACACAATCCTTTTACTGTGGACAATCCAATCCTCAAACCGGTGAAGGAACCAGGTCCGATGGAGATAGCAAATCCATCTATATCATTTACCTTCAGTCCCACCGTTTTTAAAGCCAAATCGATGGTGGACAGAAGCACCTCTGAATAGGTAATCTTCACGTCAAACTTCAAATCCACCAGAACCTCATCTTCTTCAATGATACCCACTCCTGCGGTCATGGTGGAGGTATCGACGCCTAAAACTTTCATAGTAGTATTTTACCTCTCCCCCTATATCCCCCTCTCCACAAGTGTGGAGAGAGGGACTAAGGGAGTGAGGTCTTAAAATGTCTTTTTATTATTGAATTTTGCATAAAGAATGGAACATTCTTCCTTCTTCGCCTCCCTGTGCCTGTCGGGTCCCCGACCCGACAGGTAGCTCCCGCCAGGTCAGGGGACCTGGCGGGCACAGAATATACTATCGTTCCATTGAAAATGCAAGAAGCAATAACTCTTATTATTAATTCTATCTACTTCACATTTTAACCTATGGCTCAAAACTCTTCCACACAAATTCGTCTTTCATTTTCTGATAGAATCTTTAAGTTTACCTCCCACCTCTTTTTTGGCAAAAAGGGCTTCACTTTCTCTGCCCATTCGATTAAGGTTATGTCTTTGCCATAGAAATATTCCTCATAACCTAATTTAATAAATTCCTCCACATTTTCCAAGCGATATAAATCAAAATGATAAATCCAGATTTTGGATCTGTGAAGTCTTCCCGGATATTCATTAATGATAACAAAGCTGGGGCTGGTGACCGGTTTCTCCACTCCCAATCCTGAGCAGATTCCCTGGATTAAAACGGTCTTCCCACTGCCTAAAGGACCTATCAGAGCCACCACGGAACCGGGTTCAAGCTGTTTACCTAAACTCCTGCCAAATTTTTTGGTCTCCTCGAAGTTTTTGGTTTTCTTTTCTATCATGAGCTTTTAGGGAAAGGTATAAGATGAATCATCCAATAATCAAACAGATTTTTTTGCTCCAATTCGGTAGCGGTCTTTATACCATTCTTTTTCGCCATTCTTATGATGCGAGAGCTATTATCACCGGAATCTGCATCGAACCTCCCCTAAATCCCCTCCTTTCACTGTGTACAGTTCACGGTGAACCGTTTACCATTCAAGGTGAGGGTTGGGGTGAGGTTTGAAAATGATCGAAAACCTGCCGCACTTTACCTAACCTTCTGGCATTTTACCTTTTGGGCGTCATGGTGATAACCGGCAGGATCATCTCCTCCAAGGAGATGCCTCCATGCTGGAAGCTGTTTTTATACTCTTTTTCATACTCGGTGTATTTTGTGGGATATACGAAGTAATAATCCTCCTTGGCTATGATGTAGGTGGTGCCCATGCTATAGCGAGGCAACCTATATTGCAGAGGGTCCTTTATCAAGAGAGCCTCTTTGGGATCGCAATTGAGATTGTCACCGTATTTATATCTCAAATTGGTGGAGGTGTCTTTCCTACCCCGGGCCATGGTCCCCCGCGTGCCCCAAACACTTCCATGGTCTGTGGTCAAGACCACCGTGCAGTCCTGAGCGGAAAGATATTGCAAGACTCTGAATAGAGATGAATGTAAAAACCAGGGTCTGGTTAATGCCCGATAAGCGGATTCATCCGGCGTCATCTCCTTTAAAATCTCCGATTGCGATCTACCATGAGCCAAGATGTCCAGAAAATTGAACACGATGGAAAGAAGGGAGGTATTCTTATATGAGGAGATCTTCTTAGCTAAATATTCTCCCTCTTTTGCATCCAACACCTTCACATATCTGGTATCGGATTTGAGCCGCCCCCCCAGTTTTTTGAGTTGATCGTCCAGAAACTGATGTTCGTATCTGTTTCGGCTGGAGTCATCCCGAGTTCCCGCTTTCCACAGGTCCGGATACCTGCGGGCCAGCTCGGAGGGGAAAAGACCTGAGAAGATGGCATTGCGTGAGTACGGTGTGGCGGTGGGTAAGATAGAATAATAATAATCCCTCTGGATATGGAAGTATTCGTCCAAAGTCGGCTCAATGGTCATCCATTGATCCAGCCGCATGCAGTCCATCACCACAAAGACTGTCCGCTTTCTCTGGGAGAGAAGTGGAAAAAGAAACTTTTTCACCACATCCACGGAAAGAGGAGGAGAATCTTCTTTAGCCAGCCATCTAAGATAAGTGCCCTCTATGTATTTACCAAATTCAATATTGCACTCCCTTCTCTGTCCCTGATGGGTCTGTCTCAAATCTACATCGCCAAAATTATCAATCTCTAAATCCCATTCTGAAAGTGTCCGGTGGATGTCGATCCAATCCTGCCAGCTTAGTGCCCCAAAAAGAGAGGATCTGATTTTAGCAGAGCTTTGCGCATAATCCTGAGCCAATCTCTGAGTTCTGATCTTCCTTGTTTCCAAGATCTTTTTGGCGGCAGAAAGTATCTGGCTGGGGTTGACCGGCTTGGTCAGATAATCATCGATCTTTTTGCCGATGGCTTGATCCATCAGGTCCTCCTCTTCGGATTTAGTCACCATGATCACCGGCAGATGCGGACTCTTCTCCTTGATCTCCTCCAAAGTGGTCAGACCATCTTTGCCTGGCATCACTTCATCCAGCAAGACTAAATTGAAGTCTCTTCTTTCTACCAAAGCCACCGCATCGTCTCCATTGGATGCTTCGGTCACTTTGTAACCCTTGGACTCTAGAAAAATTATGTGCGATTTTAACTGATCGATCTCGTCATCCACCCACAGGATATGCTTGATCTCTTCTTTCATAGTACTCCTCTTTAGAGGTGTAAGATGGAAGGTTAAAGGTGAAGGGTGTAAGGTTTTAAACCTTTCACCTTTAACCTTTCACCTTTAACCTTTCACCTTAAATTATCAGATTTTCTCCCTCCATCTCCTCAGGCTTTTTTAGGTTCAACAGATGAAGGATGGTCGGCGCTACGTCGGCAAGCTTTCCATCCTCTCTTAATTTCCCCTTGAAATCTTCCAAAACCAGAGCAAAGGGCACCCGATTTGTAGTATGCGCCGTGAAGACTTCACCATTTCCCGGGTCAATCATCTTTTCGGCATTCCCATGATCCGCAGTGACTAAAGCAATTCCACTTACCTCCTTAACTGCGGCTATCACCTCTCCCACACACTCATCCACGGTCTCAATCGCTTTGATGGCGGCCGAAAGGACGCCGGTATGCCCCACCATATCCGGGTTAGCATAATTAAGGAGGATAAAATCATATTGGTTAGATTTTATCTCCTTTGTCACCTTTTCGGTGACCTCCAAGGCACTCATCTCCGGCTTTAAATCATAGGTGGCAACCTTTGGCGAATGGACTAAAATCCTGTCCTCTCCCTCAAATGGTTTCTCTACCCCTCCATTGAAGAAAAAGGTCACATGGGCGTATTTTTCGGTTTCGGCGATACGAAGCTGTTTTTTTCCCTCCCGACTTAAAACCTCTCCTATTATATTTGAAAGTTTAACCGGAGGAAAGGCAATCTTGGATTTCAGTTTCTCATCATACAGAGTCAGGTTGATTAAATCGATGGTAAAATTATCCGACCGGGGAAATTCTTTGAAATCTGGATCAGTTAATGCATAGGAAAGCTCTCTGGCACGATCGGCACGAAAATTGAAGAATATCCCCACATCGCCTTTTTTGATCTTTCCACCTTCTGGGTTGTCATCATCTCTGACCACCATCGGCACCATGAATTCGTCGGTGACATTTTCCGTATACGACTTCTTTATGGCGCTGATGACATCGTTGGTCTGAATCCCTTCACCATTGACTATGGTTCTATAAGCTTTTTCCACCCGGTCCCATCTTTTGTCTCTGTCCATGGCATAGTATCGTCCTGCCACCGTGGCTAAGCTCCCTACTCCCAGCTCATTGAATTTATCCAGAAGTTCTTGAATATAGCTTGCTCCTGCTGTGGGGGAGGTATCTCTTCCATCTAAAAATGCGTGCACAAAAACCTTTTTTACTCTTCTCTCTTTAGCCAGCTTCAGCAGGGCATATAAATGATTGGGGGAGCTGTGCACGCATCCATCCGAGACCAGACCCAGAAGATGCAGGTTTGTGTCTCTTTGTTTTGTCGTTTCCATCCCCTCCACCAAGACTGGGTTTTTGAAGAAGTTTTTCTCTTGAATCGCCTTATCAATGCGGGTAATCTCCTGATAAACCACCCTTCCTGCGCCTAAATTGAGATGCCCCACCTCGCTGTTTCCCATCTGTCCCTCCGGTAGACCCACCTCCAGACCGGATGCGCCCAGAGTGGTGTAAGCATATTTTGCGAAGATTTCATCCAGATGGGGCTTTTCAGCCAAAGCTACGGCGTTACCCTCTTTTTGAGGACTCAGCCCGTATCCATCCATTATCAGAAGCAGAATCATAAAGCTCCTTTATTTTGCTCTTGGGTTAATTGACCTTTTCTGGCTCATTGACATTATCAAATCATTTACGAGAGAGGATAAGAAATCAATAGAATGAACACTCAATAAAATGGAACTTATTTCTCGAATCTCTAAAGGACGTGATCCAGACAAAATACCTTTTCCGTACCTCACCCCCTTTATTTCCTCCTCTCCCCCGCCTTTGGCAGGATTTTCAACATGTGATGGAAAGGGGGACAGAGGGAGTGAGGTTATCAATATCCAAAGCAATACAAAAAACCATCTTCTGAAGCTATATAGATTCTCCCGTCATAATAGGCGGGGGAAGATGAGATCATCCCCTTGGTTTGATATTTCCACAGAAGCTTTCCGGTGAAGCGGTTTAGAACGTAAAAATTGCCGTCATACGAGCCAAAGAAGAGCTTGTCACCCACCGCGATGGGAGAAGAACGGATTAACCCTTCAGTTTCAAATTTCCAGCAAAGTTCTCCAGAGTTCTGGTTCACCGCATACATGAAGTAATCGTTCGACCCAATATACACCAGGCTTTCAGCAACTGCGGGAGAGGAATAGACATCAGCTTGGGTCTTGAATTTCCATATAAGGGAACCATCACCTAGATTCAAAGCATAAAGATTTCCGTCAACCGATCCAAAGAATACCATTCCATTCTTTATAGCCGGAGAGGAGTAGATGGCACCTTCTGCTTTGAATTTCCATCTTACCTCTCCACTCTCTATATCCAGGGCATGTAGGTAGCCATCAGTTGAGCCAAAACAGATTATTCTTTCATCGGAGGTGGATGAAGACTGACCATCACAGGCTGGGGTGGAAATGATGGAAGCTTTTGTCTCAAATTCCCAGATTCTTTCGCCTGTGTTTTTGTTTAAAACCCTCAAAATACCTGAGCTTGATCCTACAAATATCTTGTCTTCACATAGAGCAGGAGAAGAGGACAGGTCTCCTAACTTCTTTTTCCACAAAATCTCCCCGGTTCGGAGATCTAATGCAAAGAAAGTTTCTTTTCCCTTGTCCAGACCAAAATAAATTGTGGCATCCTCCCCGCAGGCTGAGGTGGAAACAGACGAAGAGACCTTGTAGACCCCCATCTCCTTCCCGGAGAGTGCATCCAAAAAATGCACTCTTTTATCTAATGATCCGATAACCACGATCTTGCCAACAACAACCGGCGATGACTTCAAAGGTCTTTTAGCATCATATTTCCATAAGAGCTTGTTCGGCACGCCAATGGTCGAAGGAACGTATGCAGTATTCTGGTAATCTCCCCGGAAGCTTTTCCAGCCGGACAAATCATATGAGCTGAGCTTCTCGAATTTAAGCCCACCAGCACATGCTACTACAAGAAGCAAAATCAGAAAAGAGAGACGCGAAAAAAAATTCTTTTTCATCAAAAGTTCCATCCGAAGAAGAAGTCAAAATCGGTCTTCTTGTTTATCTTTTTGAAGTCGGTGGTTCGAGAGATATCAAAACGAAGAACCATCACATACCCCAAGCTTATCCTGGCTCCGATTCCAAAGCTTCCATAAAGTTGGTCAAATTCATCCTCCCACGCATTTCCTGCGTCGAAAAACAAAGCCCCCCTGATGGCATGGAGGGATATCTTTCCGAAGGGAAAACCAATGGAGAGATTGTCGATTAGAGGATACCGCAATTCGTTATTCAGCAAAATCAGATGTCTCCCATAAAATGCCCGCCAGTCGTAACCTCTCAAAGACCAGCTCCCTCCCAGATATAATCTCTGGGGCTCTTTGCCGCTGGACGTGAAGCCCATAACTCTTATAGCGTAACAGCTATTCTTTTTTAATCGAATATACTTTCTGAAATCGCACAGGATAAGTTTGTTATACGCCTGCCCTTTATTCAAATTCATGGTAAGGCCCAAAGTGAAATTGAATCTGGTGCCATCGATGGGTCCTACCAAGTCCCAGATGCTGGTGTCCAGAATCCAGGAAATGTAATTGGTGGAAAGCAACGCCTTCCTTTCTCTGGTTTGAATATAAACATCCCGATCAGACTGACGCAAGAAAAAGCTTGCATCCACCCGTTTGAACTTGGACAGTGGATAGCTTGCTAAAGCCAGCCCCCCATATTGCCTTTCCGTATAGAAGCCATAATACTCGTCGTAATACTCATCCTTAAAATGGTAAAGCCCATACCCGTAGTTGAGGCGATGGGCTTTGTTAACATAGGTTATGCCAAAATTGAAGCTGGAGAGAAACTCATTCGAGGAGCGGGCGCTGTTGCCCAGAAGGAAGAAATACTGATGGTTTCCCAACATATCGGTAAATGCCGCCTGAAAACCTCCCACGGTTCCATAAACCGCATCATACGATATGACCGATTGAGCGATGTCAAAGGAGAATCGATTCTTATATTTCACTGAGCCACTCTCTTGATCTCCCTTAATCTTTTTTGGTTTCCAAGCCGGCTGAGCTGTGGGGACGGAGAGGGTTACCTCTTCGGATAATTCAGCATATTCCACCACAGCACTATCCAGACTCATCTTATGTATCTGAAAACTGTATTTTTCATAAGCGGTAAAGAAAACGGTCTTGCCGTCTGAAGAGAAACTGGGATCAAATGCGCCAGTCAAAAAAGAGGTAAGCTGGCTGGGTTGGGGAGGATCGTTTTCTGGATGGAGTGATAAAAGGTAAAGATCATACGAGCCATTTCGATCAGATGAAAAGACCAAACTTGTGCCATTACAAGACCAATCCGGCGACAGATCGTGGTGGGCACCGGAGGTCAAGGGGGTGATTTTATTGTCCGGAAGGGTTAAGAGAAAAAGATTTAGAAAACCTCCCTCTCCCCAGGGACCCCGATCAGAAACAAAGGCGATGTGTTTTCCATCCGGAGACCAACTGGGATCTTTCTCCTCGTATACGTCATTGGTCAACGCAGTTAATAGTTTACTCTTAAGGTCATACAAATAAAGATCAGAATATCCATTCTTGGCAACTCCCCCGAAAGCAACCTTCTGTCCATCCGGAGACCAGGTAGGGGAAGAAAGCTCGATTAAATTTCCAAACCTTTTTTTATCGGTGATCTTCCTTTGTGTTATATCATACATATATAGCACATCATTCTCGTGACTCTTGGAGACGAAGACGATCTTGCCATCTTTTGAGACACCGATCTTGCTTTTCAGAAGGTGCAAGGATTCAAACTGGGGAGATCTTTCTCCCCTGATTAAGGTGAGCGATTTTTTCTTCTCTCCCTCTGGCGACATCATACAGATAGAGGAATATCCCAACTTATTGGATTTGAACACCACCCACTGTTGATCGGACAAGAGAACCGGTTCCGGCTTTATGTTTATCCCGTCAAAGGTAAGCTGGGTGGAGATGCGGTCTGGGAGGTCTTTGGTTTTTATCTCCGGGAAATATTTTTTCTTCAAAGAATATTCCCACTGGCTCCACACCTCTTTCAGGCTCTTGTTGAAAGTCAGTCGGAAGACATCACCGAAGTTGTTTGCCTTCCAGTAGTTCTCAAAGAGCAATCCTATTTTATCATCTCCATATTCTTTCTTAAGATGAGCGCAAAATGCCTCTCCGATTTTATACATGAGGTAAGTCCCATATACCTGATAGATATCTTCCAACCGGAGAAACCTTCCAGAGATGACTAAATCTCTGATCATCATATCTGCTTCGCTGTCCCACTTTCTGGACCAGTGTTCAGCTAAACCCTCCTCAAACCATAGGGGCAGTCTATTATAGTTAAATCTTCTGTGAGCCCTCATCACATAAGGAAGTTTGTGCATGATGAAGGCGTGAACCAGCTCATGCTGGATCACCCGGGCGAAATTTGAATATGAGCCATTAAACGGGATAACCATACGTCCTTTTAAAAATTCGGTGAAGCCGCCAACGTTTTCCGGAAGAAGGGAGGGAATGACGTTGGTCTGGGCGAAATAGTTGGGGGAACTGTAAACCACCAGGGGAATTTTTCTTATTATACGATGATTAAACTTGTTCTCTAAAAATCGGTAGCTTTCCTCCGCACAGTTGGCAGCAACCTGGGCAATTTCCTTCTCTTCTGAATAAAAATAGATCTCAAAATGCTGGGTGGTCAAAACCTGCCAATCGAAATTGGTATACTGAATCTTGTTCTTGCCAAAATAGTATTGACCATAGGAAGAACTGGAGAGTAACAGAAAAAGAACTATGAGAAAATTTAGCCTCTTCATATTTCTAAAATAACAAATTCAAACTAAAAAATCAACTCTGCAGAATCAGGGGTAGTGTCAAGTAAGATTGTGTTGAAGAAATCATTTTATGTGTAAATTTTATGTCCGCAGGTCAATTGTTCATTTGAATCTCATTTGAGTCAAATGACCATAGGAACTCAAATGAGATCCATAGGATAGAGACAGGAGCTTGTCCTTCAGGATGAATCCCTATTCTACTCTAATGAGGTCAGCCATAAAGGCTGCCCCTCCGACAATTTCATCTCGCCGATTGAAGCCGATGAGATACTTTTTCAACAGACCCGTAAAGCTAAGAGACACCTGTTCAGGCAGATTATTTTTACTTCTTCTTGGTAACCTTTAAGGTGAGATGGTCCACTCCCGTGACTATCACCTTCTCCCCCTTCTTTATGGGCTGGTCCGCCTCTGCCCTCCAGATTTCTCCATGGATGAACACATCTCCTTCTGGCTTCAGAGCAGTTCGTGCCACCCCCACTTCTCCCAGAAGTCCTCTGCCTCCAGTGGTGACCTTCCGCTTTCGGGTTCTGAGAGCCAAGCCCATCGCAACTATGAAAAACAAAGCAGTAGCAGCAACAACTGTGATTATCACCACCAGCGAGGCGCGCATATATGGCAGGGGAGATTTAAACAAAAGCAAAGATCCTAAAACCATAGATATTATTCCCCCGATGGTCAATGCTCCATGACTCACAATTTTTACCTCCAGTATGAACAAGATCAAAGCTAAAATCATCAAAAGCAAACCGGCGTAATTGATGGGGAGACTCTGCAGGGCAAAAAACGCCAAGATTAAACATATTCCCCCCACAATTCCAGGGAAGATCGCTCCCGGATTGGAAAGCTCAAAGAAGAGTCCCCATATTCCCAGGGTGAGAAGAATGTAAGCGATGGTGGGATTGGTGATCACCTCCAGTATCCTATCTCTTAAGCTTATCTCCACCTTTCTAACCTCGATGTCTTTTGTATTCAACTCCTTTTCGCCGGAGGGGAGGCTCACCTTTCGTCCATCACAGGAATCCAGAAGCTCCCGGACATCATTGACTACCAGATCTATGACATTCAGCTTCAAAGCCTCATTTTCTGTGATGGATACGCTTTTTCTTACCGACTCCTCCGCCCACCTTTCATTTCTCCCTCTTTTGCTGGTGATGCTTCTTATGTAAGCGGCGGCATCGTTGACCACCTTTTCTGCCATGGTAGAGTCCATCTGTCCCCCCATGGCAACTGGATGAGCCGCACCGATATTGGTTCCCGGGGTCATGGCGGCTATATGAGCGCTCAGGGTGATGAATACCCCGGCAGAAGCCGCTCGGGATCCGGCAGGTGAAACATAGACGATCACCGGCACCTCCGAATTCAAAATCTTTCTCGTTATGATGCGCATGGATTCATCCAGCCCGCCCGGGGTGTTCAACTCAATGATCAAGGCTTCGGCACTATCCTGCACAGAGGAGGCAATAGCTTCGGCGATAATGCGAGCTGAGATTGGTCCAATAGGTCCGTCGATTGTGACCAGATTTACATGGCGTGGGGAAGCAGAAAGCATCCACGCTCCCAGAAAAAAGACCAAAACCACACAGATCAGAAGAACTTTTTTCATATTCCACCCACACTTTAGAATGCTTTTATTCCTTCAATACCAAAAATATCTCATAAGAATCAATAATGCAACAAAAATGTGATGTCAAGTCAACTTATTTTTGATTTGGTATCTGAAAAAAAGCAGATCGGAAAGGTGTATTGGGAGTGTTCGCCTTTAGGCGAACCAGGTTAAAGTTATGGTTGGGGCAGAGGTTAAACCTATAAGTGTCCCCAAAATTTGCCTATGTGCTTCAATAGCTTATCGGGATTCAGGATCAGGTTGCGTCGGGGAATTGTCCATTTGAATATTGAGACTTTCCATACGCTATGTCCGAATAACCTCGCGTTCGCCAAGTCCCTAACCTGGCGAAAAGCTCACGGTTCCCTGTCGGGTCTGGGCAGGCTGACCGAGAATGGGGATTTAACAGAAAGTATTTGCAAAAAGCTTCTCCATCTGGTAAGATGAGGTTGAAATATGATGATTATGAAAGGAGAGGATAAATGGCAAGATTCAAGCCTTACCGGAAGAAGCAACCAATGCTCCGGCCCCCATCACTTGAAGATTATGTTCCTGCATCTCATTTAGCCAGAGTAGTAGATGAAGTAGTAGAAGCATTGGATACAAAAGAGATAGAGGACGAATACAGTCATTTGGGTCAGAACACTTATCATCCCAAGATACAATTAAAATTATTATTCTATGGTTATGCCACTGGCAATCGTAGCGGCAGAAAGATAGCCCAGATGTGTGAGAGCGACACTGCCTACATCTACCTTGCCTAGATGTATAGACCGGATTTCAGAACCATCAACGATTTCCGCAAGAACAACCTATATAAAATAACGGGAAAGAGATTTACATATGTCCGGAGGGCAAGGAGCTAAGGGGGTATAAGAGGCGTCATAGTGACAAAGGGGAGAGGAAATGGAGACAGGTTATTTACAGAGGTGTAGGATGCGGTGACTGTGAAGTGCGGGAGTTGTGTACCAAGCAATAGGCTCGAACTATAGCCAGGGAGGATAGGCGAGAGCTTCTGGAGGAGATGAGGAAACGGCTTTTATTCGAGGAGGGGAAGGCGAAGTATAAGAAGAGGCTGTTTACTGCGGAACCACCTTTTGGCAACCCAAAGCATAACTTAGGCTACCGTAGTTTTCTTCTGAGGAGGTTAGAGAAAGTAGACGCTGAGTTTAAATTGATGTGCATTGGACATAATTTACGGAGACCCGTCTGGGAAAGAAGATGTACCTTGCTTGTGGAGGTAAGAAGAAAGATAGGCCAAGAGGGATAGTTAATAACAAGATAAGAGCTTTCACAGAAAGCATTTCTTTTTTGATTGATATTCTAAGAAAGTTGTTTTTTTAATTCACCTTGTTTTGAATGCATTTAAGAATCGAACCTGGCAAGAAATGTCCGACTATGGATTATCTTTCAAGGAATTCTCGATCAGCCTGTGAGGTCCTGACACAACACAAAATCTCAAAAAAGTATTGTGACTGGCAGGATGAATCTTGCCGCGACAAGATACCAATCCTGATCTTTTGAGAAATAGAGACAATTTTCTTGACACCAAATCTAAATAATTTATATTCTTTGCGTAATTATAGCGGCTAATCTGTCGAAGACGAATGTGTTTTTGTATCTTTGGTGAACGGTTAGCCCTACAAATGCGGAAAAGAGATCGGGGTGTGGCACAGCCTGGTAGCGCACATGATTTGGGACCATGCCGTTGGAGGTACAAATCCTCTACTCCGACCAGTTCACAGCTTACGGCTCACCGTCCACAGCAAACCTGGTACCAGACTTGCTGCGGACGGTGGACTGCCGACGTTACATGCCCCCGTAGCTCAGCAGGATAGAGCATCTGCCTTCTAAGCAGAGGGTCGGGCGTTCGAGTCGCCCCGGGGGTATTTAATTTAGACTTTTCCCCGCTTCATGAATCCTTCAGGTCAAGCCCTTCACTTCGTGACGGACAAGGGGGAAGAGGTCCCGCGCTCCTGGTGGAAGTTATCATCCACCAAGGTACTAGCGCGAGGATGATAACATCCTCGCTAAGCAAAAAAACGCCAGTAAGCTGGCGCACTCCCTGGGCTCAAATTTTTTTTTAAAATTTTTCTTGACAAAGAAACTTTTTGTGTTTAATTGCGTAATAGCATGTTAATTGATGAGTAGATCTGAATTAACGGAGGTGGATTTTTTGATGACGTTTAAACTGCTTTTACTTAATTGCCCAGTACAGGGGAATAGTATGCCCATTTTCGTCTCCACCTTCAGACGAAGGAGGCTACTCTGAGTAGGATATTAACAAAGAATTTGAAAGAACCGTGACCTATCCAGAGTAGATCACGGTTTTTTTATTATTTATAATGAAAGGAAAAAAGATGAACTTAGCTGTAGAAACTTTTGATCTGAACAGAACCTTTAAGTTAAAAAAAGTAAAGAATAAAAAAGCAAACGGCAACAACAATGGCAAGTTGATTGCCCTGGAGAACGCTAATATAAAGATTCTTCAGGGTGAGCTGTTTGGCCTTCTGGGACCTAATGGCGCGGGCAAGACCACCTTGATAAAAATCCTCTCCACCCTTCTTTTGCCCACCTCCGGGACCGCCCTGGTGGATGGTGTGGACGTGGTCAAATATCCGGAAAAGGTGAGGAGAAAGATCAATATGGTATCCGGAGGGGAACAGTGCGGATATGGGATCTTAACGGTGAGGGAAACTTTGTGGATGTTCTCACAATTTTATGGCATCTCTAACAAAGTTGTTCAGGGAAGAATCGATGAGCTTTTGAAGATTTTGAAAATGGAGGAGTTTGCCAGAACCAAGATCGGGAAGCTTTCCACCGGACTCAGACAGAAGCTGAATTTCATGCGAGGTTTTGTCTGCGATCCCAAGATCATGTTTTTGGATGAGCCCACCCTGGGTCTGGATGTGCAGATCGCCCGGGACGTGAGAGCCTACATAAGAACCTGGATGAAAGAGAATCTGGAAAGGACCGTTCTTCTGACTACCCATTATATGGCAGAGGCAGATGAGCTCTGCGATCGGGTGGCTATCATTGACAAGGGAAAGGTTCTGGTGTGTGATTCGCCACAGAACCTTAAGAAATCTATAGCCGGAGAGGCGGTGTTTCGTATCGAGATTCCCTTGTCCGTAAACGGAATGGAGAAGTTTAGCCAGATCTCCGGGGTTAAGCAGTTTGCCTATGAGCACAAAAGCCACCTGGGAAGAACCGAACTGAAGTTCATCCTGGAGGAAGAATCCGCTATCTCCAATGTCACTGAATCCTTAAGTGGCAACGGTTCCAAGATAATATCTCTTTCCAAGATGGAGCCGAGCTTAGAAGACGTTTTCGTGGCACTGGTGGGAAGAGGATTAAAAAATGAAGACTGATCTGAAAACCAACATAAAAGCGATAATCGCTCGGGCTTATGTGCGGGTGGTAGCCGCAAATCGGGAGCCGAGTTGGTGGTTCACCGAGACCTTGCTTCCCATCTTAGCCACCGCCGCCTATGTATACGTGTATAAGGCTTTGAATGCCCCGGAGGAATACACCGGATTTGTGATCTTGGGCGGAACCATGAGCGCCTACTGGATGTTTGTCCTGTGGGGCATGGCGGCTCAGTTTTACTGGGAGAAGGAGATAGGGAATCTGGAGTTATACATGATCGCTCCCATCTCCAGAATGTCCATACTTCTGGGCATGGCTGCAGGTGGCATGTTTTTAGCTACCACCAGAGCGGTTTTTATCTTTCTGGCGGGGAGCTTGATCTTCAAGGTGGATTTCGCCATAATTAGCTTCCCCAAGCTATTTTTGGTCTTCATCTTGACTTTGGTAGGTCTATATGGACTGGGCATGCTCTTCTCATCGCTGTTCATGCTCTATGGCAGGGAAGCTTGGCATGGAGTTACATTGCTTCAGGAGCCAGTTCACCTTATGTCAGGATTCTTCTTTCCGGTGAAAAACTTAGGTTTCGCCATAGCCTTAGGAGCATCTTTGATTCCCATGACTCTGGGTCTGGATGCCATGAGACAGCTTGCCTTCAAGGCGGGACCAAAATCCGGATTCATCAATGTAAATATGGAGTTAACTGCCCTAGTGGTTTTATGTGTGTTCTTTCTGGTGATCTCCAAATATGCCCTGGAGTATATGGAGAAACTGGGCAAAAAACAGGGGAGATTGACTTTAAGATGGCAATAAGCATAACCTCTCCCCCTTGGTCCCCCTCTCCATGTCCTATGGATCCTGTGGAAAATGGAGAGGGAGACGACAGAGGGTGAGGTCGAAGAACGTAGGGACAGGGCTTGTCCCTGTCCTAAGCCTAATGCGGACAGCCACGAGGGCTGTCCCTACGACTGAAAAAAACTCTTCCCCTATCTTTCCCTCTCCATTTCATGTCGAAGATCCCGCCAACGGCGGTGATTGAAAATCGCGCCAGAGGCGGGGGAGAGGGGGATGACGGGGGGGGGTGAGGTCGAAGAACGTAGGGACAAGGGCTTGTCCTTGTCCTAAAAGAGGACAGCCACAAGGGCTGTCCCTACGACGATTTCTTTTTCTATTAATTTTATGCCATACCCGTTAAGAAAATCATTTGAGGAGACACTGGTGAGAATGTTTGCTAAAACCAAAGAAAACTTGAGAACCATAAAGACCGCTGGGAAATTGGGTTGGGCTATGGAGTCTAACTGGACCGATCCCTTTCTTTTCGCCATCTACTCCATCGTCCGACCCCTGGCTTCATCCCTTATTCTGGTGGTGATGTATTATGTGGTAACCAGAGGGAAGACCGGCATGGATCTATTCGCATATATCTATGTGGGAAACGCTTTCTTTATGTACGTAATCAACGTTCTGTTCGGGATCAGCTGGGTTATCCATGAGGATCGGGATCATTATCAGATGATCAGATATATCTACATATCTCCGATCAGAATGTATTATTACCTTTTTGGTCGGGGCATTGCCAAGATGGTACTGACCACCGTGGCGGTGATCATCACCATGGCTTTTGGCATGCTGGTGTTAAAGATACCGGTTAACCTGTTTGCCGTTAACTATCCTTTGCTTCTCTTCTCCGTGGTAGCCGGGATCTTCATCATCACCTGTTTGGGCATACTTCTGGCTGGAGTAAGCATGGTCACGGCGCATCACAGCTATGCCTTGACCGAAGGGATGGCTGGGCTTTTCTATCTTGCCTGCGGCGCCATCTATCCCATAGATATTCTGCCCCTCTGGTTACAG
Organism: uncultured Ignavibacteria bacterium; assembly: GCA_964580215.1. Taxonomy (GTDB): domain Bacteria; phylum Zixibacteria; class MSB-5A5; order MSB-5A5; family SM1-73; genus SM23-73-3. The sequence continues at coordinate 8,329 of CAZOJT010000007.1, read as the reverse complement.
TATCTATCCAAGATATTGCCCTTAACCTATTGGCTGGAGCTGGTGAGAAGATCGATTCTGGAGAAAAGCCTCAGCCCCACTTTGAGCGGATATTCCAACTTTCAGTTGATCTTAATCATGGCGGCGACCACGCTTGTTTTGGCTTTGTTTTCCCACTGGATTTACCGCTCCATTGAGTACATCGCCCGGAAACATGGAAAGATAGACCAACTGACCAACTATTGATAAAAAAACCAATGCAAAGAAAAAGCCTGAATCTTTTACATGATCAGGGTGTAGCAGAGAGGCAATGCATCCGGCCGTTAACCGGTCTCAAGATCCTGCGGAAAGATCGGAGGTTCGAACCCTCCCGCCCCAGAGACAACGGGAAGTAAAAGGAATAACTCAGATGGAAAACCACTAACCAGGAAATTGTAGTTGCCCAATTTATTGGGCTGAATAATCTTTGAAGATGCCTTTGCAAAGTGCATAATTTGCAAAAGGAACCCAACGAGGTGAACCATGATTGAAGGTAGAAAGGTTCGGATCAGGGCTCTGGAAAAAACGGATATAGACGAAATCATGAAATGGGTAAACGACCCGGAAGTGATGGAAAACCTGCTCATGAGATATCCGGTTTCCAGATTTCAGGAGGAGAAGTGGATTGAAAAGGCGCTGGATGACAGCAATGAAAGAAATAAAGTCTTCGCTATCGAGACAAAAGAAGGCGTTTATCTGGGTGGCATAGGACTGCATAGAATTGACTGGGAAAACCGCAATGCCGAGGTGGGCATAGTTATAGGAAAAAAGGAGCACTGGAACAAAGGATACGGAACTGACGCCATGATGACCATGCTGGACTTTGCCTTCAACCAGATGAATCTGCATCGTGTCTATTTGCGAGTGTTTGAGTACAATCTCAGAGGGATAAAATCTTATGAAAAGTGTGGATTCAAAAAGGAGGGAGTTTTAAGAGATGATCGTTATATTCGTGGCGAATATCATGATACCATGATCATGGGAATCCTAAAAGGAGAATTCAAGAAAAATCCAAGTAACCAGTGAAGATGGAAAAAAACATTGCTTTAGCCCTTATTTTAACCACGCTGGCGGGGCTGTCCACCACTCTGGGTAGCCTGGTTGGGACTCCTTGTTCGCAAACCTGACCCCGCTTTATGAACGCCACATTGTGGTTTTCTGCTGGTGTGATGGTGATGGTTTCCTTTATTGAACTTTTGCCGGGGAGCATTGAGTCCATCGGGTTTGCCTACGCGCACTTCGGCTTTTTCATCGGGATCATCGTCATATTCTTGATCGATTTTTCCATCCCTCACCAATGGGCAGGTCACCAGGACTTCTCAAAAAACCAGAAAAACGGCAAACTTTTACGAATGGGTGTGCTGGTTGCTCTGGGAATAGGGATTCACAACTTTCCGGAGGGGATGGCCACCTTTGCTGGAACTCTTCAAGACGCCAAATTGGGAGTAGCCATAGCGGTGGCTATAGCCATTCATAACATTCCGGAAGGTCTGGCAGTATCTGCACCGGTTTACGCCGCCACCAAAAGCCGAGGTAAGGCTTTTTTATGGTCATTTCTGTCTGGCTTAGCTGAGCCTGTTGGAGCCGGCGTCGCTGCAGTTTTCCTGCTACCCTTCCTGACGCCAACCCTTTTAGGATGGTTGCTGGCGTTAGTTGCTGGTATCATGGTTTTCATCGCCTTCGACGAGCTTGTTCCCACCTCCCGCTCCTATGGTCAAGAGCATGCAGCTATACTTGGTGTAGTCTTCGGGATGGCAATCATGTCGTTAAGCTTGTGGATGTTAAGATAAGACGATCCCTCCTTTCTTAAAGAATTTCAAGAACCTTCCAGTCGTCTCGCAGTAAATCTGATAAACTTCTGGACAAAAGAAGTCAACCAGTATAAATTGAAAGTCATAAAGATTGAATCTATTGCAAAGAATCTTCTTGGAGACGATCAGGAGGACAGGACATGAACGAAGGCAGCAAAAACTTAGTTATTATCGGTGCAGGACCGGCAGGATATGTGGGAGCCATCCGGGCGGCTCAACTGGGAACCAATGTGACCCTGGTGGAAAAAGAAGAGGTGGGAGGAATATGCCTGAACGTGGGATGTATTCCCACCAAGGTATTGACCTCCGCGGCTTACACCTTATCTACATTGAAGCATGCCGGACGTTGGGGACTCAAGGTTCACGGAACTGATATGGACTTTTCCCAGTTGATGAAAAGAAAACAGATGGTGGTAAACCGATCGGTCACCGGGGTGAAAACTTTGCTTAAAACACGTGGAGTTAATTTGATCAAAGGAACGGCCACCTTTTTGGATGAAAAAAAGATCAAGGTTAGACTGGAAGATGGAACCACCAAAAAACTGGAAGCAGATAAAATTTTGATTGCCACCGGCTCAGTTCCCATTCAGCTTCCCATTCCGGGAATCGAATCAGAGGGGGTGATAGACAGCACCGGTGCTTTATCTTTAACTTCCGTTCCCAAAAGCATGTTGATCATCGGAGGTGGAGCCATAGGATGTGAGTTTGCCTATATCTACCACTCTTTTGGGGCGCAGATCATCATAGTGGAGATGCTCTCCCAGATTATCCCCGGAGAAGATGAGGAGGTTGTCGCCGGCTTAAGGAACTCCATGGAAAGATCGGGAATCAAAATATTCACCAACTCCAAGGTTTCCCAAATAGCACCAACCAAAGATGGCAAAATGACCGTGACCATATCCTCATCAGAGGGAAAAACAAATGTGGAAGTGGAGAAGGTTTTGTTGTCAGTGGGGAGAAAAGCCAATACCAGAGATTTGGGATTGGAGAAGTTAGGCATCAAGATGGACCGAGGAACTATCGTTGTGGATGAACATCTCAGAACCAACCTGACTCATATCTTTGCCGCAGGAGACTGCATCGGCAACTGGCTTTTGGCACATGTAGCCTTCATGGAGGCAGAGATAGCTGTGGAAAACGCTTTGGGCGAAGATAAGAAGATGGACTATACCGCTGTCCCTCGTTGTATCTTCACTCACCCGGAGATAGGGAGTGTGGGGCTTAATGCGAAGCAGGCAAAAGAAAAAGGATTGGAAGTAAAAACCGGAAAATTCCCCATGGTGGCTTGTGGAAGAGCCCAGGCAGAAAATGAAACAGAAGGTTTTGTCAAAGTTGTTTCCGAAAAAGCTTCAGGAAAAATTTTGGGAGCGCAGATTCTGGGTCACCGAGCCACGGATTTGATCGCAGAGCTTACCTTAGCCATTAAGATGGGAGCAAAAACCCAGAATGTGATCGACACCATCCACGCCCATCCCACATTGAGTGAACCTATAAGAGAAGCCGCCTTAAAGGCGGATGGCAGACCCATACATATAATGTAGGAAATTAACCTCTCCTCCTTATTCCCTTTCTCCCCCGCCTTTGGCGGGATTTTCAACACATAGTGGAGAGAGGGATAGAGGATGAGATTATTTATTACGGAGTGTCTACCTTTAGGTGGACCCCAAAAAGCCTATGAATATTTCATGTAGGGACAGCCCTTCCTTCGACTTTGCTCCCTTAGGGTCTGCCCAGACGGGCAAGCGTCTGCTTGAGCTTTCCTTCGACATCCCGCCTTTGGCGGGAGAAGTGCGGAGCAAACCCCTGTCCCTATCTCTGAAAGGCTATCGTGTCAAGAACTATTTTGAGCTTTTACTCATCTATCTCTTCGTGCTTAGCTTTTTGGCCAGAGGCACATAGTTTTTATTCTCCGCCAGAGGCGGGGAAGAGGGGGATAGGAAGTGAGGTTCTCAAAATGTTCCTATGGACTCTGTGGACGACTTTGTCAAGTCCTTAGGACTTTCTTTCTTATGGAGAATTCCAATCCAATGGATCCAAATTCGGACAACTAAAGTGGAGAAGCACCTTATTTATTTTCGTTCTTTTCGGATTTTTTCTTTTCCTGCTGTTGCTTCACAAATTCGTTAAAACTGATCTTTTCGTAAAGATCATCCTTTACCCAGTTCAAGATATATAGAAACTCATCAGCATCAGCATATCCTAAGCGAGGAGCGATCTGTTCTCCGGAGGGCTTAAGAAACCAGGTAACAGGATGGGCTCGCACCCTATACATGGCCGCCACTTGCCTTTCGGTGACCTGTTTTCCCTCCACCTTCACCTTCTCACCGGAATAACTATCCACCCTGATAGGCACATAATTTTCATTCAAAGTCTTCTTAACCTCGTCATTGCCGAAGGTATACTGATCCATCCTCTTACACCATCCGCACCGGGTGGTATAGAAATACACCATTATGTGCTTTTTCTCTTTTTTGGCTTTAGCCAATCCCTCATCATACTTATAACAGGTGAGGGTGGTTGTTTTCTTCTCTGAAGAACTATTCTCTTTGCTTCTTTCCTCTGAAGTAGTCTGCGAGCCAAAAAGATGGTGACTTCCGGCAGAAATTATGAAGGCAAGAATCAAAAAGAAGATAAGGTATCTTTTCATCTTTCTCCCTTCAGGGCAAGCCCCGTTAGCAATTCGTGCTAAAAATACGTGTTGTCACAAAACGATCTTTGAAAACCTTAAAAAACTTTTTAGACCTTATAAGGTGCATTGGCGGGAGAAACCTAAAGTATAGCTCTAAAAGTCTGCTGGATAATGTCTCTGAGCTATTTCATAGAAGACCCTGTTTTTTTGGTGGGCTATCATCCGAGCCTGTTGAGAAGCTTTTTGGGCAGGGCTAAATGCCCTGCCCAATGCTCGAGAGATTACTCCTGGTTCAATTTAGATCCCGTAAAGCTCGCCGTATTTGGTTTTGAGGTAGTCCATCAGGGGACGGTGGGAAAGTGGTTTTCCGGTGACCACCTCCACCAGTTTTTCTGCTCGGTAACGTTGGCCCTGTCGATGGATTTTCTCTTTCAACCATTCCTTTAATTTGCCGAACTCTCCTCGGGCAAATTGCTCATCTAAATCACCCAACTCTTTCTTGGCTTGTGCGAAGAACTGAGCTGAGTAAAGATTTCCCAGAGAGTAGGTGGGGAAATAGCCGATATAACCCGAACTCCAGTGTACATCCTGAAGGCACCCTTGGGCATCATCAGGAGGAGTCAGATCAAAGTAGCTTTTGAACTTCTCGTTCCAGGCACCAGGAATGTCTTTGGGCAAAAGATCACCGTTGAAGAATGCCTGCTCGATTTCAAATCTGACTAGAATGTGGAGGTTATAGGTCACCTCGTCAGCTTCCACCCGGATGAACGAAGGTTTGACTTCATTTATGGCAAAATAGAAATCCTCAAATTTCACGTCACCTAAAGCTTTGGAATAAATCTTTTGGGCTTTGGGAAAGAAATGCTTCCAGAATGGTTTGCTCCGTCCCACCAGATTTTCCCACATGCGCGATTGAGATTCATGAATTCCCAAAGAGACAGCATCGCCGCCGGGGGTGCCGTAACGTTCCGGATCCAATCCTTGCTCATAGATGCCATGACCAGCCTCGTGCAGGATGCCAAAAAATGCCTGACCAAAATGATTGGGGTTGTATCGGGTGGTGATGCGCACGTCCCCCGGACCTATGCCGGTGCAGAAGGGATGAACCGTGACGTCCAATCTTCCTTTTTCGAAATCATATCCTATAGCGGTTGCCGCCTCCCTACCAAAACGGCTTTGACCATCCACTGGATAGTCTCGCAAAAGTATCGAGGTGTCGGGACGCTTGCCTGAATCGGCTATAGCTTTCACCAAGTCTACCAACTCCTGACGAAAATCAGCGAATACCTTCGCCACCTTCTCAATGGTTGCTCCAGGTTCAAAATCATCTAAAAGGGCATTATAAGGATGCTTTTCATATCCCACAGCCTCAGCCTGCTGGTGCTTCAGTTGGATGATTTTTTCCAGATAGGGAAAGAAAATTGAGAAATCCGACTTATCTCGTGCGTCCGCCCAAACCCTATGAGCTACTGTAGTCACCCGGGTTAGCTCTTCCACCAGTGATTGAGGAATCTTCACCAATTTATCATAAGAGTGCTTTATCTCCCGGATATTGGCGGCTTCAAAACTATCCTGGTCGCTTACCAGAGAGCTTCCCTCCAGTTGTTTCAAAAGATCACCAATCTCTGGAGAAGTGGCTTTCTGATGGCTCATGCCTGCCAAAAGCGCTAACTGATTTCCTCGATGCTGAACACCCCCTTTGGGAATGTAAGTTTTTTCATCCCAGTCCAGAAGCGACATGCATGCATTCAAAAGATAAATTTCTTTGCTTAGGCTCAAAAGCCGATCATAAGCTTTCTTGGAATCATTTGCCATGATTGCAACTCTCCTTGATTTTAGGTTTTTCTGGCCCAAGTTAATTTTCCAAATTCAACATCCTGGTTATATATACTGATTTTTTGGCTTTTTGGCAATAGAAAAAATCAACATTTCGGAGGGTTTGTCTCCAAAATCAGGCTAAAGAGCGGTAAACCTATTCTTTTTCCTCTTTAAATAAAACCAGATACCTATTTGAATTACAACTATCCCCAGGCAATCTGCCACAAAATCGAAAAGTTCACAGCTTCTTCCGGGGACGAATTTCTGATGAAGTTCATCGGAGATGGCGTAGGCTATTCCAATGAGGGAGGAGAGAAAGAAAACGTGCTTTTTTAAATACTCTTTTCCGGAGGTGAAGAATGCCAGAAAGAGAAGAGCAGAAAAGACGCTGTATTCGATGAAATGCAAAATCTTATCTTCAAGCTCAAATCCAAAAGATGGTGGGCTAATTCCGGGGATGGCAGACACAGTAAAAATCAATAGCGCATAGAGCAATGCAAGATACTTAAAAGGGAAATTTTTTCTTAACATCAGAATTTTCTCACCCAATCGAATTTATTTAAAAATACCACTCAAACCTGTTTTTTGCAAAGGTTATTTGTCCCCGGGACCTTGAGAAGCGAACCGAATGGCTAGTAGAAAAACTTTTTAGCCGGGCTAAATGCTGTATCCATTTTGATAAACCTTTCTTGACGGCGTTTCATAAATTGTGGATATTTGCTCCGGTTGGATGTTATCCCAGACGAGCAGACACCCAGACGGGGGCGTCTGGGCGTGCCCGCCCGAAGGACCCATAGGACAATCCATCCAAGAGCAACCAATAATACATTTTGTTGAGACTCAAATTTAAAACTTATGAAAACTTTGTTGATGGGGCATTAGGTATGACAAGGATGAAGATTTTTGGCAAATTGTCAATAAAAAACCCCGCCTTCCATGACGGGGTTTTTTAACCTGAACTACATGCCCAGATGCCTATTTTTTCTTCCTCTTGGCAGTTTTTTTCGTGGCGGTTTTTTTCGTGGCGGTTTTCTTCTTGGCAGCTTTCTTTTTTGCTGGCACTCTGTTCACCTCCTTCCAAGCTTTGAGGTTAAATTTTTTGAGGTGTGATCGTGCTTCTACCTTGTTATATTTTTAATTTCTAAGGTCTCCTTTCCGAAATCCAAAATCATCCCTAAAGAGAGCTTAGTGGCTTTTAAAAAACTTCGCATCTTAGATTCATCTGTATCATTTATCGGCTCGTTTGCTTTAACCATCACGATGATCTTTCCGCTTACCACAAATTCCAGGGTATACTCTCCAGCCACACTTCCTTTGTATGATAATTTGATATTTTTCTTTCTTTCGTAATCAATTTTTCTGAGGTCCAACTCAACCGCCAAAGCCTGGCTGTAGGCGGATTCCTGAAAGCCCAAACCCATGTTCTTGTGAACCTCAAGCGCCGCCTCCAGAATTTGATCCTGCAATTCCTTTAAGGTCATCTTCCTTTGTCGCCTCGTCGAATAACAAACTGCCTGTCATGACTTTGTTACACCACTGTCTTTACTTAGCTTTAAATTGTATAGAGCAAAATATGTGCCATTTTTTTCATTTTACCTGTTCGATCGTGAGTTGCTTTGTTTTCAAGGTCTTTCTGATCACACATAAAATTGAACAAAAACAGCACCAGGAAATGTGTAACAGAATTGTTGCTATGATTAACTCTTTTATGGATCGTATGTTGTAACTATGGCGATGGCAGCTTGCGTAACGCTTTTGTTACACATGTTCCAGTTTGTTACACTTATAAGACAAAATTGGATTTTAACTCAGTTATGGCAAAAGAAATATCCTGATTACGTGAGAAAATTATCGATAGTACGTAGTTGGGGATTCCATCTCAGGTTGGCGAAAGGTCATCCTCCAAGATGGAGTTCAGGAATTCAAAATGATAATTTTAGAATACGGTAATTGTAATTTACCAATAGACCACATCTGCTTTCTTGTGGCCTTCAGATTTTCGGTTTAATGGAAGTTTCGTGTTGGTAAAAAGGTTAGATTTAGTTGATAATAT
>CAZOJT010000006.1:0-104436 GCA_964580215.1 uncultured Ignavibacteria bacterium | reverse complement strand
TGCCTCCGTTATCATCAACAACAAAAAACCAACACGTTTTTTCCATTAACCCGGAAATACTGGATGAAAAGTCATCCATTTCCAAAACAAGGGCTTTGCGTTTTCCGTAACTTTGGCGTAGGCAAGCCTTTACGACTTGATAGCCAAGCCATGAAGGTTAGCTACGTTACCAAATAATAAGGTGAAAATCAATAAGTTACCCATCTGGCATAACAAGTTGATGAAACTGATAAAGCAAAAGAACTCAAAAAAGTATTGTCCAAAAAAGAAGTAGGGAAATAAAGTTTCATCGAAAAGTGAAAACGATTTTTATAGTGAGGGCTAATTCATCACAAAGCTTCCTAAACCATCCAATCTTTTTATTCCAAAATCGTGAGCTATCTTCATGGCGCGAGCAAACTCTTCCCGGGTTATCCTTCTGTCCAGCGGCGGACAATCGTTTGTTTTAAAGCAGGGGCGATACTGATCCATCAAATTAACATAGGTGTTTTTGGAAATCTCCTCGGCAATGAATTTCATGGCATCGTAAGTTCCTGCCAAATCATCGGGCAAGATCAGGTGGCGGATCAAAAGTCCCTTGAGGGCGATCCCTCTTTCATCTATCACCAGATCTCCTACCTGCTTGTGCATCATCTTTATCGCCTGTCTAACTACTTGAGAGTAATCTTTCGCACTGCAATATCTGTGAGCGATCTTATCGTCTGAATATTTCAGATCCGGCATGTAGATGTCAAATATGCCTTCCAGAAGCTCAAGCGTGTTGACAGAATCATACCCTCCGGTATTATAAACCAAGGGGACATTCAGTCCCTGCTCGATGGCAAAGGGGAGAGCCTTCACAATCTGAGGCACCACATGGGTGGGGGTCACAAAATTGATGTTATGACATCCCAAATTCTGCAAAGAGAGCATAATCTCCGCAATCTTTTCTTCATCTACGGGATAGCCTTCTCCTAAATGGCTGATGTCATAATTCTGGCAGAAGATGCACAATAAGTTGCAATGAGTAAAGAATATGGTTCCCGATCCATATCTTCCTACCAGTGGGCTTTCCTCTCCAAAATGTGGACCGAAGCTTGCGACCTTCGCTTTCTTCCCGGTCTGGCAGATGCCCTTTTTATCATGGAGTCGATTAACCTTGCATTTGTGGGGACAGATCTCACAACTCTCCAACTTTGCCTGTAAAGCTTCAATTCTTCGGGAAAGCTCCCCTGTGTCATGAAGCTTTAAATATCCAGGTTGAAATGTATGGATCTGTTTTGGGGCTCCCAAGTTTTTTCCTCATCCAGAATGTGAGTCACCCGCCATCCATCCTGCACCAGCCTTAAAGCGACAAATCTCCGATGGCACCTCCAGGGAAATTTCTCCGCGCACACAAAGGCGGTGGTAGATTTGGAGGCTATCTCTTTTATTGTTTCTTGCATTTTCAATGGAACGATAGTATATTCTGTTCCCGCCAGGTCCCCTGACCTGGCGGGAACTGCCTGTCGGGTCGGGGACCCGACAGGCACAGGGAGGCGAATAAGGAAGAATGTTCCATTCTTTATGCAAAATTCAATAATTTCTTCATCCCCCTGATGAATTCAGGGGTGCGGGCATGCTCTTTGTATCCTTTTTCTCTGAATCCCCCTAAAACATTTCCCAGATAGAAATATCTTATCCCACTGCAGTGAAGCTCTGAAGCCAGGTTATCTTTTTTGAAATGATCGAACTTTGAGATGGGAAATCTTCTGACGTCCACCACTGCCTGAAGCTTGAATTCTCTGCAAAGGGATATGAAATCTTCGATGGTGCGGGTGGACGTTCCGATAGTGTAGATTAATTTAGGCACACTTTATCTATGTCGGACCCTCACTCTTCTTAAGCAATTGTCGCAGAATTTAGCCCCTTTTCTGTCCACCTCGGTGACGTCATCTGTAAGATACATGACGCATTTGGGATTGCGACAATCTTCAAATCCCCACAGACGCCCCAAATGATGAATGGCTTCTTTGAGTATCCGAGAGAACAGAACCTTTTCTTCATCCGGCATCTCATAATTTTCGCGCTTTAACCTGAAGAGTGAAACCACAGCGGATTTACCGGCAGGATCTGCCTCTCCGATTACGAAGTTCCGGCTGGGTCTGTATAGATCCTCATCCACCAACCCTAACATCTTCTCCCCGGGTGCTGATTTCATAAGCTCCAGCCTGGTCAGAATCACGGTGGAATAGTACTGTCCCCTTTGCTGGTTGAAAGCTTCTTGTGGGATCTTTGCCCCCTGAAGCACATCCACTCCCACGCTGAAGTAGGATACCAGTTGAGAAGCTAACTTATTCACCAGGGAGTAATCTATTTCCCCCATGGGGACCACCACTATCTTATTGCGTAAGGCAAATTTTCTTTGCGGGCTCATAGCTGGGATTACATAAATAAAAAGCGAAACTCGATTTTAAGCCAAACCATTCCAAAAGCAAGTTTGCATAAATATACGTCTGTTTGCAAACAGACAAAAGGGAGTTTTTACAATTATGCTGATACTCTAACTTTTATAGCACGTTCCCTCCTATAATCCTCTACTCTCTAAAGATGAATCTGATACCCATCAGATAAACTCCAGAAATAACTTCACTACTTTTATGTTATATAAAGAATCCTTCCTGTTATGTCAACTGTTATTTTGAAGAGATTGCGGATGTCAAATACAAATCACAAAAACCAGAACCTAACTTAAGTTAGGTTCTGGTCTCCCCATAATCCAGCCCACGGGTTCGTCTGAAAGCGCACACTGCCCACATATTCATCCGCAGAATCCAAATTCGGATTTGACAAAGGTTTTTCCTGCCTCTATATTCCAGATCGTGATAGAACTTAACCATGTTTCATACAAATATAAACTGGTTGAAAATCCCGCCAAAGGCGGGGATGAGAAACGATTTGTATTAGCCTTAGACAACGTCAGTCTGCAACTAAAGGAGGGGGAGTCTGTTGCCATCATAGGCTCAAATGGGTCAGGCAAGACCACCTTAGCCAAACTTTTGAACGCTCTTATCCTGCCTCAGACCGGACAGGTATGGGTGGACGGTTTAAATGCCCAGGACAAAAATTCACAGAAGTTGATTCGCCAGAAAGTGGGGATGGTTTTTCAAAACCCGGATAATCAAATAATCTCCACGTCAGTGGAAAGAGAGATCGCCTTCGGCCTGGAAAATCTGGCTTTGCCTTACCAGGAGATTAAAACAAAGGTGGAGAGAGCGCTAAAATATTTCCATTTGGAAGGATGCAGAACTCATCCACCGCATAAATTGTCTGGTGGAGAAAAGCAAAAGGTGGCTTTAGCCGCGGTCCTTTCCATGCAACCCAAATATTTGATTTTAGATGAGCCCACCTCCCTTCTGGACCCGCTGGGGAAAAAGGAAGTGCTTTCTTTAATCCAGATGTTATCTGAAGAAAAAAACGTAACGGTAATTCACATTACCCAGTTTCCGGAGGAGGCGGTAACTGCCGATAGAGTTCTGGTTATGTACCAGGGAAAAGTATTGCTGGATGGTCCTCCCGTAGAGATATTCAAACAAAAAGAAAAATTGGAAAGAATGGGACTTGGGGTGCCTTTTGCGTCAAAGATAGCATCTGCGCTGAAACAAAAAGGATGGCTCACTTCAGATGATTCGTTAACTTTGGATGAATTGGTGAATAAGATCTTACAGAATGCTGAAAGTGTCAGAGCTAATTTCACTCATATAGCGGCGGTCAGCGGTCGGCCGACAGCGGACGGCCCGTCCTCCCAGATTTCAATGAACAAGGTAAGTTACCTCTATGATCAGGGATTGCCAACTGCGAGAAAGGCGTTAGATGGAATAAATCTAAGGATAGGAAAGGGGGAGTTTATTGGTCTGATCGGACCAACCGGATCAGGAAAGAGCACGCTGGTTCAACATTTGAATGGGCTCCTTTTTCCTAGCTCTGGAGAGGTATGCATTGAGGGGGAAAATACAAAGAACAAGAATATTGATTTAAAAAAGATCAGGCAAAAGGTAGGGTTGGTGTTTCAATTTCCGGAGTTGCAGTTGTTCGAGGATACAGTATATCACGACATCGCCTTTGGTCCAAAGAATTTAGGGCTTTCGGAGGAAGAGATAGACAGCCGGGTGAGAGAATCGATGGAGAAGGTAGGGTTGGATTTCGACCAATTCGCCTTCCGCTCTCCTTTTTCTTTAAGCGGCGGAGAGCAAAGAAAAGTGGCAATTGCAGGAATACTGGCTTTAAAACCTGAGATCCTAATTCTGGATGAGCCCTCCTGTGGTCTGGATTCAAAAAGCACCCAAGAGATAAAAAAGCTTCTGAAGGAATTGAACTCGGTAGGGGTGACCATAATCTTAATCTCGCATAATATGGATTTGATCGCCCAACTGGCACAAAAAATTATCCTTTTGGATCAGGGTAAACTGCTCGCCTTCTGTGAGAAGGAGGAATTCTTCAAAGATATCAATAGAATAAAAGCTGTAGGACTTGATCCTCCTCAGGTGGTGGAGCTTGTCTGGAAGCTAAGAGAAAAGAGGATTGAAATACAAAAACAAGTCTTCACTGAAGAGGAGCTGTTGGCGCTTTTTGCAGACCGTTTTTGAAACGTAAAGGATAAATCGTCTCGTAGCGCGGGCATCTTGCCCGCTAAAATCTACTGATGCTCCGGAAGTAGGAATCCCTGAGCGTGGGGTCTGAGGTTATGGCAGACAAGAAGGTGACGCCTCTTCAACCAAAAGAGTTCTTCGTTGGAATATGGAAAGGAGAAGGCGAGCTGAGCCCACATCCGCTACTAAGGTGGCTGATGCCTAAAGAGCATATCCGCTTTTCAAGCCAGGCGATCTGGCTTTCGGACACGGTCTGGATGGTGAAAGAGCGCTTTGAATTTTCCTCCGGCGAGGTAATTGCGCGGACCATGTTCGTGGAGATCGTGGGACCAGACCGGCTTCATGTGACTGCGGATGATATGCCCTTGGGAGCAGACATCATCCTGCACGAAAAAGGGTTTCGTTTCACCCCCTACTACATTTGGTCTCGTTACAGGGGCAGAAGGTGGCGTCTGAGGTGCACAGATGAGAATTTGATTGACGAAAGCGGCACCATCCGCGATACGATCAGGATGTTCTTCTTTGGTTTCCCGGTGGCCACCATGCGTCTGGCGGTCGTCAGAACATCGAGTTAGGTTTATAGATCGGATACGGTCGTAAGACTCGCGTAGCACAGTGCTCCCGCTGGATGTTATCATCCAGCGGGAATGTAGTCACTTTGTCATTCTGAGGGAGTGCCAGCGACCGAATCCTGCCAGAGGCGGGGGAGATTTCGAGCCTACGACTGATATTGTAATATAGATTAAAATAATTGTCAACCTGTAATTGGAAGAACAATTGTTAAAACAACCAAGACAAAAGCCACATGGGCAACATGCCGCCGATATTGAAAAGAGCATGAATGATGATTGCCGGAATCAAACTCTCCGTTTTCTCACGATAATAACCGGCAATAATTCCCAATACTGATGTAAATATTATTACAGGAGGTCCCATCTTATCTATTGCCACGATGTGCATCATCCCAAAGAATAATCCGCTGAAAATAACAGGCAAGCTTAGACGCAATTTTTTAGACAAATTGATCCCGTATCCTGTTAAAGGAGAAAGAAAACTTTGAAGTAGTCCTCGTGTGAAAATTTCTTCTGTGATGCTGGCATAAATCCAGACAAATATTATATCTTGAAGCTGAGAAAGTCCAAAGCCTCCCTTAATGTCCTGGACGGAACGGGAAGCGATAAAACCTATAACGGACAAAATCGCCGTCGGAATAACCCACAAGAAAATTCTGGGGGTTAGTCGGAATTTTCCTTTAGTAAAACCATAATTCTTGAGTTTTCCCTTTGCCAAAATAAGGGCTATCAAAACAGACAATATCCACATAAACGAGTGAGTGATGAATGCACCCAACCAAGGAGGTGAGGTTTCCGTTAGTGGGAAAATACCACGCCCCTTTAAGGTGATAATTGAAATAGCCAACCCCATGAACAAAGCCACAGGTAATCTCAAGTAGGAAGGAAGTTTTTGATTTTTAATTCTTCGCTCCTTTAGTTTTTACCTACCGGTAGGTAACTTCATGAAACAAAAAATTTTTCACTTCTTTAGCATTTTCCAGATATTATTAAACATTTTTTCGCCAATCGTTTCTATATTTACAGATTTGTCTAAATAGCTAATTAACCCGGTTCCTTCTATTATTGCGTGGATTTGAAAGGCGTATATTTCACAATTAATATCTTCTCGGATCTCTCCCTTTTTTTGTGCCTTCAGTAGTTCATCTTTTAGAAACTGGCGAGTTAAGAGAAATCCGTCTTCTATCCTTTTTTGAATAGTGGGATCTTTTTTACTTGCAGTTAAAAAGAGTTCCAAAAAGCTGTAGGACGTCTTCTTTTTAGGCTTGCCCAAGAGTATGTCAGCCACCTCCTTAAATGACTTTAGGGACTGGAAGAAGGCTTTCAGTAAAGCTTTTAGAGTTTTACAGGATTCAAAACGGTATCTGCTCCATTTCCCCATCTCTTCGAAGAACAATGTCAAAACCTGGTGAAACAGTTGGTCTTTGTTCTTAAAATGATGATAAATAGCTGGTTTCGTGATTCCTACTTCACGAGCAATATCATTCATTGAAGTTTTCTCATAGCCATTCTGCAAAAAGAGTTCTAAAGCTGTTTTAACGATGTTTTCTTTTGTATTCAAAATATATCCCCTTTCTTACTTACCGTTCAGTAAGTAAATATACATCAGTAGCTATACTATGTCAAGTGTTTTTTAGAAAATCTCTGAAAAAGTCAAATTGAAAAAGGTTTTGTGGTTCGGTTTCACTCACCACCCTGAACCGGAGCCAAGGGCTGGAGTGTCCCGCCTTTGACGGGACCAAAAACCTCTTGCAAGCAAAGAACTTTGATATGGTTCACCTGAAGGGACTGTTGAAAACTCTATTGGCAGGGCTGAATGCCCTGCCCTATGGGTGACAAGTCATTGTGCCCCATAGAGGCGGGAATTTTCGTATGAATGCATACGCATATCCCGCCTCGAGAAGATACTTTTTCAACACGCCTTAAAGGTGAACACTCCAGATTCTCCTCTTCAAGCAGTTTTTCAGAGATCTCTGAAAAAAGACTTGACAAACAAGAACCGATGAATAAATTAGGGACGAACCTAAGACCTTTTAAACTAGTTCGGTGAAACTAGAAAAGGTGAGATGAAGAAAACAGGATTTAAGATTTTAGCCCTACCTCTCAAAAACAGAGGAAGGGTGTTTTTTTGCCCATCGTCTGACCACAAGGAGGAACCAATTGCCCAGAAAACCAAAAAGCACTTTGGTCATGGATGCCAAGACCATCGATAGAGCCTTAATCCGTATTGCTCATGAGATAGTGGAGAAAAACAAAGGCGCTGAGATTATGGCGGTCATCGGAATCAAAAACAGGGGAGCGTATCTGGCAGAAAGAGTTGCCAAGTTAATTGAAAAGATCGAGGGAGTCCAAATCCCGGTGGGGTTGATGGACATAACTTTGTATCGGGATGATATCCAGACCAAGTTAGAACAGCCCCTGGTGCAAAAAACCGAGATTCTGTTTGATGTAGTGGATAAGGTGATCATCTTAGTAGATGACGTATTGTTCACCGGCAGAACCATAAGGGCGGCACTGGATCAGATTATAGATTTCGGGCGACCTAAGCGCATACAACTTGCAGTCTTGGTGGATAGAGGACACCGCGAGCTTCCCATTCGGGCAGATTACGTGGGCAAAAATATCCCCACAGCTAAGGAAGAACAGGTGAAGGTAAAGATAAAAGAGGTGGATGGAGAGGATAGTGTTTCTATTGTCAAGCAGTGAACAGTTGGCGGTTGGCTGTTAGCTGTGAACTGTTAGCTGTTAGCTATGAACCGTTAGTGGCGGAGGATGGATGAAACTGAAAAGCAGGCATCTGCTCGGATTGGAGGGGATGAGCAGAAAGGAGATAAATTTAATTTTAGACACGGCGGAGACATTCAAAGAGATTCTGTCCCGTCCCATAAGAATGGTTCCCACTTTAAGAGGCGTTACCGTGGTGAATTTGTTTTACGAGCCTTCCACCCGTACCCGCATCTCCTTTGAGCTGGCGGAAAAACGGCTCTCCGCAGAGCTGGTGAACTTTTCCGCAGCTATCTCCAGTGCCCAAAAAGGGGAAACTTTGAAAGACACGGTGCAAAATATCGAAGCCATGAAGATCGATATGGTGGTGGTGCGGCATCAAGCCTCCGGGGTTCCCTATTTTTTGACCCAATGCCTGGACTCTTCCATAATCAATGCCGGAGACGGGGCGCATGAACATCCCACCCAGGGACTTTTAGATCTTTTTACCATTCGAGAAAAATATAAAAAAATTAAGGGTTTGAAAGTGGTTATAGTGGGAGATATAAAATACAGTCGGGTGGCAAGATCGGACATCTGGGGGCTTTCCACCATGGGAGCGGATGTATCCGTGTGCGGACCCACCACATTGTTACCTGTGGAGATCGAGAAGATGGGGGTGAAAGTATACTCTGATCTGGATAAAGCTTTAGAGGGTGCGGATGTGGTCATCGTGTTGAGGATTCAACTAGAAAGACAAAAAGGAGGATTCTTGCCCTCGCTCCGGGAGTATACCAACAAATTCGGAATCACCAAAGAAAGACTGAAAAACTTGAATGAGAATTTCACCATCATGCATCCAGGACCTATAAACAGAGGGGTGGAGATCACCCCGGAGGTGGCAGATGGACCCCATTCGGTGATCCTGGATCAGGTGACCAATGGAGTGGCGATAAGAATGGCGGTGCTTTACCTTTTAAGTGGAGGGGAGGGAAAAGTTGAATAAGTCTGAAAAATTGGAAATCCCGTCTCCCGCCTACGACGGGATTTCTAAGCAGGTGGTAGAAGAAAAGGGAACGGAATTCGATCTTGCCATCACCGGCGGCAGGGTGATCGATCCAGAGACTAAAATGGATCGAATCGCCGATGTTTTCATCCGGGATGGAGTGATCAAAAGAATAGAGAAATCCAAGGGCAAACTCAAAGCAAGGGAAATGATTGACGCCAAAGGGAAGATAGTTGTTCCCGGTTTGATAGATATGCACACTCATCTAAGAGAGCCAGGAAGAGAGGATGAAGAGACCATATATACAGGCTCATGTGCGGCAGTGGCTGGCGGTTTTACCTCCATCTGCTGTATGCCCAACACCCAGCCTCCAATTGATAATCAGGAGACGGTGAAATTCATTTACCAAAAGGCAAAAGACGCTAAATGTAAGATATACTGCGTGGGGTGTATAACCAAAGGACAAAAAGGGGAGGAGCTTACCGAGATTTATGATCTGGTTCGCTCTGGCGTGGTGGCGATCTCTGATGATGGGTTGCCGGTTGCCAATTCCCATGTTTTGAGAAATGCCTTAGAATACTGTCGTATGTTTAATCTTCCTGTGGTATCTCACTGTGAGGATTTGAATCTTTCCGCGGCAGGAGTTATGCATGAAGGTTTTGTCTCCACCGGCCTGGGTATGTGTGGAATTCCCTCCATCGCTGAGGAAACAATAGTGGCCCGTGATATAAAAGTGGCAGAGTTCACTAAGGCAAGAATACATATTGCACATGTGTCCACCCAAGGATCGGTCGATTTAATTCGGCAAGCCAAGAAGAAGGGGATAGAAGTCACCTGCGAAGCCACCCCACACCATTTCACCTTGACTGATGAGATAATAAGGACATTTGATACCAACGCCAAAGTAAATCCACCCTTGAGGACAAAGAGGGATGTAGACGCGATAAAAAGAGGGTTGAAGGACGGCACCATCGATTGTATCGCCACCGATCATGCCCCCCATTCGATTGAAGAAAAGGAAGTGGAGTTCGATTTCGCTCCATTCGGCATGGTGGGGCTGGAGACGGCTTTAGGATTGGTGATCACCGAGCTTGTCAACAAAAAGGTCCTGTCCTGGGCTCAAGCCATAGCCAAAATGACCATCAATCCTACAAGCATTTTGAACATTAAAGGCGGAAAAATAAAGAGAAATTCTCCAGCAGATATAACCATCATAGACCCTAAAGCTTCCTGGATTGTGGATCCGGCTAAATTCCAATCCAAGTCAAAGAATTCCCCGTTTGGCGGAAGAAAACTTCAGGGCAAAGTTTATTACACTATAGTGGATGGGAAGGTGGTGTATGAAGGGTAGTATTTCTGTCAGAGTTTTCTACAGAGTTTGTATAATCGAGGGCTGGAGGGTAAGAATTTGGAATTGATTATCTGTGATGGTTCCACTGGTTTGGTGGAGGCGATAAGCTGGGTCTATCCTAAAGTTAAAAGGCAGAATTGTAGTGTGCACAAGTTGAGGAACATAAGCAAATATATAAAAAATAAGAAAGTGCATCGGAGAGATTTATATCGAGATGCTTCCGCGGTGTATAAAGCCAAAGGCTATATGAATGCGATTGATAGGATTGAAACATTTATTCACAAGTGGCAATCCAAAGAGTCTAAGACAGTTAAGAACTTCATCACCAACATTGATGATACCTTGAGATTTTTTGAGTTTGAAAAGAATTTATGGAGTTTTTTAAAGTCTACTAATCCCCTGGAGAGTTACTTAAAAGAGATTCGTCGCCGGGTTTGGTTAGTGGATTCCTTCAGAGATGAAAGAAGCTGTGAGACTTTAATCTTTGCTTTAGTTAAAAAATATAACAACCAAGGCAGAACTGTACCTTTATTCAAAAAAACCAAATCTACACAATTTACTTGACACACCCTTGATGAAGCTATATTTTAGACCAGGACAGATTTCTGCCTCTCCCCGGTTGGGGCAGGGGCTTGTTCTGTCTTCGACCCTGAGGGCTCAGACCGAAGGGAAGGCTTAACCTGAAGGATTTAACCCCTGTCCCGATTGCAGATAGGGGTGCAACCCCTATCCGAACAGAGAAAGCTAAAATCAGCTGTTTTTCAAAGACAAAAGAGATGAGATTAGACTTTGGGAAAATCCTTATCGGGTAAGAACCTCTGTCCGTTCTTGGGTGTTGCTAAAAAGAGGGGTTCGGGCAGATAAGAATAAGGCAAAAGATACAAAAATTTGCTTGACTATTACGAATCCTTATGTTATTTTCTATTAATATTTTAGAACAATTTGTGATTTGAGATTTTGACTTTTGACTTTCGACTTTTTACTCTGAACTTTAATGTTTTTTAACTCTAATCTCTCAACTTTCTTTTTCGGAGGGATCAGCCGATGAAAAAATCTTCAATGTTTGTCCCAGTCATCGCTGGTGCATTATTGTGTCTGGTTTTAGCTTTTCCGGCCACATCGGCCAAAGCCGGTGTTCCCCACGTTGTTTCCACCTCGCCGACACAGAATGATCTGAGTGTGCCGGTTGACTCCAATATCTCGGTGACTTTCGATACTGATATGGATTCGACGACCATTACTAACTCCACTTTCATAGTGAATGCACGATCTACCGGACTACATCAAGGGACCATTCACTATGACACTCTGACCAGGACAGCAACTCTCAATCCTTCCAGCGATTTCGAAGAAGGGGAGGTAGTAACCGTGGTGCTAACCACCGGGATAAAATCATCTGAGGGGGATCCTCTGAGCAAAAGCTACATCTGGTCTTTTACCACAGTAGTCAACAATGGTTCAGGCACCTTTTCCTCCCATTCGGAGTATTCAGTCGGTAATTCGCCTCAGTGGGTCATTGCCGCTGATCTTGATGGTGATGGAGACCTTGACCTGGCAACGGCAAATTGTGAATCAAATAATGTCTCGGTCCTAAAGAACAATGGAAATGGCACCTTTGCCACCCATTCGACATATTCGACCGGTGCTATCTCTCTCCCTTACGCTATCTTTGCCTCTGATCTTGATGGAGACGGTGACCTTGATCTTGCAACTTCGAATGTTGCTTTCGACAGTGTGGCGGTTCTATTAAACAATGGGAATGGCACTTTCGCTCCCTATTCGGCCTATTCTGTGGGCGGTAACCCTCAATCGATCTTTCTTGCTGATCTGGATGGAGATGGAGATATTGACCTGGTAACAGGAAATATTGATGCCGACAGTGTCTCGGTTCTATTGAACAATGGAGCCGGCATTTTCACCTCCCGTTCGGATTATGCTATCGGTGATCAGCCTTACTCCGTCTTTGCGGCTGATCTTGATGGGGATGGGGATATCGACCTAACAACCGCAAATTATGTGGGCAATGTCTCGGTTCTTTTGAACAATGGAGATGGCACCTTTGGTTCTCATTCGGTTTATTCGGCCGGTACCCTACCACACTCAGTCTTTGCGGCTAATCTTGATGGTGACGGTGACATCGACTTAGCCACTGCGAATTTTATTTATACCGGCGAGGTGTCGGTTTTGTTGAACAATGGAGGGGGCGCCTTCCCTTCCCATTCGGAGTATACTGTCGGTGGGATGCCTTACTCAGTCTTTGCGGCTGACCTGGATGGGGACGGCGACCTCGACCTTGCAACCGCAAATAGTAGTGGCTACAGTGTCTCGGTTCTGTTGAACAATGGGGGTGGCACCTTTGCCCCCCCAGTCGGACTATTCACTCACAGACCAACAGCCTAACTCAGTCTTTGCGGCTGACCTTGATGGCAATGGTAGCCTCGACCTGGTGACTGCAAATATGCCCGACGACAATGTCTCTGTTCTGTTGAACGGGACATCCGATGTTGAAGACGAGGAAATTGTATCTCATTTACCGGGGACTTTTTCTCTCAGGCAGAATTACCCCAATCCGTTTAACCCTGCTACTGTGATAAAGTACTATCTCAAAAAACGATGTCATGTTGAGCTTACCGTGTATGACCTTCTTGGAAGGAAAGTGAAAACAGTAGTGGATGAAGAGAAATCTGTGGGCAGTCATTCCGCTATCTGGGACGGGACAGATGATTCCGGTTCTAAAGTAGCGAGCGGTATTTATTTCTATCGTCTGAAGGCTGGAGATGCAGTCGGATCAAAGAAGATGATCCTGCTGAAATAGACTCGCCCAAAAGTAGTGGAATGTCTCCAAATGACATCATATCTCCTCTTGGGGTGGGGGTTGCATCCCCGCCCCTTTTTTTCGGACCAGGGTACAACCCTTCAGGTCAAATCATTCAGGGCAAGTCCCTGTCCGATCTAGGAGGGATTAATGGAAGTAAAGAGTTAGATAGATCCGTTGCCATCTACTATCATCCCATCTTTTAGTTTTATGATGCGGTGGGTTCTTCTGGCTATTTCCTTATCGTGGGTTATGACAACGATGGTGTGTCCCAGTTTGCTTAACTCTTCGAACAGATTAATTATCTCCGCGCCTGAGGCTGTGTCTAAGTTCCCGGTGGGCTCATCTGCCAGGATCAGACGGGGCTGATTGGCCAAAGCGCGAGCAATCGACACTCTCTGCATCTCACCGCCGGAAAGCTCGGTGGGCTTATGATCGGCCCAGTCCCTTAGACTCACCCTCTCCAGAAGCTCCAGAGCTCTTTTTCTCCTCTTTCTTGAAGGAACGCCTGCGAAGATTAATGGCACCTCCACATTTTCAAAAGCGGTAGCGTAGGGGAGGAGGTTGAAATTTTGAAACACAAAGCCGACCTTTTTATTTCTGATCTCTGCCAGTTGGTTGGGACTTAAGTTTTCCACCTTTTGTCCCTCCAGGAAGTATTCCCCGGAGGTGGGAGTATCCAGACAACCCATCAGGTTCATCAAAGTGGATTTCCCTGAGCCTGAAGGACCCATGATGGCGACAAATTCATTCCCACCAATCTCCAGATCAATTCCCTTCAGAGCCTCCAATTCAATTTTTCCCGTCGAATAGATCTTTCGAATGTTCTGCATCCTTATCATTGGATTGACCTCATTCTCACAAAAGGTTTGCTTCCATTTTTTTACCAATACAAATGGAGAAAGACCTGTTGGATTCCATTTGATTCCCCCTCATCCTACCCTGCGAAGCTCGTATGTTCGTATGAATGCTTCGCAAGTGCATACGCACATTCACACGAATCTTCCCAAAGGGGAAAGGAGGGTTTTGTATTAATAAATTTTGATTTTTGCATTTTGCTCTTTGAATTTTATTCGTACCTCAAGGATTCCACCGGATTCACCGAGGCTGCTCTACGGGAGGGGAAGATCCCTGAAAGCATCCCTATGATTCCCAAAATCAATGATGTAATCACTGCGATCTCCAACGAAATGGTAGGTTTGCCCAGCCACTGGGCCCAATCAGCCTCCATGGGAATGGCCGCCCAGATTTTCACAAGTATTACCGAGAAGATGACTCCCAGTGCCCCTCCCATGATGGTAATGAGCAAGGATTCCAATAAAAACTGGCTCATGATGTGGAGTCGTTTGGCACCCATAGCCATCTTAATCCCGATCTCTCTGGTTCTTTCCTTGACCGCCACATACATGATGTTTGCCACGCCCACTCCGGCGATCAAAAGCGTCATCCCCCCGAGAATTCCAAAAAAGATTTGAAAGCCCATTAAAACCTTGTTGAAGACCTTTTGCCCTTCGATCACGTCCCACTCCCATAACGCCTCCGTATCCTCGGAATCAAATCTGAATTTTCCTCCCATTACCTTGGAGACTTTCTTTTTGACTGCTTCGATCTGCGTGGGGTCCTTTGGTTGGTATACAATGACGTTTAAGTATTTATGCCCGAATATAGTTTTAAACGTGGTTGCCGGGATGGTGGCTTTGTCCCAATCCGGGCCACCGTACATTCCCATCTGCATCTTTTCTATTATTACACCGATGACGGTGAAGGGGATGTTGTTCATGATGATGGTCTTGCCTACGGCGTCCTCTTTTCCGAACAATCTCTCTTTGAGCTTGTTTCCCAAAAAGACCACCCTTCTCTTATATTGCATGTCCAGATCATTTATGAACCTTCCACCCATTTCCGGGTAGTGTGCTCTCATATCTTCAAAGGAGGGATAGACCCCGGTAACGTGCTCTGAGACGGTGTTCTTTTTGTAAGTCAATGACACTCCCCATCTGGCATATTCGCCGCTTACAGCCTCCAGTTCCGGTACTTTCTTTTTCAAAAGCTCCACGTCCTCATCGGTGAAGCGAATCCTTCTTCCCTTTCCCAGTCCTTGATAGGGAATAGAGGTCTGTCCTCCCCACATGACCACAATATCCTTTCCCATGCCATGACGGGCTTTATTTAGCGACCTTTTGAGTCCCTCTCCAAAAGCCATAAGCATTACAATCGAGATGGTTCCCCAGGTTATTGCCATTATGGTCAGGGTGATCCTTTTCCGCTGTTTCTTTAAGTCCCGCAAAAAAAGCTTGAAGATCAAAAGTCCCTTCATTTACTTTCTCCAACATTGTCTTGGTAGCCGCAGGCTTCAGCCTGCGATCTGCATTCACGCACCCTAAAGGGTGCGGCTACCGTTTTCTGTTTTGTCGAATCCAGCAAAAAGCGTCGGATAGTCCCGCCGCTGGCGGGACATATCCGACCTACACATTCTTTTAAAGTTTCAACGCCTGCACCGGATTCAAATTTGCCGCTCTTCGGGCAGGAAAATAACCTGATACCAGCCCCACCAATCCCAGAACGCTTACCGCAATCAAAGCCGCAGAGAGGGTAATCTGGGGTGTTCCCATGTATTCCTCCAAATTGAGTAGTGGAAAAACCTTCACCACCATCAGGGAGAACAAAAATCCTATGATGCCACCAATGAAGGTTATCACCAACGTCTCAAAAAGGAACTGAAACAGCACATGTGCTTTTTTGGCGCCTAAAGACATCTTTATCCCCACCTCCTTGGTTCTCTCCTCCACCACCACGTGCATGATATTGGACACCCCAATTCCGCCCACGATCAAGGTGAAAGCTCCTATCACCACCAGAAAAACTCTGAAAGCTATAAAGAACATGGTGAGGAATTTTTGCATCTCGGTGGTATCCCACATCATCAATGCCTCTTTATCCTCTGGATTGAACTTAAATTTTTTGCCCAAAACCTTGTAGACCTGCTCTTTTACCTGTTCGGTTTCTCTTGGATCTTTGGGCTTGAATATAATGTCATTGATATATTTGTAACCATACATGGCGGCGAAAGTGGCCGCCGGTATAAAGGCTTTATTCGCATCCCGGCCGCTATAGCTGGAATCCTGCGGCTTCTTCTTCATCACTCCGACTACCAGAAAGGGAACATTATCGATTATGATATATTTACCTATTGCTTCATCTTTTCCAAACAGATCCTCTTTCAACTGATTCCCGATGAATACCACTCTCTTTCTCTTTTCTAAGTCAATTTTGTTAATGAACCGCCCGCCCATCTCCGCATATATATTTCTCATCTCTCCGAAGACAGGATAAATCCCCACCATGTTCTGGGTGACCGCATTCTTTTTGTATTTCATGTGGGTGCTCCATTGGGAATACTCCGGGCTTACCCCACCCATCTGCTTGATCTCTTTTTTTAGAAGAAGGGCATCTTCTTCTCTCAAGCGGATTGGTTTCCCCTTGCCAAAGCCGGCGTATGGCTTGCTGGTTCTTCCTCCCCACATGATCACAATGCTCTCCCCCAGACCGTGCATTGCCTTTTGGTTCTGAGCATGCAAACCTTTTCCGAAAGCTAAAAGAAGAACTACCGCCGCGGTTCCCCAGATGATCCCGAAAAGGGTAAGAAGGGTTCTCAATTTCTGGGAACGCATGTCCCTTAAAAATTGAGTTATGTACATAAAAAGGTGCATCTACTTTATCTCCTTGGGAGGTTTCTCCACCAGAAGATCCCCCTTCTTGAGCCCTTCTGTCACCTCGATATTTAAACCATCAGAAAGTCCGGTTTTTATCATCTTCCTCTCAATTTCACCTGAGGTGGAGTCTTTCAACTGCACGAAAGCCGTATCCTCAACAAACTCAATCAGTCTTTCGGGTATTAAGAGAATATCCTCCTTCTTCTTTATTATGATATCTGCATTGGCAGAATATCCCGCTCTTAAAACAGAGGAACCCGCTTCAGTGATTTTGATTTCCAGATCAAACAGGGTTGAGTTCTCCTCTTTTCTGGCTTTAGGGGAGATATTGTAGAGTACACCGTGTATGGTATCGTTGGGAAGGGCCCCAACTTTCAAAATAGCGGGTATCCCCTCGTTCAGCTTTCCCACGTCGATTTCATCCACGGTGCCCCTAAAGATCAACTCGTTCATGTCGGCTAAAGTGAAAAGTTCGGTTCCCGCCTGATAGGAGGTCAAAGGGACCACCGGGTCTCCCACATTTATCTTTCTCTCCAAAACCGTGCCGGTGATAGAGGATTTTATAATCGATTCGATCTTTCTGCCGGCGATGTTGGTCTTGCCCCGTTCAATTAAAGATAGCTTCTCCTGCGATAACTTCAATCTCAACTCAGCCTCTTTGAAACTCCGGGAAGCTTGGTCGAAATCCTGTTGGGAGACTAATTTTTTCGCCAATAGCTCTTTGATCCTTAAGAATTCTTTTTTCTGATTCTCGTAATTGACCGAGTCTATCTCCACCTGCCTTTTAGCTTCAGCGAATTCCAGCGGGGTAGGATCGGGCCTGATCTCCACCAGCGGGTCCCCTTTCTTGACCGGATCTCCCATTTCCACAAACACCTTCTTCACAATGCCGGAGATTTTGGATTTCACCGAGATCTGATTCTTGGGTTCAATCTGCCCAATAGCCAGCGCCTTGTCGACGATGCTCCCCATCTCCGCCTTGATTGAGTTGTTGGTCTGTTCCTTTTTTCCGGAACCCTTCAGCCCAAAAAACACAAAAACAGCCAAAACAACAACAACAGCTCCGATTATTATAATCTTTTTCTTCATATCTTTTCTTCTCCTGTCTTTTAGAATAAAAGCACAAAAAGCACAATTTCTCTCTTCGAACTCATATCTATTTTACGAGATTAAGGTGCTGGGGTTTCAAGCTTAATCGTGTTCAGGTGATGAGAAAAGCCAACACTCAGGAATCCAGAACCTATTAAGGGGAGCATATAATTGTTTACATCCCCCCTTTACTAAAGGGGGATGCGTATGCATTCATACGAATTTCAAGTCAAGCCCAAAACAGGTGGGGGAGAAAAAATCAATGCGAAGCTCGTATGAGTGCATACGCACATTCATACGAATAATAAGATGTAAACTGTTTCCTGCTCCTCTTAGTAGGTTCTGGATTCCTCTTTAATGCACAAATTGTATTTGGCCATTACAGTTCTATCTATTTTTCAATTAGCACCCAACCTTTTTTATTTTTTGAAGTTTTTTTTGCTTTATTATTGCAAACGAACAAAATAAGTTGACACATTGTCCGCAGGATTATGTTGAGCGGAGCGAAACATGCGTATGCTCGTCCCGCAAAGTGCGGGACGCATATTCATACGAATCTCTCTGTATGTTTGCCTGGCGGCGAATCTTCTCGTCTGGCTGGGCGCTGGACGTAGACAGGCTCAGGTAGATATGTAGAATGGTGGAAGTCAGATTCTTCCCCCGCCAAAGGCGGAGTCAGAATGACATATAAGAATCATTACTGCGTTTGTATTAGTTATATCTTTTGCCATTCAGACAAAAAATAACAGAAGGCTATAAAACTGGTTGACAGAATGGTGGAAAGTTGTTTTATTAAAATGCAAGCCCGAAAGTAAAAAAGCTCTCAAGGAGGGATAGATATGCCTAGGTCAATAATCCAAACAGAGAATGCTCCCCGGGCGGTGGGACCGTATTCACAGGCAGTCAGGTTAGAAGAGGAATCATTGATCTTCGTTTCCGGACAGATTGCATTGGACCCCAAAACCGGTGATAGAGTTCACGGAGGGATCGTCCAGGAGACCCGACAGATTTTGGAGAACCTCAAAGCCGTTCTGGAGGCGGCAGGGTCGAGCCTGGAGAAAGTTGTGAAAACCACGGTTTTTCTGCATAGCATGGACGACTTTGGGATAATGAACGAGATATATGGCCAGTACTTCAAAACCGATCCCCCTGCCCGATCAACCATTGAGATCTCCCGTCTGCCAAAGGGAATGAAAATCGAAATAGAGGCGGTGGCTTACCTATAAATTCTATCAGCCCTTCAAGCCCGCGGACAGAAACAATTTTTGCTTTAGCTTCTGTCTTCCTACTGGTGCCGATCTTCTTGATCAGGTTAATATTCTCCTGACCAGAGGCTAAGAGCATATCTATAGATTTCTGCAATATTTACCAATCTGGCTCATCTCTACCTGCTGAATTCGCCTAAATAAAACTCCCTTTTGGCTATAGCGCCCTGATTTTTTGCGTATTTTGAATAGCAGACCAAAAGTCGTTGTGCTTGTAAGTTGAAGGGACTTTGTGAAAAATATAACTTGACTTGAACTGAATTGATTTTATCTTATTCAAATATAGTGTGTCTGGGCAACAGACTCTTCTTCTAACCTGCTTGTGGAGGTGAGACCATGTCCCCAACCTCAATGGGAAAATTCTGGCGGAAGCCCTTAGATTACGATAAGCTGGAGATTCCACACGGTGAGTTGCATATCATAAAAGAGAGATGCAAAGGATGCGGATTCTGTGTGGAGTATTGTCCCAAAGACGTGCTGGAACTCTCCACCGAATTCAACACCAAAGGATATCATCCCCCATACGTGGCAAAGGAGAACACCTGTGTTTTCTGCGGATTGTGTGAGATGCTCTGTCCGGAGTTTGCCATATTTGTGACAGAGAAACCGAAGGAAAAACCAACTGAGCAGGAGGGAAAGAAAATTGAAAGCTGATCCCAAAGGTGTATTAACTGGAGAACATTATTTAGACGGCGATCATGCCTGTGCGGAGGGGGCTATTGCGGCAGGCTGTCGTTTTATGGCTGGATATCCCATCACCCCCTCCACGGAGATGGCAGAAAGGATCTCCGAACGTTTTCCCCAGGTGGGAGGTGCCTTCATTCAGATGGAGGATGAGATGGGATCCATGGCGGCGGTGGTAGGAGCCGCCTGGGGAGGAGCCAAAGCGATGACTGTTACCTCAGGTCCCGGCTTCTCCTTGATGATGGAAAATATCGGGCTGGCCGCTATGCTGGAGACCCCCTGTGTGATAGTCAACGTTCAAAGAGGTGGGCCCTCCACTGGACTCCCTACCCTTCCCGGACAGGCAGATATGATGCAGGCGCGCTGGGGGTCTCATGGGGATTATGAAATCATCGCAGTCTCTCCCAATTCCCCTCAAGAGTGCTTTGAGATGGTGATAAAGGCGGCTAATCTGTCTGAAAAATATAGAGTTCCGGTGCTGGTGATGACGGACGAATGTGTGGGTCACATGACCGAAAAGGTGATAATTCCAGAAGCGGACCAAATAGAGCTTTATCCCCGTCGATATACTAAACTTCCTCCAGATCAATATCTGCCTTTCAAAGCGGGTAAGGATTTGGTGCCGGAGATGGTTAAGGCGGGGGATGGATATAAAATCCACGTGACCGGTCTGACCCACGATGAGAAAGGTTATCCGGTGATGAGTTGGGAGGTGCAGGAGAAGCTGGTAAGAAGGTTAGTGGAAAAGATAAGATCGCATGCAGATGAGTTAGAGGATATAGAAGAGACGCAAATGGAGGATGCGGAGGTGGTGATCTTCTCATATGGCATAAGCTCCCGTGTCTGTATTCCCGCCCTTCAGAAGGCAAGAGGTGAAGGAATAAAGGTGGGACTTCTCCGCCCGATCATATGCTGGCCCTTTCCTGAAAAGAAGATCAAGGAGCTTTCAAGTAAAGTGAAGGCTTTTGTGGTGGTGGAGATGAACTATGGACAGCTCTTTTATGAGGTGGAAAGATGCGTTGCCGGAAAGACCAAGACCCTTTTGGTTCCGCATGGAGGAGGTTGGGTGCATGATCCGGAGAACATATATAATGCTATCAAGGAGGCGGTAAAATGAAAGCTACTGTAACAGCTCAACCGGCTGAGGTTACAGAACATCCGATGGAAGCTCTGTTGCGGATGGATCGCATTCCGCATATCTGGTGTCCCACCTGCGGTATAGGAACCGCGCTGACCGCCTTTGCCGAGGCTTTAAAAAAGATTGACTATCCCTTAGAGAAAGTATGTGTGGTCTCTGGAATAGGTTGCACGGGCAGGGTAGCAGGTTACATAAAGCTGGATTCCTTTCATTCCACTCACGGTCGAGCCATTCCTTTTGCCACCGGACTAAAACTGGCAAATCCGGAGCTTAAGGTAGTGGTCTTCAGCGGAGATGGAGATTTAGCCGGGATCGGGGGTAATCATCTTATTCATGCCGCCCGCAGGAACATGGATATTGCGGTTTTCTGCGTCAACAATTTCATTTACGCCATGACCGGCGGACAGGTGGCAGCCACCACCCCCCTTACCGCTACCACCTCCACCACCCCTTATGGTAATTTTGAACAACCTTTCAATCTACCTCACCTGGCCGCATCCTGCGGTGCGGTGTATGTGGCCCGCTGGACCGCCCTGCACGTGCGAAGACTAGCCCGGTCCATGGCAGAGGCGATGAATAAAAAAGGCTTCTCCTTTGTGGAAATCGTCTGCCCCTGCTCCACCATCTATGCGCGAAGAAATAAACTGGGCACTGGGCTGGATCTTATGAAGTTTTATCATGATAACAGCGTGATCAAGCACGGAGCGGATACCAGAGAGTTGGATATCGAATATCAGAAAAAAATCATCGTGGGAAAATTCATCGACCGGGAAAGACCCACATTCTTGGATGCTTATAATGATTGGCTGAAGAAAAGGCTAAAAGATAAATTCGTAGCATATGGAGGTCCCCAATGCTGACGGAGTTAAGAATAACCGGATTCGGTGGGCAGGGAGTGATCCGCTTCGGATACCTTCTGGGAAAGGCGGCATCCATCTATGACGGAAAGCAAGCCACCATGACTCAGAGCTTTGGACCGGAGGCACGGGGAAGCGCCTGTAGTTCTCAGGTGGTGATATCCGATGATAGAGTGTTATATCCCTATATTACCGTCCCTCACGTGGTGGTGGCTATGTCGCAGGAAGGATTTTCCAAACACGGAGAGAATATCAAAGAAGGGGGTACTTTAGTCATTGATGAGGATTTAGTCAAGCCAGAACGGACAAAGAAGGGAATCAAGGTCTTTGCCATACCCTCAACCCGCTTTGCCGAGGAGATGGGGGCAAAAATAGTAGCAAATATCGTGATGTTCGGCTTCTTTACCGCAGTCACTAACCTGATCAGAGCCGAATCCGCCAAGAAGGCAATCGAGGATTCCTTCCGAGAGAAATTGATAGAAATGAACTTAAAAGCCTTCGACAGAGGGTATCAATACGGAAAGGATTTGTTGAAGCAGAAGGCTCAGACAAAAAGCGAAACTCAGGCGAGCGGTTAGGGACTGTTAAGAAACTCTCTTGGCAGGGCTAAATGCCCCGCCCTATGAGTGGGTTTTTCAACAAGCCCG
This sequence comes from uncultured Ignavibacteria bacterium, assembly GCA_964580215.1. Taxonomy (GTDB): domain Bacteria; phylum Zixibacteria; class MSB-5A5; order MSB-5A5; family SM1-73; genus SM23-73-3. The sequence goes on along the minus strand of CAZOJT010000006.1, from coordinate 81,989 downwards.
TTGGGTTTGAACATCGGAATACCGGAGAAGCGAAAAGACAGAACTTCTTATAAAGGTAGCCACAGGTCATTTGACTTCCTGTGGATCCAAATGGACAAATGAGCTTTAGCCTGTGCCTTTGTGCCCAAATGGGCGGCTACAACTTAGAAGTTTAATACAAGAACAAGAAATGCGTATGCATCTTCGATAAGTTTACATACCCCTCACCCTAACCCTCTCCCACAAGGGGAGAGGGAACTTGATAAATTCCCACTCCCTTGAGGGGAAGGGGTGAAGGAGAGGGTGACTATGTCAATCTGTAAAATTAGTCTGTTATTGTAAGACTTTGGAGGAATGGTGAAGGAAAAGGAGAAGAAAGGTGCTTTAGTCATCGGCGGCGGGGTGGCTGGAATTCAGGCGGCGCTGGATTTAGCTGATGCCGACTTTCAGGTATACTTAGTGGAGAGATTATCCACTTTAGGGGGGAGGATGGCACAGATTGACAAAACCTTCCCCAGCATGGATTGCGCCATATGAATTTTAGGTCCGCGTATGCTGGATGTCGGTCGACATCCCAACGTTAAGCTGTTGAGTTATTCAGAGGTGGTAGGAGTCGAAGGAGAGAAGGGAAACTTCAACGTCACCGTCAGAAGAAACTCCCGCTTTGTGAATGAGGATACCTGTGTGGGGTGCGGTGATTGCGCCAAAGCTTGTCCGGTGATAGCCCCCAACTCTTTCGACTTGGGAATGGGCGCAAGAAAAGCCATCTATTCTCCCTTCCCTCAGGCTTCACCCCGAACCTACGTGATTGACCGGGAAGTTTGCTTAAACAAGACCATACTGGTTTGCGAGAGCTGCTCTCGAGCCTGTAAGCTGAACTGTATCGACTTCGACATGCCACCTAAGGAGGAAACCGTTAACGTTGGCGCCATAGTGGTTGCCACCGGATTCGATGAGTATGACCCCCGAGGTCTGACCAATTACGGATATGCCCGCTATCAGAATGTTTTGACCGGGTTGGAGTTTGAAAGAATTCTGAATGCCTCCGGACCTTCAGGCGGTCATCTGGTCCGTCCATCCGATATGAAAACTCCCAAGGTCTTGGCTTTTGTTCAATGCGTGGGCTCCAGATCAGTGGGCGAGCGGGGTTATCCCTATTGCTCCTATTTCTGTTGCATGAACACCATCAAGAACTCTCTTCTGGCAAAGACCCACGAGTCGGATATTGATAAGATCTACATTTTCTACATGGATATAAGAGCTTTTGGCAAGGGATATGAAGAATTGTATCTGCGAGCTCAAGAAGATCCGGACATCTTCTTCTACAAGGGAAGACCTGCCAAGATTAAAGAAGATCCAGAAACCAAGGATCTCATAATTTTCATCGAGAACACTGAGACTAAGGAAGTGGAGAAGATCAGGGCGGATATCACCATCCTCTCCTCCGCCGGGATCCCGTCCGCAGGCACTACCCAACTGGCAAAGATTTTGGGAATCGAGCTAGACAGCACAAATTTCTTCAAACAGAAAGATCCTATCTCATTTCTGGAATCCACTCGGGAAGGTATTTATCTGTGCGGCAGTGCGGCAGGGCTTAAGGATATCACCGATTCGGTGGCATTAGGTTCAGCCGCCGCTTTGAAGGTCTCAGAGCACTTGAAAGGTCAACAGGTGAAAAAAGAGCCCATCCAAGTTGAGCCGATCTGTGTGGATGGAGAGCCAAGAATCGGAGTATTCGTTTGTCATTGTGGAACCAACATCGGCGGAGTGGTGAATGTGGAAGAGGTGGAAGAATATGCCAGATCACTTCCCGGAGTGGTGCACGTGCATCGGGACCTATTCATGTGCTCGGATGGAACCCAGAGGCTCATGCAGGATCATATCAAAGAACACAATCTCAATCGGGTGGTAGTGGCGGCATGCACTCCCCGCACCCACGAACCCATCTTTCAGGAGACCTGCCGAAGAGCCGGTTTGAACCCCTATCTTTTTGAGATGGCAAACGTTCGCGATCAATGCTCCTGGGTGCATACCCAGGAGCCGGAGGCGGCGACCAGAAAGGCTAAGGACCTGCTCCGCATGGCAGTTGCCAGAGCGTATCGCCTTGAGCCTTTGGAAAGAAGACAGGTCCCCATGAATCCGGAGATTTTGATAATTGGAGGAGGTATATCTGGAATTCAGGCTGCCCTGGATTTGGCTATCAAAGGCGAAAAGGTCACCCTGATCGAAAAGGAAAAGGAGTTGGGAGGACGGGTAAAAGAGTTGGATAAGCTTCTGGGTGCCGAGTTAACTGGGAAGGAGTTGATTGCACGCAAGCTGGAGGAGTCGAAGAGAAGAAAGGTCAAGGTTTTCACCTCCACCACGGTCAAAGAGGTGAACGGTTTTGTGGGGAATTTTGAGGTCACTTTAGAAACACAAGCATCAGGAAAAGGCAAAAAAGCAAAAACTGAGAAGTTGAACGTGGGAGCAATCATCCTGGCGGTGGGCTCTGATCTTTTTGATCCCAAAGGCAGATTCGGCTACGGAAAGTATCAAAATGTTTTGACCAACATGGAACTGGAAAAGCTTCTGACAGCGTCTCAGAAGGAGTTGACCATCAATAATAAGAAGCCGGAAAACGTTGCTTTTATCCAGTGCGTGGGATCAAGGGAGAAGGGGGGAAACGAATACTGTTCCCGATACTGCTGTCAGGTGGCTGTCAAACAGGCGACCGAGCTTCAGGAAAGAGGAATCAACTGTGTTGTGTATTACCGGGACGTCCGGACCTTTGACAAAGGGGCGGAGGAAGCGTATCGAGATGCTCGAGGAAAGGGAGTTTTGTTCCTGAAATATGATGAGAAGCATCCACCTGAGGTGGTTGGAGACAAGAAAGCGAACAAGATTAAGCTGTACCAGCCTCTCTACAAGAGGCATTTGGAACTGCCGGTGGATGCGGTGATACTTTCCGTGGGCATGGTGCCCAAGGAGAAGGATTTTGCCGAGTTGCAGAGTCTTTTCAAGCTTCCCAGAGGACTGGATGGATTTTTCTTGGAGAGGCATTCCAAGTTAGGTCCGGTGGAGACAAATACCGCAGGGATATTCATCTGCGGCTGTGCGAATTCTCCCAAGGGAATATCAGACAGCCTCTTCTCCGCCCAGGGAGCGGCAGGTAAGGCTGCCATCCTCACCTCCAGGGATCATATCGAACTGGAGCCGGTGGTCTGCCAGGTGGTGAACAAGGATCTGTGCCGTGCCTGCGGAATCTGTGTGAAGATATGCGAGTTCAATGCTCCGCAACTGGTGGACAGAGGCGATGGTGTGATGGTTTGCGAAATAAACGAGGCTTTATGCAAAGGCTGTGGCACCTGTGCCGCATATTGCCCCACCAATGCCATCACCGCCCGCCACTTCACGGATGAACAAATTGATGTAATGATAGATTCGCTTCTGGTACGGGATAAATGATGGACGGCTATCGGAAATAGCGAAGAGCAATACACGTAGATCCGAAATGCCCTTCAGCACTTTCGGACACAAGGTGTCGGATAGCCCCGCCGTTGGCGGGACATATCCGACCTACGCAGTTTCACAAATAGGATAGATATATGATCGGATACTATAAGGAGGCATTTAGATGCGCAGGTTAACTGCTTACATTGAAAAGGACTCAGAGACGGGTCTATATGTGGCCACTGTTCCCGGAATTCCGGGTGCTCATACGCAGGCAGAAACCTTGGATGAACTTCAGAAGAATCTCGTGGAAGTAATTGAGTTGTGCCTGGAAGAAATGGATCCTGAGAGCAAAAGGCTTTTACCCGAATTTGTGGGAATTCAGCAAATAGAGATTTAGTTGTGACTAAACTGATTCTTATTGATAGCTCAAAAATGGAAAAGCTCCTTTTCAAGCTTGGTTTTGAGAAGGTAAGACAGAGAGGCAGTCACGTTTTCTACAGGCATCCAGACGGTAGGTGCACCACAGTTCCTCATCATAAGGGAAGGATGTTGGCGCGTCCTTTGATTAGAGAAATTCTTAAAGAGATAAAAATTGGTGTAGAGGAATATAGCCGATATTTGGAAGAGCTTTAGGGCTTGGGGAATTCCTATTCCCGAAGCATCGGCAAATATGCTTTAAGGAAACAGCAACATGAAGGAACAATCTGATAATTTTGATCCCAGAATCGTCGTCTTCGCCTGCAACTGGTGCTCTTATGCCGGAGCGGATACTGCCGGGGTAAGCAGGATGCAATATCCGCCCAATGTAAGGATCATCCGGGTGATGTGTTCCGGCAGGATCAGCCCGGCACACGTAATCCGGGCATTTGAAAAAGGCGCAGACGGCGTGATGTGGTCCGGGTGACACATCGGCGATTGCCATTACACATTTGGCAATCTTCGGGCTGCGGAGCGGTTCGAAATCACCAAACGACTGATCAAATTATTAGGCTTAGGAGAGGAGAGACTGAGATTGGAATGGGTCTCAGCGGCTGAGGGTGGAAGGTTTGCCCAGTTGATCAAGGAGTTTGTGGAGGATGTGAAAAAGGTGGGGCCAAGTCCAATGAGAAACTTGGGCAAAGAAAGTAAAAATGCAAAATGAAAAGTTAAAAATTACAATGTAAAATTCAAAATTAAAATCATGCGGAGTCCCATAACCACATGAAGTTTCAATAGTGACCAAATTTTAAATTTTGAATTGTCCTATGGATCCTGCGGACAATTTTGCTTTTTTAATTTTGATTTTTGAATTTGAAAGGGCAAGCATGTAATGCAAGACGCCATCAAAAAAACTAAAGCATATCTTTGTCTAGATTGCGGGAAGTGTACCGCCATCTGTCCCATTTCCAGAGTTAACAAGGGCTATTCTCCCAGAAGGCTTCTGATCAAGGCGCTAACTGGATCTAATGAATACCTACTTAATGACAAAACCATCTGGACCTGCTTGACCTGTATGCAGTGCCAGCAGAGATGTCCTTCAGACATCGACTACATCCATTTTACGCGAATGATCAGAGCCGATGCAAAAGGCGATGGTCGGGAAGCCCCATGCTCTCATGGCGGAGCTTTGCAGTCATTGATGAAGATCATGACCGCACCAGAACTCAAGCAAAACAGACTGGGATGGATAACCCCGGATTTAAAAACATCGGAGAAGTCCGAGTATCTCTTTTTTGTAGGATGTCTTCCCTATTTTGATGCGTTCTTCTCAGACCTAAAGGCAAACTCTCTTGAGGCTGCGAAATCGACTCTGAAGATTTTGAACTTTTTGGGCATCCAGCCGCAAGTTTTGGACAACGAGAGATGCTGCGGGCATGACCTTCTGTGGATGGGGGATATGGAGAATTTCAAGAGATTAGCAAAGAATAATCTAAAATTGATAAAAGAATCCGGAGCAAAGAAGATCGTCACCTCCTGTCCCGAATGTCTTGTCACTCTGAAATTTGATTATCCGGAGATGTTTGGAAAACAGGACTATGAGGTGTTTCACATATCGGAGTTAATTTCTGAGGTGCTTTCCAAAGATAAACTCAAGCTTGCAAAGGTGGAAAAGAAGGTCACCTACCAGGATCCTTGCAGGCTGGGGCGATTCTGCGGAATTTTCGATCCACCTAGGGAAGTTATAAATGCGTGCGGGGCAGAGCTTGTGGAGATGCCAAAGAACAGAAAAAATGCCACCTGCTGCGGCACCTCCTCCTGGGTCAACTGTGATGTTTATTCAAAGATGATTCAAACCAACCGATTGAAAGAAGCAAAGAATACCGGAGCGGACGTTTTGATCACCGCCTGTCCCAAATGCCGGATTCATTTTTCGTGTACCCAGAATGCTGAAGGGTATCCGGAAGAGGATAAGATAGAGATTATTGATTTGACCGCGTTGTTTGCCAAAGCTATATCATGATTAAGAATGTGGCGGAAGATCAAAAAGTAAAAGGAAGAAAACTCCAGAGGGACGCACATGCGATATTGTCGCCTATACTCCGGAATTGGAAAGATATCAGACGCTGTTGGATATAAACGAGTTATACACCATTGGGCAAAGGAAGGAGGTGATAAGAGCCAAAAAACAGGGTTGGAAAACAGAGGAATATAAACCACTCACCACAAATATTGCCATGCAGTGGGAGTGGAACATCGATGCCCAGGGTGTTTATACTTTCGTCATGACGTCCTTTGTTGATGGTGGCGGTAAAATCGAAATCACCGTTAATCCGGATGAATCAGGCACACTCGAATTCTATGAGGAGGTTAGTGACAATTATGCGTTAACACTTAAAGTAGTATGGCAAAGCGACGGTAGTGGCCAATGGTGGACTTACGAAAACGGCACTGAAACAGACTCGGGCGGGTGGTCATAAATTTGTAGGTCGGATAGGTCTTCGACTATATCCGACCTACAAATTATACCATGATGGAATGTTAGTTCGGGATTCAACCTGGAGATGATTTAGAGATCGAAAGGAGAAGAGTAAAACATGAATTCTTCTGATAAACAGAAAATAGTTGCCGTAATGAAGGAGACCTGTCTTTTCGCATATCTGGCAACCTGCGATGGCGACCAGCCGAGAGTTCGTCCAGTCTCTCCTATTGTTGAGGATGACATGTCCGTGTGGGTAACTACCTTCGCCAGCTCCAGAAAGGTGAAACAGATAAACCAAAATCCCAAGATATGTCTTGCTTTTGTCCAGCAGCTTAGTGGAGAAAAAGCCGCCATCGTAATCGGCGAAGCTGAGATAGTACCAAACATGGGGCAGAAAAAAAGAGTATGGGGTTTGGCAACTTTCGATCTTTTGCAACACCTCCCCAAAGGTCCAGAATCTGATGAGTTTTGTATACTGAAGATTAATGTTAAGAAAATCGAATGGAGGGATAGCTGGGAAGATGGTACAAAAGTGTATGAGCCTTAAGGGCGAACCCTAACCCAGGGTGTAGGGAGAGGGCTTGCCTGCACTGAGCCCGCCTCTGGCGGGAGAAGTGTCCCTGTCCGTATCTCAACGCAGACAGCCACAAGGGCTGTCCCTACACGACTTAAAACCTGGTTCACCTAAAGGTAAACACTCCAATTCAACCCTTTTAAATGTAGCGTTTTAAAAAACTCAAAATAGATTTTTTAATTGACCGTCTATGTATGAAAACTTAGGAGGTGAATGTGGCGGCTGATAAGAAAAACTCAGGAAAGGAAAATGAGTTAAGGATCGGGGTATTTGTCTGCGAATGTGGGTTGAACATCGCCGGCTCGCTGGACTGCGAGGAGGTGCGCAAGTATGCGGAGGCCCTGCCGGATGTGGCGGTGTCGGTTTTAAACAAATATACCTGCGCGGATCCGGGACAGAATGAGATCAAAAGGCATATCAAGGAGTATAATCTTAACCGGGTGGTGGTAGCATCCTGCACCCCTTTGATGCATGAGCCCACCTTCAGAGCCTGCGTGGCTGATGTGGGATTGAATCCTTATCTTTTTGAAATGGTTAACCTAAGAGAACACTGTAGCTGGGTGCATCTGCATGACCGGAAGGCGGCTACAGAAAAAGCGAAGGATATGGTCAAGATCGGTGTGGCAAGGGCAAGGTATCTGCAGGCGCAGATAGAAAAAACGGTTCCGGTCACCAAGGCGGCTTTAGTTATCGGTGGTGGAATAGCAGGTATTCAGGCGTCTTTGGATCTGGCAGACGCTGGCATTCAGGTCTATCTGGTGGAGAAGGATCCATCCATAGGCGGGATAATGGCGGCTTTGGATAAAACCTATCCTACCATGGACTGCTCCATATGAATTCTGGGACCGAAGATGATGGATGTCGGTCGACATCCCAACGTAAAGCTTTTGACCTACTCAGAAGTTGAGGAAGTCTCAGGATACGTGGGGAATTTCAAAGTAAAGGTGAGAAAAAAAGCAAGATACGTAGATGAGAACGAGTGCACTGCCTGCGCGGAATGTTTCAAGGTTTGTCCGGTGGTGGTGCCAGATGAGTTTCAGCAGGGTTTTTCATCACGCAAAGCCATTTATATGCAGCTTCCTCAGGCTGTTCCTTCCGCTTACATTATAGACATGGAAGCCTGTCTGGGGAACAATCCTATCGCCTGTGGAAAATGTCTGGAGGTGTGTGATAAAAAGTGTATCGACTATGATGCGCAGGATGAGCTCATCGATCTGGAGGTGGGAGCAATCATCGTGGCTACGGGAATGGACGTTTATGATCCTACCGAGCTGGATGAATATGGTTACCGCAGCTTTGAGAACGTGATTACCTCCATGGAGTTCGAGCGATTGATCTGTGCAGGTGGTCCGATGCAGGGACATTTTGTCCGTCCCACCGATCATGAAACCCCCAAGACCATCGGATTTATTCAATGCGTTGGCTCAAGATCGGAAAAAAGAGGCAATCGCTATTGCAGTAACATCTGCTGTATGAATACCATAAAAGACACCATGCTTTTGAAGGAGCATTATCCTGATATTGACATTAAAGTTTTCTACATGGATATCAGGGCTTTCGGTAAAGCATTTGAGGATCTCTACAGAAGAAGCAAGGAGGCAGGGGTTAAGTATATAAGAGGCTTGCCAGGCGAGGTGGTGGAAGATTCAAAGAGCAAAAATTTAATGGTAACTGTGGAAAATACCACCACCGGCGAAGTGGAACAGCATGAGTTGGACATGGTGGTATTATCCGTGGGCGTTTTGCCCCGACGGGATGGAGCCGCCATCCAGAAACTTTTGACCCTCTCCCGCACCGCGGATGGATTTTTCATGGAATCCCATCCCAAGCTCAAGCCGGTGGATGCTCCCACCAAAGGGGTCTTCCTGGCTGGCTGTGCAGAGTTCCCCAAGGATGTGAAAGATAGCGTCACTCAAGCCAGCGCCGCCGCCGCCAGGGCTGAGATTATCCTGAATGCGGACAGAATCAAGGTGGAGGCGATAACCTCCATGGTGGACAAGGATATGTGCACCGCCTGTGAGATCTGTTACCGTGCCTGTCCTTATAAATGTATCAGTGTGGATCGTGAGAAAAAGATGCCGGCTCAGATTATCGAAGCCGCCTGTGCCGGATGTGGCACCTGTGGAGCGGAATGTCCTTTTGGCGCAATCACCATGCAACATTTCACCGATCAACAAATCATCGCCCAGATAGAAGCCATCCTGGAGGAGAATCCTGAGAAGAAGACGGTGGTGTTTGCCTGCAACTGGTGTTCCTATCAGGGAGCAGATTTCGCTGGAATATCCCGTCTGCAGTATCCTCCCAATCAGAGGATTATCCGAACCATGTGTTCCGGAAGAGTGGATGAGGAATTTGTTCTCTATGCTTTCAAGCTAGGCGCACCAATGGTTTTGGTATCAGGATGCCATTTCGCCGACTGCCACTATATCGACGCCAACCGCTGGACCCAGAAGCGGGTGGAGAAGCTGTGGGATAAGTTAGAGAGAATGGGTGTAAGACCGGAAAGGTTACAGTTGGAGTGGATCAGCGCCGCAGAGGGACAGAAGTTTGCCAAGGTGATGAGAGAACTGGAGGAGATGAGAAAAAAGGTCACCAAGGAGGAGATAGAATTCACCAAGAAGGCGCTTAAAGATTTAAAGTTCAAGCGCGAAAAAAGAATAGCCAAGCTGGAAGCTGACAGAGCTAAGATGGAGAAAGTGACAACGGTCTAAATATAGGCGAAGTGCATCAGCTTGCTCGTGCGACTTAAGCAAAGAAAATTAAAACTTTAAAAAGCAAAAGGCAAAATTACAATTTAGAATTCAAAATTGTCTCATTGTTTTGGTTTTCTGATTTTAAATTTTGAATTGCAATTTTGAATTTTTCATTTTGCATTCTAAATTGGAGAAATTATGGCAGAGGAAGCAACTTTCAAATGTTTAAGATGCGGGCATGAGTTTAAAATGCCCTTTGACCCTAAGGGACCCATGGTGGAACGCGCCTGTCCCAAATGCCAGTCCAACAGCGTCAGGAGAATGTCCGCAGGATCCATAGGAAAAGAGGAAAAGAAGACGTAGGGGTAATTCCCCGCCTCTGGCGGGATGTTCCACATGAATTGCCCCTACCAGCCAAACTTATCTATGAGCCTTTGGTTCACATAACCAAAGGCTCTTTCCTTTTCTGCAGAACTTTTGATTGAATTTGGAATTGGGTTTGTTTATATTGCGACATCTATTAAGCACTCGGCGGTTTAACTTGAAGAAAGGGACCGGATGGTTAAAAATTTAGAAGCTTTGGTCACCGGAGCAAATGGCTTTGTGGGAAACCATCTGGTCGAGGGACTTTTGGAGAAAGGTTGTCAGGTAAGATGTCTGGTGAGGAAAACCAGCAACTTAAAATGGCTTTCCGGTCTTGACTTAGAGTATGCTTATGGAGATATAGCGGAAAAAAGCTCTCTTAAAAGTGTGGTCAAGGATGTAGATTTAATCTTTCACGTTGCTGGCTTGACCAAAGCTAAAAATAGGGAAGAATATTTTAAAGCCAACGCAGAAGGGACGAAGAATTTAGTTGAGGCATGTCTTGAAGAAAATCCACAGGTCCAAAGATTCGTCTATATAAGCAGTCAGGCTGCCGTGGGACCCGGTGATGATAAACAGCCTCTGAATGAGACCGCACCCTGCCGACCGATTACCCATTATGGTGAAAGCAAACTGGAAGGAGAAAGAATCGTCTTAAAGCACGCTTCCCAACTGCCGGTAACTGTTATCCGTCCCCCGGCTGTGTATGGTCCCCGGGATTCAGATATGTTAGGTTTTTTCGAAGTGGCAAATAAGGGATTTCGGATTTCGTTCGGAAGAGGGGAAAGCTTTTTGAGTCTGGTATATGTCAAGGATTTGGTTGATGGAATCATTCTGGCGGCAGAAAATCCTGAAAGCAACGGCAAAATCTACTTCATTGCAGACGACAAAATTTACTCTTGGAAAGAAGCATTCAAGATCATTGCCAAGGTTTTGAATAAAAGAACCATACCTTTAAAGATTCCTAAAAGCCTTGTGTTTTTCCTGGCTTTCTTATCAGAGAACTTCTCCAAACTTTTAGGAAGAACAGCGGCATTCAACACCCAGAAGGCGAAAGAGATAACCCAAAGATACTGGGGCTTAGACGTCTCCAAGGCCAAAGCCGAGTTGGGATTTTTGCCCAAGTATGATCTTGAAAGAGGCGCAAAAGAGACGGTGAGGTGGTATAAAGAAAAAGGTTGGCTCTGATATAGGTAGTTGCTCGATTTATCGAGCAGACAACGCCCAATGAATTGGGCAACTACAAAAGCGCCCAGACAGGCGGCTATCTCATTTGTTATTATTTAGTGGATGGGCAGTAAATTTGGTAGCCGCAACCTTTAGGTCGCGATGAAAAAAAGCCTTTTTCGCAGGCTAAAGCTCATTTGAGTCAACTGACCTGCGGCTACCATCTGTGAGAAGTAGCGGCCCATTGGGGCGTTCAACTCCAGCACCTAACTTAAGTTAGGTGCTGGTCAGGATTCTTTGCCAAACGAAACTTTATGATTTGTGTTATCATCTTCAAAAAAGCTGATTTTTTTCTTGACTTAAGATCGTAGATCATATATAATGCAGTTGAATTTGATCTCTGATAAGCTGATAACTGATTTGGTGCCCCGAAAGGGGTCTTGAGAGAAGGCGGTGAGATTCCGCCACAGCCCCGCTACTGTAAGTGGCTACGAAAGCTTTAAACAAGCCACTGTCCCGATCCATATGGATAGTTGACGGTTCACTGCAAAGAGGTTTTTACCATGAACTATGAACCGTGAACTGTAGTTCGCCGGGATGGGAAGGCAAAGCGAGTAGGTTTGAAGCCACAAAGTCAGAAGACCTGCCAAGTTGGTTTTTCCTTTATTTCCTTGCGCGGGTAAGGAACGGGTTAAAATTTAGTCGGACTAATCCCGCCATAGGCGGGATTTTTTTGTTTCCGCCTCAGGCACAAACGCCTTTTCCCCACCCGACAGGTGACGACAAGGAGGCGGAAAATGAAAAAGTTTTCTCCCTTTTTCCCACGAACAAAAAACGTCCGCCGTCCGCCGTCGGCGGTCGGCCGTGGGGGAAGGGCTGTATCATCAGGTGTTTGGGAAAGACTTCTCCAACCGAGCCGAATAAGATCGCTCTTGATTCTTCTGGCTTGCTTAAGCTTCTGGTTATATCCTGCTTTATCCCTTGCCCAATCCAATATAAAGATTGAAGGACACATCTATGATCATTATGATGGTCATCCCATACCCAAAGCCACGGTTAAAATTGCAAACACAAATTATGAATGCACAACCGACAACTTAGGTTGTTTCTTTCTGGAGAAGATACCGACAGGAACTTACTCTCTGAAGATTTCATCACCTGGATATGAAAGTCGGATGATTTCTCCGGTGACAGTAAGTGAGGAGGTTACTACCCGAATTGACGTCCAACTCAAGAGAAAAATCTATTTTCTTCCTGGCGTGGAGGTTATTGCTGAAAGGGAGCCTGTCAGGATCATCAGCATTGAGACTATAGACAAACTGAAGATAGAGAGAATGCAGGCGAGCACTCTTTCCGAAGTTATAGAGAATGTAAGTGGTGTTTTCGTGCAAAAAAGTGGAACGGTTGGAGGAACTCACCAGGTTAGCATTCGGGGAAGTTCACCCAAACACGTTTTGATCCTCTTGGACGGGCAAAAGATCAATCCTTCTGGAAGCGGAATAGCTGATCTGAATACCGTCCCTTTGGAAATGGTGGAGAAAATCGAGATTTTAAAAGGAGGGCAATCTGCCATCTATGGTGCGGATGCTCTGGGAGGGGTGATCAATATCATCACGCTTCCCCAAAAAAGAGACGAACCATCCAGAATCACTTTGGGAAACCATTGGGGAAAATGGAAAACCGAGATTTACTCCTCCTCCTTCTCTAACACTTTCCTTGAGAAGCTGTATGTAAAATTCGCCGGCAGTTACCAATATTCCAAAAACGATTTTGAGATCTGGGTCTATGAACCTCGAAAGCGGGAGATTAAAAATAAACAAGGTAAAAATGGCGATTCTACCACCACCAGGAAAAATGCCTATAAGAAAGCCTCTAATTTCTTTTTATCCGGGAAATACATTTTTAGTTCGGCATCGGAGTTGAGTTTTTCAGGGCACGTCTACCAGGCAAAGAATGGCCTCCCCGGGAGTTACGGCAAGATGGTGGAGTACCAGAGAGCCTGGGCTGAAGATGAACGTGAGCTTTTGAGCTTGAAGCTTACTCACCGCTTTTCTCCTAATTTTTTCTTGGAGAATGACCTCGGATACTCTCGTTTTAAACAGCACTTTCAAAACGACACGATAACCTGCTTTGATTCCAAATATGTGGATGATATAATCGATTTTTCTTTGCGTGCTCATATAAAGCTCTACCAAACCAATCAACTCAAGATTGGAGCTCAATTCCAAAAGGACGTTCTAAATCATACGAACCTTCGTAATCCTGACAAAAGCATGGGTAAAATAAAAAGAAAAACCTTTGGCGCCTTTTTTTCAGATGAACAACGGTTCACTCTGCCGAAGTTTTTATTTTTCAAAAACTCAAATTTTAATTTTGCATTAAGGTGGGACGATTCTAAAATTTTGAAGGATTTCCTTTCTCCGCAGGTCGGTTTAGCCCTTTCCAGAGGAGAAAAATACCGAATAACCTTGAAAATCAATTATGGTAAATCCTACCGTCAGCCCTCCAATAATGCTTTGTTCTGGAAAGAGGACGTTTTTGCGGCGGGTAATCCCGATCTTCTTCCTGAGAAATCCGAACATTCGGAGGCTGGGGCAGAAGTTCACCTTCCCTGGTTGGGAAATCTATCCGGCGGTATGACCTATTTTCATAACTTTGTGAAGGACCTCATCGAATGGCATAGACGGTTCGACGGAAGATACCATCCGGTCAACGTCTCCCGGGCAAAAATCTATGGACATGAGGATTTCATAAGCTGGAGTAGTCCAAAAGACATCCTTGAAATCAACTATAACAACACCGTTTGCTATGCCAAAAACAAAGGCGGGGACAGACTCGAAGATGGAAAATTCATCCCCTTCAGACCCCGATATCTAACCAACTTAAGCTTTAAGTTTGACTACAAGATATTTGAAATCTTATACAAGATACGTTGGGTATCGGAACGCTTTACCGGACCGGCTAACGCCAAAAGGGAGGAACCCTATCATCTGGAAGATTTGACCTTGGGTCTGAAAAAGAAGCTCTGGGAAGTAGAAACAAAACTAAAATGGGAGTGGCACAATTTGAATGACGAGGAATACATGCTTATCCACCGCCACCCCATGCCGGGCAGAGAATGGGGAATAAATCTGACTATCTCCTGGGAATTTAACCGGCAATGAGTTTGTCGGTTTGTAAGAACATAGAAAGTTCATTTCTGTTGTTGCAGGGTGCCCTCACCCTGCAACTTTCATGTTTCGGGGTAAGGTACCCCGAACCAACGGAGAAAAAGCTTGTTAATTCAAAAAGTCAACTTTTGACTGGAGGTTTAACTAATGTTAAAGAAATCGCTTTTATTTCTTCTGCTGAGTGCAGTCTTATGCACGTCATTATTCTTATCTTCAGCGCATGCAGATAGATTCGCTTATGTGGTCAACAGTTATCCAGGAGATGAAACATTATCTAAAATCAATTTAACCACTGGTGAGGTGACCAATAACATCCTGTGGTTAGGAGAATCGCCCAACCAGATAGTTATTCAGGGAGATTCTGCTTATGTGGTCAATTCTCTGGATCACGACATTCAGGTCATAGACTTGACAACCGAGACCACAGTGGGTTACATCGATATCGGAGAACCTCGTAATCCTTTCCACATGGCGTTTGTGGATGCGCGCTATGCCTACGTCACAAACCTTATGACCAACACCATTTCCAAAATTGATGTGATTACTCAAACGGTGGTGGGAGAATATGGGGTGGGACGAGGACCTGAGGGTTTGTTGTTGGTGGGCAATAAACTTTATGTATGCTGCTGTGGATTTGAGTGGCCCAAGTACAAGCGCATCACCGGGCGAGACTGGGTATTTGACCCAACCCATCGGGCAAATGACGTCAAGGCCTATCGCTATATTCCGGGAAAGGTGTATGTATTTGATTGTGATAGTGAAGTGGTGGTGGATAGTATATCAGTGGGACTCAATCCCCAGTATCTGGACTTGGATCCCGGAGGTGAGTTGAATGTAATGTGCACCGGCAATTATTGGTCTGTAATGGGTCAGATCTATCGTATAAACCCCACCACTAACACAGTGATTGACAGCATCGCCACAGGGGGCAGTCCCGGTATTATTTCCATCGGAACCAATGGCGTCGGCTTTTTGGCGGCTGGTGGCTGGTATCCCAATCCCGGATTGATATACACATTTGACAGCTATGCGGATACCATGATACGGGGATCAACAAATCCCATCGCTACTGATTCCGGCGTAATATCAGTGACTGCCATGTTTGGTTCTCAAGTTTTGAGCTGCAACTTTCAGGGAGATGATGTCACCCGATTTAATTCCAGTGGAGTCCTTTTGAATACGTATCTGTTAGGAAACGGTCCGATATCTGCTGCAATCTACACCACCTCCTCTCAAATTCCGCTCTTGGGTCGGGAAAGCATAATCATTTTGATGATGCTTTTGGCATTGGCAGGATCGTTGCTTTTGGATAGAAGATGATGAATTTCAAAAAGAACCGGAATCTTTAATCTCTCTTTGAAGCAGCATGCTTGTTGGATCAGGAATACGGCAGATACACAAAACGGCGTGCTAAGAAAATACACAAGACCTGCGGTGAATCCTTGGCGGTAGAGAGACATGCTCAGGGTCTATGAAGAAAGCAATCTTTCAAGAACTCAGGCGAAAGACGGATAAACTTATCCCAGGAAGCCTTCAGATGATATATTTGCGATACGTAGGCAACTTCAACATGTTTACCTAAATCTTTTACTGCCTCGATAACACTCGCGAAATCACCGTCACCGCTGATTAAAATTGCTGTAGCATATAAGTTTTTAATTGCCATGGATAACATATCGACAGCTATCCGAACATCTACTCCTTTTTCAACCCAAGTGTCGCCTCTTTTTTCCAATCTGCCCAGTTTCTTGGTTAAATAGGGAACATCATCCAAAGCCGAAAAAAAACTTCTGTTGGGACCTGTACCTTTCTTCATTACCTTGTCTTTCTACAGGGGCGTTATAGTAATATGTTCGAACCAGTTCTCTTTGTCCGCAAAGTTTTTCTGCTAGTTTACGAAAATCAATATTAACTTTTCCAATAATGTTTTTTAAACCATGATAAAAATTGCTACCGTCAATAAAAATCATTACTCGTTCGTTTTCCACAGTTTTCCTCCTAAAAAAAGAAACATGGGGTTGAGACGATACTCAACCCCATGGGACTTATAAACCCGCCGTTGAGAAACTCAAAGACGGGGTGGTTATTGTCTTATCAACAATACTAATATACGAGACGATATACTTTTTGTCAACAGTTTTTTTCTTATTTTTTTCATCGGCGGTCTTATGGCTAAACTTTAGCCTTAACTTAATTGTTCTTAACGGTTTGCTAAGAAAACACACAATCGTTGAACTCAAAAACCGGACAAAGCCAAAGGTTCGGCGGTCTTCAAGTTTTCGGTTATGCAGATACGTTCTCAACCTGCTTACTGCGTAAACAATTAGAAATACCGAAAATAAAACACGAGTGGCTGAATCGTGAAAATTTGCCCGAGCGAGAGCAAAAGTATTCACCCCGTAGCCCTCTTGAATTTGACGTTTCATCGAACTGAACCTAGACCAATTGCTTAGGTGAAGCACCAAGAAAAAAATGGTAAAATATGCAAACCTGTTGTATGCGTTAAGAAACATTTGCTTTATTTTGCCGTCGCAAATTGTAACTAAGGCGACGAATCCGAACACAATAATGAGAAGGGCAAAACGCATATTGTAGGTCACAACAACTGAAACCAAAGTGAAATAGCTAAGAAGCGCAAGTGGAGTAAGGATCAATATTCGCTTGTATTTTTTCGTCATCTTTTCCGCCTTTACTCAAACTTTTTCCACGCCCCAAACCGTACGGTTCAGGGTGCGCTCAGACTTTTCTTTTGCCTATCTTAATAAATTCTTCCACCGAAAACAACAATTCTTTTCGTCTACAGATAAAAAAGTAATTATGTGTCCGCCGGGTCCCTGACCTGGCGGACTTTTTTTCTCGTTTATGAACGGATTTGACCTGTCGGGTCAGGGACCCGACAGGCACATGATTACGTTTTAAATGGTAGCCGCCCATTTGGGCGCAGGTTGTGTGAAGTGATTCAAACCCTCGTCCCGCCTCAGGCGGGACGGCTACCTAAATCAAGGTTTTCCGTTGCGTTGAGGAGGACCGGCAGGCCCAAAGAAGTGTAAAATCACGATTCCGCGCTTCCTGAGATCAGGAAGAGGTCTCTGAAAAAGTGCAGAAATCAGGCGGGCTAAGAGCCCGCCCTTCGCGATCGGGTATTGAATAACAATGATTTAGCCCGCGTAGGCGGGGCTCCCAGCCCCGCAAGAACGACTTTTTAAGAGCTCTCAGGAAAAAAACTTGACAAAGGGGCTTTGTGTTGTTATTTTCAACGACCGATAGTGAAAAAAATCTACACCCGTTAGGAAGGTGGATACATGAAAAGAAATGCTAAGAGCTTTATATTCTTATCCTTAACCCTGATTTTAAGTTTTCTGTTCGCTTCGGGAGGATTTGCCCAAACCGTCGAAGATTGTCTCATGTGCCACGGAGACAAAAGTCTTACCAAGGAGAACTCGACAGGCAAAGAGATTTCACTTTTTGTGGATGAATCGATTTTTGCGCAATCGGTCCACAATATCTTGAGTTGTGTGGGTTGTCACTTGGGAGTGGAAGCTGATATGCACGAGACCCCGCCGGGTCCGGTGAACTGCGGCATGTGCCATGCGGATGCCACGGAGCTTTATCAGGCGGGATACCACGCAAAAAAAAGACGGGAGGGGATGATAGATGCTCCCACATGTGGGGATTGTCATAGCTACCATAATATCCGATCGGTGGATGATCCAGAGGCTGACACCTATCGCGGAAATGAACCCAATATGTGTGGCAGATGCCATGGCGGCGAAAAGAATGTGAGTGGTAAATGTGGGGCGTCATGTCCTGGTCCGTACGGGAAGTATATGCAAAGCGTTCACGGTAAGGCACTTGTTGAGGAGAATCTGGGAGTGGCTGTTTGCTCAGATTGCCACAGAAGCCACGACCTCAGACCAGCTTCTGATCCAAACTCATATGTTTATCGAACCAATATCCCCTCCACCTGCGGCCAGTGTCATCCCGTGGAGGAGGAAGAGTATAGCCAAGATATTCACGGGACAGCAGTGAAAAAGGGGAATACTGACGCTCCGGTCTGCACCGATTGTCATACAGCACATGTCATCAAATCGTCGTCAGATGAAACATCTTCCACTTTTACGGCAAACCTTTCCAAGGTAACCTGCACCTACTGTCATTCCCGGGAAAGGCTGGTTGAGAAGTATGGATACGTGTCCCAGAAGACTACCCCATATCTTGATATGTATCACGGGGTGGGGAGCAGATCGGGTGATACCACCACTGCCAGTTGTGTGAGTTGCCACACCAGTCACAATATCAGACCGCAAGACGATCCACTCTCCACCATAAACCAAACCAATCTACCCCAAACCTGTGGGCGGTGTCACCAGGGAGCGGGACCCAACTACACCAAGGGGTCAATACATATCATACCCACCAACAAAAAGGACATTGGAGTTTGGTGGGTGAGACGACTTTATCTTTTACTTATCATAGTGGTGATCGGCGGAATGCTTGCCCATAACGGCGTTATTATGATAAGGTATGCCAGAGAACGTTATAGAGAATCCAAAAGTGGGAGGGTGATAAGGTGGAAAACCGTGGAGGTTTTGTGGCATTTTCTTCTGATGCTCTCCTTCACCACCCTGGTGATAACCGGCTTCGCTTACAGATTCCCCGACTCCTGGTGGTCATCCTGGATGACACATTCTCCCACCGCGTTCGCGGCACGTGGGGTGGCTCATCGGGTCGCCGGCGTTGTGTTCATCGGACTATTCATATTCTCTTTCTTCCGTTCGGGATTCACCAAACGTGGTCGGCAACAGATAATAGCCAAAATACCTGTGCTTTCAGACGTGAAGGGTGCAATCCAGAATCTTCTTCACAGTTTGGGTTTGTCTTCCAGGCATCCTGAGTTTGACCGATATGACTACACTGAAAAAGCAGAATACTGGGCGCTTATGTGGGGTGGATTCGTGATGATAATAACCGGCTTCCCCCTCTGGTTTGAGACCTTCTTTTTAGGATTCATCCCCAAGTGGCTATTTGACATATGTAAAGCGATTCATTACTATGAAGCCATGCTGGCCACTTTAGCCATTGTGGTGTGGCATTTCTTCTACATGTTCGTGCATCCGGAAAACTATCCGATAAACTTCGCCGGCCTCACCGGCACCATGACCGAGGAGGAATACATGGAAAGACATCCCTCAGATTATGAAAAGATGGTCGCCAGAGGTGAGTTGATTGGGGAAGAGCCTGGGGAATCGCCAGACCAGACGAAGGAATCAGAAGATCAGGAAAGAAAGGAATGATATGGAAACCAGCTGAGATTGACCAGCAAGAACCAATAGAAATTTGTGTCCGCCAGGTTCCAGGACCTGGCGGATTTTTTTCTCTTTTATGAACAAATTTCGTCTGTCGAGTCAGGGAACCGACGGCCACACGATGGTAGCCGCAACCTTCAGGTTGCGTGAAGTAATGCAAAACCCTCGTCCCGCCTTAGGTGGGACGGCTACTAAAATCGAGGCTTTTGAGATAATTTGAGGAACCCGACAGGCATAAATGGTATGAGAAATGTAGTTGCCCAATTTATTGGGCTTGACGGTCGTAGCCTCCAGAACCGAATGAACAACCAGATCCTGAGGCGGGTTACTTGCAGGATGAAATCTTCTTTATCGCTTCCTCAGTTAAGGCGGCACGATAATGAAGTCCACCTGAATCTTGCGCCAAAAGCTTTTCCTTTAAGGAGGAAAGCTCCTCCAGACTCATAAGGGAGAGCTTCTTTATTTCTTTTGTATCGATTGGTTGCAAATCGCCAGAAAGATATTTAGCGGTGAATACATGGCTGGTCCATCTTACCCTTTCTTGACTGTCCGCAGGATCGGAAGGATGAGTAAAGGTGACGTAGATTCTTAAGATATACTTTACCAGCTCGATTTCAACTCCGGTTTCCTCGTAGGCTTCTCTTTTGGCGGAAAGCTCCACATCTTCGCCCGGCTTGATACCACCACTGGGCGCACGATAAAGATCTTCAGGATACCAGGGTTTTGCGATCACTATGACCTTATCATCTTTGAAAATAAACAGGGTAGCATCCGAGTTCCGTCCATCCTTCATGCTCTCCTTGAGCATTTCAAATTCCGCCGGATTCATGGGAAAGGACATGGTTAATTCACGGGGCGTGCCGTATTTTTTTTCGATGTTTTCAAACATTTTGTTAATTAGAAAAAGAACTGTTGTTTTTTTACCTCACTCCCTATCTCCTCCTCTCCATCACCAATCTCTCTATCCAATGTTGAGCGACAAGAGTTGGAAAGAAGAGCAAAGACCAGAAATTTGCCGCACAAAATAGTTTTAAGAGCAAAAATAATTTCAATGGCCTCCGAAAGAAAATCTAATACCATGATAGCAAAAACTCTTGGTGTATCTCGTCCCACGGTAATCCATTGGCGCACGTCCTTTATAGAAAAAGGATTACCCGGGCTTGAAGATGTTCCCAAACCTGGTCGCCCAGCGGTGGTATCAAATGATATCATCCAAGATATTATATTATCTACCATGACCAAACCTAACCATGCTACTCACTGGAGCACGCGAATAATGGCAAAAGAGAAAGGTGTCAGTCATATGGCTGTGCACCGGATATGGAAATCCGAATTTGGATCCATAGGAAAAGCGCATCTTCAACCTCACCGAACCAAGACCTTTCCGAATTTGGATCCTGCGGATAAGAATCCGAAACCATTTATATGGACAAAAACCGCAGATGAAATTCTTACCAAGTTACATAATTGTAAAGGTATTTCAGTTACAAGACACTAGCACCCTCGAAGCTGGCTTTGTAGAGGGACGCTTCTCTAAGGCTCGCTTTATCAAGTTTCGCCTCTCTGAGGTCAACGTCCACAAGCAAAACTTGGCAAAGGTTCGCTCCTCTAAGGTTTAGCCTTCCGTCTTTACCGGGTTGAAGTATAAGTTCTTTGTATTGATTTTCGACCCTTTCCTCTACAATATGCTTCCAGCATAAGTCGGATTTGAAGAGGTCCCTTCTGGGGCAGCCCTTACATCTACGTTTTGTCACCTTTCGTTTCTTCCTCTTTGCAAACCCCTGCCATTTCCTAGCCTGACTCTGTTTCCCCATAGATGTCCGTAGCAGCGACTCATGGTGTAAATAGAGAATTGCAGAAAGGGAACCCAGACTATCACGAATAAAAGGCGGTAGATAAAGGTTTTTTCTTAGTCGTTGGTTGTATCTGAACTCTCTCTTCAGATTGTCAATCTGCCTGGTTAACTCTAAACCTAACTTCTTCTTTCCTAAAATCGTTCTTTAAACGCTCGCTAAAAATTGCTCAATCTCTCTTGCCTGGTTAACGAAATTAATTTAGCCAATTCTGTTTGCTTAGTCAACCAAAAAAACTGACGAAATTTTTCTTTGCCCCAATTATGTTATTCCAACAAGAAGTCTGGAGGCCGTGATTTGGAAAAAGCGATATGTCTTTTTTTATGAGGCAAAAATGCTTACAGAAAAATGAGAGATGAACTCACATTTTGATCAGAGACAACCTTCCCCCTTTATTTTTTTCTTGACAACTGCACAAATGGGCAGTATATTACGTATAAGAAGTAGACACAGAACAAGAGGATTCATACTGATGGTTCAAAGTTCACCATAAAAGGAGGTCCTATGGAAAAGGAGTTAACCCCAAGACAGAGGGAGGTTCTGGATTTCATCCGTGAAATGATTGAAAACAAGGGATTGCCTCCCACCATTCGGGAGATCGGAGAGAGTTTCAAGATAGCCTCAACCAACGGGGTAAGGGCTATTCTTTCTGCCTTGAGCAGAAAAGGATATATCCGGCGAAAGCCTTTGGTCTCGCGGGGAATTGAGCTTGCCAAAAAGGCAAAAGCTTCCTTCGACTATACCCGGGAGAGCGCGTATGTAACTGTTCCCTTGGTGGGGAGAATTGCCGCCGGCTTGCCCACCTTAGCAGTGGAAAACATTGAGGGATCCATAGCAGTGGACAGAACCTTTCTTCCTGGTGGAGACGTCTTCTCTTTGAAGGTGGAGGGAGAGAGCATGAAGGATTCAGGTATCTTTGATGGCGACTATGTGCTGGCAAGGGTGCAGTCCGTCGCAGAAAAAGGAGATATCGTGGTTGCAGTTATTGGTGAGGAAGCCACGGTAAAAAAATACGTTCCTCAGAGAAACAGGGTGAAGCTGGAGCCTGCCAATCCAGCCTTCAAGCCGATTTTGGTGGACCGAAAGAGTCCGGAGTTCCGCATCGCCGGAAAAGTCATCGGGCTTTTGAGAAGAATGTGAGAGATAGGAATTGTTTACCTCACCCCCTTTGGTATGAACCATATGGTTCATACCTTCGTCCCCCTCTCCATTTCATGTTGAAAATCCCGCCGAAGGCGGGGGAGAGGGGGATATAGGAGGAGAGGTGTTTAAGCATCTTTCTAATAAATAATTTGCTCTCCGTGGGATGTTATCCCTGGCCGGGCAGGCATCCCACGGCACTAGGACGGATGATAACATCCGCCCTGGAGCGAAATAACCTCAGTCGATTTTACGGCTATGGATCAGGAGATAAACCAGCCTGTTGAGGTGATGGTGGTATTTGAAAAGGGAAGGATGATCCCCGTCCGTTTCAGATGGAATGGAAGGGTGATAAAAATAGCCAAACTAACCGGTTGGTGGAGAACCAATGAGGGGAAATTCAGGATAAAGCATTTTGCGGTTATAGATCAGAATTCCCAATTCTTTCAGCTTACCTATAAAGAGAGAACCGCCGAATGGTTTTTGAGCAAGGTATGGGTCGAGTAAATATCCGATACATATGGGTTGTATCCGCAGCAATGAAATGTCATTGCGAGGAGTCCATAAGGACGACGAAGCAATCTCTTCCGCCGAAGGTGGATTAATGACAGAAACTCATTAAGCCATATGGAAGCGAGATTACTTCGCTTCGCCCACCTTAGGCGAGGCTTCGCCCGCAATGACCATCATGAGAATTGTTCGACAATCTAATAAGCAAGAGGCAATTCGCTATGTCCACGGGATTCATGAAAAAAGAACCGGTGATCTTACACGTGGATATGGATGCCTTTTTCGCCTCGGTGGAACAAAAAGAACGCCCCTGGCTTGTGGGGAAACCGGTGGTGGTAGGAGGAGATCCACAAAAACGGCATGGGGTGGTTACCGCCGCCTCCTATACCGCCAGAGAATATGGGATAAAAGCGGGAATGCCCTTGGTGACTGCCAGGAGGCTATGTCCCCATGCGATCTTCCTTATTGGAACATACGGGGACAAATACGAATATATATCCTCCCGTGTTATGAGGATTTTCTATCAATTTACCCCGGAGGTGGAGCCCTATTCCATAGATGAAGCTTTTCTGGATATAACCGGTTGTGAGAGGCTGTTTGGACCGCCTGTTCATCTGGCGGAGAAATTGAAGGAAAAGATCAAAAAGCAACTTGGATTGTCCTGCTCGGTGGGCATTGCCCCCAATAAGCTTTTGGCTAAGTTAGCCTCCTCCTTGAACAAGCCGGATGGCTTAACCATCATTCCCAAGGATAAAGTTAAGGAGATATTGAGTCCTCTGGAGGTGACCAAGCTATGCGGCATAGGGGATAAGACCGCAAAAATTCTTTCCAGCCTTGGTGTCCATACTCTGGGAGAACTTGCCTCCTATCCGATGGAGATTCTGAAAAGAAAGTTCGGGAAGAATGGAGAATGGCTTCATCTTGTTGCCAACGGCATTGACCCCGCCAACGGCGGGGTGATTTCTCAGACCATACCAGAGAAGTCGATGGGATATGAACGCACCTTGCCCCAGGATATCACCGG
Organism: uncultured Ignavibacteria bacterium; assembly: GCA_964580215.1. GTDB lineage: Bacteria > Zixibacteria > MSB-5A5 > MSB-5A5 > SM1-73 > SM23-73-3. The sequence goes on along the minus strand of CAZOJT010000006.1, from coordinate 57,879 downwards.
TCCAGAGCAGATATCCTCTGTGCTTCTGGCTCTCTGTGGCATGGTGGCGAGAAGACTCCGACAGAAGAGGTTTGTGGGACGAACCATCACCCTGAAGGTTAGATATTCAGACTTTGTAAGTTTGACCAAATCAGAAACCATCCCCCACTCTACTGACTCTGAGCACATTATCTTTAGGGTGGCTCAGAAGCTTGCGCTCGATGTTGAATCAGGAATTAGAAGAGTGCGACTTCTGGGGGTGAGCGTGTCCCATCTTACAGAAGATGGTCTGTCTTTGCAGATTTCCCTTCCTTTGGTGGAATATATAGATAAAAGGGAAAAGGTTTATTCGGTGATGGACAGAATAAGAGATAAATTTGGGGAGGAATCGATTAGATGGGGAGGAGCTTGCCTTTTCAGTTAAATGTAAAATGTAAGGTTGGGGCTTCAGCTCCACCCATCTTTTTACGTCCGAGACAAGCTCGGACGCTACATTTCTATGTCACCTTCATACAAGAACTAACCCTACCCTGTAGCGTCGCAGCTCCGTGTGCGACGCGTCGTCCCTTCGTCCGGGAAAAGCTCGGGTGCTTCATGCTCCGCCTTATTCGGATGAACCTGAAGGTTCACCCCTACACGTTAGTTTGTATACAGACAGCCCTTGGTAGAAACCATATGGTTCATACCTTATGGCTGTCCATCTTGTGTCGAGAAAGAAACCAATACCGATGCGTTTCCTAAAAACCTAACTGGATGTTCGTCTCTGAGAAAGCAATATGGCGCCGAAGCCGGTGAAGAATTGGTAGGGGCGGACCTCTGCGTCCGCCCGAACCTTTGGGCGATGGCGGAGCATCGCCCCTACAGTCCCTCTTCAAAGCTCACAAAAGCCATTGTACTATCTCGAATTGTCACCAATAATTAGTTGATTACCATTAGCTCCACCCACATCTGGGCGAACCTAAAGGTTCGCCCCTACACGTTCCCTCCGAAACGAACCTGTAACGTCGCAACTCTGTTTACCCTGAACGTAGTTGAAGGGTGTGCGAAGCTTTTCGTCCAAAAGTTCTAATATCCAAGTCTAGCTGGCTGATCGTCTCTGAGAGTTCAATATGGCGCCGAAACCGGTGAAGAGGACAACAAAATAAATGGGCCACTCCAGATAGGGGATGTTCAAAAGAAGGATTAAAACTACCAGTCCTAAAAGCATAGACCAGATAAGTGAAGGCTCTCCCTGTTTTCCTAAAGCCTTTATGATTTTCTCTCCTACAAAGGTTGCCACCGGGATTTTGGCTATGTAGATCAAGATGGCGTAAGCAAAAAGGGCAATAATTGCAATAGGTATGCCGATTACGGTCACCATCAAGATGAGGATGGCAATGGGTATGCAAACCATGAACACAAAACCCAAACCCAAGCTTTTCAAGAATGAGTCTCCAACCGCCTGCTTGGCTTGATGTAAATTCTTCTTGAAGATGAGCGTCAACACAATTCCGGTGACCATCAGAGCCAGAAGGAAAAGCATCTCGGTGATAAGAGATTTTCCTGTAAATATGCTTTTGGGTTTTTTATCTTTTTCAACTTTCAATTCGATCCAGACGGTTTCCCCTGAGACTTGTGCTCCCGATTCTATCTCAGCTTCTTTTTCGCTTTTGTATTTGAAATCTCCGAGGATTCTGGCGGTGGGCATGAGGGTGATCTTTTCTGCTTTGACCGAGACGTCTCCATTTACTACTCCGGAGATAACCAGTTCGCCCATAGACCCTTTTAGACTGCCTCCCAATTTGCCATGCAGAGTCATCTTTCCACAGAAGGCTGTGACATCCTTCCCGATTTCGGCGTCGGGTTTCACATCTAACATATAGCCGAAAGCGATCAGGTTTCGGTCCAGTTTTCCATTTACATTGATGTTCTGAGCAAATCCTCTTACGCTTCCCTTAACCTCTCCTAAAATGTCCAAATTCTGTGCCCCGGCATTCAAGCTTCCCAGGATTAGCCCGCTTTGAACTAAAGATCGGCAGGCAGAGATTAAGTCCCCCTCAACTATGCCATCCAGCTTGATATTTCCTCCGGTGATAACCAGATCATCATAGATAATAGCAGTATCTGGAAAGAAGAAATTATCCGCCGCCTTAAATTCCGTTCCAAAAGAAGAGTCGAAGATCAAAAGCACAAGAATCATAGTGAGGATAAATATAAAGATCTCAGCTTTGCTAAATCCTAACATGGTTCCTCCATTTTAAACATAACTTCCCTTATTTGTTACGCATTTCACCACATCCGGTTTCAAAATACTTAAAGAAGGATCAAAAAATAGCAGGTCATGAATGAAGTGGTCGATCATACCCAGAGTTTCGCATCTGATCGAGCGGTTCGGATAAAATATAAGAAGCTGAAACGAAAAGGCAAGGAATTTTAATTCTATGTAGATATCAAACACAAATCACACCCTTTTTTAAAAACTCTTTTTCATCTAAGATAATGGATAAGTGTCGAGCCTGTTGAAAAATGTCATTCTGACCCCCGCCAAAGGCGGGAGGAAGAATCTCAAACTCGTATGAGTGCATACGCATTTGTAACATGTTGAATTTATTAGATTCTTCACTTCGTTTCCTGTGGATCCAAATTCGGACAGAATGACATAAAGGATCTTTTTGTGGTTTTTCGACAAGCCCTGGTGATACCTCCTACTGGTTTATTTCCAAACCTGAAAATAAAAGTTGACAATTGTAGGAAAAACTTTAAATTGCTTTTCTTGATCTGATCAACTTTTTGGCGTAAAGGAAAAAAATCAATATGAAGGTGATAATTCCAGTAGCGGGAATCGGGACCAGACTCAGACCTCATACCTACTCCGTTCCCAAAGTTCTTCTTCATGTAGCCGGAAAGCCGATTTTAGGACATATACTGGATATCGTTAAACGGCTAAAGATCAACCAGGTGGTGCTAATAGTCGGTTTTCTGGGCGATCAGATTGTGGAATACGTTAAGAAAAATTATGAGTTCAAATGCAAATTTATAGAACAGAGGGAACTTAAGGGATTAGGATATGCCATCAACATGGCTTCTTCGGAGATGAAGGATGATGAGCCGGTGTTGGTGATTTTGGGAGACACGATTTTCGAAGCAGATCTTCTTCCGGTGATTGGTGGGAAATATGATGCTTTAGGTGTAAAAAAGGTGGCAGATCCACGGCGTTTCGGCATTGTGGAGATGAAAGGGAGGTTTGTCAAAAGGCTGATCGAGAAGCCGGAGGTGCCCAGCACCAATTTAGCTGCGGTGGGGGTGTATTACTTCAAAAGCACCGGCTTGCTCAAGGAAAGCTTAAGCCAGACAATCGCAAAAAAAATAATCACCAAAGGCGAATATCAGCTAACCGATGCCCTGCAATTGATGATCGACCGGGGAGTGAAGTTTGAAACCTTCGACATAACGGGATGGTATGATTGCGGAAAGCCGGAGACTCTGCTTGAGACCAACAGACGACTTCTGCAAAAGATGAAGCCTCAAAGGAAGCTTAAGACCTCGATCCTAATCCCCCCTGTGTTTGTGTCGAAATCGGCTCAGGTTGAAAACTGTATTCTGGGGCCAAATGTGTCCATAGCGGACAAAGCTATCCTCAAGAATTCCATCATAAGGAATTCGATAATTGGAGAACAAGCTTGCGTGGAAAGCTCGAGTTTGGAGTCCTCGTTGATAGGAAGTTGTGCTCAGATTAAAGGAAATTTCCATCGCCTCAATGTGGGAGATTCGTCTGAGATCAATTTAACCTGATCCATCTTCTATTGAAATGGATTCATCTTGAATGAACAATAGTCTATCGAAGCTCGTTTAACGGTAATGAAACTCGTTTCGAAGCTTGAAGCTGGAAAATTCCCAACAGATGAAGCAGATGAAGAATTTCAAGCATCCAACTTGGGAAGTCGGGCTTCGTTACGAGTCTCGCCAACCACAAACAAAAGATTTTATAAGAATTAGTCCTGGAAGATTTCAAATCACTATCGGTTTACTAGGTTTGACGAAAAGGAGCTAAAATGTCTGCAAAAAAATACTTCTACACCTCTGAGTCAGTGACAGAGGGACATCCAGACAAGATGTGCGATCAGCTCTCCGATGCGGTCTTAGACGACTTGCTCAGGCAGGATCCCTTGTCTAGGGTGGCATGTGAAGCCTTCGTCACCGTGGGTCTGGTCATCGTGGGAGGAGAGATAACCACCAAGGGTTATGTTGACCTTCCCCGACTGGTGCGGAAACTGGTAAAAGATATTGGGTATACCAACGCTAAATTTGGATTCAGTGCCGAGGGTTGTGCCATTTTAAATGCCATCGGCCATCAATCTCCAGACATTGCCCAGGGCGTGGATGCAGGTGGAGCAGGAGACCAGGGGCTGATGATCGGATATGCCTGCCGGGAGACTCCTGAGCTTATGCCCCTACCCATTATGCTGGCTCATAAGCTCTGTCGGAGACTGGCTGAGGTGAGAAAGAAAAATATCCTTCCCTATCTGGGGCCGGATGGGAAATCTCAGGTCACGGTGGAATACGAGGATGGCATACCCAAAAGGGTGGACACGGTGATCTTAGCATGCCAGCATACCGAAGAGATTTTGGACCCCACCGGAAAGATGATTACCCAGAAAGCACGAGAAGAGATAATAAAGAATGTGGTGAAGCCTGTCATCGGAAAGGAACTTATCGATGAGAGGACAAAGTATTTTGTTAACGCAACGGGAAAATTCATAATCGGCGGGCCTCAGTCCGATACCGGGATGACCGGCAGGAAGATCATTGTGGATGCCTATGGTGGCACGGTACCCCATGGGGGTGGAGCATTTTCCGGGAAGGATCCCACCAAGGTGGATCGCTCCGCCACCTATGCCGCCCGCTATATTGCGAAAAACATCGTAGCCGCAGGGCTGGCAGACAAATTGATGATTCAGTTAGCCTATGTTATCGGGGTGGCTGATCCGGTCTCCATCATGATAAACAGCTACGGAACGTTAAAAATTCCTCACCTGAGACTTCAGGAGATGATCAGAAAGCATTTTCAGCTTACTCCTGCTGGAATCATGGAATCGCTAAACCTGAGAAGACCCATCTTTAAACAGACTTCCGTCTACGGTCACTTCGGCAGAACCGAGCCGGAGTTCACCTGGGAGATAACCGATAAAGCCGAAGATTTGAAAAGAGATGTTTGAAATTGGAAAAACCCAACTAATACAAACGCACCAAAATTTGTTAATTATAGTTGATTGCCCCTCACCCTTGCGTATGCATTCATACGAATCCCCTCTCCCCAGACAGACTGTGTCACAATTCTCAAAAACCTGCTTCTGTCATTCTGAGCGAAGCGAAGAATCTCGTAGTTACAATAAGTTGCAAAATCGAGATTCTTCGGCTAACGCCTCAGAATGACATTATGACACACTCTCAGAGGGGAGAGGGAACCAGAAGATGAAAAAAGCTATCATCATCACATAAATTCCCCTCTCCCCTTGGGGGAGATTCGTATGAATGCTTCGCAGGGATAGGGTGAGGGGGTCGCTTCATATAAAGATAAAGAGGAGCTAAAAAAGGAGAAAAACCATGAAATATGATATCAAAGATATTTGTGCCTGTCGGGTCCCCAGACCCGACAGGTAACTGCTTGTTTTTCCGCCAAGTCAGGGGATGCGTATGCATTCATACGAACCTGGCGGGCACGAAATAAGTCCGAAGATTTAAAAAGAGATGCTTAAAGGTGAAAAGTCTTCTACCTGTTGGGGCGGGGGTTGAACCCCCGCCCCAACAGCGGACGGCAATAGATAAGGAGAAAAGCCATGAAACACGATATCAAAGATTTAAAATTAGCCAAACAAGGCAGATTAAGAATAGAATGGGCGGAAAGAAATATGCCGGTTTTGAGACTGATCCGGGATAGATTCAAAAAGGAAAGACCGCTCAAAGGTGTAAAAATCTCTGCCTGTCTTCATGTAACCACGGAGACTGCTAATCTGATGCACACTTTGGTGGCAGGTGGTGCCAAGGTGGCTTTGTGCGCCTCCAATCCTTTATCCACCCAGGACGATGTAGCCTCCTCTTTAGTTTCCGATTTTGGCATACCGGTTTTCTCTATCAAGGGAGAAAGCAACAAAGTGTATTACCAGCACATACTCAGTGCTCTGGGAATTGAGCCGGATATAACCATGGACGACGGAGCAGATTTGGTTTCAACTCTGCACTCCAAACGAAAAAAACTGCTTTCGGGTGTGATGGGTGGAACCGAGGAGACCACCACCGGAGTGGTTCGGTTAAGAAGCATGGAAAAACATGGAGTGCTTGAGTATCCATTGATATCGGTGAATGATTCCAAGACCAAGCACTTCTTTGATAATCGTTATGGCACGGGTCAATCCACCATAGATGGCATCTTGCGCGCCACCAACTTCCTTTTAGCCGGATCAAAGGTGGTGGTGGCAGGATACGGTTGGTGTGGTCGTGGATTCGCCACCAGGGCTAAAGGAATGGGGGCGGATGTCATCGTCACCGAAGTGGACCCCCTGAAGGCTATTGAGGTGGTGATGGATGGCTTCCGGGTGATGCCCATGGCAGAAGCGGCCAGAGTTGGAGATGTCTTTTGCACCTTAACCGGAGACATAAATGTCATCCGGAAAGAACATTTCCGGGTGATGAAGGACAATGCGGTGGTGTGCAATTCCGGACATTTCAATGTGGAAATTGATATTCCCAGTTTAGAGAAGATGGCAAAGAGAAAAAGACAGATAAGGGAGTTTGTGACCGAGTATACCCTGCCCAACGGCAGAAGAATAAATCTCTTGGCTGAGGGACGGCTGGTGAATCTTTCCGCCGCAGAAGGACATCCCGCCTGCGTGATGGATATGTCCTTTGCCAATCAGGCTCTATCTGCAGAATATCTTGTGCGTCACGGCACCAAATTAGAAAACAAAGTGTATGCAGTTCCCGAAAGAATTGACTCTGAAATTGCCCGCCTGAAACTGAAAGCCTTGGGTGTTAAAATCGACCGTCTCACCCCGGAACAAAAAAAATATCTTGCCGCCTGGGAATTGGGAACGTAAGTAACCTACCTCTGTGATTCCAATTAAGTTCTATCAGGGGAGGGCTGAATGCCCTCCCCTGTGATTGATAAGCCGTTCTTGTATAGGGGGTGGGAATTTTCGTATGAATGTGCGTATGCACTCATACGAGCATACGCATATCCCGCCTAACAAAACAGTGGTTACTAAGAGGAGCAGGAAACAGTTTACATCTTATTATTCGTATGAATGCTTCGCATTGATTTTTTCTCCCACACCTGTTTTTGGCTTGACTTGAAATTCGTATGAATGCATACGCATCCCCCTTTAGCAAAGGGGGATTTAGGGGGATTTTCCAAGTTTCAAATCCCCCCATTTCTTTAGGGGGGATGTAAACAATTATATGCTCTCCTTAGTAATTGTCCGAAAGTCCCCGCCTCTGGCGGGACATTTCGGGCCTACGTCCACGACGGCGTTGGTTCGGAGTGCCCTCCCAGACGGGTCTCCGTCATCCCGAACCAGAAATCAGAAATGTTGCGGGGTAAGGGTACCCCGCAACAACAACGCGAAGAGCAGAAGAACGTTGCGTGTGGTTGGTCTTCTCCCGCCTCTGGCGGGATCCTGGTGATTGACCAACCGCAACAGTTATCCCGGTTGGTGAAGAACACCAACGGGAAGCTTGACTCTCTTTGTTTGCCTCAGGATAAACTTGGACGCTACATTTATAGGTCCGAAATCCCCCCGCCTCTGGCGGGGGTTTCGGACAAAAACAAAAAAAGTCGGATAATCCCGCCATTGGCGGGAGGACATATCCGACCTGCCAACTGAGTTTGCCTCACCACTCTGATTGAACATTATTCAGCTATATCTTGGCGATGAGAATGGCTTCTCCTTATCGATAAAGGATTGACACCAAGGGAAATTATCGTTATAATAAAAGACACGAAAAACTTAAGTCTAAGGAGAATAGTCATGAAAAAGTCCGTAATCGGAAGCATTATTGCATACTCAATTACAGTTATCCTTTCAGCGGTAATATCAATCTATCTACTTTCCCCATCGATCAGCGAACCTTGGAAATCTATCATTAGAGCTCTCCTGATTGTTGCAGCAGTAATAGGTTGTTATGCTGCGCATAGATTTCTGACATGGTTGCGGGATGGAATAACGTATAGGTTTTTGAGAAAGAAGTTGGGAATCGTGGAAATTTTCAAAAACCTCGTTTCCTGTGAACATCTAATTAAGAAGGATTTTGCAAAGGCCAAGAAGACTAAGCTTTTCCTTCAAATAGGTAGGCGACAATTAGGCGGAGCCACAGCGTCAATGTTCGGAGAGTTGGCGGAGCGCAAAACCGAAGGAGACGATGATATAAGGGTATTGCACGCGTCGGAAGACTCGAACTATGTTATAGAGGGGGCGAAGAAAAGAAAATCATCTTTGGAGTATTTGCTTCAAGGAATAGGAGCTACGGAGAAACAAATAGACTATCTGAAGCGGGAAAAAAATGTCAGGATAGAATCTAAGACACATCACGAGCCTTTTGTGTGGAAGTTCTTCATTTTTGACGACATAGCCTATGTAATGGGTTATACACCGGGGAAAACAGATGAGACATCCATTGTATACAAAATTAGAGACGGTGAACATTCTCTTTATCGATTCTTCAATAAATATTTTGATGATCTATGGGAAATAGCGAATGACAAGAATCATGATCTAATGAGCCAGAAAAGAACCTAGATATGAAAACCACCCTCGATAAAATTGGTAATTTATCTAATCAGGAATTGTATCCGAAGTTGTTGACTTCTTTGGGAAAGGAACATAGTCAGCGCGAAATAGATCTCGTTCACAAGGCGTATCGACTCGCTTCTGAAGTCTTCCTTCCAAAAATTGCTCACCAAAAAGAAAAAATCCCAATTTACGTTAAAAGATCTTTATTTTCTGCTTTCCTTTTAGCTGAGTTGAACGTTGATATGCCAGCGGTAGTCGCAGCTTTTTTGTCTGACCTACTGAATCAGGAGTCAATTGAAGAATCGGTACCTGAGGAGAAATCGAGAGCCGATAAAAAACCCGCGTCTGACTTTGGTAAGCCAATAAAATCGATCCTCTTAAACATTTATGACGTTAACAAGCTCGAATTGCCCCTTCCGTGGAGAATAGAGTATCGTAGGCATGAGAGGCGCCGAGAAGACAAACTCGATCCAGCCCATATAGCCATCATTGAGTTAGCGAAGCAAGAATATGTCAAGAAGAAGGCAGGCTTAGACGCATTCAAAAGATTCATCCAACTCTTCATAAGTTCTTGTAAGTCATTGGACGTATTGATCTTCAAGCTGGTTGACAGGGTTGCGACGATGTGTCTACTAGAGAACCTGATAGAAGACGAAAACATGAGAAAACTGATAGCTAAAGAGAGCTTGCGAGTTCACGCGTTTGTGGCAGAGGCAATTGGTTTTTGGTTAACAAAATGGGCATTGGAAGATGAATCCTTTCGTTATCTGGAGCCTGCCAATTACCGTAAAATAGCAGAAAAATTGAAGGAGACAAGAGAGGAAAGAGAAGCCTACATAGAGAAGGTTAAAAATGATTTATATACTGAGTTTAACAAGTGGAATTTGCAGGCGAGAATCGAGGGGAGGCCGAAACACATTTATAGCATATATAAAAAAATGCAGAAGTTTCACACTGATTTTGAGAAAATTTTTGATACGTTGGGCATCCGTGTAATTGTTAATAGCGAGGAAGATTGCTGGAAGGCTTGGGATATAGTGAAAGGGCTCTGGCCACCTGAGTTAGGTATTTATGAAAACGGTAAGCCATATAGAGATTGGATAACCAACAGGAAACTAAATGAGTACCAATCTATTCATACTACGGTCAATACTGGGGAAGGCAAACTCTTGGAAGTTCAAATTAGAACAGACAGAATGGATGAGGTGGCAAAATACGGAGCGGTCGCACACTGGCGATACAAGCTAGAAAAAAAAGTGAGCGAACCCACGGAAAAGAGAGAAAAGGAGATGACAGAAAAAATGGCTAAGTTGCAAAAGAAGGTGGCCGAATATTTAGAACTTCAGAAGGCATGAAATCAATTCGAGAGTCCATTCAAGCGCGTAGGCAAGCCTTCACGGCTTGCCAGCCAAGCCATAAAGGCTTGGCTAAGCGACCGGCAGCATATGCGTGACTCTATTCTACCGTAACGCTTTTTGCCAAATTTCTGGGTTGATCCACGTTACACTCTCGCATTACCGCCATATGGTAAGCTAAAAGCTGGAGAGGAATTACCGAGAGGATAGGAGTCAAGAGTTCTAAAGTATGGGGAATATATATGACGTGATCTACCTTATCCGCAATCTCGTTATCTCCCTGGGTGGCAACCGCAATAATTTTTCCTTTGCGCGCCTTGATCTCCGCTATGTTGGAAAGAACCTTATCATGCACCTTGTCTTTGAGGGCTATCACCACCACCGGCATGTTTTCATCTATCAAAGCTATGGGGCCGTGTTTCATCTCTGCGGCAGGATAACCTTCGGCATGGATATAGGATATCTCCTTCAGCTTCAGGGCGCCCTCCAGGGCAATGGGAAAGTTAAAACCCCTACCTAAATACAGACAGTTATTCTTTTGATAATATTTTTCGGCGATGCTTTTGATGTGAGAATCATTTTTGAGAATCTGCTCCACCTGATCCGGGATATTATAAATGGCGTCAATAATCTCTCTTCCCCTCTCCAAAGGCATGGTCCTCATTCGAGCCAAAAGCAAGGAGACTAAAGCCAAGACCATCATCTGAGAGGTGAAGGCTTTGGTGGAGGCTACTCCAATTTCCGGACCGGCGTGGATGTAAACCCCACCATCAGTTTCTCGCGCTATGGTGCTTCCTACCACATTACATATCCCTAAGACCGTCGCCCCTTTCCTTTTAGCCTCCCTGAGTGCCGCCTGCGTATCCGTAGTCTCGCCGGATTGGCTTATCACCAAGACGATGGTTCCTTCATTGATGATGGGGCTTCTATACCGAAACTCGGAGGCGTATTCCACCTCCACCGGAATTAAGGCGGCATCCTCAATCATATATTCGCCCACTAAAGCCGCATGCCAGGCGGTGCCACAGGCAAGGATGATTATCCGATCTATAAGATGTAACTCCTCGTACTGTAAATTGAGTCCGTTCAAACGGGCGGTTCCCTCTTCATAGTTCAATCGGCCCCTTATGGCATTTCGCAGGGTGGTGGACTGTTCGAATATCTCCTTGAGCATGAAATGAGGAAATCCCCCCTTCTCAATCTGATCTAAAGTCCAGGAGATCTCTTGAATCTGTGGAGTGACCTCGGTTTTGTCCACGGTGGAGATGATAAAGCTGTCCGGATCGACCAAAGCCACCTCCCTATCTTCCAGATAAACCACCCGATTGGTATGTCTCAGGATAGCGGCTACGTCTGATGCCACAAAATTTTCTCCCTTTCCCGTGCCAATCACCAGTGGACTCCCATGGCGTGCTGCCACTATCTGGTGGGGATTGTCCTTGCAGACTACCGCAATGCCGTAGGTCCCCTCCACCTGGGATAATGCCGCCTGGGTGGCTTCCAGAAGATCGCCGTCGTAGTATTCCTCGATTAAATGAGCCAGAATTTCTGTATCGGTATCGGAGGTGAACTTGTGTCCTTTTTGAATTAGAAGCTCCCTTAAACTACGATAATTCTCGATGATACCGTTGTGCACCACCGCAATGTTGCCCTTGCAATCCAGGTGAGGGTGAGCGTTTTCATCTGTTGGCTCTCCATGGGTTGCCCATCTGGTGTGAGCTATTCCGGTGGTGCTATTGAATTTCTTGTTCTGAAGCAAAGCTTCAAGCGCACTTATTTTACCTGCACATTTCTCAAATATCAATCCCCCATCCTCCAGCACCGCTATTCCGGCTGAATCATATCCCCGATATTCCAATCTTTTCAGTCCCTCAACCAAAAGAGGAACCGCTTTTTCTTTGCCTACATATCCGATTATTCCACACATATTCGCTCCTTGGTAATCGATCCGGCTAAAGCTTCCAACTGCTTTGTTTGAGTTTCTTCATCCAAGATGAAAAAGGTTTGTTTCCGATTTAAAGATACGTCTTTTTTGAGGATTGGGAAGAGTTTTTTTCTTTAATTTTCAGCAACTTCGTCCGAAACCCCCGCCATTGGCGGGTGATTTCGGACCTACATGCTGTTAGGTGTCATGTTGAGCGAAGCGAAACATCTCTCCTTTTGTAGATTCTTCGCTACGCTCAGAATGACAATTTTTGTGCCCTCGGGTCAAGAGGAGCGGATCGACCACAAGGATTTTTCCTATTTAGTTTTTAATCCTGGGCGATGATCTGGACTGCATCCGCCACCAGTTTCGATGCTTCTTTTTTCGATTTGGCTTCAGCTATCACCCGCACCACAGGTTCGGTGTTGGATTTTCTTATATGTAGCCAGGAGTTCTCAAAATCAATTCTCACCCCATCAATTAAGTTTATCCTCTCGCTGGAATATCTTCTTTTCAGTTTGAGTAAATTCTTTTCGAACTTTCTGGTCAGTTTCGCCTTCTTTTTGAGCATAAAATATCGGGGCAGATTCGAGGCTAACTGGCTGATGGGTTCTTTGGATTCAGTTAGATACTCCAGGATCAGAGCCATTCCCACCAAAGCATCCCGCCCATAGTGAAACTCAGGCAGGATAACCCCTCCATTCCCTTCCCCCCCGATTATCCCTTTGACAGCCTTTAGCCGTCTGGCTACATGGGCTTCGCCCACTTTGGTTCTATACACAAAAGAGCCAAATTCTTTAGCAATATCATCTATCATCCGGGAGGTGGAGATGTTGGTCACCACCTTGGATTTCGGCTTGCGGCTCAGGATGAACTTTGTTGTTAGGGCCAGTGTAGCCTCCTCTCCTAACGGTATTCCTTCCTCCGACACTATAGCCAGTCGATCCACATCCGGGTCGTTGGCAAATCCTAAGTCGGCATTTTTTTTCTTCACGGCTTGACACAGGGAAACCAAATTTCGGGGAACTGGCTCTGGATCATGGGCAAAGTTTCCATCCACTTTGCAATTCAACTCAATTACCTCACAGCCTAAAGCTTTCAAAAGATGTGGAGATATAACTCCACCCGCCCCATTACAGCAGTCCAGAACCACCCGAAATTTCCTTTTTCTTATCTTCTGCGGATTTATGTAGCTTAATTTAAGAATTTTGTCCATATGTTTCTCAATCCAGCTATGATCGAAACTGATCTTGCCCAGACTGTCCCACCTTTTATATCTGATCCTGCCACTTTTCACTAATTCAAAAAGTTTCCTACTATTTTTTTCATCCAAGAAGATTCCATCCGCTCCCACAAATTTTAATGCATTCCACTGAATGGGGTTATGGCTGGCGGTTATGATTATTCCTCCCTTTGCCTTCAGTTCTTCGACCGCTATCTCGACGGTGGGAGTGGCACAGATGCCTAAATCTATCACCTGGCATCCGGTTGACAAAAGTCCGGAGATCACAGCAGACCTGACCATTTCCCCAGAGACCCGTGAATCTCTTCCCAGGATCACTTTTCCGGATTTACACAAGGTCCCAAAGGCGGAGGAGTATTTTAGCACTAAATCCGGGGTTAAACTTTCTCCGACTACCCCTCTGACACCTGAAATTCCTGCCATCAAATCTTTTCGCACAGGGAAGGCTCCCTTCGATTGGAGGTGCGGCGAACACGCTTCTCCACCCAGTCGACCAGATTAATCACAATCCGATCCACCACCTCATTCGGTATGCCATCGAAATGAGACGATTTTTTCCTCAAATCCACCTGATCGTTTACGTGATCAATTACCAGAAGCTTTCCTTGAGAGGTTAAGGCTATCTCCGTGGAGAAAAGTTCCAATTTGGAAATTTTGGCTACTTGCCGCATGATGCTTTTTATATTAGAATAAATCTTTCTGTCGATCTCTAATGGCGATAAAACGTCTGCTATCTTGGTCTGATCATCCCACCAGCAGGGAAGAATTTCTCCAAATGCGAAGAAAACTCTAAACCAGGCTCTATGACCATTTATCTGAACTGGATCGATCTTCTCCTGCACCAGGTATTTATCGTCGGGGAACTCCTGTCGAGTTTGTTGAACGTCCTCCATGGTTCGGGCATCAGTGATCACGCCATCACCACACCCTCCACAAGCTGGCTTGATCACAAAGGGCGTTCCCACTCTGTCCAGATGGATTGAATTTAGTCGAGGACGTTTGTCCCAGGGAGGGAGTATGATGGTGTGGGGAACGTGTATTCCGTTTGAAGAAAACTCCTTATGCATGGTGGCTTTGTCGATCGCCCACAAAACCCGATCAGCATCATTGATCATCTTTACCCTCCGATACTGCATCAAATCCACCAACTGGTCAAAATCCTCCTCCTGATCAGATGCTCGATCAAAAAAGACTTTGAACCGAAGTTCCCTGTTCTCCATCCGATGTAGTGTTTCAAACAAATTATGGGGATGAATAAGATACGAGAAAAGTCCTCTTCTTCCACACTCGGTATCTATATGGAAGACAAAATCAGCGTCGAATTCCCAGCACCAGGCTATAGCCAAATCATATCTTTGCAAAGTCTCACCTCACCTGTGGAACATGTGACAGTCAATCCAAAATATTATACCTTTCCAAAAAAACAAAAAGAAATTTTTAATCCATTTGCATTCACTCGTGTGGTGTAATTAAGCCATCCTCTATTTAGAGGCAGTCTTTTTGCTTTTTTCCTTAGCTTACGCGTAGGCAAGCCTTTACACTTCGTCTCCCGCCAAAGGCGGGATGTCGAAGGATGGTTTGCCTCCAAGCCATGAAGGCTTGGCTACGCAAATTTTGGTCTCATTTTATATATGATCGGTTATGGAGAGGCGTTTATTAACTCTTATGACAGACTCGAAAAACTCAGACCTCTTACTTAACTCATACGGATTTGAAAGAATCAGATAGAATGAAAAAGTGGGGCGGTGAGGGCTGGGATCACCGCCCCAAATCTATTGCTTCTCTCTAAATTCGGCTCTGGCTCAAGAAAAATCTTTTCCTCGTTATTTTTCACCGCCTAAAATCAGAGGGAGTCCGGATTCTGAGCTTCCGATGACCACGACCTTGGTGTTGGGACTTTCGGCTAACTTTATGGTCGCCTCAATTCCCTTCCACCGAAGAAGATTATCAGTAAGCCCCTGAGTTATGATCCGTTGAAAATCAGCGATTCCCTGAGCTTCGATCTTTTTTCGCTTGGCCTCCTGTTCTTCTTTGAGCAGAACAAACTTCATCTTTTGTTGTTCCTGGTCCGCGGCTAACTTGTAATCTATGGCTTCAGTTATCTTGGGAGGGAGCACCACATTTCTTATGATCACGTTTTCCACATCTATGAACTTCTCTTTCAGCACTGCGCTGACTGCCTCTACGATTTCTGAGGAAATGATCTCCCTTTTGGTGCTGTAAATCTCATCCGGCTTGTATCTGCCCACGATGCTGCGTGCCTCGCCTCTGAGCACCGGACCGATCAACACATCATAATAGGCAGGTCCCACCCTTATCTGAAGGCTATCCAATTTATCTACAATGGGCCTAAACCAGACCGAGGTCTCCAACCCGATGGAAGCTCCGTCAGATGAAAGAACGTGTAAGTTCTCCAATCTCTCATCGGTCTGGGTCTTATAGACGAAGATGTTATTCCAGGGCAGGTGCCAGTTGAAACCCTCCCCGTAGATTTTACCCATCTGGGTCCCCCCCCGGAATTGGAAATATTTCACCCCGTGATGTCCGGAGGGAATTCGGGTGCCACAGCCCACCAGAAGCAAGCTCAAAAGAGCCAGAACCAGAAAGTTACGCTTGTTCATACTTTTCACCTCCTTTTTTTGGTTTGTGGTTTAAAAAGGATTAAGTTTTTATGGTTCATTCGCCAAGCCATGTTCGCAAAGACCTGCTATCTCTCCCCCTTGGTTCCCCCTCTCCATTTTATGGAGAGGGGGATAGACTCATCTTTTAATTCTTGCTCTTCTGTCCGAAACCCCCAAATGGGGGATTTCGGACCTACAAAATCCCTTCTTGATTTATGCGTTACTTTGTCTCATGAATTGGTTGATGCGGCCTCACCGCCAACCATGAAGAGAAAAAAAATATGACCATCCCGATGGCTCAGAGATTCGTTATGGGAGACGTCTTCGAATCTTTGTCCGTCGTATGTATTCATAGGAAAATTGGACAAAAGGTTTAAATCTCTCCTGAGATAGAAATCTTATGCACCCCGCCTAAATCTGCATAGGAGGAATAGGCATAATCAAAGCGGTAGACTTTCCATGTCACCCCGAACCCAGCGGCAAAGCCCGCCAAATTGTCCTTGTCTGAATCGGTTTTGAAATTCTTGCCAAAGGAACTCCAACCGAATCTTAAATAAAGGGGTTTGAAGGCGGTGAACTCCCCCCCCAGATTGAAGAAAATGTCATTATCAAAGGGCTTGGCCACATCAAAGGCTACAATCAGGGGAAGCTCTCGCATGTGATGAGAAATTCCCAGCTTAACTGATGAAGGTAATGGATCCTTATGCGATTTAGTGTGACCCTTGAGTTGATTCCCTATGTTCTGGCCCACTCCGCCAATGCGAGTACGAGTATCTCTGGAGATATACAAAATCCCCAAATCTAAAGCCAGAGCATCAGAGGAGTATCCTTCAATCTTCTCATAGATGAACTTTCCGGTTGCACCCAGGCTAAATTGAGAGTTTATCCCTTTGGTTAAGGAAACCGCTAAAGCGAAATCTGATGCCCCGAAGGTTCCTCGGGGTGAACCGTCAGCATCTGTCCTGGTGAAAGAGCCATAATTGAAATAAGAAATGGAACCACCCAGCCTGGTATTTTCACTATAAGGATGCACATATCCCAAGAAGCCTGATTGGATATCGGTGATGTAGTTGTTATAGGTGGTGAAGAAGCGTTTCGTCTCGATCTGAATCAGCCCGGCGGGATTGAAATACAAAGCCGCCTCATCATCGGACAGTCCCACAAAAGCTCCACCCATTGCCGTGGATCTGGCGCTGACGTCGATTTTGAGAAATCCGTAGGCGGTGGTGCCCACTTTAGAGTTCACCCCCCAGGAGGTGACCGAAATCAAAAACAGCAAACCCAATACAAAAATTCCACATGCGACTGTTTTTTTCATTTTTTATTCCTTATCTTAAGCTTGATTTTAATAAACCATAAAGTATTACCTATCCAAAAATCTCTTCGTTTGTCACATTGTGCAAATTTACTTCCACTTGCTACAAAAGTCAACGTTTTTTCCCAACAGATTAAACAGATTTAAAAATGCTATTTGTTTAATCCTTTCATCTGTTGGAAAATCCCGTCATCGAACCTTATTCGACCCAGAAATTCACCATCCCTTTACAATTTTGTTCACAATATCCTCTGCCAGTTTCTCGATAGCTCTTTCTTTGCCCATATCCTCGGTTTCGTCCTCTGCCGAGTAGATGCCCCAACCAAGAAGGCTATCCTCCTTCCAGATAACCTTTTTGTTCTTCTTCTCCTCGAAGGTCACCTTCACCCAGATTCTGACTATGTATTCTTCGATGTTTTCTTGTTCATCAAAGGTATGGGCTTCTCTTATATATTTGGTGATCACCCCGTGTAAAATGGATTCTGCTATCTTTTCGTTGACCACTTTGAGGGTGTTGTCCTGGACGAACCTTTCAGCGATTTTTTCGGTAAGCGCTTCCCGAATGCCATATTCCCGGGTTTGATTGTCAAACAGAGGTATGGCTATGGTGTTGATTCCGGATAGCCCGGAACCGGAAAAGGAGTAGACACCGCATCCGGATGTAAAAAGTAGTAGGCAGTAGGCAGTAAACAGTATACAGTATACAGTAGGCAGTAGGCAGATGGCAGAAGGCTGGGATATGGATTTTTTGGCGTTATATGACATTATTCTGCAATTGAGCTTATAGGTCAGGTGCCCTGCGCACTTGATCCGTAAATGATGTCTGCTCTAGAACCCCCTACATCCCCTTGTCAGGGGAACAAACCCAACTGGTCCCCCTGGAAAGGGGAACAATCCAGCTAATCCCCCCTGATAAGGGGGATCACAGGGGGTTTACAATTCATTCAACGTATATTCTGATGTCTAACGCATTTCCCTCAGTTTCCATCGAATCATCTTAGTGCGCTTTGACGAGCCCTTGACCATGAATTCATGCATCTGACGAAGCCACTCTAATTTCTTCTTGGGTGGTATCTTCATGAATCTCGAAAGCCGTTCTTCTTCGGTTTCCCATTCGAAAATCATAGACTATCCTTTAGCTTTTTTATCTTGGTTAGTTCTTCTATGTCCAAATCATCAATTGCGCGACCTGTCTTTTTTTTCATCTTGATTAAGTTCTCCATAGAAATCACCGGCAACGTTAAATCATCAACTTTAATACGAAGTGCGCTCTTTTTAGCTCCCTCAAAAGACACGGGTGATTCGATAACTATGTCTACTTCTTTCAGTTCATCCTCTTTGTAGAAGTTGAAAGCCTTCATGTGTTTCTTTTCGATCCACTCCTCCCTTGTCTTTCTATCTGCGATTTTCATGGGATCAACTGGTTGTTTTACCTTATAACCTTGCTTTTTCAAAATCTTTACGATCTTATTGAGATTTTCATCGCTCATCTCGACAAGGAGATCCAAGTCAGCAGTGCTTCGCATTGCTCCCAAAAGATTAACAGCGATTCCACCTACCAGCACATATTTTACTTTTTGCTTTTGAAACGCCTGGAATATTTCTTCATAAAAAATCATTTTCGGACTATCCTTTTATTTACATTTTACGCTAAGGCGTTATGGCTCAGAATAGTGTCAGGAGCAGGAGCTGCTGACCTACGACCATTCAACATTTTCATAATAATTAATTAAGCCATAAATCCTTTTACAATACTCGATGAAAACCTGCAAATAAGCGAATATTTGCTCTTTCTTAATTACCTTGCCGGTTGGGTGTCCAGCGTCATTTCTATTATTACGTATCATCTCAAAGACACCTAATAGAATTGTTGTTATGTTATCAGACAACTCTTTTGGTAATGAACCCAGGTGAGCAGTAATGGCTTTTGAGAATTCCTCATATTGTCGTTTTATCATGCGGCCTTGAACTTTATTTCTGAATGATTCTTGCTTTGTAGAATCCTTTATAGAATTGGTGTAACTTTCAATCAACAGAAGCAAAGCTTTTTCGGAAGCGCAACCCAAAGTAACCGAAGCAGAAAGATGTGCTCCTATATTGTAGGTGTGGATGCTTTCTTCCAAGTACTTATAAATAACTTCATCAATATTTGGAATTTCTTCTTTTATTCTACCTAAATAACCAGAAGGATCATGAGGAATAGGCTTTTGGCTGTTGACGATACTATGACCATACGCCGTCAACTTTAGAAAAGGCCAATTAGAGCTTGCACTGTCGATACCGATTGTAAGAACTCTTTCAATTATCAAATCCCAAATTATTTCTCTCACAAGCTCCTCGTCGTCTTTCTGCAAGGAGTATGTAGCACCGTAGACTACTGTACCTGGGTGCGGATGGTGAACAATTTTTCGATCCACGGCAATTTGAGCAACACCATTGCATATATCAATGTATTGAGTATCGTGGTTGTTCTTAAGATACTCCAGTATAAGGCTCCTTATCTGGTCATATGGAATATTCAGTCTTTCAATTCTGTCTGACATTTATTTCCTCCTAGCGTAGCCTCGTATGTCAGGTCCCCTGCGCACCTGACAAATGAACCGTGCCAGGCAGGAGTACAGAGCGTCTGACCTAAGAATGCCTAGTAGCATGAAGTTCTTTTTGTATTCTCTCAATCAAAAACATTTTCATTAACGACTGATACGGTATGTCTCGCTTATTCGCCAACACCTTCAAATATGCTATAAGAGATTCGGGCAACCTGACGGACACTGTCCTAACCGAAGGTTTCAAATTTGAAAATGCTACCCTCTTCCCTTTTGAAAAATCAACATATTTGGTCGAATCATGGGTTGACCAAAATTCGAATTCCTCTTTTTCACTTTTAAATTTTGGTATCTTTTTTAGGGTTTTCATTTATAGTATCTCCTCTCTTTTTTACTTGCATCTCTGGCTGAAATAACTCTTATTTTATCGCCTCTTATTGTGAATACAACAAAAAGCACTCGCCCTCTATCTGTTTTTCCCAACGCGAAATACCGTTCCTCAGATGTTGAATGTGTCTTATCCTGCTGAACTATAAGTGGTTCATTGAAGAAGATTTCTTCACATTCCAAATGGGTAACTTTATGCTTCTCCCAGTTTTTATTTATATTCCTTTCATCCCATTCAAAGCCCTTAACTTGTGAAAATATCTCCATCTGAGACTCCTGTTGTATATAATGATTATATACCATTGTTGCTTATTTGTCAACAGAAATGCTTGTGCCATCCTTTTCGTCTACCGACATCGTTACCTTTTGTTCCGAGCCAGAGTGATGTCAGGAGCACGGGGCTCCTGACCTACGAACTGAAACCAAGAAGATTAACCGCGATTCCACTTACCAGCACATATTTTACTTTTTGCTTTTGGAATTCTCGGAATATCTCCTAATAAAAAGTCATTTTCGGCTTATCCTTCTGTAATCATTTCGTGTGCTCGACTATTATCCCTTCCTAAAATTTTGAACTTTGATTTGAGATTTTGCATTTTTCATTTTGTATTTTGAATTATCGTTCAACTTTCCCCCTCACCCTTTATCTCTCTCCCCTCTCAGACTTTGTCACAATTCTCAAAAACCTGCTTCTGTCATTCTGAGCGAGCGGACGCTCGCCCCCAGACGGGAGCGTCTGCTCGTCTGGGCGAAGCGAAGAATCTCGTAGTTACAATAAGTTGCAAAATCGATCCGAAGGATTAATCCTTCGGATCGAGATTCTTCGGCTAACGCCTCAGAATGACATTATGACACACTCTCAGAGGGGAGAGGGAATTACTTTCCCATCTTTTATCACCTGATCGACCAAATTTACCCCGTAATGATATGGAATCTCTTTATAATTTTGAACATTCCAGATGACCAGGTCTGCCTTCTTCCCTACTTCTATGCTTCCCACTTCATTCGCCTTATCTACGGCGTAGGCGGAGTTTATCGTTGATGCAGTTATTGCCTCTGCTGGCGTCATCCTCATCATCTGGCAGGCTAAGCTCAAGATGATTGGCACCGATTCGGTCATGGAGCTTCCCGGATTGAAATCGGTGGCTAATGCCACAGGTATACCTTCATCTATCATTTTCCGAGCGGGCGGATAATCTCTTATCCCCAATCCGAAACAGGCTCCCGGCAGTAAAACCCCAATCACATCCGACTTCTTCATCATCTGGATTCCTTCTTCGTCTATGAACTCCAAGTGATCAGCCGAGACAGCGCCCAGTTGAGCAGCAAGTTTTGCACCCCCCAAAGACGTGAGTTGATCCGCATGAAGTTTGAGCTTAAATCCATGATTCTTAGCAGCAGTCAAAATCTTTCTTGATTCCTCTATATCAAAAACTCCCTTTTCGCAGAAGATATCACAGAAGACGGCTAATTTTCTTTTCGCTACCTCGGGGATCATTTTCTCGATAATCAATTCGATATATTCATTCCTTCTATCTTTGTATTCCTCCGGCACCTCATGCGCCCCTAAGAATGTGGGAACAAGATCGATAGGGTGAATTCGATTCAGCTCCTCTATCACCTCCAGCATCTTGATCTCATCTTCCAACGAGAGACCATATCCGCTTTTGGCTTCGATGGTGGTGGTTCCGTACGAGAGTATCATGTCAAGTCGGGGCAGAGTCAGTTGGATTAGCTCTTGTTTGGATTTTGATCTTAAAGCTTTCACGCTGGATTTTATTCCACCCCCACCGGCGGCTATTTCCTGATAGCTCTTTCCCTTTATCCTCATCTCGAATTCTTCTTCTCTGGTTTCAGCAAAGACCGGATGAGTATGACAATCAACAAATCCGGGAAGAACAACCTTGTTCTTGGCATCGATGACTTTGGTTTCCTTATCAATTTTGATTTGTCCCAGAACCTCTTCAGTTTTTCCCACCGCAACGATCTTGCCTTCAGAGATCGCCACCGCTCCATCTTCAATAAGCCCCACATCCTCCATGTGCACGCCTGTCCGGGGACCTTTCTGATCTGATTCCAAGGTCAGAAGCTGTCGGGCATTCCGGATGATTAAACTGATCGAATTCATATCAACTGTCTATATGGTAAGATGTAGGGACGAACCTTTACAGCCATCCCGCCAACGGCGGGATTCCTATGCCTGAAGCACCAGTAAGCTGGTGCACTCCAGTTTGGGCTTTTTACGTGCCTGTCGGGTCCCCTGACCCGACAGAAGACAAAGACAACATCATTCCGCCAGGTCTGGGGACCTGGCGGACACAAGACTTTTACGCAGGCTGAAGCCTGCGGCTACCGCTCACATTATAATTATGCTCCTTCTTCTTTTAACATTTCTTCTACATCTTCTGGTTTTTCTTCTGCTTTCAACATGGGGATATTTATTCCCTTTTCCTGGGCGACCTTGATTGCCCCATCGTAACCTGCATCTACGTGGCGGGCGATGCCGATTCCCGGATCGTTGGTTAAAACTCTTTCCAATCTTAATTTCATCTCCTTAGACCCATCCGCCACTATCACCATTCCCGCATGGATGGAGTTGCCGATTCCCACTCCTCCGCCGTGATGAACGGAAACCCAGGAGGCGCCGGATACTGCATTTAAAAGCCCATTTAATATGGGCCAATCAGCAATGGCATCTGAGCCGTCCTTCATCCCTTCGGTCTCCCTGAAGGGAGAAGCCACCGAACCACAATCCAAATGGTCTCTGCCGATCACGATGGGAGCTTTCAGCCTTCCCCGCTTGACCATACGATTGATGATGTCGCCGAAATGCGCCCTTTCACCATATCCCAGCCAGCAGATTCGAGCCGGCAATCCCTGGAACTTAACCTTCTTTCGAGCAAGCTTGATCCAGCGAGTCAAAGGCTCATCCTGCTTGAACTCCCTCAACACCACCTTGTCAGTTAGGGCAATATCCTCCGGGTCGCCGGAAAGCGCCACCCATCGGAAAGGACCTTTTCCTTCAAAGAATAAGGGACGAATGTAGGCGGGGACAAATCCGGGATAAGCAAACGCATCTTTGATTCCGGCTTTTTGTGCCTGACCTCTTAAATTATTTCCATAATCGAAAACCACCGCTCCCTGTTTTAAGAAACCCAACATGGCTTGAACATGGATAGCCATCGACTCCATGGACCTTTTTATATAATCTTCAGGATTTTCCTTCCTCAGCACCAGCGCCTCTTGGTATGGAATGCCGGCAGGAATGTATCCATTTAACTCATCATGGGCGCTGGTCTGGTCGGTGACCACATCCGGGATTATTCCTCTTTTAAGAATCTCCGGATGAGTCTCGGCACAATTTCCCACCAAACCGACGGAAAGAGGTTTTCCTTTCTCTTTGGCTTTCAGAACCCAGGTGAGCGCCTCATCCAAACTATCAGTCATCTTCTCACAGTATCCGTTTTTCAAACGCCTTTCAATCCTATCTTTGTCTACCTCCACATCCAGGATGGCTCCACCATTCATAGTAACAGCTAAAGGTTGAGCACCACCCATTCCTCCCATGCCTCCGGTGAGCACGAATTTACCGGTAAGATCACCGCTGAAGTGTTTTTTCGCCAGGCTTGCCAAAGTCTCATAAGTCCCCTGCAAAATTCCCTGAGTGCCTATGTATATCCAGCTTCCTGCGGTCATCTGCCCGAACATGATCAGTCCCAGTCTCTCCAGTTCCCTGAACTTTTCCCAGGTTGCCCAGGCAGGGACAAGAAGAGAATTTGCGATCAGAACTCTCGGCGCATAGGGGTGAGTTTTGAATATCCCCACCGGTTTGCCCGATTGAATCAAAAGAGTCTCGTCATTTTCCAGATTCTTGAGACTTTCGGCGATGGCATGATAACATTCCCAGTTACGGGCGGCTTTTCCTGAGCCGCCGTAGATGATCAACTCCTGCGGTTTTTCCGCCACCTCCTCATCCAGATTATTATTGAGCATCCTCAAAGCCGCCTCCTGCGGCCATCCCTTGCAGGAGATGACATTGCCCCTTGGCGCTTTTACTGGTTTGTATTCCATCTTAAACCTCCAAGTTTTTCCAGATCTATATTACAGCAGAACAACTCAATTCGATTATAGGTACGCCGCCTCTATGTCGAGTCCAACCTTCATTTCAAATTCCGTTTGTGGGAAATCCTGCCTGATCGTGGATCAAAATGCCATATTTCTATCTGTTTGCTGAAGCCTGCGTTCCGAAACCGGTTGAATAGTCCATCAACCATATAGTGGTCTGTTAGAATTAGCACCTTTCGTTTAACTGTTTTAATCAGATCTAACCACAACAATTCGGCCGTGGCGTGGTCCTTCGCTCCGGTATTACTCTTTCCACCAGAGGTTTTCCACTTTCCAGTCGTTACTCCTCCGGCGAGTTTCCCTTTTTCAAAAAGATCGAACTCATGTGTAACAGACCCGACCTTCACGTCCTTTTTTATACTTGCCTTTGTCCTATTCTCTTTATTGAAAGCAGCAATCGCTTTCTTTTGTATCTCGCGCCAATTCATTTTTCCTCCCGGCTGGCAAAATTGCTTTTTGACTCGATTTTGGCATCTCTTTGATGTATCGGCATTAGGATTCATCCTGAAGGAAATGCCAATGCTATTAATCCACCTTTGCTTCGGGAATTCCCTCCCCCGCCTTTTGCGGGCGATCTTGAGACTATTCCCCAAGTATCAGAAATTCGCTTTTTTACTTGGTACCCACTGACTCACGCTTAGGTCTCCGATTCAGGTTTATGCCGTTTATCACCGGAAGTCTATGACCCAATTTCAGTCCCACAAGTATCCAATCCTCCAGAGTGGAGCGCAGATGGTCTTCGCACTCTTTCAGAGTTTTAGCGAAGGCGATTACCCCCTTGCATTTGGGGATTCGTCCGGCATAAGACCCGTCCTCTAATTTTTCGTATTCTGCATAAGACAGAGCACTATTGATATAATGAGTTAATGTAAATCTCATACCCTTTGCTCCTTTTGAATCTTTTGATTCCTCGGTGTTAAGAAATGTCGATACTTTTACTCTGCTATTACTTCGGGAATCCCCCCCCCCCCCCGCATTTTGCGGGGGATCTTGAGACTATTTCCGAAGCATCGAAGTCAGCCCATTTTCCACAAGGTCAGAAACGTATCCTCGAATCGTTCCCTGATGTTTTCTGTGGTTTCTTCTTTGGTTTTCCCTTGACTGATACATCCAGGAAGACTGGGGCATTCCACCACCCAGTATCAATCTTCACCATGATAAACTACTACTTGTCGCATCTTTATCCCTTCGAAACTTATATAATCTTGTCAACCACCAATAGTTATACTTGGCCGCTCAATTTTTATAACTTACAAAATCTTGCTCAAAAAAGCAATAGTTCTTTGTTTTTCGGAGAAAGCTTTAGATCAGAGGTTATTGCGGAAAAGCATGCACTGATTTGTATAGGGAGAATTTCGCAGATGTTGGTTTCTCAAACGCCAAGAAATTTTGATTGGCGTTCGATTTTAATCAAAAGCTGGAGCAAATCACATGTTTCAGATACCTTCAAATGGCTGGTATTGATTTATCTTCAGTCTTGTTATTGAGCCATCCAGATATAAAGTTAGCTTTCGAGGAGCTTGGTCGAAATTTGGGGTCTGGTATACGTTGTCTGCTTCTTTTAAGGTAAGCCAAGAGAAACTGATGGAGCTTAAATTGGTGTGGTTTTCGATTTTCAGTCCCATATCCTCCGGCAAAGAGACCGAAAGCTTTGATGCTTTCGATTCAATTCTTACGGTAACCTCCTCTACCAAATTCCCTATCTTTATATCTACCTCGGAGGCTTTAGCTTCCAGATCTAAATCCCGAATCTTCAACTCGGAGAAATCCAGATCTGCTTCACTGGCTTTGACGTAAACTCTCAGATTGACCGGGATAAGATCAGTTAATCTGATCTCCCACCTCTTTTTATTCCATGCACCCCAGAACCGTCCCTTGCTCAAGTTCCATTCAAACCATTTCCTCTCCCTGTCGGTGATCTTCACCGTGGCTGATCGATCCAGGTTAGTATGCTCATAGACCGTAAGCGGTTTTCTTTTAAAATAGTCCAGTTCTGCCGAGATCAATTTATCTGTGCCGGATGAGATTATCAGATTTCCGGCATTCAGCCGAATGGTTGCATTTGCCTCAGTCAAAGCAGAGTCTAAATCCTCACTCCAATCATATGTCTGGCTGGCTCGATAGATTTTGCCGAAATCTGATTCATAGAAAAAAGCAGGACCTAAGATGGCGGCAAGGAATAAAATTGGCGACAAGATGGTGATAAATGAAAGGCGGGTTTTTTTAAACAACAACTCAATTCCGATAGCGATCAACGCAATGGGCCATAAAGAAAAAATCCTCAGCCATACCGACCAAAAAAGATGTCCGGTGGTGTTTAGAAGCAAAACCACTCCCGCAGATATAAGTATAGCTCCATTTCTCATTCTTCCGATATTCATGCTTTGATCTCCTTTAATTTTTGTTCAGGAGGAAATTTCTCTTTTCTGGGTTTTGAGCAATAATGCTACGCCCAGAACGATTAAAACCACAGGCCAGAGATAACTGAATCTGAACCAGGGGATAAGATTGTTCACCAAAAAGATCAAACCGATCACAATAAGAGCCAGGCCTGGCAGAAGTGGACTCAACTGGGATCTTTCCGATGTTACCACTTCTGCTTCCATCTCCGGGCGGCGAGGAATGAGTAGCCACCCGATAAGATAAGCTAAAAGTCCAATACCATCTGCAAATATCAAAAGCACTGCCACCACACGTAAAATGGTGGGATCAATGTTTAGATATTCCCCCAATCCTCCACACACGCCTCCAATCATTGAATTGGTTCGGGAACGATAAAGTTTTTTTTCCATAATATTCTCCTCTGCTATGTGGTCTATTTGTGTATACGAGAAATATCCCCTTACAGATTCATTTACTAAGAGGAGCAAGAAACAATTTACATCTTATTATTCGTATGAATGCTTCGCATTGATTTTTTCTCCTACACCTGTTTTGGGCTTGACTTGAAATTTGTATGAATGCATACGCATCCCCCTTTAGCGAAGGGGGATTTAGGGGGATTTTTCAAGTTTCAAATGCGTCCCGCATTTTGCGGGACGAATCTCCCCTTCCCCCCTTTTTCTAAAGGGGGGATGTAAACAATTATATGCGCTCCTTGACAAGTATCAACTGAAGCTGATGATGGTAAACATTGGCAGGAGACCTCACTTGAAAAAAAATTGTGATAGTTTGTAGGTCAACCATCCCGAAGGGCTTGTCCTGAAGCCTTGCGCTGAAGGATGGTTGACAATTCGTATGAATGCATACGCATCTTTTTCGTCAAGCAGTCCTGCGGACATGCTTGACCTACGAGACTTAGCTTTACATTGGACTGATTTAATTTGTGGCACTCACGCCAAAGCTCACCACGAGGGCTGGAGCGAAGCAGAATCCCCGCCCGCTATAGCGTCTCGTTATGTGGGTTTATCATTGATTAGGGAAACACTCTGTAGATGTCTTTACGATGTGCAACGCTTTGACAAATTAACAATTTTTCGGATTTATTCATCGTGATACCTATTCTGTATTCTCCGATTCGAATTTTGTACTTATTCGGATAACCTGTCATATGTTCCAGATATCCGATTCGAAGGGATTAGGAGACAGTAGTTCCTCAAAAACGATTTTTTCGGCTTGAGCTCGAATCTCCTTAGGTAGCTTGGAGAGTTCTTTTAGGAAGCGTTTTGTATACTCAACTTTCCACATTCTATTTCAACGATTGATAATATTTTTTTGCATCCTCAACTGAAAGCCGTTCATCGTCTTTTACTTCGTCCATCAATTTTGCTAATCCATAATTTTCTATTATATTCTCCAAACGCTCAAATTCTTCTATTGGGATTTGCACTGCAATCGGCTTTTGACTTTCATCTAGGACAATCTTTTTATGAATTTTTAACATCCTTTACCTCCTCGTATATTAGCTCAAATCCTTTCTGTTAATACGTAACCAACGTATTTTATTCAGTCAAATAATATCACATAACTGCACGGAGTTCAGCCTCTTAGCTCAGGTGGCCTGCGCCCAGACGGGCTCGCCTGCGCACCTGACAAATGAATAGTGACAGGAGCACGGGGTTTCTGACCTACGCTACTGGACCAGTAGAAACTAGAACGGTAGATTTTCCTTCTTTCTCATTTGCTCAATCCCACGCATCCGATGCCGGATGTAGCTAATCTCGATCAACGAAACTATGGTAGCAGTGATCACGAGCCATTTAGGTGACGCTTTCCACTCAAAAAAAACATACCAGGGTAGAGCCCCGACAGCTATAGCGGTAACACACGGTCCTTGAACAGGAAGATAAGTCATATACGCGAAAAGAGAAATCCCCCAACAGAAAACCTTAATCACAAAAGATTCGAAGAGAAGTGCAATGATAAGGGGCACTATCATCACAAGTGCAATTATTGCGAGGTTTTTCCAATGGAGATAAATCTCGCCCCTTCCCTCTAGCTTAATATCTTTTGGCCACATAACCGAACTCTCCTCATTCACAAAATCCGCAGGAAAATAAACGACTTGGACAATGGGTATTACCAACAAAATCCCAAGATTAGTAGGTCAGGTTCCCCGCCCACCTGACAAATGAATAGTGCCAGGAGCACGGGGCTCCTGATCTACTACTTTTCGGTCATTGTTTATTCAACATATTCTGCTATTTTCATGCCAGTTTTGATTAAATCATTCACAACCTTAGAGATATCAGAATTTTTCTTCTCAGCGATGCTTTCCACAAAAGAGAGGGTCTTTGGTTCAAGATAAATAGGAAGGTTCAGTCTCGCTTTTCTACTATAGAATTTACCTCTCTCCCCTTTTGAAAAATCATATTCCTTTTTCATTTCACAACTCCGTATATTGTTTTTTCTCATTCTTTGTCGCCTTGCGGCTCGATATTATTCGAATGGCAACATTATCTCCGTCTGCTTGCTCAAATGTGTGATGAACAACCAGTAAAGAACCATTGGATGCCAATCCCAAAGTAATCCATCTGTCTTCATCACCACTGTGTTCATCATCGTATATTGATATTGCTCGTGGGTCTTTGAATACCGTCGCAGAAAGTTCAAAGCTGACTTTGTGCTTTGTTCTGTTTGTTTTTGCCTTCTTTGGGTCCCACTCAAAATTATATTGCAACTCTCATCTCCATCTCTATTTTACCATGATGTATACTCTAAAATTGGAATTTTTTAAGTCTAACGATAAAGGTAAGCGGCGGTGTCTAGCCTCGTAGGTCAGGTGCCCTGCGCCCAGACGCCCGGACGGGCCCGCCTGGGGGCTCGTCCGCGCACCTGACAAATGAATTAGGACCTCTCCCCCTGTGTCCCCCTCTCCACACTTGTGGAGAGGGGGAATTAAAGGGGGGGTGAGGTTAGAATGTTGTGTCAGGAGCACGGGGCTCCTGACCTACTACCTGCTCGTCAGGCCGGGTCTGTCATACCGAGTACCTGTCAAGGGAACCAGTATCAGGAGCACGGGGCTCCTGACTTACTGCTACTGTTTGGTTTTCTGTATCTCCTCTTCGACCTCTTCAGCGCCTTCGGCATAGAATTTCTCTTCGTCCGGCGCCAGCTCTCTCAATAGGCGAAGGAACTCGCCGGCATGTACTCGTTCCTCATCAGCTATATCCTTCAGTACTTCGATAGCAAGTTTATTATCCGTAGATTCTGCGAGCTGCATATAAAGCTGAATAGCCTCATACTCGGCGGCGATCATGAAGCGTATCGCTCGAATTAACTCTTCATGTGTCAGTTTACGATCACTCGCAAGTCCGGAAAACGCAGTCCCAAAATCGGGCATGGTCATCTCCTTTCTCCTGCAGAACAGCTTGAATAGCATCGTGTCAGGAGGGCAGGGCTCCTGACCGACTGCTGACAGTTCATACCCTCCAAAGGCGGACAAGACCTGTCAGAACAAGCTCATCCACTTCATTCATATTGGACATTATAATCATTCATGCACCCTTGTCAACCACTTTCTAAATTGCTTTTCCGATTGGTAGTGTTTAATTTGGATAATCAAGGTTGTGTCAGGTCTTGCTTATGGCTTGCCATAGGTATGACCTGACACCTGATTGCTCGGCTGTCAGGTCACACCCGCCAAAGGCGGGCAAGACCTGACAGAACGCAATAATATTATGATGTTCTGGTTCTATCAAATCTTTGAGTTCTTTTTTGGCGCTAATCGCTTGAGGTCGATTGATCTTTGCCCTCTTTTGTCTGGGAAGAGTCTTTCGTTTCTTCCGGATGTTCCTCCTTTTTTTCTTTTGACTCGCCTGAGCCCGATTGATCCTTCTGGGCAGAGTCTTTTTCTTTCTCCTTTTGTTCTTCCTTCTTCACTTCATCCAGGTAGTTCATCCTCAATTCGTATAGAGTATGTTCCAGAAACTTCCTTTCGTTTTCAGAAAGGTTATTTTTGGTTTTATTCTGGATCATCTCCAGCATGTCGATGGAGAGTTTTGCACCCTCTAAGTTGCGCTCAACTTTTTTGGTGATGGGATTCTGTAACTTTCCCATCTGCTGTATGGCGGCGGTCTGGAACATTATCACCAGTTGGATGAAGTGGAATTCGTCCTTTTTCTCTGATTCATTCTTAGCCATATTTTCCTCTTTTCTGGTTGTTCCGGAATACTGGTGTATATCCAAGTGAAAGGATGTTCACAGGCTGACTGAGAATTGTCATTCTGGCCCATATGGAGAAGAATCTCGCTTCCCAACCCGCATAAAACCAAGATTCCTCACTCCGCGGAGTTTACCCTGAGGCAATCCAGACCCTTCGCCCGCCTTAGGCAAGGCTTCGCTCAGGGTGACAAGTGCCGAAGGGCTCCGTTCAGAATGACACAATTGGAGTTCTCGGTCACCCTGTTCAGGTTTTGCGAGAAAGGTTTATTTCAAAGTGGTTTTTCTTTTTGCTTTCTTTTTTCTCTTTCTTTTCTGCGGGAGTCCTTCAGCCAATCTTTTAGCCAAGGATAGATTGTGCCGGACGTCCATACATTCTGCATCAATCTTTTTTAAAAGCCTCTCAAAATCGTAATCGTCGATTTCGCGAATGGTCTGCTTGACGATTTTTTCCAAAAGGCGCGCCGTCTCCAATGCCTGATCTATTTTTTCTGCTTGGATCATAACTTCCTCTAATTTTTCAGTTAGTTGTATCACCGGCTTAGTCCACTTAAGCTTTCCCAAAAACGGATTAAACTTCGTCTTTTGCTACTGGATGCTTCTGGTCTTACAAAGTTTTTGTGAGATGAGCCGCATATCCAGGCGATATTGATCCATCACCGCCTGGGAGATGTCGTTGGGATCGATTCCAAAGTCGTCCAGTCCCTTGGTTTTCACCGGTGTATTTTTACTGGAGATGTTTATCCCCAGATGAATCTTGGTGGAGACTGACGTTCTCACCGTGGCGGAGACGGTGAGCTTATAGTCGGTGTCAAACAGATCATCTCCCCATCTCTGAAGCACTTCTCCTTTAAGCCGATGATTCAGCTTGTCCTTTAAGATGTCCACCAGAAGCTTCTGCCTAAGAATCGCTTTCTCCAGATCCAGATCGAAATGCTCCACCAAAAAATGAAGCATCCGCTCGCTTTTGATCCGGGTTTTCTTTTTGAAGTGATCTATTCCGATGATGTATTTTTCATCCACCTGGCAGGGTCCGATGAAAGCTATAATGTTGTCCCCCAGGATGTCATAATTCTTGTAAGCCCAGAAGGAGGTGAGCTGTTCTCCGTTGAACAGAATCTCCTCGCGGATAAAGAGTGCTCTCATGGTTTTATCCTCTCGTCGAGATTTTCAGTATGATTACTTATTGGCAGGGCTAAATGCCCTGCCCTATGAGTGATACACTATCGTTTCTCCATAGGGGCGGGAATTTTCGTATGAATGTGTGTCCCGCACTTTGCGGGACGAGCATACGCATATCCCGCCATAAAGTGGTTTTTAGCGAACCTTTATCCTATATCTATTAGCGAAAACCTCTTTTTATATTTTCGGATGAAAGTCGACCTGATACACAGGTTTTCGTTTTTAGTTAACTTGGGGTCCTCTCTGATTATCTGAAAGGCCCAATCTCTTGCCCGATACAAAAGCTTAGCGTCTGAGACGATATCGGCGATCTTAAGCTCTGGCAAGCCGTGCTGGCGAGTGCCAAAGAATTCGCCCGGTCCCCTCAACTTCAAGTCCATCTCGGATATTTTGAATCCGTCGTTGGTTGCGGTCATAGCTTTTAGCCTCTTTTCCGCCTCCTGAGACAAGGGTGGATTTGCTACCAGAAGAGACCAGGATTGATCTGCCCCTCTGCCGATCCTCCCTCTCAACTGGTGCAACTGAGAAAGCCCGAATCTTTCCGCATGTTCGATCACCATTACCGTGACATTGGGAACGTCCACCCCCACCTCAATCACCGTGGTGGCAACCAGAATATCATATTCCCGGTTGCGAAAGGCTTGCATTATTTTTTCTCTGTCCTTGCTTTTTATTCGACCATGAAGCAATGCTAATCTTCGGTTGGGAAAAATCTCTTCTCTTAGAAACTCATAGCTTTCGGTTGCCGCTTTCAGATCCGCCTTTTCTGATTCCTCCACCAGAGGATAGACTATATATGCTTGATGTCCTTGCTTCAACTCCCCTTCCAAGAATTCATACACTTTCTGTCGACTGTCGACTGTCGACTGTCGACTGCTTTGCACAGTCCACAGCGTGGTCTTTATCGGCTTTCTTCCCGGTGGAAGAGTGTCTATGACCGAAACGTCCAGATCACCATACACGGTTAAAGCCAGACTGCGGGGGATGGGGGTGGCGGTCATCACCAATACGTCCGGGGAAAGACCTTTCTGTTTTAACTTCGCCCTCTGCATTACCCCGAAGCGATGCTGTTCGTCTATCACCACCAGCCCCAATTTGAAAAACTCCACCTTTTCTTGAATTAAAGCATGAGTGCCAATCACCACCTGCGCTTCGCCACTTTTTATCTTTTGTAAGACGCTTTCCCTCTCCGCTCCAGTCACCGAGCTGGTCAGCAAGCCAACCTTCACGCTTAGGGATTCTAACATCTGATGGATGGTTATAAAGTGTTGCTCCGCCAGAATCTCGGTTGGAGCCATGAGCGCAGATTGATAGCCGCTCTCCACCGCCATGAGCATGGCTACCAGCGCCACTATGGTTTTGCCTGAACCCACATCCCCCTGAAGCAACCGATGCATGCTGTTCTTTGACATCATATCCGCAGAGATTTCCCGCAGAACCTTCTTTTGAGCATCGGTCAACTGAAAAGGCAACGTCTTTAAAAGCCCCCTTACCAGATCCCCTGGCTTCTGAAAAACTATACCTTCCTCCCGATGAATTCTTTTCTTCCTAAAAGCTAACATCAGCTCCAGATAAAAGAGCTCATCAAAGGCGAGCCGGGCTTTTGCCAACTCAGCAGACTTCATATCATCCGGGAAATGAATTTTTCTTATCGCCTCAGCAAGGGAAGCAAGTTTCAGATCAGCAACGACCTTTTCCGGCAGGTTTTCCTTAACCAATGAGGGGACTCCATCCAGAAGAGGTTTTAAAACTCTTCTGAATCCACGGCTGTCCAGTCGATACTTCTTCAACTCAGCGGTGGAAGGATAAAGAGGTATGACCCGACCGGTGTGAATCAATTCATCGTCTGATATGTCCCCTTCTGATTTCTTGGAGATTATCTCAAATTCCGGATGAACCATCTGCAAGCCACGATAAAGGGTCACCTGTCCCGAGGCGACCACCAGATCATTTTCCTCGAAAACGTTCTTGACCCAATTCAATCCGGAAAACCAGACCAATCGAATGATGCCGGTGTCATCCTTCAAAATCACCTGGAATTGAGGTCTTCTGGTTCTCGCCCGTCCGAATGCCTCCACCCTTCCTATCACCGTGGTAGCGGACCCCACTTTGACTTTCGCCATGGGAAGGATGGTGCTACGATCCAGGTATCTGCGGGGGATGTAATAAAGCAAGTCTTCGACGGTCTCAACACCGACCAGTTTCAAAGCTTTCGCCTTTACCGGACCAACGCCCTTAAGATACTGGACTGAATCCTTCAGCTCCACCCGAAGAGGTTTTTCTGTTTTAGCTTTTGTGGTTACCAAAGAAACTCCTGACGACAAGTGCACTCTACTTGAACATATCTTAATATAAGAACGATTTCAAATTAATGTCAAGAAGATTTAGTGGAGGACTTACAGCCTCACCAGAGCAACACTTTCCATCACTTGAAATTCGTTTAACCTTCCCTTAATCCCCTCCTTAGGAAGGCTGACTATTACCCACAAGTCGCGTGATCGAGAGTTAAAGCGGTTTTGTCATTCTGAACGAAGCGAAGCGGAGTGAAGAATCTCCTGTCAAGACCTGCGTAAAATTGAGATTCTTCGCTGCGCTCAGAATGACAACCATCAAGATGTGGGTAAAAGTCAGCTTAGGAAGGAGGGGATTTTGTTTCTCCCCTCTCCTTTCTAAGGAGATTCATATGAATGTGCGTATGCACTCATACGAGCTTCGCAGGGAAAGGGTGAGGTTGACAGAATTCAGCTTTGCGGGAAAAGACAACAAATCTTTACATGGTTCACCTAAAGGTGAACACTCCAATTCCCCGCCTTCAAAGAAGTTTTTCAGTCACCTCATACAATATCTCATTGATTTTTTTCTTTTCCCAAAAAATAAAATCCTGCAAATCTTGTATCACTTCTGTGGTGATAAGGATGACTCCAGAGTGTTTGAGAGGTTTACCCTTGTTGGGACAGGGGTTCAACCCTTCAGGTCAAGCCTTTCCTTCGACACCCCGCCTGTGGCGGGGGACGAAGTGCAGGACAAGCCCCTGCCCCAACGTCTTAGGATCTTAAATTCGAGGATGAACATGATATCTGTTTCTTTACTGAAGAGTCTTTTTAAGGGGGCTTTTTTCACGCAAGATAAAGATAAAAGATCGGCAAAGCTTCCCCTGGCAGATTTTAAGACTTTAGTGAGTCAAAAATTTTCTGTGATGAAAAGGACGGATCAAAGCATTAAAGATTTCCCTACCTCACCTGTTTCTAAAAGAACCTCATATCTGGATCAAGGGGAGCTTTTGTTGCCACAATCCAGCTTTTACGAGGGTTCCTTTCGCATCAAACTCTATCGGTTTTTGAGGGATAATATTCCCATCCTGAATTCAGCAGTTTGGACCTGGACCCGTATATGCGCTTCTCCGGGCTATTTTGAACTGAAAGGCTCAGAAGATTCCTCACTTTTAGATAGAGGCACTGAAATGATAAAAAGCCTGGATCGCCGTATTTACCAGCATAGTTTTCAAAAGTTCGGAGGCACGGATGCACTCCTGTCCCAGTTCTTCAGATCACTTTTTACCGATGGAGCAGTTTGCGGCGAGCTGGTTTTGACTCCCTCCAGAAATAGATTGGATAAGTTTTATTTCATCGATCCTGCCACCATCAGGTTTAAGCTCAAGGGTGAGAGCACCTGGGAGCTTTTTCAGGAGGTGGACGGAACTCTAATCAAACTAAATCCACACTCTACCTTTTATCTGGGGTTAGACCCGGATACAGATGACCCCCGAGGCAAAAGCATCCTAAGCTCCATCCCTTTTGTAGCCAGAGTGGAACAGAGGCTTTTGGAGGATATGCAGAAGACCATGCACAATGCTGGCTATCATCGCCTGCACGTCAAAATCAAGCCGCCGGACAGATTTTCCGGTGAATCCGATGAAAGTTATCTTTCCCGGGCGAATAAGTATTTTGAGGATACCGTGGAAATGGTGAGAAAGCTTGCTCCGGAGGACAATCCCATCACCTGGAGCGATGTGCAGATCGAATACATCGGTCCTTCCGGACACATCTCCTCCTCTCATTACTGGTATATCAATCATAAAGCTTTAATAGAGGACATCTGTTCGGGAGTGCATCTGGATCCGTCCATTTTAGGTTACTCCTATGGTCCCACCAGAAGCTGGGCTCAGTTTAAATATGAACTAATTCTGCGAAACGTTGTCTCCATCCAGGGCTGTGCCAAAAGGTTTTTAGAATGGATACGCAACATCGAGTTAGCCTTAAGAGGATTGCCTTTGGAGTGCATTCACCATTTCGATAACCGCAAATTCTTTGGCATGCTGGAACAAAGAGAGGCGGAAAGGGTTCATCTGGAAAATATCATCCGTAAAAAAGAGGCGGGGTTCATTACAGAAGATCAGGCGAAAAGAGAGATGGAGAGTAGCCAGTAGGCAGTTTTCAGTTGACAGTTGGAAGTATGCAGTAAGCAGTAGGCAGACTTCAGACTTGGATAGTTTACTTTTGAGTTGGCGATACTGGTTTATGTTTGTAGAAGCTCGTATCGAGATTCGACGTTCGAAGCACGAGCCTCGATACGAGCTTCGTCACCACCAAACCAGCTTCGAGATAACAAGGGTTTAAGGGATGATGATTTGCCAAAATTACAGAGAAGATTCTGGCGAAAGGCAATCTCCGACCCAGTTTTATTTGCCAGAGAGTTTTTGGAAATTGGACCGCATCCTGGACAGGTGAAATGGTTATTTAATTCCACTAGACCGGAAAATGCCCTCCACACCGGCAATCGCTGGGGCAAAAGCCTGGCGCAGGCTATCAAAATCCTTCATCGCTGTTTTTTTAAAATCAGAAATCCCAAGTATAACAATACCGAAAAATACGAGGCGGTCAATGCCTCTATCACCTTAGATCAAGCCAAGATAATCTTCGAGAACGTGATCAGGTTGATCAAAGGCAAACCACATTTGGAAAGGCTGATTAAGGATGTGAAATTCACCCCCTTTCCTCACGTAGTTTTCGGAAATGGAGCCATCTTCTGGGTAAGATCAACTCAGAGAAGAGGAGAGTATCTTTTAGGGCGGGATTATGATTATTTCAATTTCGATGAGGTGGCGTTTGAGCCGCATCCGGAATATGTGGTCAATCAAGTTATCATGATGAGGCTGGCAGATCGGGCTGGAATGCTGGACTATACTTCCACCCCCAAAGGAAAGAATTGGTTCTATCAGAAATGCTGTGAGCTTGGTAAAAATCCCGAACTGGGTTACGTTCAAAATGGTGATTCAAGGGAAAATCCTCATATAAGCAAAGAATATCTGGAGAGAAAGCTAAAAATCCTGTCTCACAGCAAAATCGAGCAAAACATAAAAGGTCTGTTCATTGATGATGTAAATCAAGTGATAAGAGAAGAATACATTCGAGATGCCATGACAGCCTCCACCGGTCTGTCCGCACCAATAGCCGGACACAGGTATTGTCATGGCTGGGATTTAGCTCGCAAAAGGACTTTCACCGTGGGTGTCACTCTGGATATAACCACAAAGCCTTATCAAGTAGTGGCGCTGGAGAGATTCCAGCGGGATTGGAAGGATGTCTATGCGGCGATCAGAAGAAGGCACAAAGAGTATGGGGGAGAGGTGATCATAGATTCCACCGGATTAGGGGATGTGGTCTTATCCGAGCTTTCGAATATAAAACCTCAAGGGTTCAATTTCGGAGAAAGAGGAGGAAAGGCAAAATCCGAGCTAATTGCCAATTTGGAAAAGATGCACGCTTTGGGCAAGATAGCCTATCCTTATATAGAGCAAATCAAGGAGGATGGGGAATTATGGACTTTGCAGGATGAGTTGAGAAATTTTTATTGGGACAAAAATTCCGAATGCGATGCGGTGATGGCGTTGGCTTTAGCTTTGTGGCTGGTCAGAGAAGGGGGGAAGTCGTCTTTGGTTTTGTTACCGAAGGTGGAGAAGATTTGATAATTCGTCCACAGTCCGCAGTCCACCGCGAAAATCAGGTCAACGGTCATTTGACTCAACTGAGATTGAACGGATTAAGCGGATAAAGTAACGGAAGGTCAGTTGACTCAAATGAGCTTCAGCCTTCCATTAAATCACATCAACAAGTAGGGACAGGGCTCATCCCTGTCCGAACTGTAAGACGGACAGCCACGAGGGCTGTCCCTACGCATTAGTCTTAATGTTTTTAGTCCCGCTAAAGCGGGACACTCCAGAAGAGTTACTTCAAGCGGAAAACCAGATTCAGCATTATCTTTTCTTGGTCGTAGGTGCAGAGGACTCTGGAGGTTGGTTGATCATACATGGCAGAAACTATTCCCAGAACGTCGACCGTTATGTCCCGGGCACTCCAGCCTTCACGATAAGCATCTTCATATTCTTTGTATAAGCCCACAGAAAGGATCAAAAGCCCAGAGAAATATTTATTCATGTGTTTCGATAACAATTTTTGGGAAGCATAACATCCGGTGAAGTGCTGCCATTTGTCCGGGGCTTTTATGTCCCAGTGCTCATCATCCACAAAAAACCAGGGATCGCTTTGAGAAGCAATTTTCTTGAATCTTCCATCCCGGGGATAGTTCCAGGCATGAGATAAATTGGGTAAGACCAAGAGCAGAGTTATCAAGAAGAATAAGGTTTTCATCCTCATGACCAATCACCTCCGGGTTCTTAGCGGCGTAGCCAAGGGTTCATCCCTTGGTGCCAAGCCGTGAAGGCTTGGCTACGCTTTTTTTCAAGAGCCAATCTCCGTTTTTTCAAAAGTAAACCCCGCTTTCGGGCGGGGTTTACTTTGGGGGAACATCTGATCTCTTGGGGCTTATTGACTCTGCGAATCCCCCGCCTTTGGCGGGGGGTGAGTTTTTGAGTTCAGACATCCTTCAGGATGAATCTTTCAGAATGAATCCAAAAGCTTTGTTCCGGATGAATCTTAGAATCGATTTCAAAATTATCCATCCCACTCGATTGAACCAAACTGGATGAAGTTTGAGAAGACTGATAAGATGAAATGGTTTCCCCGTCGATATCCTCAAAACTCAAGAAGATGAAAAGAAGCGCCACCAGAATGGCAATTCCAACCAGAACTGCTTTTGGCGTCTTCTTTTCTATCTTCACCGGAACTTCCCGTAAGTAGCCAAAAATGAAATGCATGATAACATCCTTTCTTTGTTTCAGTCTTTATTTCCATCCCCCTATTGAGCAAACCCAGTGCCTATGTCCTCCATTATTAGAACCAGTGCTTTAAGTCGTTGTGGGAGTTGAAGAAAAACTGAACTGGGTTTTCTTTAAGTCTCAAAATCTTCGCAATCTGTGTGCAACTGGATGCAGAATTTATGAGAATGGATTCATTCAGGAGCCAAGAAAGAAAAGTTTAAGAGTTAAATGGTTCAAAAGTTCAAGGGTTTAATTCTTCTGGTTCAAAAATAAGAGAGCTTCTGTGGTGAAAAGGATAGGTCGGGGATTTGTGAAAGGAAGTCACTTTGGGCAACAGGTTAGGTGAGTGTTCATCTGGTGAACCTTTATAGAATTCACAGGAGCTTAAGTGGAAGAGCTGTTAGCATACGTAGGGGCAGAGCTAAGAAAGCCGAAAGAGGAGATCTCCGACGAGCTGATCTTTTTGATCAACTCCCGAATAAAACCTCCCAAGCCGGTAACCAAAGAGGATATCTTCGTCCGAACCATGTTTTTAGTCTCGGATGAGGTAAACTCTTACGGTGGTCGTTTCCCCTTAGAGGAGCTTTTCAACATTGCCAACTTAGTCATCGACTCTCCGGTGATGGTGGGGCATACCAAAGAGAAACTCCCCATCGCCAGAAACTTCAAAGCAGAGGTGGTGCAAAAAGATGGGAAAAACTGGGCGAAGGTGTGGTTCTACTGGCTGAAAAGCGCCAGGGATGCGTCTTCTCTGAAGGAAAACATCGACCATGGAATCTATAAGGAATGCTCCTTAGGATTTGTGTTTGAGTTTCCAGAATGCTCTATCTGCGGCGAAGACATGAGAAAATGCCGGCACATCCCGTTTAAAACCTATCCTGCAGAAAAGGGTCAAGGAACAGGGGTCAAGGAAGAAAAAGAAGCTTACTTTAACTATCGAAACATTACCAGAGTGCTGGAAACATCTTTAGTTTATCGGGGGGCAGTGCCCAATACCTCCATGTCAGATGAGCTATGGCTATACCAGAAGTGCAAAAAGAATTGCGGGGATTTGGATTCCTCCCAGAATTCTCAGTCGGGAAGGATTCATAAGGAGGTAGTGGAAAAGGCGCTCAAGCGGGCGGGACTTTCTGACAAAGTGAAGCTGGTGGGTGGTATTGTGGAGTTTGGCTATTCGGACCATGATGTGGATTTAGTCTGTCCTCCCCATCTGGAGGTGCTGGTTTTAGGGGCACTGCCCACCAGCTTACGATCCAGGGTTCACTTTGTGCAAGATTTAAGCGAAAAGCCACCTGAGGTTTTGCCGTTTAAGTTCATTCCTCTTACCAAACCAAAGAAATCAAGTTCCAGCTCGAATGAGATTTTTCATTTAGAGGATACCTCCTCTCTTTCCGGCGTGTTTTTGATTGAGCCCAAATATGATGGGATCAGAGCGCAGGTACATAAAAAAGAAAAAGAAGTGAAGATCTTTTCCGATGAAGGCAACCACATTGAAAAGAAATTTCCTCATCTGGCAAAAGAAATTCTTTTGAACACTCAAGAAAGCTTCATACTAGACGGGGAGCTGGTGAAATATAAAGGAAATTCTCGTCTTTCACACAAAGACGTGGCTTCCTATATTCACCAAAAGCCTGCCGAATCTTCCTCAAAAAGAAATGACCCTTTGGATGATTCCCATTTCAAATTCAAACTTTTCGATCTGCTTCATCTAAATGGAGAGGACAAAACTTTCCTCCCACTTGAGGAGAGAAAAAAGCTTTTAGAGAGTTACTTTCCGGACACCAATTTCATTCAGAAAGTTAAATATGAAAAAGTCCTCTCCAGTGATCTGCCTTCGAAAATCAAAAGTGTTGCTACCTCTGAAGGGGCGATGATCAAAAAATCTGATTCCGGTTATTTTGAAGGAGAAAGCTGGTACAAATGGAAAAAAC
Source organism: uncultured Ignavibacteria bacterium (assembly GCA_964580215.1). Taxonomy (GTDB): domain Bacteria; phylum Zixibacteria; class MSB-5A5; order MSB-5A5; family SM1-73; genus SM23-73-3. The sequence goes on along the minus strand of CAZOJT010000006.1, from coordinate 16,750 downwards.
ATTTTGAGTTGGATGTTTTGGTGATGGGAGTGGAGAAAAATAAAGGAGGCAGTTATAATTTCACCTGTGCGGTTGGCACAAGAGCAAAACCCATCCCCATCGGCACTACCTATTCCACCTCCATTCAAGCCAAGGTAGGCGATATAATCAGAGTGAGAGTTGATTATGTGACCATAAATGATGATGGTTTCACCTGGTATGCTCCCAAGGTTTTAGATAAAAGGTCTGATAAGAAGGAACCGGATCCAGTTTCGGTCCTGGATAGGATGAATGAGGATGAGAGGTCCGCCGATGGCCGACCGCAGTCCGCCGCAAAAGATCTTGAGGCGGCCGACCGCGGACTGCGGACTGCGGACAGATTCGTGCTTCAACTCCACTGGTGGGGAAAGGCGAAACATCATGATCTTAGATTCCAGAAGGGGAAGGTGGCTATCGGATTGACCATTTTTGAGCTTAATCTGGATGAGTTGAACCGGGGGAAACGATTCTTATGTGAATGGAAAGATTATCATGATCTTAAATGGATGGACTTCGAGGGAGATATCCCTCCGGAAGAAGACGGGGCGGAAGGGAATCCTTCAAAGAATCTTGTGGCACACATGAAAATTCTGGATAAAGGGAAATATCAGATTCTGGAAAGGAGAACGGACTTCTCCAGTTTCAAAATTGAGGGGAAAGTTCTGAATGGGATCTATCTGGTGAGAAAGGTTAAGCTGAAGGGAAAAGATAGATGGCTGTTCTGGAAACGGTCAACGGATGGGTCAACGGATTAAAGGGATAAAACGGTCAACGGATGAAACGGATTAAGCGGATAAAAGGCGTTTAAGGTTTAAAGTTGAAGGTTGAAAGTTATGGAGAACAATAGGGTGTTTTCAAAAGTGCAGTTGTTGCAATTTCTTGTCGCTTTCTTTGTGACCGCTTTGGGAATCATCACCGCTTACTACACCACCATTGCAGGAATAAGGCTGGATCTTTCACAGAAGGCGGAATCTGTTGTGGTTAATCAGTTGGACAAAAGACTCTCCAACATAGAGGTGCTTTTAAATCAGAATTTTTTGACCAAAGAGGAATTTCACCAATTCAGCCAAGATTTACAAAATCGATTGAACAGAATCGAATATCAACTTTCGGAGATGGATAAAAGGTGAGTTTAACCTAATACAAAAGCAAGAAATAAACTTACATACCCCTCACCCTGGCCCTCTCCCCCAAGGGGAGAGGGGACTTCCCAGACGGGTCTCCGTCATAAATCCCCCTTCCCTTGATGGGAGGGGGCAAGGGGGAGGGTGATTATATCAATTTATCTGATTGTTTGCTATAGTTTTCAAACTTCATATGAGAGGTGAACATGAACATTCAAAACTTGATTGAATCCTTAAACCAACACCAGGATGCCATCGGTGATGAGATGGTCCAAAAGATTGACTTTGACCAACTGGAAAAGGATTTGAGTGCGGCGGTTTGTGCTTTAAGCTCTATGGAAGAAAAAGAAAAGCTCTCAGAGAAGCTTCTTTCTGAATTCAAATCGGAGATCAAAAGGATGGCTCTGGCTGTTTCTCGCGCGAAGGGGGACTTAGATTCCTGTGGTTTGGTGGAAAAGCTTTTGTCATCCCCGGATTTGAGTTTTGAGGACCTCCTATTTTTGAGGGAAAAAGTAAAAGAAGAGTTCAATCAGAGTTTTCCCGCCACGCCTCAATCCAGGGTGATGGTCGACCACGGTGAATCTAATTTTCAGATCTCAGAATTCAAAACAGGAGTGAAAACATAACCAAGTGTCATGCGAGTTACCAATTCTGTAGAGGCGAACCTTTCCTTAGGATTCTGCGGACAGGTTTGCTCTGCAAAACAAGGGTGGAGCTAAAAACGTGTTTAAAAACCATGGACTGCACCAGCAAGCTGGTGCAGTCGTAGGGACAGCCCTTGTGGCTGTCCTCTTTAGAGTTAGGACAGGGACAAGCCCTGTCCCTACATAAAACTACTTTTTCAATAGACCCTGAAACTCCACTTCTACAGTTCACTTTTTTCTATTGCAAAACAAAGGTTAAAAACAGAAGGAGAACCACAGTGGGTGTTATGACCCGAAGGGATGTCCAAAAAGACGGAGACCCGTCTGGGACAGTCTTCTAAATGGTTTACAGTTCACAGTAAACAGTTTCAAAGAAGGAGGAAAGAATGGGAATTAGAGATCAAAACTTGGAAGCCACGGGAGCGGTATTTGCCACCTTCTCCATCAAGCAAACCGGCGGAGTGGATGACTTAAAAGACACAGATATAGGACAGGCGGTAACGCTTTCCGGAAACAACCAGGTAGGACCCAGCACGGACGATTCGGTTTTTCTGGGGAAATTGATCGATCTTACTCTGACAGATGCAGACGATGGAAAAAGAGTGGCTACCGTGCAGATCGGTGGAGTGATGACGGTTCCCATCACCACCACCTATCCTCAGGTGGGAGATCGAGTGGTGGGCGGTGCCAGTGGAACGGTGAAACAAGCTCCCGCATTGACCGGTTACGATCCCGATGGCGGAAATATCGCCAGAGGAACGGTCATCTCGGTGAATGGAACCACGGAGTGCACATTGATTCTGTAAAAGCGGTCAACGGATTAAACGGATGCAGCGGATGAACATCTTCCCAGCAGATTAAACGGATGAAACAGATTGAAAAATGGAGTGCATCCACTTGTCGAAGCAAAGCGTCCAGACGGACGCCCGTCTGGGCGGAGACCCTGACTCTGCAAGGTTGATGTGCCTTTAGAAATCTGATTTTGAATTAACCTGTCCGCCGACCGCCGCTTCAAGATTTTTTGCGGCGGACTGCGGTCGGCCGTCGGCGGACGTTTCAAAAAGGAGAGAAAGATGGATTTGGAAAAGTTGTTAAACTCGGCTGAAGGAAAGAAGCTTCTGGAATTGGCCAACTGGGAGAAGCCTGCCTCCGGACGGGTGGATCTTTCCAGAGCAAAGGAGATCAAAGTCACCCGGGAAACTTACCTGGATGCACAGTCCCGAGGTGTGACCTTATCGGAGCTTCTGGAAACGGAGGAGTATGATCCCAGTGATATAAACTCCCCTCTGGACGCTTTTGAGCGGCAGTTGGCAGCGCACGATATAAGGGTGGGAGGAAAAAATCCTGTCACCGTGGAGCTTTTCTATCAGGGAGCACCGGCACTTCTTCCTGAGTTCATGATGAGGGAGATCAAAAGAGGTCAGAAGATGCGTCCGGAGCTGGGCAAGCTTATAGCCAGTTCCAGCATGATCTCCTCCTCCCGCTATACTCCATTCTACGTCAACGTCACTCCTGATCAGTCCAAGCTCTCACTGCGACCGATCGGGGACTCAGCGGAGATTCCTACCCTGACGGTGGCAGAACAACTGCACTCCATCACCGTGCCGGATTACGGGATAACCTTGAAGACCTCTTACAAAGCCTTAAGACATCGCACCACCGCCCAGTTCAAGGTTCTTCTGTGGTTCATTGGATTCAGACTTCAGGCAGACAAGATGGCAATGGTGGTGGATACCACCATCAACGGAGATGGAAATGACAATGCCGCCACGGTGATAAACACTGCCACCTCCGGGAGCTTCACCTATGCTGATCTTATCAGCTTGTGGAATGAATTCTTCCCCTTTGAGATGAATACCATCCTGTGCCACAAGGATCTGATCAAGACCATCCTTACCATGGATGAGTTCAAAGATCCCATGGCGGGGTTTAAGTTCCAGAAGACAGGTGATCTGGTATCTCCTTTGGGCTCAAGCCTGGTAAGATGTGATGACGTTTCCTCTGATCTAGTGATCGGGCTGGACAATCGCTTCGCCATCGAGGAGGTGGTGAGCCAACCTTTGATGGTAGAATACGACAAGGTGATTGAGCAAAAGCTGGAGGAGGCGGTCATATCCGAATCCGTGGCTTACGCCAAGGTGATCAAGGAAGCGGCTTTGGTTCTGGATACGGTCTGGACGTAAAATTCACCTACCCCCTCTCCCTGTCCACAGTCAACAGTCCGCAGTCCACAGCTAAGATCTAAAAGCCGTGGACCGTCGACTGCGGACTGTGGACGGAGTGGGGAAGAAGTAAAGGCAGAAAAACATGCAGAAACTGATCGATACAGTCAGCTCATTCTACGCCACTGGTATTCAGCCTCAGGCTAAGATGTTCAAGGTCTCCTTTGGGCAATATCAGGATCGGGTGATCATCATCTATCCCCAAACTCCCAATCAACTGGTATATGTCTGGTCTGATCCGCCATATTTAAGCTGGTCAGATCCAACAGAGATAGCCACAGATAGCGCAGACTATCCACCTTCTGTTTTTATGGACTCAGACGGCAATATCTATGTGGTGTATACTCAACAGACTACTCTGAATCTGCTTGAACTAAAGATGAGCTTTTCTCAGGGCAACTGGAGCTTAGGAACGGCCAATACAGTGTGCAATGTGGGAGAAAATTATTTTCCCAGCTTTACCAAAGATTCCACCAGTCGCCTGTGGATATCCTGGACCTATTACGATTCAGGAGCCGAGCGCTATTTTGTGCATGCTAAAACTTCGCAAGATGATGGAGCCACCTGGGGAACCGGTCCATCTGATCCGGGATCGACTTTGACCAACGGCACCGGATCTTGCTATTCGCAACTGGTTTTTCAACCACCCTATATACATTGTTTCTATTCGGATGATTCCACCCTTTTGGCTTATCGTTCGCGCGAGATACAAGCCGCCGGCTGGGATTCACAGCAGACCATCTATTCCAGCTCCACCATTGATGATAATTTCTGTGCAGACCTATCCGCAGATAATAAGGTGGGAATCCTCTTCCCCGGAACATCATCCCTTCTATACAAAGAATTTGATGGAAATAATTGGAGTGGGGTGTTGACCGTGGACAACAGCGTGCCTGAATCTTTAGCCATAAAATTTCTGGACAATATCCCTTATGTCTTCTTTGCCAAAAACGTCGGCAACGGGCAGAATCAGCTCTTTTATTCCTATAAGGAGGGCATCTCGTTTGTATCACCTGAGTTCTTTGAGTGCGGACAGAAGCCTTTCGATAAAGTTTTCTGTTACGATGACTCCGCAGTCACCAAATATTACGACCGAACCACCGAAGCATCCGATTCGACTCCCGCAGATGTATTTCATCCCACCTCCGGTGGATTGGTCAAGGATACCGATGATGCTTTCTATGTAGGGATGGATGTCAAATTCAACCTAACAAAAATCATTTTGTCCACCGCGGGGATTGGTGGTGAGGTGAAGTGGCAATATTGGAATGGAGAGAGCTGGTCTGATTTTGTCCCTCAATCCGGGGGTTATCATCTGGACTCAGAGGATAAGACGGTCATTTTGTGGGAGGATTTAAACTCCGTTCCCTCTGACTGGCAAAGATGTCCGGTAAATGGTGTCTTTGAATTCTGGATTAAAATTCTGGTCACCACAACTTTTGCCACCGCTCCGGTTGGGACTCAGATCACCGCGGTGCCGGAGGCAAAGTATCTGAAGGTGATAAGATAAAGAAAAGCGTTTAAGGTTTAAGGTGTAAGGTTCAAGGTTTAAGGTGTAAAGTTTAAGTGAATTGAAAGGGTAGGTTCTAATGGATGAATTTCTGTCTTTCTTGTTAGAATAGAGTGATCTTTGCGTAGGCAAGCCTTTACGGCTTGCTATCCCTGGTATGAACCATCTTGGTTCATGCCAAGCCCAATTTTAAGTTGGGATTTATAAAACCTCTCCCCCTATCCCCCTCTCCATAAAATGGAGAGGGGGAATCAAAGGCGGTGAGGTAAAAAGCCTGAGTTTACGACGAATAAGGAAGGATAAAGAAGATGGGATTTACAAACATAGATTTAGTCAAAAGGCATATCCTGGAGCATGAACTTGGCACGGTCAGCAAAGAAAACGTAGCCTGCCGTCTGGAAGGAGAAACGCCGTTTCAGCTTCCTCATGTTTTGCTCCTGCCAGGATCGGAGAAGGTAAAGGCAAAGGAGCAGAATGTCCCTACTTGCGAAACCATAAGCTTTGCATCTTTTGACACAGTGCAACTGGCACATCAGGAGCTCATTTTTGATACCGTGGTGGTGGCAAATGATTCCTCTCTGGGGGAAATCTATGTGGAGAACGTGGATTATTCCATTGACTACGATAGTGGAACGATAACCCGCATCTCGACAGGCTCAATCCCAACGGCATCTTCTGTGGTGATCTGGTATCTTTACTTTCGGATATATACCAAAGATACCGATTATCAGATCGATTACGTCAAAGGACAGATAAAAAGACTGGCTTCCGGAGATATTGAGGATGGTCAGTGGGTACTGGTGGATTACACGGTGGAATTTGCTCTTTTAAGTGATAAAGTGATTGAAAACGCCATTAAAGAAGCAAACGACCAGATTCTCCAATACATCGACTCCTCTTATGCCAACTCCACTGATCAATCTCTGGTGACCGCGGAGACCTATCTAACTGTTTCCATATTGTGCAACATCAAAGCCATGGAGGCGATGACGCAGAACATTGTCTCCGGCACAGGATGGCAGGCTCACTCTCTGTCTTTGGCGTGGTCGAAAATGTCAGGTACTTATCGGGATCAAGCATACGGGCTTCTGAAAAGATTCAGAAAAGACCCGGGTGGTTTTTGTTCACCTTATGCGGTAAAATCGACGAAGTAGCCTTACCCCCCCACCTCCTCTTCAAGGATGAAGAGACGCAGATAGACGTGAGGTGTTGTGTAATGGTGTAGTTGCTCGATTTATCGAGCCCAATGAATTGGGGGCAACTACGAGCTGATAATGTTTTTTCGCCTTCGGTAATTCGGCAGGGAGAAATAATGCGCTGGGAATTTGAGAAAGAGAGGAAACCATGAACATTACGTTAGATTATCTACGAGGAAGAAGAACCTGGGTGGTGCCTAATTTCGTGGTGTGGGGAGATTGGTCTTTGGCATCTTTCCTTCTCCTCTACACCGAAATGGGCGAAACCTCTAAAAGAGTGATGCTGGCAAAAAATAACCTGGGCGGTCTGGATCAGGTTATCAATTTCTCCGACCTGTATGATTTCAGAGGGAATCAACTCCCGGAGGTGATCGGAAATCCCAAGGTGATAGTTATGCCCAAAGACGAGGTCAACTGCTTTGTGGTTGGAACAGAAACTGACACAGGTTTCAGGATCGCCAGGTTTTCCGGATCTGAGAAGACCGGATTGGTGGATTTGATGATTGTGGAGATGGGGTGAAGGCGTTTAGGGTTTAAGGTTGAAGGTTTAAGTGAATTGAGAAAAGAGAGGTGTTGAGGATAAATTTCTCCTTTTTTGTGTGGCAAAGTTGACTTTCGCGTAGGCAAGCCTTTACGGCTTGCCATCCCCGCCAAAGGCGGGACTACGCAAACTTTAGCATGGAGGTTTAGGTTTGTGTCACAGGCGGAAAGGATTCAATTATCGTGAAAAGAAAAACTAAAAAAAAGACCAGATCAAAACCCAGTTCCAAAAAAGCTGACAATCGACAGATATCGGATCTGCGACTTCTGGAGACGTTGATCAACAAATTCATCGAGAAGCTGGAGAAGAACGGCTTTGAGCCAAAGGCGCAGGATGCGCTGAAGGCAATTCAATTGAAACAGAAGCTGGCTCAAACCTCCGAGGCAGAAAAGATCTTCTGGGAATTGATTGACCAGTTGAGGAAAGAGGAACTAACCCCCCAATGATGGATGACGAATAGATGCAATTCGTCATTAATCATTAGTCATTCGTTATTGATTATCCGCCACGAGGAGCGAAGATATGATAAAATTAAAAATTCAGAAATACAGGGTCAAGGGGCAAGGGTCAGGCCACCCAGCCTCTTGTTCCTTGACCCTTGCCGTTTTTTTAATTTTGCTTTTGTCATTTTTCATTTTGAATTTTCCTGTTTTTGCCGCCTGGTTCGGATTAGAGGATTGTCCCAACCACGCAGGGGAGTCGACCAATTATGCTAACGCTATAAGATTTCAGGCTCCAGAGGATGGCACCTCCACCCGCCTGGAAATGCGCACCTACGGTATGCTTGGAGCAGGCACCTTTCGCATGGCAGTCTACGATGATGAAAATGGTCATCCTAACGATAAGCTGTGGGAAGGCACAGACGTCACCTATCAGGCAGGAGCTTGGTGTGGTGAGGATGTGACCACCATCCAGTTGGAGAAAGATAAATACTATTGGTTTGGCTTCAAGACCAGCACTACACTCCAGATGTGTTATGTTCCGAATGGACCGTTTGGGAGTCACGAGTGGAAGGCGGGACAGCCATATGGGAATCCCTTTCCCGACCCCTGGGGTAGCTATTCGGGTCGTAACGCTAATCGATGCACCATGCGGATGCACTATGAGACCGAGGAAAAGCGTAAAGGAATCATCGAGATTGATCCAGGTATAATTGAAGGAGGATTTGTTAGATGAGAAAGTTTAAAAAGCAAAAAGCAAAAAGCAAAATTTTATGGGTTTTAATTTTGAATTTTTCTTTTTTATTTTTGAATTTTTCTGTTTGGGCAGAATATTATTCTCCTACAGATAGCGTTCCGCTCACCATAGGAACGGTAAGCATAGGTTCTGATTCTGTTCAGGACTGCGATTCGGTCAGAATCAAATGGTGGTGGCTTTCTGGGGGGTGGACTTATGTAGGAACCAAAAAGCTAACCTCATCTGTGGAGTCCGGCTTTTACGCCACCAACATCAAAGCCTCAGACGCCTCCGACCATACCGGAAACTATATAGCTAAGGCCATAGCATATAAATTTGGTGGGTCTTATACGGACATCAAGACCTGGTCCTGGACTGTGGCGGAGACTTTTGACTCTCTAACCAACGCCATCACCAATGCCAACAAAGCCAATTTTAAAGCAGACATTTCCAATCTCTTAGGGAAATCAGATAGCTCCCTTTATATGCGAACCGACTGGAATAACATAAAGAATCAATCAGCATCGGTTAACCTCACTCAAACCAGGATCATGGGGGTAGATGAGGGTGTGGGTTATTTAGCCGGGGATGATCAAAACATTGTAAGAGATGCCTGTGCAGACGCCAACTCCGATTCTGGATGGACTAAAATCAGAGCAGAAAGATTGGACTCACTCCTCATCCGGGCGGATAGCTCACTTTATATGCGCACCGACTGGAACAACATCAAAAATCAAGATGCGGTGGTTAGCCTCACCCACACCCGCTTAGCTTTCGTGGATTCAGTGGACAGCATAACTCAGACCTTTTCCGCCTCCTGTGATACGGAATCCATTGCCCGCTCCACCTGGAACGATGATGTAATTCCTAAGACTGAAAGAAGGATACAATATGTGGATAGTCTGGGCGAAGAGGTTTCTGCCTCAGTTGACACCTCCCAGATCAAAACCATGAACGACAATAACCAGTGGGGTGCATCTTTTATCTGGAATTATTCTGTCAGAACTTTGACCTCTGGAACTGGTTCTGGAGCTAACAGCGCGGTGATTAAATGTAAGAGTTTTTCGGACAGCTCCTCTATTGCCTTTGCACAAATTCAGGTCCTGGACTCCACAGAAAACTCCACCCTCGGTCTTCTGACCTCAGATTCTCAGGGTCGGGGATTCTTCGCATTAGATAACGGAGTTTACAGCGTGAGGCTTTATAAGCCCGGATGGCAATTTACCGTGCCAGAGACTTTGTGTGTGGACGGGAATGAGGATACCACCTACTATGCTGAACCTTTCGATCCGGGTTCACCACCACAGGCGAGTTTGTGTCGGGTATATGGCTGGGTTTATGACATAAATAATCAACCCATGGTGGGGACAAAGATTGAAGCCAAAATAAAGACGGTTCCTTTGAGGTATCAGAACCTTGTTATCAGCCCTTATTATAAGAGTGCTGTGACGGACGATGATGGCTACTGGTATCTGGATCTGTATCCCAATTCTGTCTTGAGCCCTTCTGACACCAAGTATATCTTCCACATCTTCAGTCCTTCCGGCACAATTTTAAGGCTTCAGACAGAGGTGCCGGATCAGACAAGCTGGGAATTGCAGTGGTAAATAACTGCGTTTAAAGTTCAAAGTTAAAAGTTAAAAGAGCGAAACCTTAAATCTCAATCAGGTTTTCTCTCAATCGTAGGGGTCGAATTCATCCGACCCGAAAAGACTCAAATTAAGGAGGTGAGAAAAAATGTTCTTTAGCATATTCACAGCTTTAGGAGATTGGATCACCACCAATACGTTTCATGCTTTAAGTGCCGTTCTTCTTCTGTTTTTAGGATGGGCGGTCAAAAAATATCTGATCCCCTTTCTTGATACCGAGCTTAAAAAGAAGACGGCGGAGTATGTTCTTTTGATCGCCGACGAGGTGACCGATCAACTGGTGGCGAAATATCCCCAAAATGAGCTTTTGAAGTGGCTGGATCAAGCTGTGGACAGGATAATGGAGATAACCGGAGTGTCAAAAGAGGTGGCCACCAGAGCGGCACAGGCGGCTTTGGCTCGTAAAGGTATAAAAAGCTGAAGGTCAACCCTGACACTAAAAATTGCAAATACTATGAACCTAATTGCACAGGCTCACCCAAAATTTTTGGAAAGCCAAAAGAATAGGTCCTCCTTCATGCAAAATCCGATCTTTGGGGATTGCCTCTCAGCCAAAAAGAGGATAGAACTTAACCTTTTTGTCTACAAAGACTTAAGCGGAGTAAAATGGTTGAATCTTTTCCCTTGTTTTACTTGAGCCGTTTTGGAGGTGGTATTTAGCCGGGCAACTGATGGTAATATGGGGGCTTGGCACATTGATTGCTTATCAAATTGGGTGAGATTTGCGTATATAAAATGGTATAGCAGAAAGCATTAATTGGGAGTGGTGCGGTTGTGAGCAATCATAACCACCCGACTCCAAAATCGGGCATCCCCCCTCCACCACTCCCAATTTTTTTTACCTTAGATTTTCCCAGTATACTCCCCATCAAAATTTTAGGTTGTTCTTTCACTTTTTAGTTAGAGCAATTTTATAAAAACGGGTTTGATGAATCAAACCCCTACGAAAGTTCTCTGCTGAATTGTAGGTGTTGGATTTATCCGACCCGGAAGAACTAAAATAAAATCCCTCCACCATGGACAATAAAGGTGTTAAGCATTATTTTCTTGACAAAATTTACTACTTGCGTATTTTAGTGCATGAAAAATTGGGGGATCGTCCAATGGCAAGACGGCAGACTCTGGATCTGTCTATCGGGGTTCGAATCCCCGTCCCCCAGCCAGGATTAATTCGGTTCACGGTTCATAGTTCATGGTTTAAAGTCTATGGGAAGAAGCTGAACTTCTAAAAAGGAGCAATTCGTGAAAAAACTTTTCTTAGTTTCTTGGTTGATTCTGATTCTGGGCATCTTCGTTCTCACCCAGGTGGGATGTGAAAAGAAGGCTGAGGAGAAGAAACCATACGAGATTTTAACCAAGACCACTGAGAGGGTGGCCATCTGCTATCTGGAGCATGTGGGGCCATATGATCAAATGGGATCTTTGTTCAGTCAACTGGGTGGATACGCCGCTGGTAAGCAACTTACCGGGGAGATGGTGGGCATCTATTATGATGATCCAGCCACAGTTCCGGCTGAGAACTTAAGAAGTGAGATCGGGATCGTTGTCCCGGATGGTTTCATGCCGGATTCAGGTTACGGTGTGCAGGAGGTTCCAGCACAAAAAGTGGTTTATGCTATATTAAAGGGACCGTATGCGGAAATCGCCAAAGAGTATCCGTATATTATGGAATGGATGGAGAAGAAAGGATATAAAATAACTGGACCAGTAATGGAGATATATCTGGAGGCGGATCCGGATGTTCCTCCAGAACAACTGGTCACCGAAGTCCGATTTCCCATAGAATAGTATGCAGTATGCAGTATTCAGTAGGCAGACTAAACCCATGGTTCATAAAATAGGTTTTCACTATGAACAGTGAACCATGAACTAATAACCAGTCAAACATGGCGCTATCGTCTAGTGGTTTAGGACGGGTGGTTCTCAGCCATCAAACCGGGGTTCGACTCCCCGTAGCGCTACCAAAATCCCGGTCTCTCAACTTTCTTAATTTCCCCGAATTTCCCTCAACCTGATTTTTTGCTTTACAGAGGGTCAGCTTCTTGTTCCATTTCAGTCAAAATGGCTTGAGCGTATTTTGTGATCTACCAAGGTGTAAATAAACACAAAAAGACAAAAGCATGCCCACAGAAGTAAGAAAGCAAAATTTGTTGGAGGCAAGGGAGTTACGGCACGATTTGTTGGGATAATGCGGGTTGTGGAAAACTGCCTTTTCAAATCTTGAGGTCGGCACAAAGGAAGGTTTGCGCGAAGTTTAAGGGGATAATTTATACTTGGATATTCTGTCTCTGAGTGTATTTCTGGAAATTCCCAAAAGCTGTGCAGCCCGGACTTGGTTGCCTTTACAATATTTCAGAGCATACTCGACCAATGATTTCTCAAATGCCCAGATCAATTGATCGTAAACCTTCCCTTCCGAAGTACAAAAAAGCTTATTACAGATGGGTGCAAAAATCTGGTTGAAGATTTTGGAATAGTCCTCTTTTATCGTTTCCAAATCAAGATTTAGAACCTGATCTTTTTCTTGGAAGATGGGGAAATGTTCAGGAAGAAGAACATTCCCTTTGCTCATTACTATGGCGCTATGAATATTGTTCTCTAACTCTCTTACATTGCCAGGCCAAGGATATTTAAAAAGGAGTTTTGTGGCTTCGTCCGAGATACCTTTGATTTGCTTGTTCACCTTTTGAGCAAATTTCCGGATAAAATTCTCAACCAAAAGCGGAATGTCTGATTTTCTTTCTCTTAAAGTAGGCATGTATATTGAGACCACTTTCAAGCGATAGAAAAGATCCACCCGGAAGGTTCTTTCCTTCATGCAATTCACCAGGCTCTTGTTAGTGGCGGCTATAACTCTGACATTCACCTTAATGGTTTGGTCACCCCCTACCCTTTCGAATTCTTGCTGTTGCAAAACCCTCAAGACTTTACTCTGAGTCAAAAGGCTCATGTCGGCGATCTCATCCAAGAATATGGTGCCCCCGTCGCATTGCTCGAATTTACCTAATTTTCTTTGGTATGCTCCGGTGAAAGCCCCCTTTTCATGTCCAAATAGTTCGCTTTCCAAAAGACTGTCTGGCAGGGCGGCGCAATTGACCGAAAGAAAAGGCCTATCTTTACGTGGACTGTTACGATGAATGGCTCTGGCCACCAGCTCCTTACCGGTCCCACTTTCTCCCAGGACCAGAACCGAGGCATCGGTTGAAGCCACTCGTCCAATGAGTTTTGCAATCTCGACTATCTCCAGACTTTGTCCGGTAAGTTCGTCTTTACATTCGTGGAGGTCAAGGCTTTCAGTTATTCGGTTTTTTACTTTTTCTCCAGACTCGGCCTTATTTAAAGCTTTATTGATCAATTTTTTCAGTTCATTTATGTGGAAAGGCTTGGAGATATATTCATAGGCTCCCTCCTTTACGCACTCCATAGCTGACTGGGCTGAGGAGTAACCGGTCATTACTATCACCTGTTGATCTGAATTTTTACCCTTTATCTGCTTGAGTAGCTCCAATCCGGAAACATCCGGAAGTTTTAAATCCAAGAGAATCAAATCAGGACACAGATTGGATATGGTCCTTAGGGCTTTGGAACCTTTAAAGATAGAATTTATTTCAAAATGATCGGGATTGAAAAATTCAGTCAATGCTCTTGTGATTTTGGGATCATCGTCTATGACTAAAATTCTTTTCATGCTTGTGTAATCCTCAGGTAGGAAGAAACGTCGGAGTCGCTGGAGTTCTGATACACTGAATCGTTTAACCCATAGTCAATAAATGAAAAATCTTTTTTCAATAGCCTTAATCGGCAGGCAAAAAAGGAAACTTAAATTGGGAGACATTTTTGCCCCCATCTTTTTTCCTTAGAGGTTAAAGGTGAAGGGTAACGAATGATCATGAGTATTTTTTACTTTAGAAAAAGATCACAAATCTCCGGCAAGGTATATTAGTGGTATCGAAATAAAAACCCGCAGGGTTCTTCGCACACGAAAGAATGGGTTGGAATCTAAGCCGCCCCTTTACCGTTTAACATAACCGCAATGGTTTTCAAAATTATGATGAGATCCTCGGTTGTATGCCAATGCCGAACATACCGGAGGTCATATTTAGTTTTGATTTTTGCGCTCTCTATGGAGTAGTCATAACCAGCACTTACCTGAGCCAGTCCGGTTATTCCTGGCCTTAACCAGAACCTGTCCTTATAATTTCCTATATGCCCGGAGAGACATTGGATGAAATGGTGTCTTTCGGGTCTGGGTCCCACCAAACTCATATGTCCCATAAGCACATTGAAAAGCTGGGGGAGTTCATCCAATCTCTTCTTTCTCAAAACCCTTCCCACTTTTGTGATTCGGGGGTCTTTTTGTTTAGCCCATATTGGACCAGTTTCTTTCTCCGCACCATTGACCATGGTTCTAAATTTATAGATGTTAAATGGTCTTCCTAACACATTGTATTTTCTTCGGTCCCCATTCCTTCTATCAGCTTCAACCTGAAAATTTAGCCCTCTTCTATCCCCCCTTCGTCGATTTTGCCCAACCCTCACTTGCTTGTAAATTACGGGTCCGGGAGAATCAAGTCGGATCAGGATTGCTATAATCAAAAAGAATGGGGCAAACAGAATCAAACAGATTGCAGAGATCAACATATCTACAATTCTTTTTACTTTGAGTCCAGGCCTTTTTGAAATGCCCGGAGAAAAGCTGACTCTCTGTTTCTTTTCAGGAAGCACTATCAACGCTGAGAAAAAAACCGCTAAAAGAATGGGGGAAAGGAGATATTCTCTCATCCAATAGACAAAGCAAAGTTTGATCTTCGTCCTCATCTGGGCTAATTCCAGACCAAACTGAGTGCCCCGACCATTGAGAACCCGTGTTCCATTTATTTTAAACATTTTGCTAAACCTAAAAGCTTTTATCCTTGTCGTTTTTGCTTCTTCAACATAAAGGCCCAGCCCACCTCTCTTTTTATATCTGAGCAATCTTCTGCAGTATTCGATGTGCAAGATATTTGCCTAACCCCCACTATTTTTTAGCTTAAACCAATTCAGAAAAAATCTGGATAAAGAGAGACAACAGCTTAGGATAAAAGGATGGAGTGATTGATCAAAAATTTGACAGGAGGGGTATGGTTATTTCTAACCTCTTTTTGCCAGAACCCGTAAGAAAGCGAAATCTATTTCACTTTCTGTGTGAGGATTGCACAAAAGCATAAGAAACGAATTGCACATCGTTACGCCAAGGTCAGCTTGAATTTTTGAGCGCCGTCTCATATTTGTTAGTTGCTTAGCTTTGGCAGATAAAATATAATAGGGGGACAGCGCCAGAGGAAGGAGGTGACCCCCCGGATGGAAATAATGGTTTCCATCTCTGCCAGAGTTATTATACCAAGAGAATAATTCCCTCTCCCCATTGGAGGGTGTCTCAAAACCTCTTGCCTTTAAGGAAGGGTATATGTATATATAATATGAGAAGTGAATTTTGAAAAGGAGATTTTAGATGAGTTATGAGATTCGAGCAAATTATGATCAGCAATATTTATTTTCCCCGTCCTTGGAAGATTTTGTGCCAAAGGATCATCCAGCCAGATTTATCCGGGAGTTTGTAGATTCGCTGGATTTGAAGGGGATCGGATTTAGGGTAAGGGAGTTCGTATGAATGCTTCGCATCGGATGAAGGGCGACCGAATTATGGTGCGGATTTGTTGTTAAAGGCATGGCTCTATGGATATTTTGAGGGTATTCGGGGGAGTCGGATGGTGGAGAAGGCTTGTAGGCAGCATGTTGGTCTGTTATGGTTGACCGGATTAGATTATCCGGATCACAATACGCTGTGGCGATTTTATCGGGACAATCGTAAAGCGCTGAAGCAGGTATTCAAGCAAGCTGTGCGTCTGGCGGTGAAGGGGAGGTTAGTGGGGATGGTATTGAATGCGGTGGATGGGACGAAGATTATGGCGGATGTTTCGCGGGGGAGTGGGCTGCATCAGAAGGATTTGGAGCATTTATTACGTAGGTTAGACAAGTGCCTGGATGAGGTTTTTGAACAGGTAGAGGGGGCAGAGGTAGCTGAGCAGGGTAAGGAATACAAGTTGCCGGATAAGCTTACCGAGAAGGAAATGCTTCGAGATTTTATTCAGGAGGGTCTGGGGGAGTTAGAAAAGGAAGGGGTGAGGCATTTGAGTTTAACGGATAGAGATGCGAGGATGATGAAGACTGGGGAAGGGGTGAAGTTTGCCTACAATGCTCAGGCGGTGGTGGATGCTAAGGCTGGGGTCATAGTTGGGGCGGAGGTGGTGCAGGAGGAGTCGGACAATTTTGAATTGGTAGATATGATAGAAGAAGTGGAAGAGAATGTTGGGGAGGTGGCGAAGGAAACGGTTGCGGATGGGGGGTATTTTTCTGGGGAGGAGTTGAAGAGGGCGGAGGAGAAAAGATATGAATTGGTTGTGAATGTGACGATGTCTGGGAAAACAGAGAAGACAGAAGGCGGGGTTGGGTCTGAGTTCGATATATGGAACTTTAGGTATGATGATGGAAAAGATGTGTGGATTTGCCCGAAGGGTGGGGTATTGAGATACGAGGGGGATAAAAAGCGTAAGGATAAGGGGTACGTGGTAAGAGTTTATCGGTTTAATGGAAGTTTCGTGTTGGTAAAAAGGTTAGATTTAGTTGATAA
>CAZOJT010000005.1:0-109045 GCA_964580215.1 uncultured Ignavibacteria bacterium | reverse complement strand
TAATCGAACCATAGAACCACAAATGGAACAAGTGATAGCATAAAAACTATTGGGAGGGAACACCTTCTGTGAGTTTAACAAATTTACACACAAATTCAAACATTACCCCTTGTGTAATTTTTCGTTTTTTCATTGACAAAAGTTCGATAACGACTATATTTATAATGGATTATTGGAGATAACTAAATCCGCACCTATTTGCAATTAGAGGTTTAATGGTAGAAGAGGTTGTATGAAAAAACCAACCCATCAAAGCTGAAACGCTTATCGGAAAAATCAGTTTCTTTAACAATAAACTTTATTTAAAAAACGCAAACCTAAAAACAAAATAAGGAGGTGTTTTTAAGATGAAAGGAAAACTTCTTGTTGTGCTTCTGAGTTTGACTTTCTTAGTCGTCTTTCCGGGGCTGGCATTTGCTCAGTCCGGATCGATTTCAGGGATAGTCACAGATGAGGTGACAGGTTTCCCAATTCCCTCGGCTCATGTCTGGGCTTATGATAGCAGCGCTCATGGCGGAGGGGAGGCATGGGCAGACACTGACGGATATTATCTCATACATAATCTCGTAGCTGGGCAGTATATAGTAGGAGTTCATAAGGACGGATATGAAAATGAGATCTATCCGGAATTGGTGACTGTTGAGGAAGGGCAAAATACACCTGATATCGATTTTGCCCTAACCCCTGTGGGTGGAGAATTCGGATCGGTTTCTGGGAGGGTCATGGATGAGGTGACCGGTTACCCGATCGAAGGGGCGGCAATTACCCTCAGCGGGATATATTGTGTATGGTACACCGACTCCATCGGCCACTACATGTGTGAAAACATTCCTCCTGGAGCTTATGGGGTTAATGCCTACGCAACCGGATACTATCAAGAGACCTATCCGGATTCTGTGATTGTGATTGAGGGGCAAAATACACCCAACGTCGATTTTGCTTTAACTCCAATTGGAGGGGTTGGTTCAATCTCAGGTATGGTTACAGATGAAATCACTGGTCAACCAATTGTGGGTGCAGGAATCACTCTCAGCGACTTAGACTGTATGTGGTTCACGGACTCTACCGGCCATTATATGTGTGACGACGTCCCATCTGGAGTTTACTTAGTTTATGCCTCCGCAATTGGATATTATCCTGAGACCTATCCGGATTCTGTGACTGTGGTTGAGGGGCAGAATACTCCTGATATTGACTTTGCTCTTACTCCTGTGGGTGGTCCTGAGTATGGCTCGATTTCAGGCAGAGTTACTGATGAGCAAACCGGTCTTCCGATTGTAAGTGCGGAGATCACCATAACTGGAATATATTGCATCTGGTATACCGATACTGCTGGCTATTACTTATGTGATCGCCTTCCCCCGGATGCCTATGAGGTGAATGCCCGAAAAGATGGCTACATGCCGGAGACCTACCCTGATTCGGTGATTGTGGTGGCGGGAGAAAATAGCCCTAATATTGATTTTGCTTTAACTCCAATAGGTGAGTATGGCTCAATTTCAGGCAGGGTAACTGATGAAGAGACCGGTCTTCCGATTGTTATGGCTCACCTGATAGCCATTGGTTTGGATAACTGGTGTTACGGAGAGGCATGGAGTGACAGCGGCGGCTATTATATGATCCAAGACCTGTGCGCTGGCACTTATCAAGTCAATGCCAATGCGATGGGTTATGCTCCAGAGACCTATCCGGATTCTGTGATTGTGATTTCTGGTGAAGACACTCCCGATATCAACTTTGATCTCACCCCCATTGGTGAGCCCGGGTCCATTTCTGGAACCGTTACCGACTCAAGTATTGGTCAACCCATCCCAGGCGCTTATGTTTGTGCATACGGGGAGTTTGGTCACGGTTATGCTCTGACAAATCACGCAGGTCAGTATACCATCTCTGGTCTTTATGCTGGGGATTATTTTGTGACTGCTTGGGCATGGGACTACTGTCCCCAGGATTATCCTACCGTTGTAACCGTCATTGAAGGTCAAGATACTCCGGGCATTGACTTCGCCTTGATTCCTTATGCAGGTCCGGGTGAGGGGATAATCGCAGGAAAGGTGCTCGAAGATACCACATTTCTGTTACCCATACCTTATGCCATCGTCATTGCCGTTTCTTTTAATGGAAATTGGGGATTTGACTTTACCGATTCTGTTGGAGCATACATGATTCAAGGGTTACAGACGGACGACTACTACGTATTTGCTATCGCCCCCGGATACATCGGTGAGTTCTATGACGGTGTCTATACCTGGGAGGAAGCTACATTAGTAACGCCCGATGCTTATGATGTCGACTTTTATCTTGCGCCATGTGGCTCAGGAGGAGGCAGGATCTCTGGTGTGATCAGCTCCGATGGTTCACCACTCGAAGGAGCTTTGGTTTATGCCCAAGCGAATGGAGAAGTGAAAGGTTCTGCCAGAAGCTCCTCTGAAGGAGGCTACGTAATAAATGGACTTCTCCCCGGCACTTACACTGTTTCCGCCTCCAAGGTTTCCTATCACGATGGATCTTATCCTGATCCTGTGGAGATCGGTTCTGGAAAGGTGAGTGGGGTCGATATTGAGCTTCCGCCAGTCCAGGTTGGTGATGTTACCGGTGATGGCTTGATAGACATTGAAGATGTGCTCTATCTGATAAACTACCTCTATAAGAACGGTCTTGCTCCTGATCCCCTGCCAGCAGGAGATGCCAATTGCGACGGAGTAATTGACCTCGGGGACGTGCTCTACCTGATAAGCTATCTATACAAAGGAGGTCCGGCGCCGGGCTGTTAATGCCAAGAGACAGCCGGCAAACCGATTAAGGATGTAAAGGGCTGGGGATATTTTAAACGAGCAAGGAAAAAAGCGGAGAGGTTAACTCCCTCTCCGCTTTCTGTTTTAAGATTTGTCAGGTTAAAAACATCTCTTTAGACAAAGTGGGAAAAGCAACCGCAACCTTCCTTCAAATGCTGAGGTTTAAAACCGCAGCTTTGTATTGAGAGACAGCCTCAGTCTATTGATCCAACCTCAGAAGAGTTTTGGATGCGTCCAAAGTTATGGGTATTTTATAAGGGTATGAGAGGGATGGTTAATAGCGAGGGGTAAGAAAGAAGAAAAGGCAAAGATTTTGTATTTACAAGAGATTCTGGCTTTTATGGATTTTGAAATCTTGTGCGAAAGTCGATAAGTCATTGATTTGAAGAACATTAGTAGAACGCGTAGCCCAGCCTTCACGGCTGGGCTCGCCCGCCTAAGGCGGGCCTACGCGCAACTCCTGGGACAACCTCGAAAGTCCTGGTGACGCTTCTTCTGCGCTCCTAATTCAAAGAATAGTGCATCATACCGCATCAGTGGACGCAAATAAGAATTTTACTTGACTTTTTTCATTTTTGAGGTATAATTAAATTGTGTTTGGCGCATAAAGGCAAACGGAATTTGGTCTTCCACTAACCTAAAAGGAGGAAGGAATGAAAAAGTGCGGAAGGGTAGTGGTTGTTTTAATAACGGTGCTGTTGATAGGCAGCGTTATGGTAGGTGCTAACATCAGTAAAGCTAACCAAGCTTTACAAGATGGAGAAATCAGCGCAACCATACCCATTGGGGCGTATGAGATTAAATCCACGGAACAAGGACAAGAGATCTTGGTTGAGAACTTTGGTCGCCTGCTGGTTCCAGGAAAACCCAACCTGCCATCAAAGATCTTTGCCATAGCCATTCCTCCCGGAGCTGAGTTAGCTGAAGTCACCTTTGATCTTGGCGAAGGCATACTTCTTCCCGGAGCCTATGAAATATCTCCTGTGCCTTTACCTAGAGTAATTGTCCAAGAAGACCCACTGCTCTATGAAAGAGAAAGGCAAAGGTACGAGGAGAACTTTACCTCAGTTTATGGAAGCGATGAGCCATACCCGGCTTCGGTTGGAGAAGTTGTTCGCACCGCAGGTTTCAGAAAGTATAATTTGGTGGATGTGAGGGTGACCCCGGTTGTCTATATCCCTCTATCCGGTCAACTGACATACTATCCCGAGGTGACTGTACGTATAAGCTATACGTTTCCGAAAGATTTTTCCGCAGAAGACATCATGCTTGATAACCTTCCTCAGGAAGAACGAATCGCAGAGGAGATCATTTTTAATTACGATGAAGCTCAGAGCTGGTACCCCGGCGTTATGGGTGGCAAGGAAAATTTCGACTTTGTTATCATTACTCTTGATGCCTTGACCTCATCTGTAACTCCGCTGGCCAACTGGGAGATCAGCAAAGGGAGAAGCGTAAACGTGGTAACCACCTCATGGATTAGTTCCAACTATACTGGTTACGATCTGGCTGAGAAGATGAGAAACTTTCTGAGAGATAAGTACCCGTCAGGTGAATGGGGCATTGAAGATGTGCTCTTAGTTGGTGATTACGATGATGTTCCTATGCGCCGTTGCTGGCAGGATGTAGGATACGGAAAACCGGAGACTGATTTATACTACGCGGAGCTCTCCCTTCCGGATGATCAATCCTGGGATGCTGATGGGGATCATCTGTGGGGTGAGAATTCAGACCCAATCGATTTTTATTCTGAGGTCAACGTGGGAAGAATTCCATGGAGCGAACCTTCAACTGTTTTACACATCTGTGAAAAGTCCGTTGCTTATGAGCAGAACGATGACCCCACATTTAAGAAAAACATTCTTCTTTTGGGCGCCTTCTTCTGGGATGACACGGACAATGCAGTTCTTATGGAGACCAAGGTGGATCAGCCGTGGATGTGGGATTGGACTATGACGCGCATGTACGAGCAGGGCCACTCCACCTATCCCTCGGACTACGATCTGAAATTTAACAACGTCAGATCGGTCTGGTCGTCTGGTAAGTTCGCCTTCGTGAACTGGGCCGGCCATGGCTCATACTACGCCAGCTATATCAAGTACTCCACAGGCGAAGCTTTCGTCTCCACATCCACCTGTCCAAACCTCAACGACGACTATCCTGCGATCATCTTCGCTGATGCCTGCAGCAATTCGGATACGGACTACGATAACATAGGACAAGAGATGCTGAAACAGGGTGGAGTTGGTTTTCTTGGTGCCACCAAGGTCGCATATGGGATGGGCGCCTGGAACGATCCATATGATGGTTCCAGTCAGTCATTTGACTATTTCTTCACCACCTGCGTTACTTCCGGGGATTACACTCAGGGTGAGGCTCATCAATGGGCTTTGAGACATATGTACACTAACGGACTGTGGTACATGGTAAAGTATGAGATGTTTGAGTGGGGAGCATTTTGGGGTAACCCTGATTTGGCCATGGGGCCTGCCAGTTCCAACAGTCCACCAGAGATACCGGAACAACCATCTGGGATATCTGAGGGAGCAACTGGAACAGAATATGATTTCTCAAGTAACACAACTGATCCGCAGGGAGATAACATATTTTATTGGTTTGACTGGGGAGACGGAACCAACAGTGACTGGCTTGGACCATACAACTCTGGACAAAACTGTACCGATTCCCACATCTGGGAAAACTCTGGCGAATACCACATAAAAGTAAAAGCTAAGGATATATATGATTATGAGAGTGATTGGTCGGATTTGTTGTCCGTAGCCGTATATACCCGCGGTGACTGCGATAACGACGAAACAGTAGACCTTGAAGATGTTCTTTATATAATAAACTATATATATAAAGGTGGCTCTGCCCCTGATCCTTTGTGGACTGGAGATGCTAACTGTGACGGAGTGGTTGATCTTGAGGATGTGCTTTATCTAATCAATTATTTATACAAAGGTGGTACGTCGCCAGGTTGTTAGCCTCTGGTCGGTAAACTATTTCGTTGCACACGAATTAGCCTCAGTTCTCACAACATTGGAAATCCCGCCCTTCGACAGGTTCAGGGTGGTGAGCGAAGTCGAACCACCAAAGGGGTGAACCGTATGGGCTTGTTGAAAAACACTATTAGCAGGGCTAAATGCCCTGCTATGGGTAATAAGTCATTGCCCCCCCATAAAGCGGGAATTTTCGTATGAATGTGCGTATGCACTCATACGAGCATACGCATATCCCGCCCCAAACTGAGGCTTTTTCAACAGTCCCGAATGGTTCACAGCTGCGGCTTACATCTTCTTCGCACTTGCCTTAGGCAACCAAGGAGGGGGGAGAAATCTCAAGATTTTAAAGGAACGACCATCACACAGATAAATGTGTTCATCCTTTACCGTTAGATTGCCCGGGTTATCCAGAAGGTGATAGCTAACAACAAGAACAGGATCAGAAGGAGAGGAGATATCAATTACCTCTATTTTGTGATTTGCCATAGTCAAATAGGCATAATAGTCTTCCACATACAAATCTTTAATTTCCTCAGAGGTGGGATAAAAGCTTTGAAACATAGGTGTTTCCGGATCGGTGATATCATATATCTCCATTCCCACTTCCTCACAGGCCAAGAATAAAAGATCGCCTGATGAGAACACGTTCTTACATCTTCCCACCGTAGGAATGAACCTGACCAGGAAAGGATCGTCTTTATCCGCCACGTTTATAATGGTTAATCCTGCGGACAGGTCTGCAACGTAAAGATACTCGCCCCGTATAAAAATTTCCTGGACAGTTCCCGGAGTCTGGACAGATCCTCTGGGGATCAAGCAGGCAGGATTTTGTATATCTATGATTTGAATATCATTTTGGGCATTTGAAAGATAGGCATATCCTTGTTTTACTTTTACCCCGTATGTGTATCCCTCTGGCTGGTATCTTTCCACCACTTCTGGATTAGACGGATCTGAGATATCCACCACCTGCATTCCAGTTAAAAGAGCGGCGATGTATGCGTAATCTCCTTCAACGTCAACCCCATTGTTGTTGTAAGGGGCATAAAGAGTGCTCACCATCCGAGGATGAGCTGGGTCCCCTACATTTAATATATGGAGTCCGGAATTGCGGCACATCACGTAGGCAAAATCATCTTTCACAACTGCATCCTCACCTGTGCCGGGAATGATCCATCTGCCACAAACAAAGGGGCGACCAGGGTTGAAGACGTTGATTATCTTTGTGGACTCGAAGTGGTCTGTGAGAAAGACAAAATCAGAATAAAAAAAGATTTCCTTGGTGTAATCTCCCAGCCGAAGGGCAGAGACTTCTTCTGGGGAAGTTCTGTCTGCGATATTAAGTACCAGAAGCCCCCGGTAGGTTAAACCCAGATAAGCATAATCATCAGCGACAAAAAAATCAGCCATGGTGGATGTCGACGTGTAACTGGAAAGAGGAAAGATGTCTTGGGGATTGGTTACGTTTAGAATCGAAATCCGTGCCGAATTGCCCAGATAAGCATAGATTTCTCCTTCATCCGCATTGACAAAAACTTTATTTGCTGCTACCATAATATCACTGGATCCGAACAAGAAGGGAGAGTAGGGAGACACAACGTTGATCAGTCTCAAACCTCCAACTCCCGCCAGGTAAGCCAGACTGTCATACAGGTAAAGGGAGAGAGCCTGAAAACCAGCTACGCTACATGAACCAGTCAAAGAGACATTAAAGGGATCTGAGACATCTACAATCAAAAGCCCGGCATCTATCGCAGTCACATACGCCCAGTTATCCCGAACTTGAATATCCGTAAGGAGATCGGAAGTCTTGAAGCTGTTTATTAAGAGAGGTTGGTTAACTGATGAAATGTCAATTAAATGGATGCAGCTATCCAGGGCGATAAGATAAGCATAATTGCCTGAAACATCCACTTTTTGACCGTTTTGGGGAAGCTCCACTTGCCCTATCTGGGAAGGCGAATTGATGTCAGAGAGATCTACAACAGTTAGTCCGTCGAAAAAAACGCAATAAGCTTTTGTCTCACAAAACTCGATGTCCCTTAAATCTGACCAGAGGGTGCTGGAGAGTTTGATGATGCTTGAGTCTGGTGCGAAAGGTTGTTGAGCCTCCAGTGCGAAGGGAAAAAAAGAAAATGCTGATCCTATAAATCCTGCGATTATTAACTTTATGGCTCTTTTCAAATTCATTTTTGAAGAGTTACTTTGAGTGCATTTCTCTAAAGTTGATACGCCTGCTTTGTAATTTTTGTCAAGCTAAGAGTCCTGTTTATGCCTATGGTTTGAATTCATTCTTCTATGAATAAAATGAACGAAAAAGTGGCACCAAAAAAACAAAGATGCTTCACAAAATCTTTGCCCTTTTGTTCTACCAAATAAGTTGCCGGGGAAGTTATACTGGGAAAAAAGTTTTTGAAAAATTAACTTTTCTCTTGACGGCTTCTCTAACAGCTTCTATATTCTGTTTGGTTTCAAAAGAAAAAAGAGAAATTGTCCGCAGGGTCTTGAGACATGAGGGCGAGTTCTGGATTCCCCAAGGATAGTTTTTAGCCCCCCTATCCGACCAGAGTAAGCCCTCATCTTTTTTTACGCAAGGTTTCCGAAAAGTTTTCAAAAATAAAAGTTGTTTTTAGCGGAACTTCTTTTTATAATTGTATCGGTTTTCAGGCTAAAACCATCACTACAATTAAGATGGATAAACAAAGATATTTCTTCAAAGTTGCTTGGACGTTTTTTGTGGCTTTATTGATTTGTGGATGTGTGGGCAAAAAGCCGGATGATGACGTGGCATTGATAAAACAGCTTCTGGCAAAATTTGAAAGGGGGGTAAACCAGAGAAGTGAAACGGTGTTAGACTCGATCACACAAGACAAAAATCAAAACATATCTTCCCAGATTTTGGATAGTCTCTTTTTAGGGGAAAAGCTTGACGGTGCTCGGATAGCAAAAAAGAGTTTTGTGATCGTGAAAGACAGTGCGGAGGTGAGATTGAGACTGGGACTGAGTTCAGAATATGCCACAGATAAGGAGAAATCTAAACAGGTTGAAAAGCCGCTTAAACTTTTTCTGAATAAAAAAAGAGGAAAATGGAAAATACAAAGCTTCAGCATGCAACCAGAGGAGGAACAATAGTCTAAGGGGATGAAAAAAACGAATCGCAGGCTGAAGCTCATTTGTCCATTTGGATCCATAGGAAGTCAACTGACCTGCGGCTACCAAAGTATCACCACATTGAAAAGAGGAAAGTGAAATAAGTTAAAAATCATGCAGTCTTAAAGCAAACAAGGAAAACAGAAATGCTGGATATAGACGAAACCATTGAGAATGAGATAAATCAAGCGGTGAGCTTTATCCAAGAAGCGCTGGATTCCGAGCCTTCCTATATTGAGGTGGAGTCAGGTGAAGAAGAAAAAGAGCCTTTGCTTCTGGACAAGGATTTAGATGAGCTTTCCTTCCATATAATAAAGGAAGAAGAGCCAGTGGGAAAAGTAGCGGCTGTGGATGGCGGCTCGGCTACAGTGGTTAAAGGGAGATCATTTCTGATCGGGGTCTATCGGGTTGGCTCGGTCGTCTACTACCAAGGGAAAAGGATCGATCAGAAGATTATACCTTTAAAATTGGAGATAATCTCACTGGCTAATCTATCCCAGATGTATTGTTCCGCCTATGGTGATCTTGTAGGTGAAGAACCCTCTGAAGCTCCGGGGATAGAGAAGATGTTAGATCGCCTGAGACTTTTCTCCGAATGGAGGATGGCACAAAAGCTTTTGGATGAGTTGGAAAGCGGTGATATGTTGCTTGTAGATGGATCGCTTAAGGCAAGCATCGCGCCGCCTTATAATTTCATGCTCCAGTTCACCCGGAAGGCTAAAGATAAGGGTGTTCATCTGGTGGGGGTGACCAAAACCAGCACTCTTTATTGGGGAGATAAATCGCCTTTGATTCCGGCAGTGATGAAAACAGGGGAGAGGTTCTGCCCAAACTCAAAATGGTTCTGCCAGATATCAGATGAGAAACTTCACACCACCGGCTCCAGCTATCTCGGAAAGATCTATGTGGCTAAGCTGAAAGCCTCCTCAGATTTCGCCTTCCGGATAGATGTCAATCGGATCGATCCGGTGGATGCAAATATGATTTTCTCTGTTTTATCCTATCTTTCCGGCGATCCGGCTTTCCTGGGATATCCTTATCCTCTGGCGGCAGTTCACAATATCTCCCGAATTACCTTATCAGAGATAGAAGATATAAGATACAAACTGCAATCCAGGGCTTTTGAGAAGGGTATAACCACCTCAGACTGGGATTTGTTGTTTACCGATTTTCATGAGGTGTTGAATGCGGATTTGAAAGGATGAAGCCAATATTGACTAGAACCTAAGTCAGGTTCTGATTCTTTGACAGATATAGGTTGCGACAATGAATCATGTCAGCCGTGTTGTTATTAGTGGGTGAAATTCTACTCATGGAGCCTCAGATGGACATGCGAAGAGAAATGGACCGAGGGGCTGACAGTGATAGTGGGTGTGGGGACAGCTGTCGAGATTGTGTGGTTGGTGGTGTAGAAATAGGTGACATGAGAGGGGAAAGGGGATAAATATGAGGAAGACATGGTATATAGCGTTACTGCCGATTGGTTTGGTGGCATGGGGCATAACGGTGATGGGGGCTAGCCCGGTCGCAGAGTACCCGCTGGGAGGGATCAGTTTGATCATGGGGCTCTCGTTGCTGGGGGCAAGTGTGGTTTTGCCGGTTGTGATATGGAGGAGCCCAATCTTCGGATTGGTGTTTTACCTACTCGTGTGTCAGGGGTCTGCGGCTTTTGCGGTGTGGGCATCTCAGGTATGCTTGGGGTGGTTTGGGGGACTAGGTGCCGGTGATGTCGGTTTGATGGTCGCTCTGTTAGCAGGATTGATCAGCGTAATGGGCGTGGGGGCTATGGCGCCCGGGGTAATAGTTCCGTGGGTGAGAATATGGAGGTGGAAGAGGAAGAGGAAAGGATTCTATGGGGAGAGGCGGGATATTGAGTGGGTTGAGGAAAGGGTGGAGGAAATAAGGAAGAAGTTCGCAGATATCCGAGAGACTGTGGGGCGAGCCAGCGAAGAGGTAGAGGGAGTTATCGCAAGTGTACAGGCTGGGATCGCTGAAGAGGTCAGGACATTGAGGGAGGTGAAGGGTGAGGTGGCGAGAACTCGAGGAGAAGTGAGCGATCTGGAGGTTCTGAGTGAGATGCGGGCGAAACAGGTGGAAGGGCTGGCGAGGATGTTGAGGAAACGAAGATACGTGGATTACGGGGTGGGGTTTGGGTTAGGGGTGGTTGGGTCCGCGCTAGCGCACGGGTTGTTGAAGGTATTAGGGGCAGGTGGGTGACGGTTAGTTGCAGGGAGATGCAGTGCAGCGCGAGGTAGAGACGTAGTAACGAAAAACAAGCGAGTCACAGAAAGAGCAGAGGTGAATGTCGGCAAAGGTGGATGGTGAAGCAATGGGGGCGGAGGTGATTTGCATATGATGGATTACAAAGGAAGAATCACCGGAAAGAAGATAACCGAACTATATTTTCGAACCTTCTACGAGGAGGATTTGCATCTGGGGGACATCCTTCTGGCGGAGGACGAGGACAAAAAACTACCATACTATTTGAGGGTGGTGGACGTAAGCTATGGAGTGGAGGCATCCGATCCCAACTGGGCGGAGAGAACCGCAGGAAACATGATGCTTTTGGATAAGCAAGATGAACCTTTCCAGTTTCATGAAAAAGAGAGAAGGCTTTACAAGGTGGGACGATGTGTTCCCTTGGGATATGTAAAGGAAAATACATTCCGCAAGCCCAAAACTATACCTTCTCATTTTTCCAGAGTAAGAACCCCGCAGAAGAAGGATTTTGAATTCTTAAAAAACTTCATGGGTGATCTGGAGGTGGGATCTTTGCGATCGGGGGAGGATGTTCTGGACTTTCGGGTGGGTGTCTCAGGCGAGGTCTTTCCTTGTCATATAGGGATATTTGCCACCACCGGCATGGGCAAGAGCAATCTGATGAAAGTCCTTGCTGGCACGGTTCTGGAATCTTCCCAATATGGGATGCTGATCTTGGATCCCCATGGTGAGTATTACGACGGTGGGGGAGACCCAGCCCATAAGGGCTTGGTGGATCATCCTCTGGCGGAAAAACGGCTGAGAGTTTATAGTTCCCGGAATTTAAAGGGTCCTCACAACAGGCTCAAAATAAGTCCGCGGGAAATAGATATAAAGGATTTCCGACACATATACGATTTCACCCAGCCGCAGGTGGAGATGCTCTACGCAGCAAGATATCTGTTCGGGCAAAACTGGATGCAAGAAATAGCGCAGGCCAAGATAGAGGATCTTTTAATTAAGCTTTCCAGCGGAAGAGGGTTTTTTGAATCGACTGCCGGTGTGGTTCAGAGAAGGGTGGAACAGATCCTCAGGCTTCCCTTCATTCACAAAGATCCTGAATTATCCATTACCAAAAATGTGATCAACGACTTGGAGTCGGGCAGGCTGGTTTTGGTGGATACTTCCAACATGTCCGAACAGGAGGAGCTTTTGATATCGGCGGTTTTATCCAGAGCAGTGTTTTTTCATCACAGCCGGGCATATCAGGATCCATCAAAATTCAAAGCCCTTCTGCCTACGATCATTGTAATGGAAGAGGCACAGAGGGTGCTTTCTCAAAAGGGGAGATCGGACGTAAACATCTTTGCCCAGATCTCCAGGGAGGGACGAAAATTCAAAACTGGACTATGTGCCATCACCCAGCAGCCAAAATTAATTGATGAAGAACTTTTGTCTCAATTCAATACCTTGTTCATTCTGGGATTGGCTGATGAGCGGGACAGAAACATAGTGAAATCCTCAGCCAAGCAGGACATCTCCGATTTGGGCACAGAGATTCAGATGCTGGAAGCGGGTGAGGCTTTGATTACCTCTCCTCAATCACCCTTTGCCATTCCGGCAAAGATACATCTTTATGAGGAATGGCTGAAAGATAGAAGCAAAGCAGGAAATGTATTTGAAAAGGCAAAAATAGATCGGGAGTTTTTCTAATGGGGTTGTGTGGAGATCTCAAGCTTGGTAGCCACCCTGCCTCTGACGGGGCGCACGTATTTCGCACCCTGAAAGGTGCGGCTACCGACTAACTCTCTGTAGAGTTGTGACACCAGAACCTAACTTAAGGTTAAACTAATTATGTTGACAATCTAACATAACGTAGTAGTCATGTAGGTCAACCCCGCCTTTGGCGGGGTTGACAAATAAGGATTTGTCAAGCAGGCTACGCCATGCTTGACCTACAAAACTACCGACTCGTGTTTTATGAATACAGCAGAACCTGACTCAAGAGGCTGTCGAGAAATGTCATTCTGAGTCCCGCCAGCGGCGGGACTCAGAATCTCAAATTTGTAACATGTTGAATTTATTAGATTCTTCACTTCGTTCAGAATGACATAAAGGGCATTTTGTGGTTTTTCGACACGCTCTCAAGTTAGGTTCTGGTGAGCAAGAATCGATCTACAAATGCGATTTGTTCATATATCAGATAGCCATCTGGGGGCAAGCGGATTTTCCCGAAGATTGTCACCCTCCGGCTTTAATCAGAGGGAAGAAGACATCTGCCACTCCTTTGAATCTGCGGTGGATCAGATAATTAAGCTTAAACCGGATTTTGTCCTGCATGCGGGAGATCTTTTTCACACGGTAAGACCCACCAATCGAATCATCAATTTTGCCATAAGACAGATTTTGCGAATTGTGAATTTGCAGATTCCTATGGTGATAATCTCAGGCAATCACGACACTCCCAAACAGAGAGCAGTCGGTTCGGTTTTTTCGTTCTTCGAGGTTTTCTCTCCTTATCTTCATCTGGTATACAGAAATCAGTATGAACTAATAAAACTTGACCAGGTTGCCATCCACGCCATTCCGCACTGTCTGGATCAGGAGGATTTTTCCAAGGAAGTGGCGAAGGTGAAGATTGTCGGCGGATGGCGGACGGCGGACGGCAGACAGAATTCAACCTTCAATATTCTGATGCTACACGGAGTGGTGGCAGGAATTCCGGAGTTCTCCATGGGCGAGTTAGCTGAACAGGAGATCACATCCTCCTATCTGGAGATGCCCTTCGATTATGTGGCGCTGGGACATTATCACCGCTATTGTAAAGTGGAATCCAAGGTGTATTATGCTGGTTCCACCGAAAGAATCTCCATGGCGGAGTTGGGTCAAGAGAAGGGATTTGTGGAAGTGGAGATAGAGACGTCCACAGTCCACAGTCCACAGTCCACAGAAACATCTTCGCCAACCATAAGCGTAAAGTTTCATCCAGTTCCCACCAGAGATATGATCGAGCTTGTTTCCATCAATGCACGAGATTTAGATCAAGAGGAGATCCTGATGGAGATTGAAAAGAGAGTGCAGGTAGAGGATTTTGAGGAGAAGATAGTGAGGCTGAAGGTTGCAAACATTCCAGAGCACATATATAATTCTCTGGATTTCCGAAAAGTTGCTGAGTTGAAGTCGAAAGTTTTTTATTTTGATTTAAGATTTGAAAGAAAAGAGGAAGAGGCGAAAGATCAATCAACTAAAACCTCCATTGGCAAATTGAATGTGGAATTCGACCAGTTTCTAAAGCAGGTGCCGGTGGAAAATCTGAAGAAAGAGAAACTGCTGGAGTTGGGTTTGAAGTACTTGTCAGCAGAAGCAGTAGGCAGTATCCAGTAGGCAGTAGGCAGACAAAATCTTAGTTCTCACTACGAACTATGAACTGTGAACTATTAACCGATGCGAAGCATTCATACGAATTTTACCGATGCACTTGAGAAACATTCGATTAGAAAACTACAGAAGATTTAAGGAAACGGAGCTTGAGTTTCCGGATGGTATAGTGGGGATCATCGGGAACAATGGTGCAGGTAAATCCACTTTGATGGAGGCTGTCGGCTGGGCTCTGTTTGGCACAGATGCCTCCCGCACCAGCAAAGATCAGATAAAATCCATCTTCGCCCGGAAGACGGATGTGTGTCGGGTGATTTTGGATTTCGAGATGAATGGAGACTACTTTCAGGTGGTGCGGGAGCTAAAAGGAGCATCCCTTTCTGTGGATGCTTCGGTCATCATAAACAAAAAGGTGTCAGCCAGAGGAAACAGCGCTGTCAATGAGCTTGTCCAGAAAACTCTGGACATGGATTATAGAGCCTTTATGACCTCCTTTTACGCCAAACAAAGAGAGCTAAATGTCCTCTCCGATTTTCAGCCATATAAAAGAAAAGAGCTTTTAGCCCGCATGTTGGGAATCGAAACGGTGGATGTGGCTTTGAAAAATTTAAGGTCTGACAAAAGGGAGTTGGAGTTAAAGCTCGATTTCAATCGATCCCACCTGAAAGACAAAGACGAGCTTCGGGCACAAAAGAAAGAAAAGTCAGAAAATCTTTCCCTTTTAAAAGATAAATCCAAAGTCACAAAAGAAAAGTTTGACTCTGAGACCTCTGATTTGAAGGAGGCAGAAAAGTTCTGGGGAAATTTGAAGTCAAAATATGAAGAACACATCCGCCTTAGTCAAAAAAGAAGCATAACCCAAACAGAGAAACAAAGCCAAAAGGCTCAGCTAAAATCACAAGAAGAGGAGAGCGCGAATCTGACAGCGCTTGGTTCTGAGAAGAAAAAACTGGAAGAATTACTTGCCCCTTATGAGGAGATCAAAAAAAGGGTTTCTCTCTTGGACGAGCAAAGGATAAAAGCAGAGCATCGAAATGTCACGCAAAATCAGAAGAGAGACATAGAATCATCGCTAACTTCGGATAAAGAAAGGTTGGCGTTTTTAAATAAAGAACTTGAGCCAAAAAGTGAGATCGAAAAGAATCTGAAAGAGGCGAAAGAAAAACTGGTTTCAGTTGAGAAGGAACTGGAGCAGACAAGAAGCCTTTATATGAAGATGGAGGCATCTTCGAAATCAGCAAAGGATGAGAAGAAGAAGTTGGAATCGCAGTTGGAGCATATAGAGGAGCTTGGTCCCGATTCAGTATGTGATCGTTGTCTGAGACCCATGGGATCCGATTATCACAAGATTCGAGAGCATCTTCTGAATGAACAAAATCAGTTAGACGAAAGATTACAAACCATAGAAAAAGAAAGAGAAAGAATAAAGAAAAAAGGGCAAGATTTGAAAAAGACAAAGCTTGAGTTGGAAGCGCAAAAGGAAAGATCACAAAAATCTGTGGAGAAGTTTTTTAGATTGGAAGGGGAGAGGCTGAATTTAGAGAGTGGTTTAAAAGAGAAGAATAAAAATCTCTTATCACTAACGGAGATTTTAAAAAACTTAGGAGAAGTGGAATATGATCCTTCCCATCATGAAAAACTCAAAGAGGAATTTGGGCATTTAGAAAAACTGAAGCAGAAATCAACAGAGCTTGTTTCTCAACTTAAAAGATTGCCCCAGGTGGAGAAGAGTATAAAAGAATTGAGAGAGAAGTTACAGTGGTTAAAGCAGGAAGAGGAGAAAATAGAAGGGGCTATTTTTAGCCTACAATTTTCGGAAGAAGAATATAAAAATATGGAAAAAAAGTTAGAGGAAAAAAGAAAAGAAGTGCACTCGACTGAGCTGGCTTTAAAGGACATCAACTACCAGATGGAGATGATGGGAAAGGAAATCGACCAGCTTGAAGAGGAGATCAAAAATACCATCCAATTAGAAAAGAATATAAAAGGATGGGAGGAAGAACAGCGGTATCTGGAAAAGTTGGACTTGTTATTTTCCGATTTCAGGGTCTCCTTGATTGGACGGATCAGACCAACGCTTTCCCGCTATGCGAAAACTCTTTTTTTGGAGCTATGCGAGAACAGATACGAGGATTTGGAACTGGATGAGGATTACGAAATCTATATCTATGATCAGGGGGAAAGGTTGCCCATAAGCCGCTTCTCTGGCGGAGAAACCGATTTGGCTAATTTGTCCCTGCGGATAGCCATCTCCCTTCTTATCTCCGAATCCAGCCAGGTGGGGTTCTCCTTTATTATATTAGATGAGATCTTCGGCAGCCAGGATACGCTCCGAAAGGAGAATATCTTAAACGCATTAGCCAGGTTGAAAAATAGATTCAGACAGATATTTTTAATAACCCACATAGATGATATAAAAGATTCGGTGGAGAATTTAGTTTACGTTACGGAAAATGAGGATGGCACCAGCGATTTGGTGTTGCAATGAAAGCAGACACCAGTATCCAGATGCCAGTAGGCAGACTCCGGTAAGCAGACTCCAGTAGGCAGACGCCAGATTCCCGAAGTCTGCTGTCTGGGGTCTGGATACTGTCATCTGGAGTAAGGGCAATCTAAAATTCACAAAACAGGAGGTTTGACATGAGAAACAGTTTTTTTAAGTCAAGATGGATATTTTATTTAGCTTTTGTGCTAGCCGTAGCATTATTAGTTTTCGTTTTTTATCCTCGTCATGAGGGATGGAAAGTAAAAGATGTCATCGATGGTGATTCTATAGTTTTACAGAATGGATATGAAGTAAGATATATTGGCATAGACACCCCGGAGCTCGATCAGCCTTTTTACAAAGAGGCCAAAAACTTCAACGCGGAAATGGTTGAGAAGAAAACGATCCGGTTGCGGACCGAGTACCAGCAAGGGGATCCAAAAAACTATACGGATGGAAGACTACTGGCTTATGTTTATGTGGGCGATCTTTTTGTGAATGCGGAGATGATAAAGAAGGGTTTGGCTCGACTCTATCCTTTTCGTTCTCATCCAACCTATATCGATACCTTTTGTTTTTTGCAAAAGCAAGCACGGAAGCAAAAAATCGGGATATGGTCAGTTCCGGTTTCTGAAAAAGAAAAGTTCTATATAGGGAATAAAAAATCCTTTCGATTTCACCGACCTGATTGTAAATATGCTTTACAAATGGCAGAGAGAAACAAAATCGTGTTCAAGACAAGAGAGGAAGCTTTGGATTCCTGTTACAGTCCTTGTCGCTATTGTAAGCCGTAAAGTGTTCTTTGATCCATCGGCATTAGGAGGAGTTGTTTCTCAAATCACTTTTTATTTTGTCATTCTGAGCCCGAAGGGCGAAGAATCTAAAACCCAGTTGAAAATCCCGCCAGAGGTGGGGTCGGCATGACAACTATGTTTCTGATACTTCGGGAATTATTTGAGAAATAGTCTCAGGAAATGCCGATGTTATTAAGCTTCTGCAATTTCTATTTCTGAAGTATCAAAGATTTTGTCTGATTACCTCACCCCCTATCCGCCTCTCCATAAAAAGACTGTGTCGCAACCCTTAGAAACACACAGTTGTCATTCTGAGCGAAGCGAAGAATCTAACAGTTTCAATAAGTTAGAAAATCGAGATTCTTCGGCTAACGCCTCAGAATGACATTATGATACAGCCAGAAAATGGAGAGGGGGACAGGGGGAGAGGTTCTCTAAGGGGTATCAAAGTTCCTCTGCCAACCTCGTTGAGTCCTTGCCCATTTTTCATACAATCTTGTTTCTCAATCGAAAGAGATCACAACTTGTGTCGATTACATCGAAAGTAATATGATTCCTTTCTTCTTGAAAGAATCTTTTTGACAACAAGGAGGGGGCTATGCCTTCAATTTTAGTGATTGAAGATAAAGATAGCATGAGAGAGATGCTTTCCAAGACTCTGGAGGCGGAAGGATACGAGGTGGAGACTGTCAGAGATGGTGAAGGTGGGTTAGAGAGAGCCAAAGAGAAGAAATATGATGTGGTGCTGGCAGATTTAAAGCTACCCAGGATGGATGGAATTGAAGTATTGTCCTCGTTGAAGGAGTTGGATCACGATGTGGCAGTTATCCTGATGACCGCCTATGGTACCATCGAGAAGGCGGTGGAAGCCATGAGGGAGGGAGCTTTCGATTTTCTCACCAAACCTTTCGATACGGATCATCTAAGCGTTCTGATCAAAAGAGCCTTGGAGAACCGCAGGTTGGTGGCGGAAAATGTCCTTTTAAGAGAGGAGCTGGGGCATAATTTAGGATATGCGGAGATCATTGGAAAATGTGAAAAGATGCAACAGGTCTCTGGACTCATTCAAAAGGTGGTTCCTTCTGATACCTCGGTGTTGCTTTTAGGTGAATCCGGGACAGGGAAGGAGCTTTTCGCTCGGGCCATTCATAGTCTGAGCGCCAGGAGAAAGGGTCCTTATGTGGCTATCAATTGCGCTGCCATACCCAGAGAGCTTTTGGAGAATGAACTCTTCGGATCGGAAAGAGGAGCATATACCGGATCAGTGGCTCGGAAGATGGGAAAATTTGAGATCGCACAGGGAGGAACCATTTTCTTGGATGAGGTGGGAGATTTAGATATTGCCCTTCAGGCAAAACTTCTCCGGGTTCTTCAGGACAAAACCTTTGAACGATTGGGAGGAACAAAGACCATAACCGTGGACGTGAGAGTGATCGCTGCCTCCAATGCGGACTTAAAAAAAGCCACTGAGAAAAAACAATTTCGGGAAGACCTGTTTTACAGATTGTCCGTCTTCCCTATAACCATTCCGCCTTTAAGAGAAAGAAGGGAAGACATACCGGAGTTAGCCGACTATTTTGTAAAAAAATATTGTGCTGAGATGAAAAAGGCAAATAAGCGTATCTCCAAGGAGGCGATGGCTCTTTTAGACAAGTACCACTGGCCCGGCAATGTAAGGGAACTGGAGAATACCATAGAAAGAGCAATAATTCTGTGTGAGGGGAAAAAGATTCTGCCCCAGCATCTGGCAATAAGAATTCCCACACCCAATGAGATAAGATTGCGAGAAGGAGCGGGATTGAAAGAGGTAGGGCAGTATGCTCAAGCAGAGGCAGAAAGAGCTTTGATAATACGGGTGCTCAGTCAGGTTCGAGGGAATAAAAGAAAAGCCGCTCAGGCTTTAAAGATTGACTACACCACCTTATTTGAAAAGATAAAGAAATATGGAATCGATGCCTGAAGAATCCGCTGTTTCGTTGCTTAGAATTTGGGAGGTTTGTTTTTGTTGAGATAAAGCTTATCCCGAGTCGCTTGTGGCTTGAGCAAAAAGAGACTCATTTCGAAAATGTCCTTCATTCTTTCTCGGTCAGGCGATCTTTCGATTTGCAGTTTGCACAGGGTTCTGATCCGTAATAATATAAAAACTTGTATAGGTAACTAAGATCCTGCTGGTCTATTTCATCATCGCAGTTGACATCAGCAATCTGGAGAGGGATAGGGGAGATAACTTTCCCAGATAGCAAATTGACAAGATAATTAATATCTCCATAATCCAAAAATCCATCTCTGTTCATATCCCCACAAATGATGTTCGGGTGGGTGTACTCTAAAGCTCCCATGTCGACGTGAAGGCCGCCTCCAGAAGGAACAGGGCCATTCGGATTCCCCGAGTTTATGCAGGGAGAATTGAAGCAGAGATGAAAATTTCCATGAGAGGGATTTCCAAAACATGGATTCTTTGAGATGTTACCGTTGTTTCCACTTAGGTTGTCACTTAATCCATAATAATTCATGGTATCGTTGCTGGAAACGTTACTCCAGACATTATTATGGGACAAGTGGGCGATGCCCTCAAGGGTGAACAGACCATAGCCGTGATTGTGAGTTATGATGTTGTTCTGGAAAGACCAAGGTCCACCAAAGTATCGGATACCATCCCCCTGATTATGACTAATGGTGTTGTTAATCACCTGGAAATCTCCAGTAATACCAATAGCATTGGTGTACAAGACAACTGCGGCAGAGCCGGAATCGCTATGAATCACATTACGAATGATCTTGACTGAGTTCGGGTTTAAAAGATGAATCCCCGAACCTCCGCCACTTGAATAATTCCCGCTGATAATGTTGTGCTGTATATCAGAGGTGGATTTGTAACAATATATACCTGCTCCGTGACCATCATAGTTGTAATTATAAGTTATGTGGTTGTTCCAGATATTAAAATCTGAATCGTAGCAGAATACACCTGCCCCGTAACCGTAACGATTCTCGTTTCTGGTTATAATATTATCCAAGATCTTTAGACTGGAGTTATAACAATATATCCCTCCCCCATAAGAACCATTATCGCCCATACCCTCTTGGATAGTAAAGCCGCGCAACGTGACCTGATTACTTCGACCAATGGTTACCACCCATCCAGACTTCTTCGCTTCAATGATGGTCGAACTCATGGTTGATTGGCTTTGATCAAATATGTAGCAACTTGCCACCAGTATGCTATCCTTATATATTAGGTTTATATTTTCCTTATACAGACCTCTTTCCACCAGTACGGTGTCCCCGGCTTTAGCACAATCTATTCCCCTTTGAATGGTTCGAAAAGGTGACCCCCACCCCCCGTCACCTGATTGGTCATTTCCATTGGTGGAGATATACCAGGTTGGTCCCTGATAAGATGATTTTTGACGTATGGTCAACACCAATTCTTTCTGATGGGTAATGAGATCTCCTTGGGGAATCTTCCCTCTGGCGATGATGGTTATGCGGGGACAGATCTGGGGAAGAGTCTGGGTTGGAAGGGAAATGAGTAGAGTTGAACTGCCGGGAAGCTGTTCAATTTTTTCCGGTGATAGACGAGTCTTAACTATTGAAGGGATACCCCAAACTCCCAGGGTAACCGGTCCTCTGAATCCGCCCAACGGAGTCAGGACCAATTTAAAATGATTAAAATTAGCCTTATCTGCTGATCCGGCGATATTGGATTCCCAATCCGAATACCTTATTAGAGTATCGGGAACTGCAGTTAGGATGAAATCCGGTTTCACCAAAGTTGCCGAACCTTTGGCATAAGCATGTGCTGTGACATGTTCGCTATGCTCGACTTCGCAATTTGCCATGGGATCGTTTCCTGATGCCTCGGTATCCTCAGAAGAGGCTGCATTTCCTTCATTAGTCATATCATCCCTTATTGCATGTGCGGGCACTGGGGCAAATGCCTGCTTCTCTCTTCCAGCACTTGGTTGTGATGAGATCACTCCCTTGTACGCAGAGAAGATCATCAGGGCAAAAGCACACAAGAATCCTAAAACCAAAAGTTTCCTCTTTCTGGAAATCTGCACCACTTTCTCAACGTAGAGGTCATCAACTTGGGACGAAAGCTGGGTCAGTTTATTCTTAATGTTCCGTTTGATACTGCTGATCTTTTGCTCAGCTTCTTCTTGGCTCTGGCATTTCAAAGTGAAAGCTAACTGGTCGAGTTTGTGTCTTCCCAGACCCTCTGAGCTTAAATCCACAACGGGGATGCCAAACTTCTTTATCTTCTCCTTCTCATCCGGGTTGAAGTCCAGGGTCTCAAAAAAGAGAAGATACTTGCCACCCTTGAGCAGTTTTTTAATTTTTACCCGCATTGCAGCCTCCATTCAAGTGAAACAATTAGGTTAACATCAAAGGAGAGGTCTTCCAAAAACCATTCACTCCAATTGTCTTAAAGTTAAACTCTTAATCTATTCCTAAAGGAGCTGTGGTACAAATAAAGTTTTATGGTTTGGTGCTATCTCGTTATTTTTCACTCACCAATAACTTTCAAAGAATTAAATCACGACTTTGAGACGATTATGATCATGGTTAGATATGAACAAGTTGACATGCCATTGAAGGATAGCCACAAAAAAGGATTTGATAACCAAAAATCGTGACAGCGAAATGCCAGTTTCACAGGGCTTTCCAATTACACATCCCCAAAACGGTAAATCATTAAAAAACAGAGAAGCCATAATGCTTTTTTGATGTCCTTCACTTTAAAAAAGAGGAGACCCGAATTCCATGGTTCGGTTATAGTTTCTGCTGAGTAAAAAGTGTCTTTATTGCAAATCTATCTATATTTTCCCTCTTGTCAAGGATTTTTTTGTATTATGTTAAGACGGCATGAAAGTACTGCTTGACTTGTCAGGCTCCTTCAAATCAATAAGAGTGAGACAACTATCAGAAAGGAAAGATAAACCGATCGCGGGTGTTGCCAGGTATCCTATATCTCAGCATTTCATGTTAGGGTAAGGAAGTTACAAATCCAAGCCTTTGATTTGGGTCCGGTTAGACCATAGGCAAAGAACCAACCAGTTACATTCGGAGACCTCGATTTATGAGCACCTAGCTTAAGAGTCTGTCGAAAAACCACTTTAATGTCATTGCGAGGAGTCCATATGGACGACGAAGCAATCTCTAACTCCTTGATTTGTATGGAAACGAGATTGCTTCGCCTCGCTCGCAATGACGGCAATTGGAGTTTTTCGACTGGCACATAAGTTAGGTGCTGGGGTATCGGTTGAGGTTTCGATTCTTTATTTTGAAACGAATTTAAGCATTTCAAATGGTTGATGTCGCTTTAGCTAAACGTATTTAGAACAGCGGTTCTCGTTTCCCAGATTGGTGAAGCCCCAAGGCAGTTTTGGCAAACGGAGTGAGCAGTCAATCTATTGTTAGACGACGCATTGTAACAAGTAGGATAAGAATTTGCATCAAATCTGCTTTTGAAGGTACGTAATTGATCCCGCAAAAACAAATCTTCCTTTTGCCGATGAGGTTCCCTTAGAGTGGAATACTGTGAACTGGTCCAATTCTTTTCGGAGCCATTTGACTACACCATCAAAGGAGTCCCTTCTGTTCTCTATTGCTGAAATGATATTGGTCTGTGTCAGCAGGCAATCGATCAGATGGTCACACGTAAAGGAAACAATATCTTCATAAGGCTCTTCGCCAAGAAAAACAAGTCCTGCATCCTTGCAGTCCTCGGGCTTGAAGGCGGCGAAGCGAGGTGGCGTAGGATAACGCTTTAGATAGATCTCGCAAAACCATTGTTGGAATTCAGGACATTCCTTTAGGTGAGCTGTGAGGTAGTTGTCATAGATACTTACCCACCCACCTGGCCGTAAAACCCTCCTTAATTCCTTCATGAACTACTTTTTATCAAACCAGTGAAAAGCCGAGGATACCGTTAGAAGGTCGAAACTGGTAGCGGCGAGCGGCAAGTTCTCGGTGGCAGCGGTAATGTAGTAGATATGTGGATCTGGCGGGGCAATCGCCAACATGTCATAAGAGATGTCTAAAGCTACGATGCTATAAGCTATTTCTTTAAGTGTTATTGCGGAGAACCCTATACCACAGCCAATATCGAGGACTCTTGGAACGGACGTTTCCAGATTCAAAAAACGCACACACACGCTTTATCACTTGATCGTGATGGTAAAGGCGACCCTTGGCATAGGACTGTGCAATATTTTAGAGCTAAAGTAATTACTCTTCACGAACTTATAGGGCGTGGTCTAACACCTACATTAATGTGAACAGGGTTCAGGTCCCTCCTGATACAGGTAATTTATAAGATAGAGCACGTCAGAAAGATCAACTTCATCATCGCAATTTACGTCACCTAAAAATAAGGGAGAGGGGGGAGGTCCACCTTTATAAAGATAATTTATAAGATAAAGCACGTCTGCGAGGTTAATCGCATCATCGCCGGTCACATCTCCGGTAAGATAGAAGCTATACTGGATGGCGGCTAAAATGTCAGGAACACCCCAGCCGTAAGTGTTGTCAGGAGATGAAGAGTTATCGCCGCTTTCCAACATGGCTTCCCTCACCTGCATGGGGGTCCAGTCGGGATGGGCAGAGAGAATCACCGCTGCTGCGCCTCCGATTAGAGGGGTGGAAAGTGAAGTTCCGCTGGCTGTGGTATAACCGGTGACATTATAGGGATCGGCACAGCGAGTGGAGACTCCTCTGGCACATACTTCCGGTTTGATCCTTCCATCGTACGTGGGACCTCTGGAGCTGAAATAGACAATTTCTCCATCTGAGTACACAGCTCCACAGGCGATGATGCTATCTGCATCTGCTGGAGCGAGTAAGGTTCCGCTTCCAGGTCCACTATTCCCCATGGCATTGCACACCACGATCCCCTTTTGAGCAGCAATGTCTGCGCCGATGGTGGTCACCGCAGTATTTCCATCCAGATCAGAGTAGGTGTACCAATCGATATATGCCAAGGAGCTGGAGATGATGTCGGCACCGATGCTGTCCGCCCACTCCATCCCCGCCACCCAGTTGTCCTCCTCAAT
This sequence comes from uncultured Ignavibacteria bacterium, assembly GCA_964580215.1. Classification (GTDB taxonomy): domain Bacteria; phylum Zixibacteria; class MSB-5A5; order MSB-5A5; family SM1-73; genus SM23-73-3. Next base: position 84,181 of record CAZOJT010000005.1, on the reverse strand, counting down.
CGGCTCCTCCATCGAGGTATCCTCAGTCTTGGCCAGAATGAAATAGGCCCCATAAGCTGGCCCATATAGATTTCCATCTGCGGCTCCACCCAGAGTAGACCAGGTATAGGTGCCATGATTATGCTGTCCCGACGGGTCGCCGGGCTCATTTTGAGTATCGCCATCGTCATTGATAAAATCCCACTCAGCCAAAACCCTGCCTTCTGAGTAAGCCAGTTGAAAAGCCTGGTGATCTTTTCGATAGCCAGTGTCCAACATGCAGACTAACACGCCCTGCCCATAATATCCCAGATCGTGAACCGCAGGGATGTTCAACTGCTGAAGCTGGGCATAGGAATCACCGTAATTCAGATAAAACGACCCTTTCCCCTCAAGTGGTGCTTCTGGAGGAGCTTCTATTCTGATTGGTCTTCTCTTTCCTCCTAAAACTGGTTTTATGGATCGGACAAAGCTCAAGTCCAATATTTTTTCCAGCTCGCTTGCTGGAATCTCAAAGCTGGCGGCATTTAGCCACCTGCTTCTCTGTCTGAACTTAGCTTGAAAATTCAGTATCCGATCAATATAAGCCTGATTCACCGGAAGATCATGAAAATCAGCCAGATTAGGCTTCATGGTCTTGGATCTTCTCTTAGCGGCTCGGAAAGTCAAGGCTTTCTCCGCCTGAGCAACAGCCGAGTGATAACCTTCCAGATCCTTAAACCCTTTATCTGTGAAGAAAACCCACACCTTTACCTTATCTTGTGGTTCCAGATTTGCCAGGTGTTGTTTGAATTTCTGTGAGAGGACCGGACTCTCTTTAGGAAAAACAAATCTGGGCTGTTGTGGAGCCTGGCCACTTATTCGGGCACTCATTCCACCAACCAGGCAAAGGATAACAAAGAATAAAGCAGACCTTTTGAAAATTGAAGAGATTAACATGATTACTGCTCCTTTATTTATAGGTGTCAGCAAAACAGCCGTAAAAGTTTTACTATCCCACCAAAAGACAGGATCACGCAAGATCTTTGGAAGATCTCGCAGATAAACATCTTTTCTACTCCTCTTTTAATTTAAGCAAAAATCCCAATTTGTCAATCGTTTTTATTTGCGTCCACTAAGGGGTTGAGCAATCTCACCAAAAGCTTGATCGGCAAGATTTACACCTTTGTGGAGTTTGCCCATTTTTTCAGCCCCACCCCGTCCAGCTTAGCGGAACGGCTACCCATCGAAGATCCATACGGACTGTCCCCGCCTTATGACAGAAGGGATGCGTTATGTCTACCCACTTGTCATGCTGATCCCACCAAAGGCGGGGTCAGAATGACATGTAAGAGTCATTACTGTGTTTGTATTAGTTTGAATGCCGGTCCTGTGGATTCTGCGGTACCCGTAGGGCACCTGCGGACAACTCCAGAGCCCCAATTCTCTTTGAGCGGATAAGTATAGGATTTTCCCCATAATCTGTCGATTCGGTTCTATGTTTATTTGCTCAAAATATGCCCCTCAGCCAGCTTCTCATTGAACAGTAAAAATCCGTAAGTAAAACACATTCAGCCTCAGTGGGTTGCGTTATATGGGGATGGACATTTGAAATGACGTGTTTGGCATAGGGTTTGCTAGTAGGGACAGAGGAGTAGAATACACAAGACAAAAAAAGATGAATTCGAAGGAGGAAAAGATGAGATATGAAAAGAATTCCAAAGGACTCACCTTGCTGGAGTTGGTGATCGCTGTGGTTGTGCTGGGAGTTATTGCTGCTATGGCGGCTCCTCAATTTGGAGGGGTCCTGCCCAGACTGAAATTCAAAGACAAGAGTCGGGATATCGTTTCCGATATGCGATTGACCAGATCTGATGCCATCTCCCAGAGAGTTCAAGTTGGGCTGTATTTTGACTATGACCAGAACGGATACATCGTGTTCCAAGACAAAGTAAATCCGGATCTATTCACCTATGAGACCGGCGATTCGGTGATAAAGACAGTTAGTTTGGGTCAGGACGTATCCATGTATTACTGCGATTTCAGCAATAATACCATTGTTTTCAAGCCGGATGGAAGTGCCTCCAGTTCCGGGAAAGTGACCATAAAAAATAATCAGGGAGACGACTTGGCAGATATAGATGTTTTAGCTTCCACCGGAAGAGTGAGGCTCACCTTTCGTCAGATAAAAAAAGGTAGCGGTGGGGTGATGTAAAAAGAAGTTACGCTTAGCAAATGGGAAGGCGACTTTCCCCGAACAGGGAAGAACACTGCTTCTGAAGAAAGGAGACGTCGCTTTTTAGAAAAACTTCTCTTTAAGGCTAACGAGCTACAAACTTACTGCTTTAGAATTTCCTTAATTTAAGTCGTGACCACATAGATTTGCTTAACTAATATCCCGTTGCCACCACCTGAATCAAATACCATAAAGTTCCGAAAGCTAAAAGTCGAGTATCTCCTTCAGAATAGTTGCCAATGCATGAGCTTGTTTTTGCACCGGAAAAGTAAAACTATGGTTCTCTTCTGCTTCATCTCCTTTTTTCTTGATGCATCGGCATTAGGAGGGACTGTTTCTCAAATAATTCCCGGAGTGTCAGAAACATGATTGTCATGCTGACCCCGCCTTTGGCGGGGTCAGCATCCCCGCCTCTGGCGGGATTTTCAACTGGGTTTTAGATTCTTCTCCCGCCTTTGGCGGGATCAGAATGACAGAAGAAAGAAAAGTGATTTGGGAAACAGCTCCAGGAAATGCCGATGCCAAAAAGCTTCGGGAATTCTCCTCCGCATTCTGCGGGGAATATTAAGACTATTCCCGAAGCATCAGAAGAAGGGGATAGGGAAGTGAGATTCCAATTAACATTATGATCATTGTCTGATGATTTTTCGGCTGATGAATGATATTCTTCTTGAGCTGGTTTAATGATTTGATTTGAGAAGATCTCCTCTCAGAGGGGCATGAGATTTTTTGACATTTAAATGTGAAAGAAATTAAGTTTCTTCTACTGCTTGCCGATTGTAGTTATAAGCCGAGCATACAAAGCCAAAAGCTTTTGGGAATTTCTCCAGAAGGGGTGATGTTATTTCTTTTCTCAAAAATTTTTACAGATGCTTAAGGTTTTCAAAATTTAAGCCGAAAACACAATTAGTGTAATTTCTTAGTCATCACTTTTGTCAGGCAAAACTTAAAAACAGAGAGTTGGTATGACCTTCGGAAAAAAAGCAAAAACTGTGGCGGGCTTAGACATCGGTGCTTCCTCCATTAAACTGGTAAAGCTGGAGGAGAGATCCGGAAGCTTCACCCTGACTTCTCTGGGGATGAGGGAGCTTCCGCTGGAGGTTATAGTGGATGAGGAGATCAAAGACAAAGACATCATCATCTTCAATCTCCAGAGCTTGGTGGAGCAATGCGATCCCAAGTTGAGGGAGGTGGCTATATCCATCTCCGGACATGGGGTGATCACAGATAAGATCACCATGGATCAAAAGAGCGGTATGGAGGCAGAGCAGGCTATTTTGTTTGAGGCGGAACAGAGAAGCCCATTTGATGTGGAAGATGTGACTATGGATTATCACATCGTCAATGTGAATGAAGAGATTAAGAAAATGGACGTGCTTTTGGTCGCGGCCAGAAACGAATTCCTAAATTCTTATGTGGAGCTGGTGACAGATGCCGGACTAAGACCGGTGATCGTGGACACCGACGCCTTTGCCATCCTGAATGCATATGACGTTAATTATGAAATTGATCCGGAAAAGGTGACCGCCTTGATGGACATCGGATTCGATACCACCAGTATCACCTTTCTCAAGAGCGGATTGTTTCATTCCACCAGAGACTTAGCCAGCGGTGGACGATTGATCTATAACACCATAATGAAGGAATTTCGCATCAATCAGGAGTTGGCCGCCAAGACCATTAAGGGGGAGATGGGAACCTCCATCGATCAGGACATGCTCAAAGCCACCGTGGTCACAGCTTCAGAGGAGTTGATCTCTGGTCTGGAAGTGGCCTTCTCCTATTTCAAATCCACGGCTAAGGTGCCACAGGTGGATTGGATCGTTCTTTCTGGTGGGGGCGCTCTGATTCCGTTCTTGCCCGAATTCATACAATCGAAATTGAACATTCCAATTGAGATAGCCAATCCCTTGAGAAATATAGAATATGATCCGGACATCTTCAAGGATGTGCAGCCTGACAGAATAGCACCACTTTTGGCTGTCTCGGTGGGGTTAGCTTCAAGGAAGGCAAAATAAAATGGCCAAAATCGAGATCAATTTGCTCCCCAGGGAACTCAGAGGGAAAAGACGGGGCATCGCCTTTGATAAAAACCTAACTCTTATCGCCGCTTTTGTCGGGATTTTGGTGGTGTTGATTGCGGGAGTCAGTGTTCTTCAAGGCATCAAACTTAAAGCGCTGGATAAAAAGATTGCTGATGCACAGAGGAGGACCAACCAGCTAAGTAGGGACATAGAGCTGGTGGATGCCTTGACCCAGCTTAAGGATAATATCTTGCAGAGGATGTCTGCCATAGATGTCCTGGACAGAAACCGGACGGTCTGGGTTAAGGTGCTGGAGGATTTAAGCAGAAGAGTTCCGGATTATTTATGGCTCTCCCTTTTGATGGAAGAGGAATCGCAAAATGAGGCAACTGTCGATACAGGCACAGATACCACCATTTTTTCTCCCCGGTTTGAGTCTTTTGTCAAGAGGGTGACCATAGAGGGATATAGTTATTCTTTGAACAGCTTAGCCTCATTTCTGATTCAACTCATGGGATCGCAATATTTTAAGAATATGGAACTGCAATATGTAAAAAGAGCGGAGGTCAAGGAATATAAAACCTTTTCCTTCCAACTGGTGGGCGATCTTTATTATTATGTGCCCAAGTTGGAAAGCCCGGATGCTGACACCGCCGTCCATGAGTTGGCTTTAATTAATGAAAGGAAAAATGCTGAAATGAATTTGGTCGCCGGGAGGGAATAGATGGATTTAAAAGACCCAAAGATACAAAAGCTTCTTCTGGGAAGTCTGGTGATCTTCCTGGTGCTTTATTTCTGGTATGCCAGGATCTACTCTAAAAATACCACCTTGATAGAACAGAAACAGGTCCAATACGAGAACCTGATGTCTGATCTGAAGATCGTGGAGATGAAGACAAAAAGCTTCGAAGGTTTGAAAGAGGAATACGAAAAACTTCTAACAAGATACCATAAAGTAGAGCGCCTGCTGCCCGAGGAGAAGCAGATTCCCCAGTTGTTGATGCAAATGCATTCCGCCGCTTCTGCCAATCAAGCCGGAATCATTCAGATCATCCCCCGGGATGCGGTTCCCATGAGCTTTTATAACGTTAGCTCTTTTGATATAGAAATTTTTGGATCATACCATAACTTGGGGAGCTTCTTAAGCAGGATCGCCAATTTCCCTTTTCTGGCAAATGTGTCGAATGTGACCATAACCGCACGACCACCGGAGGGACAGACACCTGAACAGAAAGAAAGCAGTATCACCGCATCTTTGAAATTGACCACCTACTATGTCAGGGAAGAGGAGAAGCTTAAAAAGATAGAATTTTAAAAAGGGTGATACATGAGAATAAATTTAATAACCAGACTATCTGTAGTCGTTCTGGCGTTTCTCTTTTTTGGCACGTTTTTAGTTTCCATAAGCCCGGCCTGGGGGAGTTGCCGGATTGAGAATATCAGCCTAAAGAAGGAAGGAAACTTTACCAAGGTCTGTGTATATGCAGACAAGCCCTTTGAGTTTCTTCACTCCACAGAGGGAGCAAAGGATGGGAAACCTTATCGGGTGATCATCGACTGTAAGGACGCTATTTTCGGTTTACCCCAACATAACTTTAAAAAGGGACTTCCGCCGGGTAGCATAACGGCTATCCGCACCAGTCAGTTTCAGACTGAACCGAGGAGGATCGTCAGGGTCGTTTTAGACCTGAACGGCCCGGTGGTTTACAAGGTAACTGACCCGGAGACAGAGTACGAAGCCAGCATTGCCATTTTGACCACCCAGGATTCTGATTTTCCCATGTGGGTGGCAGTACTAGAGGAAGAGAAGGATCAAAAGATATCAATGGAAAAAAAACAGACAAAAGTTGCTTCAGTTGAGGCAGTTCCCCAGAAAGATCAGAAGTCTGATAAGTCTCAAACTTCTCTTCTAAGTGCTGAAAGTTCACCTGAATTAGAAGTCTCTGAAAAGGAGAAAGCTGAACCAACTCAGAAAGAGAGAATCTACCGAAGGGCGGTCAGCTATGCCGATACAGGTGAGGTTGTCCTGCCTGCTGAGAAGAAACCGATCTTATTATCTCAGACACGATCTGAGGATGAAGATATAAAGAAGGAAGAAGTTTCGCAGATCATCAAACAGGAACCGGTGTTGCCTGAGCCGGCACTTTCACCAGAGGCTTCTGGGGAGCACATTACCACCAAGCAAACCAAATCCTCTTTCCATCAAGGAATTGCCAAAAAAGTTGAAAAGGAAAAGACCCAAAAGGATACTCTCTCTGCTTCTGCAAAACAGACTTTTAAGTCTACAACGCAAACAGGAGTTGAAAAGAAGGAGGCACTTTCTGTCTCCCAATTAAGCTCGAAGCAAAGCCTGTCTAAACGACGTTCTCCAAAAAGGCAGATAAGTCGATCTCCGGTCCCGTTGGGTCCTTTTCCTGAAGGCAAGTCTTCTGAGGCGGAGGCGACCGAAAAAACAAAGATAACAAAGGTTGAAACTGAGGGAAAAGAGGATGTTTCCACAGGGACTCCGGGTTCCGTTCAAAAGGGAATTGGCAGGATTTTGGGTCCTGAATCAGTGGCCGCCAAGGAAAGCCACGCATTGGCGGAGAGCTTGATTTTGATTCAGAGTCCCCAGGAGTCTGAGTTGGGCTTGGTTCCTAAAAGGAAAATGGTTTATTATAATCCTGGAAACAGAAGGGACCCCTTCTTGCCGCTAACAGAGAAGCAAGATATGAGCTTTGGAGAAGCGCCCCTGCCTCTGTTTGAAAATCTAAAGTTGGTGGGAATCTTAAGGGATCAAGAAGGAAATCGGGCTTTGCTGGAAGATGAGATGGGATTCGGTTATATTCTGATGAGTGGGGACAAAATGAAAAATGGATACGTAATCAGCGTTAAGGAAGAGAGGGCGATCTTTCATGTTGAGGAATATGGCGGATATCAAATAAGGGTTTTGGAACTTAACCGGGAATATTAAAAGAGAGGTAGCTTATGAGAAAGATTCTTCAAAGGAACAGATGGTTCAGGTGGAGCGGGACGGTTTGGGAAATCTGTCTTATCCTGGGGATACTGGTTTTTGTTTTGGCAGGGGCAGGGAAGATTCTTGCGGAGCCTTCTCAATCCGGGAAAGCCGATAAGATCATCACCGCAATAAACCTACAAAATGCGGACTTGCATTCGGTCTTGAGCTTTTTAGCTGATTATGGAGGGGTCAACATCGTGGCTTCTCCTTCGGTAGAGGCCTCGGTGACCTTGACCTTGCAGGATGTGACCTGGCGACAGGCGCTGGACATTTTGTTGAAAACTTATAGCCTGTCTGGAGTGGAAGAGGGGGGTTATATCCGGGTGCTTCCCACTCAGGAGTTCCTCCAGGAGCAGGCACTCTTGGAAAAGCATCGGATCGATCAATCTGCAATGGTTCCCCTGGAGACAGCGGTTATCCCGGTAAGACACGGGACGGCTAAAGACATGGTGAAATCGGTCAAGGCGGTAATCTCGCAGAGAGGAACCATCGACACGGACGATCGCACCAACTCTCTGGTTATCCGGGATACGCCCGAGCACATCCAGAAGGTTAAGCAACTGGTCAAGACCCTGGACAAGGAGACTGATCAGATCAAGATATCGGCTCAGCTTCTGGAGATCGAATCGGGAGCTTTAACTGAATTGGGGATCAACTGGTCCATGGTCTCCAGAAAAAGCGCCCAGCTTCTGGAAGGGGATAAGACCGAAGCAAGCTTTTCTCAAATTACCGATCGGGTGAGCGATCCCATCGCTACCTACACCTTCGCCACGGTTCAGGGAGATTTTGATATAGAGGGGGTGGTCTCCGCTCTGGTCTCCAGCAACAAGGGAAAGATAATAGCTCATCCTGAGATCACAACGGTGGACAACCGGGAGGCTTTTATTCAGATGGGGCAAAAAATTCCCATAAAGCAATTCGATGAGGCAGGTAATGTGGTGATTCAGTTCGAGGAGGTGGGGACCATCCTGCGGGTTACTCCACATATCACCTCAGAGAATCGAATACTTTTAAAACTCAAGCCGGAGCGTAGCTCCTATACTTTCGATGCTAATGGAGTGATCATTAATACCAATAATGCTGAAACTAATGTGGTAGTGGGCAACGGTCAGACAGCCGTTATAGGTGGATTAACCACCCAGGTGGAAATGAAGACCCACGTCGGGCTTCCCATATTAAAAGACCTACCCTTGTTGGGTTATCTTTTCCGATACACCCGGAAAGAAGTGACCAACAGAGACCTGGTTATCTTTGTGACCCCCGCTATCGTTACCGACGAGATGCACAGCATGGGAGCCATCGAGCAACCGGATGAAGGCTTTAAGCCATGAATAGCAGATGACAGATAGCAGATAATAGATAACAGACGACAGATAGCAGATAACGGATAATAGATGACAGAGGGTTTGCTGACCTCTGAACAGAGGCGACCAGAAAGGTCGCCTGAAATCTATTTAAAGGAACCCGTTCTTTCCCACCATCCCCAAAATTTTTCCCTTTCTAATACAAAAATTAAAAACCTTATGCAAATGAGGTGATTTAGCACCCGGAATCTATTATTGCTTCTTGCATTTTTAATGGAACGATAGTATATTCTGTGCCCGCCAAGCTCGTATGAGTGCATACGCATCCCCTGACCTGGCGGGAGTTGCCTGTCGGGTCGGGGACCCGACAGGCACAGAGAGGCGAAGAAGGAAGAATGTTCCATTCTTTATGTAAAATTCAATAAGTAAGCCCCTAAAGCATTTTACTCCGTTGCTTTGGGGGAAATCCTGTCTTAGTTTGCCGTCAGCCAAAACCTCGATTGCTTTCATTAGGTCAACTAATACAAACGCACTAAATGTTTTGACGCTGTCTCATGGATTGTTGATATTTTCGCAACTAAATGCCCGAAACCCGGGCAGGATAAGGGTCGAAACCCGTAGTGCACAAACTCGTATGAGTGCATACGCATGTTCAATTTACCGGAGATCCGATGCAGTTTTATAGTAAAGTTACTAAGGGGAGCATATAATTGTTTACATCCCCCCTTTAGAAAAGGGGGGAAGGGGGGATTCGTATGAATGTATACGCATTTGAAACTTGGAAAATCCCCCTAAATCCCCCTTTACTAAAGGGGGATTCGTATGAATGCATACGCATTTCAAGTCAAGCCCAAAACAGGTGTGGGAGAAAAAATCAATGCGAAGCATTCATACGAATACTAAGATGTAAACTGTTTCCTGCTCCTCTTAGTAGGCTCCCGTAAAGTCCCGAATTCATTAGGTATTTTCGAGCCTCGAACATCGAACTTTGACATCCGATACGGGCTTCGACACCGTTAAACGATCTAAGCATAACCTAAATTTCTGCCATAGGCAGATCCCCCGCCAAAGGCGGGGCGGGCGCCTCTGGCGGAATGGGCTTTTCATTAACAATTTGTGTGACAGCATGAATAACAATAACTTAGTCCTGCGTAAGCGGGGCTCTCCCGCCTGTGGCGGGATCTGCCTAAGGCATGACCAGCCCCGCAAAAATGACTTTTTCAGAGTCCTCTCACAATTTACTTGACACACCCGACATATTTTTATACTTGACTTTTTTAGGAGCAAATTGTTAATTTCCACATTAAGATTGAGGGCATTTGTAGAAGTATACTGGAAAAGATTTGTGCCAATCAAATAAGACAAGATCGCTCTTTCGTGAGCAGGAAATGTGTCCTTTAGGCAGTAAAGAAAGTTGAAAACTGGAGGAGGAAATGGATTTTAACCAGAAAAGAAAGGCGATATTCTTAGCTACCTTTGCCAGCTTGCTTAACGCTGCCATGGCAAACGATGCCATTCGAGGGATGATACTGAAGAAAACGGACAAAAAAATCTTTGAGCTGTTTGTGGAAATGAACCCTCTTAAGCGTCCGCGTAAAGTACAAGAGGACAAATACCTGATGACCAGAAACCTGCTGTATGCCGTGGATAAAGCTTTGAAGAATAAAAACATCTCTCCCCGAGTGAGGAAAGGACTTTTAAAGGTGCTGTTGGGGAACATATTCTTAGGAGGCAAGGATGAGCTTCAGAAGTTTGAAGAGGAGCATGGTTTTGAACCGCCGGGCTTTCTGACCATCAGCCCCGGCGCCGCCTGCAATCTTCATTGTGAAGGGTGTTATGCCGGCAATTTGATTGGAGCTAAGAATAAACTGGATTTTGACTTAGTATCTCAAATAATCGCCGATAAGACCAGATACTGGGGATCGTTTTTCACCGTAATCTCCGGTGGAGAACCGTTTATGTGGAAAAGCCAGGGCAAGGATATTCTAAATCTGGCGGGAAAACATAATGACAACTATTTTTTGATCTTCACCAACGGAACTTTGATTGATAAGAAAAGAGCGGAGCGGATGGCAGATTTAGGAAATGTTACGCCAGCTATCTCGGTAGAAGGTTTTGAGGAGGAGACGGATAAAAGGAGAGGAAAGGGGGTTTATAACAGGATTCTTAAAGCCATGGAAGACTTAAGAGAGGTTGGGGTTCCTTTTGGAATATCTCTGACCGCTACCAGGGATAATGCAGAGCTTCTCCTCTCAGATGAATTCATCGATTTTTATTTCAATCAGCAAGGGACGATCTACGGCTGGATATTTCAATATATGCCCATTGGGTGCAAGTTCACCTTGGACCTTTTGGTCACCCCGGAGCAGAGGCTGAACATGTATTTGAGGGAGAGAGAACTAATTGAGAAACACAAGCTGTTCGTTGCTGATTTCTGGAACTCCGGATCGATCAGCGATGGTTGTTTATGCGCCGGCAGGGCAGGAGGGTATTTTTACATCGATTGGAACGGCAACGTGATGCCCTGTGTTTTCACCCCCTATTCCACGCATAATATAAAAGAGATATACTCAAATGGCGGAAACGTAAATACGGTTTTAGAGAGTCCTTTTTTCAAGGCGGTCCGAAAATGGCAAACAGAATACGGCTATATGCAACCTTCACACCAGGTGGGCAATGAAATCGTTCCCTGTCCCATCCGGGACCATCATCGGCGCTTTTACCAGATTGTAAAGGAACAGCGGGCTAATCCCATCAATCCAGAAGCGGCAGAGGCTTTAGAGGCGGCAGATTTTGTTGAAGGTCTTTGCCAGTATGGAGAAAAGGTGGCAAGGCTCACCGATCCGATCTGGGACAGAGAATATTTGGAACCAGAAAGGAAAGGCTTATCCCAGACTGAACGGAAGTAAAATAAATCCATAAGAAAAGCCGGCAGTTGAAAACCATATTGGGTGTCATGTTGAGCGAAGCGAAACATCTCGATTTATGGAGATTCTTCGCTACGCTCAGAATGACATGTAGAAGCAAGTAGCGTCGGAGTTCATCCTGAGGGGATTCACCCCGAAGGGCTTTTCTCCGGCGCTTTCTTATGTTATTTTGGAAATTATTTACCCCGCACGTCCATATGGACGGCTACCCGCTCTTCCCTTCGCAAATAAGGATGTAGCGTCGGAGTTTACCCTGAACCATACGGTTCAGGGCTTGTCTTCGACGCTATCTATTTATCTTTTTAATCTGCTTCATCTGTTGTGAATCCGATCCTCATTCACTCCACCAACTTCTTAAAATCCTCATCCTCCCACAGATTCTTGAAATCCTTATCTTTTTTTGCTTTTTCTTTACAAGTCGGGTCGAGTTCGATAGCTTTCTTAAGATTTTCTAATCCGTATGCTTTCTTATTTTGTAATGAATAAGCACACGCCATGTTGTACCACCCATTTGCAAGACTGGGATCCAATTGTGTCGCCTTCTGACACTTGTCTATCGCCTCTTCATATCTTCCTAATTTTATCAAAGCAAACGCCCAATTTGAATAAGCGGGCGCATAATCCGGCTTCATGGCTGACAGCTTTTTGTATTTCTCTATCGCATCCTCTTGCTTTCCTGATCGAGATAGAGCTACGCCCCAATTATTGTAGGCATCTGGAAAATTCGGCTTCAGCTCTGCCGCTTTCCTGCACTTCTCGATTGACTCCTCATACATGCCCAATTCTGTTAAAGCGGATCCCCAGTTAGAGTACGCAGGCGCATAATTCGGTCGCAGCGCTGAAGCCCTGGCAAACTTCTCTATCGCCTCCTCGTGCCTACCTGATTCAGCAAGTGCCACGCCCCAGTTATTGTAAGCTTCTGCAAGATTCGGGTTCAGCTCTATGGCCTTCTTGGACTTCTCTATAGACTGCTCATGCCTGCCTGAATTTATTAAAGCCGACCCCCAGTTTGCCCAAGCTGCTGCATAATCTGGCTTCCATTCTATTGCCTTCTTACACTTCTCAATCTGCTCTTCATACCTGCCTAAATCTCCTAAAGCCACTCCCCAGTTATTGTAAGCTTCCACATAATCCTGCTTCAGCTCTGTAGCCTTGCTATACCTCTCTATCGCTTCCTCATGCTTGTCTGATTCTCCTAAAGCTACTCCCTCTGTGAAGTAACTGATAGCCGAAACTTCTGTTTTGGTTTCTTCAACAGATCGCTTTTTCTCATCAATTTCTTTGTCCATCTTTTTCATATCTACCTTTATCTTTTTTACATCTTCATAAATTCGATTAATATCTTTCATCAATGTCTCTGCTTGTGTTTTGGTTCTTTCGATTTCACGTCTTAGATTAATCGTTTTCTCAAATTCTTGTTTAAAATCATCCTTCATTTTTTCTTTCAGTTTCTTCATCTCCTCGAATTCATCCTCTACTTTCTTTCTTATCTGCCCCGTTTTAATATATGAGAAAATTCCCAGACCAGTCATTATAGCAACTATTAAACCGACGATTTTTATAACAATGTTAGCTAAATCTATACTTCTCTTAGCACCTTCCATTGATCGCTCATAATAATCTTTTTTGGTTTTCTCAAATTCCATCCTTAAACTATCGATCTGCCCCTTATGTTTCAAAACCTCTGCAGCAATTTGTGAAGTATCCGTAGGGACAGTTTGAGAACTAACCGAAAGCAAGGATAAAAGAATTAGAATCAAAGCCCAGATAAAGATAAATTTTCTCATAAGCCCTTCTTGTTAAAGTTTTTGCTTAGCTGTGTCTGTCTTGTTCTAAATTTGGACAGGGACAAGCCCTGTCCCTACGAACTACAAAAATCTGTAATCAATCAAGATTAATAATATGCTCTGTTAAGTGGTTTGTCAACCGAAAAGTGTTGCTTTTTAAACCAGCCGGAATTCACATAGCTAAGTAAGGGGTGGGAACTTTTTTCCACCTATTTTAGGAAGATTTTTCCTAAACGACCAACCCGCCGACTTAAACTTATATCTCATCTAATTTGATTAACTCGTTATGCCGCAGACAATTATGTGTTGCCAGTCCCCCCTTCAAATGTTTTGGCACAAAGTTTGCAAAAGTTTTCAAGGCTGTATGAAGAAGGCGGAACTGAAAACTGAATGGAACTGAAAGAATTGGAGATGCGCTTGGCTTGCAATTCTGCTTCACAATTGACTAAAGCTCTCTTTTCGGAATTTGGCTCAGCGTTGGTTGTCCTATTTAAGCCGATTTCCAAGAACCAAAATCATTTGCTTTTCACTTTTCTGAAACTGAATTCCCTAAAAAGAGTTCGTTTTTTTGCAACTAAACTTTCCTTACTCGAAGCTTCGTATTGCTTTCTTTCCAAAACTAAAGAATTAGCCAAGAGGAGACGATATAAAAAAACGATACCCCAAATTATACCTTTTTTTCGACTGATCTCAAAAAGGGACGGGATGCACAGAGACAATGTGTATCCGGGGAGTTTAAACCTTCACAAAGCGAGGTAGATTACATGGCTGTCCAAGAAGTTTGGGTGCAGTTTAAAAAAGACAACGATCCGCAAGTCAGACAGAAACTTTTGGAGGAATATCTAACCTTAGTGAAAAATGTAGCTGGAAGGATGGCTATGGGATTTCCTAAATCGGTGGAGCTTTCCGATTTGGTCAACACCGGAGTCATAGGATTGATCGAAGCTTTGTCTAATTTTGATCCCTCCCGGGGGGTGAAATTTGAAACCTATGCAGTCCCGCGAATAAGGGGAGCCATCTTGGATGAGCTCCGTTCTTTAGATTGGGTGCCCCGCTCGACTAGAGCAAAATCCAGAGAGATCGAAAAAGCCACAAGCAAACTGGAAAACCGACTGGGCAGACGCCCCTCCGGCAGAGAGCTTGCCAAATCTTTAAAGATCTCGCCAGATGAGCTTTTTTCCACATTGGATGATGTTTCTTCCACCACCATACTATCTTTGGATGAGTTGATTTACAAGAAAGAAGATAATCGACAGGTGCCCCGGGTTGAGACCCTGGAGGATTTAAGTTATGAAAATGTTTTGGGAGATCTGGAAAAGGAGGAGCTTAAAGCATATCTGATCCAAGCCATAAGCCATCTATCCGAGCAGGAGAGATTGGTGGTGGCTTTGTATTATCATGAGGAGCTGACGCTAAAAGAGATCGGGGAGGTGATGCAGATCTCCGAATCCAGGGTCTCCCAGATACACACCAAGGCTGTTTTGAAGCTCAGGGGGATGGTCAAAGAAAAATTCGCCCTATAAGAAAAAAATGAGGTTTTCTGTTTTACTCGATCAGTCTGGAGGAATCACATGAGATTTAACAAGATATCTGGAAATCCCACTCTGCCAGATGAGCAGATGACCGAAGTAGCAAAGGAGAATCAACCACTTCACCCAGATCAGAGAAAAAGAGAGGTGTATGAATTGCTTCTCTCCCTTGGCTGCAAGCTGGATGAGCTTGCCCGGGTCAATAACAGGCTTTTTCAGATGATGAGTCCCTCCAAGAAAAAGGTGCTGGATGAATATGATGTGAGCTTTAGCAAAGTTTTGCAGATGATCCCCTTACAAGATGCGCTTCCAGAGCCTGTGCTAACCTATCGACTTTCCTGGCTTCTGGATTTTTTAAGAGGGTTGTATGGCTTTGAGGATTGTGGAGTTTTTCTCCTTGGCGATGGGAAGGGTGGCTTGGAAAGGCTGGTCACATCTTCAGAGCCTTCAGAGGAGTTCGAAGATGAAATAGAAGCTTTCTGGAGAAGGGGCGACATCTATTATGCTATTAGTCAGAAAAGAAGGATAATTCTTCCCGCAGAAAAAGAGGGGAACTTTCTGGTGATCCCATTTAAGATTCTGGAGAAAAAAGATGGATTTTGGGTGGCGTATTTCAAAAAAGCCATTTCCTCTGAGACCAAATCATCTGCAGATATGCTTTTCTGGGTGGAGCTTTTTGCCACCTGCATTGAGAATTCTTATCTTAAAAAATCTTCTCTCTTTCCACAGGAAGAAAAGTCTCACCATATTGATGCCGAGAAGCTCTTCACCACGGCAGAACTAGCCAGAGCAATGGTGCATGAGATAAACAACCCCCTTCAGGTAATTTTGGGTAGAACTCAACTTTTAGAAATGAATGAGAAAAAACTCCCAAAGACATCTCCGAATATCAACATTTTAGAAACGATTGAAGATAATGCGAATCGAATCAGCTCAACTTTAAAGGACTTTTCCGATCATCTGCACAGACAATCTGATGAAACCACCCATGCAGGAGAAGTAAACATTCATCATATCCTGAAAAGCAATCTTGTGTTGCTCAAATATATATTGAAGTCGAACAGGATCAAATTTGAACTAAGCTTAGAAGATGATCTTCCTGCGGTATATGGAAATCCGGGACATCTGGAGTTGGTTTTCTTAAGCCTGATCTGGGAGTTGAGAGATTATATGTCTTCCGGAGGAAGCATTCGCCTGCAAACATCCACAGAAGAAGAGTCTCTCTGTTTGAATATATATTGTGGCAGAGAAGAGATCCAAACAGATGGATACCCTGACCTTACCGATCTGAAAGCCAATCACCGATTCAAGATGGTTTCTCAAATTCTAAGAAGATATCATGGGGACCTCAAGTGGGAAGAACTTGAAGGCAGGGGGACGAAGCTCTCTTTGAGATTTCCCATCGCCCCGGAGAAGAAGACAAACCAGGAGGAGCAGTAAGAATTGAGATTGTAATATTCAGGGTCCCATATACCAGGTGAGAGATAGCAGTTGTTCATTTGAATCAAAAGACCCGATTGGGGGCTGGATAAATCAAATATTTCATTGGCAGATATGTTCCCAACACCTCGAAAGCTCAAACACTAACTTTGTTATTAAAGAGTAAATGTTTCTCTCAGATTAGCCATAAATCCACTCAAACTGCTTCAAGTTTGTTTGAAGGGTTGGAAAGGAGGAAAATTTTTGTCAGATTCAAAAGATTTTGATGTAAAGACAGACTCTGGAATAACCAGTTTGGGACAAACTCCGTTCCCACTCAAAACATCTGGTGGTCGCAAGTATGTTCGCATAGAGCTATCCTCTCCCATCCAGTTCCATCTGCTGGCATGTAAAAAGGGAAAGATAAAACTGACCAAAGACCGAACCTCCGGCGAAATTCTCAATCTGAGCGAGGGAGGAATGCTTCTGCTTACTTACTCACCGGTGCCGGAAGAAGGTTTTGTGGTTTTGACTTTGAACCTGAATAAATTTGTGGTGTTGGAAGGGGTGTTAGGAAAGATCAAGAGGGTGGAACCCTCAGAGGAAGGTGATTTCTTGGTGGGCGTGGAGTTTACCTCCAGAGAGGAATTAGAGAAATTCACCTCTCCGGAGCAGATAGAACACCTGCCGGTGAAAGTGGCAAGTTTTGGCCGCAAATTGCGGGAGATCATTTCCAGCTACTTGCGCACCACTGAGCTTGGCACCAGACAGATGTAAAGCCTGTTGGTGTTTTTCTCGAACGACCGAAAAGTGAAATGACCTCGAATAAAAACACCTCTCTTATATGGCTTCATAAACGGGCATAAGGGGGCTTCTGGGGGCTGAGGAATTCTTAATTGGTCGAAAAACTCAAGTCGAAAAAGGCAGAGTCACCGGGGAGCAGTATATCCTGAAACTCATAGTCACCGGAATGTCACATCACAAAAATCATAATAGCTTCGGGGGGCAGACCAAAATGATGAAGAAGAGTAAAAGCAAAAATAAAAAAAGTGCAAAATCCATAAAATTTTCTGAAAGGCAAAAATCTTTACATGCAGACCGGAACTTAGAAAGCATGAAAATCGGTTTTAACGTTTTGACCGGTATCTGCAGGATGATTGAACAATCAACCGGAGAAAGAAAGGTCTTCGAAAGGACGTTGAATTTGATTGGCAAATCTGTGGAGTTCAGTCAAGCCAGCCTCTTTTTGTTAGATAAAAAGAAGAATGAGATGGAGGAGGTGGCTTCGGTGGGGAAGAAGGTGGATTTAATTGACTTCGTCCGGTTCGATTCTGGAATGGGAATCTCCGCCTGGGTTGCCAAGGAGAAAAGACCTATTCTTCTTTCCAATCTACATCGGAAAAGAAGGGGAGAAAGAGTTAAATCTTTCCTGGCCATACCTCTGATTTTGAATGATGAACTTTTCGGGGTTATGAATTTGAGCCACATAAGAGCACATGCTTTCGAATCGGAAGATGTGAAGTTTCTGAGTCTGATTTCCGTCCCGGTGACATTAAGCTTAGAGCGGATGTTTTATCATGCGGAGTTGGAAAGGCTGCAAAAGGATCTTCAACAGGCCAGAGAGCACTCCAAACAGCTTGAGGAAAAGATCACCCGGATGGAGAGCATGATTCCTACTCCACAACTGTTAGAAAACTTGAACTTAAAGATAAAAACCCCACTTTCCAATATAGCGGAAAATGCGCAGTTTCTTCTGGACAGTTTTTCACCCCGGCAGGAAGAGAGACCACGGTGGTTAAGTAAAAAGTCTGATCTTGAGTTTAAACGCGGGTTAAAACAGATCAAAAATGAGGTCAATCAAATTACCAGAGCGACAGAAAGACTGTTGAAAAGAAGTTTCATTTGGTGAACTCAGGAAGCTCGTGGCACAGAAAATCGATTCCAGACAATGCTGCCTTCCTTTAGGATTATCAACTAAATTGATTTAAGAATAATATTATGCGGAACCTCATCGAATCAAATAACGTTTTTCAGACAGCAAAGTCTGGTTTCAAAGATTTAGAAAAACTTTTGGATGAGTTACCCATGGGAATGTTTAAAGGCTCATCTGAAGGAAAACTGGAGTATGTGAACAGGTTTTTGTCCAGGTTGTTAGAGGGAGAAGCCGAAAATACGCTTGAGGAAGGAGAATCACTAAAGCATCAGATTTCCAAGCAAGCCAAAAGCTGTGTGATTTCCGGACAGCCATTATCAGTAAGGGTGAAGGATTTTGAGAATTCAAATCTTGTCATCCGGGTCTTTCCGGTTAAAGATGAAGCAAGAAAGATGATGGGGGCAGTGGGTTTGGTTGAAGACGTCTCAAGTATAATAAACTTACACTCGAATCTGCAGAAGAAGATAAACGAGCTTTTCATCCTTTGTGAGTTAGGCAAAGTTCTAAGAAGCACCCTGAATTTGGAGGAGATACTTCAAATCGTCTTAATCGGTGTTACTGCCGGACAGGGGCTGGGATTCAATCGCGCTTTCCTTTTGCTTCTGAACCAGACGGGAATCATGTTAGAGGGAAAGATGGCTATCGGACCTTCCAACCCGGAAGAGGCAAAAAGAATCTGGGATTCCCTTTCAGCCCAAAAGCAGTCTTTGGAAGAGGTGCTCCACTCATACAAAGATGCTTTAAAAGAGAAGGACGTTTTAGTCAATCAGATTGTAGGAAAGCTTAAAATTCCCCTCTCCGATGAAAGAAATCCACTAATTCAGTCGATGTTAAATAAGAGGGCATTCAACATCGCCAGAGGAAAAGGAAAACCGGATGAAGATATTTTCGACATCCTGCAAACCGATCAATTTGCGGTAGCTCCTCTGATATCGAAGGACAAAATGTTGGGAGTGATCGTAGCTGACAACCTGATCACCCAAAAACCGATTGAAGATGAGGATGTCAAGCTCCTTTCCATATGTGCTCATCATGCCTCAGCTGCCATAGAAAGTTCTCAACTCTATCAGGAGTTGGCAGAAAAGGTAAGTAAATTAGCAGAAGCCAACAGAAGGATCGCAGAAAACACCAAAAGGCTTTTGAAAATGGAGAAGCTGTCAGTTTTAGGACAGATCACCTCACAGGTAGCGCATGAGTTGCGAAATCCCATGACTGTCATCGGAGGATTTGCTCGCTCCATCTTAAAGAAAATGGATCCAAAAAGTTCAGATTATGAATACATACAGATCATAGCAAAAGAGACCGAAAGGATGGAGAATGTTTTGAACAATGTGCTCAATTTTTCCAAACCTGATAAATCCCATCTTAAGATGGTCAACGTAAACGAGCTGGTGGACCAGACCTTTGAAATGATGGAGTCGGAGATAGATTCGGCTAAAATCTCGATGGTCAAGTTTCCTTCTCAAAATCTTTCTTCTGTTTGGGCAAATCCAGATCTTATCCGACATGCTCTGTTAAACATCTTCCGCAATGCCATCTGGGCTATGCCTCAGGGAGGGATATTATCCGTCACTACCGGACAGATAGAGGACTTTGTGAGGATAGAGGTTAAAGACACCGGATTCGGCATTCCTAAAGAACACGCGAGCAAAATCTTCGATGCCTTCTTCACCACCAAACCTGAAGCTTGCGGTCTGGGACTGACCATAAGCTCAGAGATAATCAAAAATCATGGAGGCAACATTGGTGTGCAGAGTGTGGAAGGGAAAGGAGCCACTTTTTACATAGAACTTCCCTTAGCAGAGGGAGAGCCGGCTGGTGAATCATCCGCAGAATCCATGGGATCGAAATCTCAAGTTGAATATTAAAACCGGGAGGAAAAGATGAGGATCAAACCATCTAAAGGAGAACCTCATGTGAAACAAAACCCGATCAGTTCATCCAGAAAGGCGACCATATTGGTGATAGATGATGAGGATTACATTCTAAAGCTCTATGAAAAAGAGCTGTCTGAAGATGGGTATCAGGTGAGAACCACCACCAGAGGGGAAGAAGCCTTAAGGATAGTTGAGAATGAGCCACCGCATCTGGTGATTCTGGATATCAAACTTCAAGATCAAAACGGTCTGGGGATATTGGGTGATTTAAGGAGGATCAACAAGAATACGCCCATCATACTGAATTCGGCATATTCCACCTACAAAAGCGACTTTCAGTCATGGCTGGCAGATGCATATTTGGTGAAGTCCCCCAATTTGGATGAACTTAAAGAAAAGATAAAAGAATTGGTGAATTTCTGAGGGTAGGTTTGATTTTTGTGATCTTTTATTATTTTGGCAAAGTGATCCCAATAACCAGGCTAACTGTCGAGGGAGGATATGATCAAATCCCAGGAGATCGAAAAGGCTTCGGACGTTTTGAGGTCGCTGGAGGAGCTTTCCGTCCAGGCGAAGAGAATGGCGTCCAATTTAGCTTATGCCGCCTCCAAGTCAAGGGAGACAGGAGGTCTTTCCACCCGGGTTTATGATGACATCCTGGATCTGGTTGATCAGACCGGTCGCGCTACCTCAGACATAAGCCGAATGGTCCGGGTCGTAAGAATGGAGGTGGGAAGACTTTATAAGCTTTCCCGGCACGGGGAGATAGAACTGGAAAAAAACAGGGAGTTGATTGAAAAGATTGAACGATCCCTGGAGTCGGTCTTAGGAGAGAGTCAAAGGGTGTTATACATCATGAAAAAGTTGAAATCAGTTTCGGCTAATAATAAATTGATTTAGTGATACAAAAACGGAAAAGAAAGCTAAGGAATTTGAATTTCATACCGATTCTTATGTAATGTAAGCGTCAAAAAAACGACCAATCGAGTTTGAAGGGTGTCAGTTGATAAAGATGATCAAAGAAAAGACTGAATTCGTCCTGAAAAATCCTGGAAATCTATAAGTAAAGATGGAAAAACCTTCTGAATTCTTGCGCTTGGAAAGAGGGTGGCTATGCTGATTTTGACAAGGAAGTTGGGAGAAAGCGTCACCATTGGAGATGATATTAAGATAACCATCCTGGGGGTGCGGGGGCGACAGGTGAGGTTGGGGATAATCGCTCCCCAGAAAGTGACCATACATAGAGAGGAAATATATTTCAAAATCCAGGAAGAGAATAAAAGAGCGGTTGTCAGCACCGTGGAGGGGGTTTCCAAGATTATCACCATGATAAAAGAGAACCACGATAAGCCACCCGGGGAAACCTTGGCCTCTGATTTTACTGAAACTGATAAATCTGAAAACGACAAAAACTCAAAAAGAGGTAAGGGCGCAAAACCGAGGGGATGAGTTGTGTTTTTCAAAACCAGAAGCAAAAAAAGAGGCGAGGATTTGAATCGAAAGGTGGAGAAGTATAGAAGATGGTGGCAGGACCAAACCCAGGGTTTTTCTTTTGAACGATCAAATTCCGCAGAGAAGAACAAGCACAATCGGAAACCTTTTGATTCAAGTTTCGTCTATTACGAGGAAGGTTAGACAATTTGAAAACCAGCGGATGAACGAAGAAATGATTTCTTCTTCAAGTCGATTTTCCTTTGAAGGGAAAAATCCTTACAGGATCATAAAAGTTGGGGGGATAAAATGAAATGGAATTCAAACCACCTTTGGTTTTTGATTCGCACACATCATAAATCCTGGTCATATTAAGGGGGAAGGATGAAATTTGTCACAACCAGATTTGGAGAGGTCGATTTTAAAGAGAAGGAAGTAATTGTTCTTCCCAAAGGAGTTCTTGGTTTTTCTCAGTTAACTCAGTATGTGATTCTGGAGAGGAAGGAGTTTGCACCCTTCAAGTGGCTTCAATCCGTGGAGGACCCCAATGTGGCTTTCGTGATCACAGATCCTTTACACCTTTTTCCTAATTACAAACTGGAGATCAACGAGAAGGAGTTGGAAGAGCTAAATTATACCAACTCCAAGGATCTGGTCACCTATGTTATCGTCACAGTTCCTCAGGATGCGACGCAAGCTTCTGCCGATCTTTTAGGTCCTCTGGTGATAAATTCCAAAAAAAGATTAGCCAAGCAGGCGGTTATGCCCAACAGTCCTTACACTATAAAGCATTACCTTTTAGATGAGCTTAGAAAACGATTGCGGCGAAAACAACTTGGCAAAGAAGCTTCTGCATGAGGGGCAAATTCTTAAGTATGCCGAAGAGGATCCCAGGGGCGTTAGGGACTGTTGAAAAACTGTATTGGCAGGGCTGAATGCCCTGCCCTATGGGTGATAAGTCATTGTGCCCCATAGAGGCGGGAATTTTCGTATGAATGTGCGTATGCACTCATACGAGCATACGCATATCCCGCCTCGATGAGAGACTTTTTCAACACGCCTGTTAGCTTGAGATAATCTCCAATGTGGCCATTGTAGTCTTTCAGCACAAACATCTTCACATAAAAGCTCTCTTTTATCGGGGATTTTCTGAAACTTCCTCAAATTTTAACCGGGAGAGGTTTTTTTGAAAATCAGAGATTACCTGGGAATAAATGCTGAAACGGAAGCAGAACTGAAAACAAAAGCTATCTTCTCTCAAGACAGAAACGTCTACAAGCTAGGCCGAAAAGAGAAGTTCTCTCCTTTTGAAAAGGCAATGCTGGAAAGGGTTTTTCCTGAGGCTAAGAAAATTTCAAAGGGGAGCATTCCTTATCCTGCCTTAGCCAGAGTTTACCTGTCAGACACATGCAATCACAACTGCTCTTGGTGCCTTTATGGAGGTGACCGCAGGAGAAAGGTTGTCTTCATGAACTCAAACAGCTTCGGCAAACTCCTGGAGAGCTTGCATTCCTTGAAAGTTAAATTCATTGATCTCTCCGGAGGAGGAGAACCTACACTGCATCCGGAATTTCGTAAATTTACACAGATGTGCATAGAAAAGAAGTTCAAATTGAGCCTTTTGACCAATGCCGCCTCACTTGATCGAAAGATAGTTAGCCTTCTGGTGGAGGGTTTTTCTTTTTTAAGAGTGAATTTAGATGCCAGCAATGACGTGGTTTATAATCGTATTCATCATCCTCCAACTCCAAGGGAATTTCAAAAGGTGTTGAGCAATATAGAGAGTATTGTCTCCGAAAGGGACAAGCAAAAAACAGGTCTGATTATAGGAGCTAAAGTTAGGCTGAATCAGAGCAATATGAATTTCATGGAGGAGATGACCTGTCTGGTCAAAGACATGCGTTTGAATTATATTCAGTTTCGGATCAATCAGAAAGCTTCTGATAGTCTATACTCAGAACAGATGGAAGGGGTGAATAAACATATAAAGGAACTACAAAATAGATACCGTCCATTTGAAGTATATGGAGAAGCTGAAACCGGGGAGTTTCGCCGTGGATGCTGGCTTTCTCCTATCCATCTGATAATAAATCCTTCGGGTGATGTTTACCCTTGTCCTCAATTTTCTTATCGTCATGACGCCACCTGTTTCGGCAATATCTTCACCCAGCCTGTGGAGAAGCTGTGGTTCGGCGCTGAGCACAGACGGATAGTCGAACACCTGAAAAAAAAATGATTGCCTCATCAAAGATTGTCGATGGCATTTTTATAATGAATTCATGTGGCAGATGATTCAAAAAGACAAAAAAGATGTTCTTTCTTAAGTTTCGTCGAACATTCCTCAAAGGGATTTATCAAAAATTAAAAGCACAAAAGAATCTGGGAGTTAAGCTTTTTGTCATAGACTTTGCGTGACACCAAAAATGTCAACCATTCCTTCGAACATGGTTGACCTTTCAACTATTCGCCGCATTTTTTCCGCCTTAAGTTTCATCTTATAAATTCGAACTATAAAGTTTAAAGCCTCCAGGTCGATACAAGTAATAGAGGAAAAGTAGCAACAGAGTCCAAAAGTCTGTTGTTCTGGACAAAAAAGTCTGGGAATTTGCTCTCCAGGGGGTTGAATGGAGAATCTGATTATCATGTCAGACAAGGTGTTAGCATAAACCCAGTCGAAACTAAATCAGATGTGCAAACATTTGCACAGGAGAAAAGAGAGTGTTATCTTCCAGCGGAAAAGAAAAATTTGAGGAAAAAAAGGAAAATCCTTTTATCCTGTCTTCGGGAAAAAAGATCGGGAAAAAGATAAGTCGTATCTTACCTCAATCAGAATGTCAAGATAAAAGAGCGGATGGTCATACCTCAGATAAGAAAGCTGATCTTTCCGATAATTCACCTCCCATTCGAAAGGAAAAAGTGAAAGAGGCCAAAAGGAAAAAACAGAAAGGCGATTACGATAACCAGGAGATTTACAAAAAAATCGCAGATAAACTTATGGATTTGTTTGGAGTCTGATAGTTATGGACGTACTGTTCAGGATTCTGTATGGACCAAATGCTATTGAAACCCCATCTTATTGAAAAACTGTTGAAAGGTTATAGAAATATATTTTCATGGTGGTACCCTTCAGTAATCATAGGAAGGAAAACTTCACGGTAAGAGTTTAATTTTTCAGTGCTAAGCCTTGAGACTCAATGCGAAGGGAGTTAACTCTAAAGGACTCCCAACCCCACATACCGGACTTTTTGAGATTGGTCAATAAAATCTTGACAAAAGATTCGTAAAGAAATATATTAGATTCGGTTGGAGATCATAAATAAGGTTTAAGTTAAAGGACACAAAGATATTTCAATCGTAAACTCTTGGCTTTTTTTGTTGGGCGATTAGCTCGGTCGGTTAGAGTATCCCCCGCCATAGGCGGGGGAGGGTCAGATGGAAAAAAGGATTTCGCAATTTTGGGGCGATTAGCTCAGTCGGTTAGAGTGCTTGCTTGACATGCAAGAGGTCACTGGTTCGATTCCAGTATCGCCCACCATTAACAGTTGGCAGTTAGCAGTTGGCAGTTTACGGTTGACTGTAAACAGTAAGCTGTTTTAGTAAACAAGGTTCATGTTTGATTTTTCATAATAAATCTGGTCGGTGATATACGAACCTCGAGGATGATTGCGCCCCAAAAGGTATGGGGTAATTTTTTATAGCAACGTGCAAGGAGAAACTCATGGCAGATGAAGTGACGGTGGTTTTGCCTGACGGATCGAAGAAACAATACCCAGCCGGAATAACTATCTCCCAGATCGTCCGGGATTTGGATCCAAATCTGGCTGATAATGCAATCGCCGCCTTTCTGAACGGCAAGATGGTGGATTTATCTGAAAAGGTGCAAAAGGATTCAGATATCAAGATAATCACCTTCGATTCTGAAGAGGGGAAAGAGGTTTTCTGGCACAGCACTTCACATGTTATGGCTCAGGCAGTGCAAAATCTTTTTCCTGGGGTGAAATTAGCCATCGGACCTTCTATCAAAGAAGGGTTTTATTACGACTTTGATACCCAAAAACCATTCGAGCCGGAAGATTTAGCAAGAATTGAGTTGAGAATGAAAGAGATCGTAAAGCAAAATTATCTCTTCATAAGAAAAGAGCTTGCCAAGTCGGAAGCAGAGGATATCTTCAAACAGAAGGGACAGAGTTATAAATTGGAGATACTTTCTGAGTTGGAGGAAGATAAGGTGGTTTTGTATCAGCACGATGATTTTATGGATCTGTGTCGGGGACCCCACGTTCCCTCCACCGGAGTCATCAAAAACTTTAAGCTTTTAAGCGTAGCCGGAGCCTACTGGAGAGGCTCTGAGAAAAATCCCATGCTTCAACGTATCTATGGAATCTCCTTTCCTACAAAAGAAGAGCTGGACTTTTATCTGAAAAGAATCGAGGAGATGAAAAGAAGAGATCATCGGGTGTTAGGGAAGGAGCTGGAGCTTTTTTCGATTTCGGATGAAGTTGGACCTGGTCTGGTGTTGTGGCATCCCAAGGGAGCACAGATTCGAAAAGTCATTGAGGAGTTCTGGATGGAAGAACATCAAAAGCATGGCTATCAGTTGATCTACACTCCTCATGTAGCTCGACTGCGTCTGTGGGAGAAAAGTGGACATACTGGATTTTATCAGGAATACATGTATTCCCCCATGCAGGTAGAAGATGAACAATACCAGCTCAAGCCGATGAACTGCCCCTTTCATATCCTTATTTATAAATCCAAACTCAGAAGTTATAGAGAGCTTCCTCTGAGATTGGCTGAGTTGGGCACCTGCTATCGGTATGAGCGTTCCGGGGTATTGCAGGGGCTTTTTCGGGTGAGAGGCTTTACCATGGACGATGCTCATATATTCTGCAAGCCGGAGCAGCTGGAAGAGGAGGTCATTGGTCTTTTAGATTTCTCAACCGCCATGCTTAAAACCTTAGGCTTCGAAAAATATCAGATATTCTTGTCCACCCGACCGGATAAATCCATAGGAGAGGAACAAAACTGGGAAAAAGCGCAAGATGCTCTGAGGCGGGCTTTGAAAAAGCAAAATCTAATGTTCGAAGTAGATGAAGGGGGTGGCGCCTTCTATGGTCCAAAGATCGATTTGAAAATCGAAGACGTTATGGGAAGACCCCATCAATGCACCACCATCCAGTTTGATTTCAACATCCCGGAGAGATTTGATCTTTCCTTTGTGGATTCGGATGGAAACTTCCACCGACCTATAATGATTCATCGGGCTTTATTGGGCTCGCTGGAGCGATTCTTCGGAGTGCTGATTGAGCATTATGGGGGAGCGTTTCCTCTGTGGCTTTCTCCAGTGCAGGTTCGGGTAATGCCCATCACCGATGAACAAAATTCTTATTCTGCCGAAATAGAAAGTAGACTAAGAGAAGAAGGTTTTCGAGTGGAGACAGACGATAGAAACGAGAAGATAAACTATAAAATAAGAGAGGCAGAAAAGGAAAAGATACCGTATATGTTTATTGTGGGCAAAAAGGAAGTACAGGACAAAAACGTTTCAGTGAGAAGACACAAGAAGGGAGATCTGGGTCGGTTCAACTTAGATCAGATCATCCAAAAGTTGAAAGAGGAGGTAAAAAACAAAACCGTAGAACCCAATGCCTTTTAAACAAAGATGAAAAATTCTTTTGAGCAAATTCTTAGAATGTGACGCTTTTTGAAAGCCAAAACTTCTTAAGACTAAAAGCACCTCTCAGTAAAGACAAAGAGAGCAAGAAAGGAGGTGAGATCCAATAAGAGCTAAGGAGATCAGGGTTAATCGAAGAATTCGTTTTTCCCAGGTGAGAGTTATCGGAGAGACTGGCGAACAGATAGGGATCATGCCCACCAGAGACGCTATCAGGTTAGCGGCAGAGAGAGGGTATGATCTGGTGGAGATTTCTCCAGGAGCCATGCCACCGGTTTGTAAGATAATGGATTATGGGAAATACAAATATGGGCTTGCCAAAAAAGCAAAAGACGCCAAGAAAAAGCAGCGTTTCCTGCAACTGAAGGAGATGCGCTTCAGACCCAAAACCGAGGATCATGATTACACCTTCAAGATGAGACATGTTCGGGAGTTCTTGACTCAGGGCAACAAGGTGAAGGTTCTGGTGGTGTTCAGGGGGCGGGAAAGAGCTCATATGGAGTTCGGGCAAAAGATCCTGGATAAACTGAAAGTTGACCTTTCTGAGGTGGGAGAACCAGGGCCCAAACCCAGAATGGAGGGTCGGATTCTGACTTTGACTTTTGTGCCTAAGGCGCAGGACAAAAGCTCGGCTTCATCCTAAATTTTCAAAACCGTCTGGCTCAAGTAGTTTTTTTATCAACAAATTGGCTCAATGAGTTAACGTGTGTTGTTAAATACCTAAGAAGATGGAGGGATAGTCAGTTGCCCAAGATAAAGACAAATAGGGCCGCTGCCAAAAGATTCAAGAAGACAGGCAGTGGAAAGTTCAAAAGAAGCAAAGCCTTCAGAGGACATCTTTTGAGTAAGAAAAGCGCCAAAAGAAAAAGAAACTTAAGAAAGGCTGGATTGGTTGATAAAGCTGATGAAAATAAGGTAAGAAGGCTGTTAGCCAGCTAAGGAGGATTCTAATGCCCAGAGCAACAGATGCAGTAGCTTCACGAGCAAGAAGAAAAAAAATCCTGAAAGCCGCTAAAGGATATTACGGAGGCAGAAGCAAACTGTATCGTACTGCCAAAGAGTCGGTTCAACGAGGATTAGCCTATGCCTATGCGCATAGAAGAAGAAGGAAGAGGGATTTCCGTCGACTCTGGATAGTGCGGATCAATGCCGCCGCCAGACTTTCCGGACTCTCATACAGCCTGTTTATCAACGGCTTGAAGAGGGCCGGGGTGATTTTAGATCGTAAGATTCTGGCAGATATGGCAGTTCGAGATAAAGAAGGTTTCGCTAAGTTAGCTGAGTTGGCTTCAAAATCCAAAGCCGGTTAAAAAGCCAAAGATGGCAAATCTCGAATAACTTTTCATAGACCTCTGTGTGGTCTTTATAGTCCACTTCTGGCATATTCCAAAATTCCAGCCTCCTGAAAAGTCATTAAAGCCGGTTTTCAGGATGTGGTGTAGAATACCCTGAGTTCTAAAACACTGTTAGCTTTTTTTGTGTTATGTCCAACGCAAGCAGATTTGAACAGTCCCTCAAGCAGGCGCAAAGGGAAGCTCTTCTGAAGATAGAGCAAACCAGCGAGCTTGAAGGATTGGAACAGACAAGAATTAGATATTTAGGGAGGAAGGGGATCATCACCTCCCTTCTAAAAAGCTTAAAAGATTTCCCAGAAAAGGAGCGTCCGGCTATAGGCAAACTTTCCAATCAGATCAAAAAACAGGTGGAGGAGGTTCTCCTCAGAAAAACAAAAGAATTGAAAAAGGGGGAGGTTGCCAAAGGAAAGGAGAAACAATTTTTTGATTATACCCTTCCCGGAAGAAAAGGATGGGAAGGGAGGCTTCATCCCCTCACTCAGGTAAATGAAGAGATTATAGAGATCTTTTATGGGATGGGATTTGAGGTAGCCAGAGGTCCGGACGTAGAAACAGATTACTACAACTTCTCCGCGCTTAACTTCCCTCCCGACCATCCGGCCAGAGACATGCAGGACACCTTCTACATAAAAGATGATCTCCTCCTTCGCACCCATACCTCCCCGGTTCAGGTGAGAGTATTTGAGAAAAGAAAACCCCCGGTTAGGATCATCGCTCCGGGAAGATGTTATCGAAACGAAGCCATCAATGCTCGAAGTTTCTGCACCTTTCATCAGGTGGAAGGATTCTATGTGGACAAAGACGTGACCTTTGCCGATCTCAAAGGGGTTCTTTCTGCCTTCGTGTGGGAGTTATTCGGTAAGGATGTGGCTTTGAGATTTAGGGCCAGCTTTTTCCCCTTCACCGAGCCTTCAGCCGAGGTAGACATCTCCTGTGTGATCTGTGGAGGGAAAGGTTGCAGTGTGTGCAAGCACAGAGGATGGCTGGAGATTTTGGGGGCGGGCATGATAGATCCAGAGGTATTCAAGGCGGTGGGCTATGATCCGGAAATCTATTCAGGCTATGCCTTCGGCATGGGGGTGGATCGGATCGCCATGTTAAAATATCAGATTGATGACATCCGACTCTTCTATGAAAATGATCTTAGATTTTTGAGGCAATTCTAAGATGAAAGTAAGTTACAGATGGCTCAAAGAATTTGTTGATTTCGACCTCTCAGTTGAGGAGTTAGCTTCCCGACTTACCGATGCCGGTCTGGAGGTGGAGACCATCACAACGGTGGGCAAAGACTTGGATAGGGTGGTGGTAGGGCAGATAAAAAATGTCTCCAAACATCCACGGGCAGATAAGCTTTCCGTATGTGAGATGATGGTCGGATTGGAGAGCCTCCAGATTGTGTGCGGTGCTCCCAATGTAGCCGAGGATGCCAAAGTCCCGGTAGCTTTAATCGGTGCCAAGCTACCCGGAGGAATTCAGATCACCAAAAACGCTTTGAGGGGTGTGGAGTCTTATGGCATGATCTGCTCGGAGAAGGAACTGGACATTGGGGAGGATGAGAAGGGGATCATGATTCTGGATGCGGATCTTAAAGTGGGACAATCAATCACCTCGGCACTGGATTTGGAAGACTGGATCCTGGATATAGATCTCACCCCCAATCGACCCGATTGTCTTTCCGTCATGGGAGTGGCAAGAGAGGTGGCGGCTTTGTGTGGAAGTCGATTAAGAAAGAGAGAGGTGAATCTGCACGAAATCGGGGAGATGGCTCAAAATCGGTTGCAGGTAGAGATTGGCGACCCCCAAGCTTGTCCCAGATATGCCGCCCGGGTGATTGAAGATGTGAAGATAACCGAATCCCCCTTCTGGCTGAAAAGAAAGTTACAATCAGCCGGGATGCGCCCTATAAACAATGTGGTGGATATAACCAATCTGGTGATGTTGGAGCTGGGACATCCCCTGCACGCTTTTGACTACAAGCTCTTCAAGCGAAAAAAGGTGGTGGTGAGAAGAGCGCAGGATGAGGAGAAATTTGTCACCTTAGATCAAGAGGAACACACCTTAAGCCGGGAAGTTTTGCTCATCACCGATGGGACAAAAACGGTGGCTATTGCCGGAATAATGGGAGGCTTGGAAAGCGAAGTTGGTCCGAACACTCGGACTATCCTTTTGGAAAGCGCCTATTTTGATCCGAAAGTTATTCGCAGAGGACGGCTATTCTTGGGTATATCCACCGAATCGTCTCAGAGATTCGAAAGAGGAGCCAATCCCAATGCGGTGGTGAAAGCCATTGATCGTGCGGCTGAGCTTCTGGGAAGCTTAGCTTTTGGCAAAGTATTAAAGGGTGTGGTGGATAGCTATCCTTCTCCCATCTATCCGGTTCAGATAACTTTAAGACCGCAACGGGTTAATAAGATCTTAAGCACCGATCTTCAACGGCAAAAGATCAAAAGCATATTGACCAATCTGGAGCTTCCGGTGAAAGTTGAAAATCCCGTCGAAGGCGAGGAGAATCATGATCTGGAGGTGGAGATTCCCACCTTCAGACCTGATCTGACCCGGGAGATCGATCTGGTGGAGGAGATAGCTCGTATCTATGGTTATGGCAATATAAAGACCACCCTGAGAGCCGGAGGGAGCCTGGTCACAGAGATACAATGGGAGGATGAAGTCTCCCGAAGAGTCAAAGAATTCATGGTGGGAAGGGAATTCTTTGAGGTGATCACCAATAATCTGGTGGATCCAGAGAAGTTGGCGAAATTGAGTCCCGATGTTTCGCAAGTTAGCATAAGAAATCCTTTGAGCCAGGATCTGTCCGTTCTTTCCACCACATTGGCTTACAATCTCCTTTCAGTGGTGAGCCGGAACAAAAACCGGCTGGAGAAAAATTTAAGGATATTTGAACTGGGAAAGGTGTTTTTCGCCAGGGGAAATCCACAGGATCCGCGGGACCGGTTACCAGAGGAAAAACTTCATCTGGGCATAGCTATCTCCGGAGAAAGAGAACCCCGCCATTGGGAAACTGAAGAGACGGAGACAGATCTTTTTGATCTCAAAGGGATGCTGGAGGGATTGTTCGAGCATCTTCTACTTTCATTTGAGCTAAATCCCGGCAGAAATGCTTTTCTGAAGGAGGACAGATGTTTCCATATCCAGATGGGAGACGAGAAGATTGGACTTTTGGGTGAGGTGTGCGAAGAAATTTTGGATGCTTTTGAAATCAAGGAGAAAGTCTTCTGGGCAGAACTGGATTTTGAGAAACTTTGTAGCCGGGTGCCTCGCAGAAAAAAGTTTTCCTCTATGCCCAAGTTTCCGCCGGTGGATCGGGACATAGCAGTGGTGGTGGATGAGACGATACTTTCAAAGGTGATCGGAGATAAAATAAAAGAGGTGGGAGGAAGCCTTGTAGAAGAGGTCACTTTATTTGATGTGTACGAAGGAAAACAGGTTCCTGCTGGTATGAAAAGCTTGGCATACTCTATTCGCTACCGCTCGCAGAAGAGGACATTAACAGAAGAGGAGGTGGATGAAATTCACCGAAAGGTGATCTCGGAGCTGGAGAGAAGCTTTGATGCCACTCTGAGAAGATAACAGAAAAAATATCTTATATACTGTATTTCAGTTCACTGTTTTATTTGGGGAATTGTTAGAGTTTTAAAAAACTTTCTAAAATAATTCCAGAAAAAGAAGTTTTGTTATGCAGTTAGAAAATTTCGAAAGATTGGAAGAGAAGATCAGGAAAACGGTGGAGTTGATCGATCGACTCAAGCAGGAGAACCAGGAGATTACCTCTTCCTATGGGAAGTTAGAAGATCAGATAAACAATTTTGAAAAGAGTACAAAAAGTTTAAGTTTGGAAACAGAGAGATTGAGAAGCGAGCTTGCCCACAAGGAAAGGAATTTTATCGAAAAGAGGGAGACGATCAAAAGGCGGCTGGAGAAGCTTTTAGAGAAGTTGGTTCCGTTTGAAGCCGAAAGTTAAGAGGTCTTTCGAAAAACTGCAAGGAGAAAAGAATTTGGAGTGTCCACCTTTAGGGACTGTTAAAAAACTTTATTGGCAGGGCTAAATGCCCTGCCCTATGGGTGATAAGCCGTTGTTGCCCATAGGGGCGGGAATTTTCGTATGAATGCATACGCATATCCCGCCCCGAAGTGGGAGTCTTTCAACAAACCCTTTAGATGAACCATATAAAGCTCATTGTCTTTTCCCCGCCAAAGGCGGGACACTCCAACAAAACCTTTCCCTATTTGACTTTTTCGAAAGCTCTCGATAAAATCTCTTGACAAAGTGTGGCTGTATTTCGTAACATGTTAGTTGAGGTGCGTTAATTAGTGGTTTGACTTGTGGGGAAAGAAAACAAAAGAGTTTTTAGAAATTTTCTTTTTAATTAACTTGGCATTATGGAAGAGAAAAAACAATCGGTTAACGTTAATATTTTTGGTGAAGATTATCCTATTAAGGGAGATACAGAAGCTTTTTACATCCAAACGGTTGCCAAATATGTGGATCAAAAGATGAAGGAAGTGTCAGAGAAATTGTCCAACAAGCTACCTTTAAGGGTAGCAGTTCTGGCAGCCATGAACATAACCGACGAGTTGTTTAAAGAGAGAGAAGACAAGGAGAAAAAACTTCTGGATGTAGAAGAAAGATCGCAATCCCTTTTAGAGCAGTTAAATAGTAAGGTCAGTCAAAAAAAATTCTAAAAGTCCTCTTTGTTTTTGTTCCCCACTTCTGTTGGTTGATTTTGCCTGAGAAAGTCTTTCGAATACTTTAATTTTTTCACAAAGGCAAAATCTAAAAAAACAAGTGGGGTTTTTTCATATAGGGTCTAGGCGACCCATGGGGAAGGAGAAGCAGTTATGAACAACTTGATGATTATCCTTATAGCCTCGGGTGTGGCGATTTTGACCTTCTTTCTTGGATGGTTTATCAGCCGCAGGATAGGAGAGATGAAGTTAGGAAAGGCTGAGGAGTTGGCAAAGAGGATCATAGAGGAAGCGAAGAAAGAGGCGGAGATTAAGAAGAAGGAGGCTATCTTAGAAGCCAGAGATGAGTGGTATAAAGCCAAAGTCAATTTTGAAAAAGAGCAGCAGATCAAAAAATCTGAGTTTAGTCGAATAGAAAAAAAGTTTTCAGAAAAGGAGGCACATTTAGACCGAAAGGTAGATATTTTAACCAAGAAAGAAAGAGAGGTGCAGAACCGGGATAAGATTCTGTTCGCCAGAGAGAAGGCGGTTCGGGCTAAAAGTGATGAACTAAGCCGAAAGATCGCCGATCAGAACAAACAACTGGAGAGAATAGCTCAGATGACCGCCAACGAGGCAAAAAAGCTCTTAATGGAGAACTTAGAAAGTCAAGCCCGACAGGAGGCTACCCAGCTTATAAAGGAGATCAAAGAACAGGCAGAGCAGACCGCAGAGAAGGAGGCCAAAGACATAATCATCTCCGCCATTCAAAGATGTGCGGCTGATCACACGGTGGAATCAACCGTATCGGTGGTGAATCTTCCCAACGATGAGATGAAGGGGCGCATCATCGGAAGGGAGGGACGAAACATTCGTTCCTTCGAGACCGCCACCGGAATCGATGTAATCGTAGATGATACCCCAGAGGCGGTGATACTTTCCGGCTATGACCCCATAAGAAGGGAGGTCGCCAGAATGGCTTTAGAGAAGCTGATCATGGATGGAAGAATCCATCCGGCCCGCATAGAGGAGGTGGTGGCAAAGGCTGAAAAAGAGATGGAGGTCATCGTCCGGGAGACAGGGGAACAAGCCAGCTTCGATGTAGGCATCCATGGGATTCATCCCGAGTTGGTGAAACTTTTGGGCAAACTCCAGTTCCGAACCAGCTACGGTCAAAATGTTCTCCAGCACAGCAAGGAGGTGGCTTTCCTGACTGGATTGATGGCGGCGGAGTTGGACTTGGACTCCAATTTAGCTAAAAGAGCCGGTCTTTTGCACGATATAGGAAAAGCGGTTGATCGGGAAACCGAGGGAACACACACCCAGATAGGATACAATGTAGCCCAGAAATACGGGGAGAATCCGATAGTGTTGAATGCCATCGCCTCTCATCATGAGGACGTCACTTCAGAGTCTCCCTATTCCGTTCTGGTTCAGGCGGCAGATGCCATCTCCGGAGCCAGACCTGGTGCCCGACGTGAAACCCTGGAAGGATATATCAAACGGTTGGAGAAACTGGAGGAGCTGGCTGATTCGTTCAAAGGTGTGGCTAAGTCGTATGCCATTCAGGCGGGAAGGGAGATCAGGGTTATTGTGGAGCATGAGCGCATAGGTGATGTGGGAGCGGCAGAACTGGCAAATGAGATGGCCAAGAAAATCGAGGCTGAGCTGGAGTATCCCGGTCAGATCAAGGTTACGGTGATACGGGAAACCAGAGCCATTGAATATGCTAAATAGAAAGAGAGGAAGAATTTAGGAATCGATTTTTTGCGGCACAAACTGCCAGGCAGCAGTGCTGAGCTTCGATGATTGAAAAACTCCGGTGGTATTTGGATTTTGTCCTTCGGCTCTTGAGGACAATCCTTATGCAATTCGACATAAACTTTAATATGTTTTTAAAGCATATAATGGAATTCAAGAGATTCTTGTGATAAACTATCTTGCAGCATAAGTGAACTGTTATAATGACTGTAACCATGCGATTGCGTGAAGACTTACTTTTTCGCAGGCTGAAGCCTGCGGCTACCAAAAAGTGATTTTACCC
Source organism: uncultured Ignavibacteria bacterium (assembly GCA_964580215.1). GTDB lineage: Bacteria > Zixibacteria > MSB-5A5 > MSB-5A5 > SM1-73 > SM23-73-3. The sequence goes on along the minus strand of CAZOJT010000005.1, from coordinate 49,002 downwards.
AGCTTTCCGGGAAAGGTAGTGAAATACACAGACTAGGAAATGTGATTTGAACATACTATTTATCGCAGACATAGTGGGAAAACCAGGGAGATGGGCGGTCTCCCAACTTCTGCCCGATCTTAAGAAAACACATCAGATAGATTTCACCATAGCTAATGTAGAAAACTCCGCTGGTGGATTCGGTTTAACCAAGGAGATAGCCAAAAAAATTCACTCCTATGGGGTGGATTGCTTAACCAGCGGTAATCACATCTGGGATCGGAAAGATATATATCCTTACCTAAATGAAGACGAGCGCATCTTAAGACCTGCCAATTATCCCCCGGATGCTCCGGGAAGAGGAGCGGGAATATTTGAAACAAAAGAGGGAGATAAAGTCGGGGTTTTAAACATTCAGGGGAGAGTTTATATAAAGGAGATCGATTGCCCTTTCCGGGTGGCGAAAGAGAAGATCAAAGGGCTCAAAGAGAAGACCAAAATCGTCATTGTGGACCTGCATGCTGAAGCCACCTCCGAAAAGATTGCTTTAGGATGGTATCTGGATGGAAAGGTTACTGCGGTCTTAGGAAGTCATACGCATGTGCAAACCGCGGATGAGGGCATCCTGCCGGGCGGGACGGCTTATATCACCGATGCTGGAATGACCGGAGCGCATGACTCAGTGCTCGGCGTAAACAAAGAGGACGCCCTTTCTCGTTTTCTCTTGCAGATCCCTCGCCGTTTCACACTCGCCAAGAAAGATATCAAATTTTGCGGGGCGCTGGTCAAAATTGACCCGGAGACCGGCAAAGCTCAAAGCATTGAAAGAATCAAAATTGATGTCCCCAGACCAGAAGAGGAAGAGGAAAAAGACAATAAAGAAAGGATTTAATGACGAATGACGAATGACGGATGACGGATGACGAATAAAAGCAATTCGTCATCAATTATTCGTCATCCGGCATAATTTTTAAATAGGAGTGGTTATGCCAGCAGAGATCATTGATGGTAAAAAGATTTCCTCAGAAATAAAAGAAGGTTTAAAAGAAAAGATAGAAAATTTAAAAAAAAGTGGAAAAGTTCCCGGATTGGCGGCAATCTTGGTGGGAGATAATCCTGCTTCCGAAGTTTATGTGAATATGAAAGCGAAAGCCTGTGAAAAGGTGGGCATCCACTCCGAGGTTTATAGATACCCTAATGATTTGTCTGAATCCGAGCTTTTGAAAAAAATTGAAGAATTGAATGAAAAAAAGACCATACATGGAATTTTAGTTCAGTTTCCCACACCAGAGCAGATAAGCGAAGAGAAGGTGATTTTAGCCATAGACCCCAAGAAAGATGTGGATGGATTTCATCCTTTCAATGTGGGAATGATACTGGCTGGTAAACCAACCTTTTTGCCCTGCACTCCTTTGGGTATTCAGGAGCTTCTGGTAAGATCGGGAAATGATCCTTCCGGAAAGCATGTGGTGATATTAGGTCGAGGGAGCTTGGTGGGAAGACCACTTGCTCCCATGCTTTATCAAAAGGCAAAAGGTGCCAATGCCACCGTCACCATCTGTCATACTGCCACAAAAGATCTGCTCGGAGTCACCCGACAGGCTGATATTCTGATTGCGGCAATGGGGAGGGCAAAATTCGTTACCGCAGATATGGTCAAGCCAGGAGTGGTGGTAATTGACGTGGGAACCAACAGAATAGAGGATCCGTCAACTAAATCCGGATATAGATCGGTAGGAGACGTCGATTTTGAATCAGTCAGCCAAGTTGCCAAAGCTATAACGCCAGTTCCGGGTGGAGTGGGTCCCATGACCATCGCCATGCTTCTTTCAAATACAGTTAAAGCCTGTGAGATGCTGTCAACGGATGGGTCAACGGATTAAGCGGATTGAACGGGTCAACGGATTAAGCGGATTGAACGGGTCAACGGATTAAGCGGATTGAACGGATTGATATTTAGATCATGCTATAGAACCTTCAAGGCTCCTAAATTGGCACAAAGGTATCTGTGGCGCGGGTTTGCAGTCCAACCTGCGCCACTTTTTATTGAAACAATCCTTTTAAATTCCACCCTGCTTTATTCTCACAGAAAATAAACTTAATGCTTTCTTGAAAATCATAACTTCGGACGCATCTAACTTTTCCACCAACAGAGATTGCTGATGTAAGATGAGCTTGACATATAGGAATTTTTGGCTATTCTACTAAAAGAAGGAATGATTGGATGTCTATTAATGAACTAAAACTGAAAGAAGGGTATAAAATTGCCCGATGCTGTTCTCCCCAGCCTAATGACTCCATCATCGGATATTTCAGTTATAATAATATAGTTGTAGTGCATAAAACTTCCTGTGGCAATCTAAAAAAGACTGAATCGAAACGGCTGATTTCTTTATCCTGGGAGGACATTTTAGAAAAGAAGGAGAATAAACCGGATAAAGATTATCATCAGTTAGACGAACTTGACTTTCGTATCCTGCAACATCATCAAGTGATGGGAGTGGACTATTCCTTGATGGTGGCGAGGATTTTGAAAATCGAACCCGATCTGGCGTTTGAGCACCACAAGAAACTGAAAAGTTTGAAACTACTAAAAAGAGTTGCACCGGTAATGATTCAGTATCGAAAAAACATAGTTGACAATAAATGGATCAAGCATCGCAATCATACTTATTATCAGATCACTCCCAAAGGAGAAAGGTATTTTGATTTTTTTAGCTCTCAAGAAAAAAGAAGGTTGTAAGTGGCTTTAGTTACCAACGCCAGAGACGAACTTTCATCTTTTAGTTATAATTATTGTACTTTGAATGCAGGAGATAAAAACCTATGGGATTTTTAAAGAACTTATTCTTCAAGCCGCCAAAACCGGGTAAGCCGCTTCCGGTAACGGATCTATCATTTCGAGAGGAAGTGCTTGAATCTGATATTCCGGTGGTAGTGGATTTCTGGTCGGCTCGATGTCCACCCTGCCAAGTTATGGGGGGACTTTTGGATGAGATCGGTCCGGATTATGTTGGTCGAGTGCGCATCTTTAAATTGAACGTGGATCAGAATCCCGAAACCGCCATGCAATATCGGGTGCAAAGCATCCCTACAGTTTTCTTCTTCAACAAGGGGAAACCTGTGGATCGGATCGTGGGGCTTTTGCCATTGAACCCATTGCGAGCGAAACTGGATGCACTTGCCCGATCAAATCGTTAGTTAAATTTTATGTAGGGACAGGGCTTGTCCCTGTCCCAGCCCTAATACGGACAGCCACAAGGGCTGTCCCTACGAACTACTTAATTTTTTTGCTCACATGGAGTGTCTGCCTTTAGGGATTGTTGAAAAAGTTAAACTTTGAGGCGGGATATGCGTATGCATTCATACGAAAATTCCCGCCTCTATGAGTAACAATAACTTATCACCCATAGGGCAGGGCATTTAGCCCTGCTAATAGGGTTTTTCAACAGGCCCTTTAGGCAGACTTTTGGTCAAGCTAAAGGAACTGTTGAAAAAGAAGAAAACGCACCAGCAAGCTGGTGCACTCCGACTTTAGTTTTTCAATACGTTCTTAAAAATTAAGTCAAACTGCTTGACAAAGGTGAGAAAATGGTCAATTGATAACATAAAATATGGAGTGAAAAGTGGAGAATAGAGATAAAATCAAAAAGAGTTTGGTATCTGATAGAGTAAGCCAGATTCCGCGTTCTGCTATTCATGAGATGACGCGACTGTCCATGCAGGTAAAAGATCCGGTTTCCTTATCCTGGGCAAGACCGGCGGCAGGCTCGCCGGAACATATTAATAAGGCGGCGTGTGAGGCGATAAACAAGGGTCTGGTGAGTGGCTATTCTACAAGCATCGGGCTGCCGGAATTAAGAGAAGCGATCGTTAAGAAACTGGAAAGGGATAATAACATCAAAGCTAATCCCTCTGAAGTGATGGTCACTGTGGGAGCTATTGAGGGCTTGAGTGCCGCAGTTATGGCTTTGCTTGATCCGGGAGATGAGGTGCTTATGCCGTCGCCCAACTATTCTACTCATGCCCAACAGGTGGTCCTCGCCTCTGCAGTCCCGGTTTATGTTCCGACTATCGAAGAGGAATGCTTTCGCTTAGACATCGATGCTTTCAGAAAGGCAGTGACCAAAAAGACAAAAGCCATCATGTTCTGCACACCCGGCAATCCTACCGGAGCGGTGTTTGAAGAAAAAGAACTTCAGGCACTGGGCGAGATAGCGTTAGAAAATGATTTAGCCATAATTGTAGATGAGAGCTACGAGTACTTTACCTTTGATGGGACAAAGCACTTCAGTTTAGCCTCCATCCCTGAACTGAAGGAGAGAACGGTTAGCTGTTTCACCTTTACCAAGACATACGCCATGACTGGATGGAGGGTTGGATACGTGTTGGCAAAAGCGGAGTGGGTAACCCAGATGCTTAAGGCGCACATTCCATTTACTATCTGTGCTCCGGTGGTTTCACAATATGCGGCGCTGGGTGCGCTTAAAGGACCGCAGGATTGCGTTGCGGAGTTCAGAAAGAAATACCTTGGTCTGCGAGATTTGACCTGCGAGCGTCTGGACAGGCTGATCTCGGTGTTTGAGTATCAAAAGCCCAAAGGATCCTACTGCATGTTTCCGAAGATTCTGCGCAAAGATGGTTCTGACTCACTTTCATTCTGTAAAAGGCTCTTGCTGGAGGGAAAAGTTTCAACTACACCTGGCGTGGCTTTTGGACCAACCGGAGAAGGTCATCTCAGGATTACCTTCTGTGACTCAGAAGAGGCTATCAACAAAGCCTTTGATAGGATGGAAAAATACTTCGGTCGAGCCTGACCGTCAATCCACCCCCATTTTATCTAAGCTAATGCGGACAGCCACAAGGGCTGTCCCTACGAGCTACGAGCTGGAGCTTTAGGGACTGTTTAAAAAGTGTTTTTGGGAGTGCGAAAGCTTGTCCGAAGGATCCCGCTTCGCGGGGCTTTCGCGATTTTCTGAGCCTGAGTTCTTATACCGCCACTGGTTAAACTCTGTTAAAAACCGCATCAGCAAGCTGGTACACTCCATATTGCTGTATATAATAAAGTAAGATGTGTGAAAGAGAGGAGAAAAACTAACATGTCACAAATAAGAATCTCAGCCAAGGATCTGGGAGCTTTAGCATTGCCCAATTTCTGTCCTCGCTGTTTCTGGATTAAGATGCACTGCGCAAACAAGCTCCCCTTTCAGATTTTTCCGGGGATATTTTCTTCCATCGACTCTTATACCAAAAAGGTGACCAACACTCACTTCGCCCGATACAATCAATTGCCTTCATGGCTGGGGGAATTGGGGAATCTGGGTAAACCAGTGAAAGTCCCACATTACTCCAAGTTCAGAATTGTTGATGAAAAGACCGACATTCTGTTATCTGGAATGCCAGATGAAATACTTCAAAAAGAAGATGGCTCCTATTTCATAATTGATTACAAAACCGCAAAATTCACCAAAACCCAGGATAGCCTGCTTCCTATGTATGAGGTTCAGCTTAATGCCTATGCTTTCATCGGGGAACGACAGGGATTTGATCCCATCTCTGGCATTGCCTTGGTATACATGGAGCCACAGACGGATCTGACTTTAGATGAACTTGATTCTATTTTGCAGAAAGATGGATTTCTGATGGGCTTTGCCGGGCACGTTCTTCAATTAAAGCTTGAGGCTGAACAGAAGATTCCTCCTCTTCTAAAGGAAGTTCGGAGTATTTATGACCACCAGTCTCCACCTTTGGGCAATCAGGACTGTCGCGATTGCAAACTTTTAGATCAGCTTATAGCAACCGCTACAGGCCATATTTAATTTAGAACTCATCCCTCCTTGTTCGTTACAGACGATGCGTCCGTGACAAAAATATAGAGGATAGCTTATCCTGAACAGATTTAAACCGCAAACGTGCGACGGCCTCACCTTATTGCAAAGGATTTCAAACCAGAACCTAACTTAAGTTAGGTTCTGGTTTCCTCTTTAGGTCAACCCCGCCAAAGGCGGGGTTGACAAATAAGGATGCGTATGCTCGTATGAGTGCATACGCACATTCATACGAATTTGTCAAGCAGGCTACGCCATGCTTGACCTACAAAACTTAAGAGCCTGTCGAGAAATGTCATTCTGAGGCGCTAGCCGAAGAATCTCAAGTTTGAAACATGTTATATTTATTAGATTTCCCCCCCGCCAAAGGCGGGGTCAAAATGACATAAGGGACGTTTTTGTGGTTTTTCGACAACCTCTCAAGTTAGGTTCTGGTTTCCTCTTTAGTCTCCGGGCTGGGTTCAGTCACCAGAACTTTGCTTATATAGTGTTTGACATGTGATTGCGGCAAATATATATTCTAAGAGGAACATCATAACAGGGAATTGAATGAAGCAAATGTAAACCAATTACTCAACCAATTTAACCCACTTATGTGATCTGGGCAAGATATGCAAGAAAAAATTTACACGGTAACAGAAATTACCAGAGAGATAAAAAACATACTAGAGGAAAATTTCCCCGCCGTGTGGGTGGAAGGCGAGATCTCCAATTATCTTCTGCACTCCTCCGGACATCGTTACTTTTCCTTAAAAGATGAGAATGCTCAGATAAGATGCACCCTATGGAGATTCCGGGGGGATGAGCTTCAATTTGAGCCGGCGGATGGAATGAGGGTGATGGCATGGGGAGACATTACAATTTATGAAAGAAACGGACAGTATCAATTGGATGTTGCTGAGCTTATACCGGCTGGTGTGGGCAAGCTGGAGATAGCGTTTCGAAGATTGAAGGAGAAACTTTTTCAAGAAGGGTTATTTGATGAGGAGCACAAAAAGCCTATCCCCCAATTTCCGGAGACAATCGGGGTGGTGACCTCTCCCACTGGAGCGGCGGTAAGGGACATAATAAGAGTTGTTCAGACTCGTTTTCCCAGCGTAAAAATAATAGTGAATCCGGTTCGGGTTCAGGGAAAGGGAGCAGCAGAGGAAATTGCGCAAGCGATAAGAGAGTTCAATGAATACAAAAAGATCGACGTGATGATAGTGGGGAGAGGAGGGGGATCATTGGAGGATCTGTGGGCTTTTAATGAGGAGGTGGTTGCCAGAGCCATCTATGATTCTGAGATCCCGGTAATCTCAGCAGTGGGACACGAAATCGATTTTGTCATCTCAGATTTTGTGGCAGACTTAAGAGCACCCACTCCATCTGCCGCCGCACAGATGGTAGTTGAAGAAAGGGATGGGCTTTTGGAACAGATAAAAGCTAATATAAGAAAGCTATCCTTTTATCTATCTTCACTACTTGACCGTTCAAAGCAAAGATTGGAAGCGACCAAAGAGAGCTATGGTTTCAGAAGACCTTTTGATATCATCACTCAAAGGTCCCAGAAGGCGGATGAACTTGGTCAACTACTTGTGAATAGAATAAAAAATTACTTTGAAATAAAGTCAAATACTATATCTTTATTGAAGGAAAAACTAAAGACTTTGTCACCTTCATCAGTTTTGAAAAGAGGATATTCAATTACCCGAAAGTTGCCTGGATTGACGGTAATTAAAGATGCGGGGAATCTCAAAGAAGCGGACAGGATAGAGGTAAAGGTATTTAAAGGAAGGATTGAATCCAAGGTAGAGTTGATTGATCTGAAATAAATATATAAAGAGGCGAAGTTGGCTGGCAAAAAATCTGCTCAAAGGAAAAAAGAGAAAAGCTTCGAGGAGGCGCTAAGGGCATTAGAAAAAATAGTGCTGGAATTAGAAGAGAGAGAGCTATCTTTAGAGGAGGCTTTGAAAAAGTTTGAGGAAGGAATTGAGCTATCCCGATTCTGCACTCAGAAACTGACCCGGGCGGAAGAAAAGGTCAAGAAGCTGATCAAAACCGCAGAGGGTGGGTTTAAAACTGAACCTCTTGATCTGGAAGAAGAGGAATAATCTCTCGAGAGGTTGAATAACTTAAGAATGTGAGAAAAGCAAAAGCGCCCCGCCAGAGGCGGGGCGGCTACCGACCCAACTCAAGAAAAGGGTAGCCACAATCTTTAGGTTGCGTTGAAAATGCGTGATCCAGATTTCGTCAGTCTTGAAATAACTAAGTATCCGTTAACCTTTAATTGCGAAGAAAATGGCAACCCAAGCGATAGATTTTTTTGCCGAGCTGGAAAAAAGAGAAAAGTTGGTGGCATCATATTTGAAGTCGGGGGAATTTGAAAGCTGGTTTCACCCAGCTCACATAAAAGAAGCCGTATATAGTTATGTCAACCGGGCAGGTAAGCGTCTGCGTCCTGCGGTTTTGCTCTTAGCCTGTGGATCTGTGGGAGGCAAGGAAGAGGAGGCAATCCCGGCGGCGGCAGCAGTGGAGACGTTTCATACCTGGACTTTAGTGCACGATGACCTGATTGACAATGACGAAAAGAGGAGAGGTGGCTGGACTGTTCACGCACAATCATCCATAATTGCTAAGCAACAGATGAATTATACGGAAAATCAGGCTAAAGATTATGGACGAGACATCGCCATACTTGCCGGTGATGTTCAGCAGGGATGGGCGGTAAGCCTTTTATGCGATTGTTCTTTAAAAGGAAACGTCAAGCCCGAGGTTACCCTAACCTTGATTCGGATGCTGGAATCATATGTGCTAAATACCTTGGTTTCTGGCGAGACTTTGGATGTTCAGTTCGCTAAACAACCCATTGAATCTTTCAAACCAGAACAGATAATAGATATGCTGTGGCGTAAGACCGGCACTTTATATGAATATTCCGCCAAAGCGGGCGCCATGATCGGACTGGATACCACACAGGCCGACGACAAAAGAGTTGTGGCCCTGTCCAATTTTACCAGCAGGTGCGGCACCGCCTTCCAACTCCAGGATGACATCCTGGGCATTATCGGCGACGAAAAACAGTTGGGAAAACCAGTTGGATCTGACATTCGTGAAGGAAAACGTACCACCATCATCTATTATGCTTTTAAGAATGCATCCCCCCAACAAAAAACGAGACTGGAAAGTGTTCTGGGAAATCAGGAGGCAACCATAGAAGAAATCGATGAGGTGGCCCAACTTCTACTTGAGTTGGGCGGAATCTCAGAGACAAAACGCATGGCACAGCAGATCATCGGAGAGGCACGCCCAGAACTTGACGTTTTACCAGACTCACACTATAAGGAGCTACTTTTAGCCTGGGCAGATTTTATGATCTCTCGCGATTTTTAAGGAGTTAAAATGACTGGCTGGTTGAATCGAATAAATTCACCTCAGGATCTAAAAAAAGTTCCCATCGACAAATTAGGTGAATTGGCGGAGGAGATCAGAGACAGAATCATAACCGTGATCTCCAAAAACGGTGGACATCTGGCTTCCAACCTGGGAGCGGTGGAGCTTACCTTAGCTCTCCACCGGGTTTTCGATTCACCTAAGGATAAAATCATCTGGGATGTAGGACATCAGTGTTATACCCATAAGCTTTTGACCGGACGCAAGGATAGATTCGAGACAATAAGAAAATATAAGGGCTTAAGCGGTTTTCCTAACTGGTCTGAAAGCGAACATGATATTTTCATTGTGGGACATGCTTCCACTGCCATTTCTTCTGCTTTGGGAATTGCCTGCGCTCGAGATCAAAAAGGAGAGGATTTCTCAGTGATCGCAGTGGTTGGCGACGGTGCCCTAACTGGCGGCATGGCATTTGAAGGATTGAATAATGCGGGAGCGTCAGGAAAGAACCTGATAGTCATTCTAAACGCTAATACCATGTCCATCTCTAAAAATGTGGGAGCCCTCTCTCGATATCTGACCGATCTTCTCACCGACGAAAAATATAACAAGCTCAAAGCAGAAGTCTGGGACATGTTGGGAAGATTCAAAAGAAGAGATAAGATAAGAGCCATGGTGGCTAGGGTGGAGGAGAGCATCAAAGGATTTTTAGTTCCCGGCATCATCTTCGAGAAGTTGGGATTCCGCTATTTCGGCCCGGTGGATGGCCATGATATTGGGGGGTTGATCAAAACCTTAGAACAGTTGAAGACCTTAAACGGTCCCATCTTGCTTCATATTCTGACCAAAAAGGGGAGAGGCTACAAATTTGCGGAAGAAGATGCCCCCCGATTTCATGGCATCGGCGCCTTTGATAAGGTGACCGGAAATTCAAACGGAAAGGTGGGTAGACCAACTTACACTGAAGTGTTCGGAGACACTTTACTTAAGCTGGCTGAAAGGGACGAAAAGATTGTGGCAATCACCGCCGCCATGACTCTGGGCACAGGACTGGTTAAGTTTGCCAAAACTTTTCCTAAAAGATTTTATGACGTGGGAATTGCTGAGCAACATGCCACCACCTTTGCTTCAGGACTTGCCAGCCAGAATCTTAAGCCGGTATTCGCAGTATACTCCACATTTCTCCAAAGAGCCTTAGATCAGGTGATTCACGATGTCGCTTTGCAGAATCTTCCGGTTATTTTAGCTATAGACCGAGCAGGATTGGTAGGTGCAGATGGTCCCACCCACCATGGAGCCTTCGATCTGAGCTATCTCAGGCACGTTCCTAATTGGGTGGTCACCGCACCCAAAGATAGCAATGAGTTGAAGAACATGCTTTATTCCGCCCTGAACTGGGAAAAGGGTCCGGTTGCCATCCGATATCCCCGAAGCGCGATTCCTGATGTGCCCACCGAAGAATTTGACCAAATCCAGATGGGAACCTGGGAGAGATTGAAGAAAGGAAAAGATGTGGCAATTCTGGCAATGGGATCCATGGTATATCCAGCTTTGGAGGCTTCTTATCAACTTCAGAAGGAGGGAATAGATGTGGAGGTGGTGAATGCGCGCTTTGTGAAACCGCTGGATGAACAGATGCTTGTTTCTATCTTAAAAAGATTCGATAAGATAATCACGGTGGAGGAGAATGCACTTTCAGGAGGATTCGGCTCTGCGGTATTGGAATTTGCAGAAGCTCATAATATAAATAATGTGGTGATCAAAAGGATGGGCATTCCAGATGAGTTCATAGAACATGGTTCAAGAGATCAGCTTTTGAGCGATTTGGGATTGGACAAAAATGGAATTATTCAAACAATAAAGAATGTTCTAAAATCAAAAATGCACTCGGTAACAAAGTAATCTTTAAACAGGTCAGCCATACAAAATATGAAAAAGCTCCATAGCGAAATCAAACCAATCGATCGAGCTATTCCTCCTAAAAAAGCTCAGCAGTGGCACTTTAAGATACATCCCTATTTTACCAAGCAAGCCTCTAACATAGTCCGGGCTTACATAGAAAACTTTTCGAAAAAGGGCGACACAGTTCTCGATCCTTTTTGTGGGACCGGTGTTACTGCAATTGAATGTTTGACCACCAAAAGAAAAAGCATCAATGTGGACATTGCCCCCCTAGCTATCTTTTTAACTGAACAAACCTGTATTGCGCCGGTTGACCTCGAGAGTTTTCATGAATCTTTCACAAAACTAAAGAATGGTCTCAGAGAAACGGTTAAATTCACAAGAGAAACATCAGATCAAAAGATACAGAAATACGAAATAAAGGAATGCTATCCAAAAAATATCAGATTGCCTAACAATTCCGATTTTGAATTTGTTGATGATTTATTTGATAAAAGACAACTGATCGTTTTAGCAAAACTCTTCAAAGAGATTGAGAAGATAAAGGACTCAATAATAAAGGATTTAATGAAGTTTGTGTTTTCTGGAACAATAGCTCGAGCTAACTTGACATATAACCTTAGTACTACACGCGGAGAAGCCAGATTGGGAGATGGGGGGAGCAGTGTTTTTGCTCAATACCGATATTGGAAGCCTAAAAGAAAGGTGGTTCTTGATGTATGGGATAGATTCGAATATCGATTTGAGAGTGTAAAAAAGGCAAAAGAGGCTAGCAACAAGATAATAGGAAATTTCTACAAAGAAGGTGATACATTTAAAGCATATATTGAATCTGCTACCAACTTGTCTAAGTTTATAAAAGAAAAATCAATTGATTATATATATACTGACCCACCATACGGAGCACATATAGCCTATCTAGATTTGACAACCATGTGGGATGCATGGCTTGGATTTAAGATTAAGCAAGAGGATAGAAAATTGGAGGTGATTGAAGGAGGCGACCAAAAGCATTCAAAAGAAGATTATCTGAGTTTACTCAATCAATGCATCAGTGAAATGTATAAAGTCCTTAAGAAAGATGCTTGGTTATCCTTAGTATTCCAACACAAGGAAACATGGCTTTGGTATGCCATCAGGGATGCGGCAAAAGATGCGGGATTTACATATGTAAATACTGTTACTCAACCTACTCACACTACTTCAATTCATAAAAAGAAAAATCCCCTTAAAGTTTTAGGGGGGCAACTTATAATTAACTTTCGGAAATCAAAGAGTTTGAATTATGGTGTTGAGCCAGCAGCATTTCCAGCTATAAAAGTAATCCTAAATGCAGCAGAAAGAGAAATCATAAGATCTGGTGGAGCAACATTAGAGGAAATAATGCAAGCGGTAGTTCCTGAGCTTTTTGAAGCTAAGTTAATAGATAAATTCGCATTAAAGACCGCAGGTGATGTTAGCGAGCTTTTGACAAAAGAATTTGAGCTAGGCATAGACGACCGTTGGCACCTAAAAAAAGAAAATGAAAGAAGGATTGGTCATTACCTACCTACCAAAGATAAAATTAGGTATTATCTGATAAGTTTCTTGCGACGAGAAAAGATGGCTGACTTTGACAAAATCGTATCGAGTATCTTTCCTCTTCTTATTAACGCACATCAACCACCACCGAAGAAGGATATCTTAGCTGTCCTAGAGGAAATAGCAGTCTCAAGGAATGGACGTTTATGGGAACTTCGACGACCTGAGGAAATCATCATCCAAAACGAGTTTGATCTGCTCGAAAAGAGAAGAGAGGAAGTCATACCCAAAGGCAGTTTGCATAATCAATTAGTCTATCGATTACTTGTATTAGCCGGAAACTTAGGTTTAATTCCGTATTTAGGTAAAAAGGAACAAACGGGAACTAAAGAGAAAATATTTGAAAATTTGAAGTTTCTCAACGAGCTCCCTCTTAAGAAGATCGGAGGAACTACCAAGAAACGAGTGGAACAAATAGATTGTATCTGGTTTCATAAAGACGGAACTCCACTATTTGCTTTTGAGGTTGAAGAAAGCACAGGAATCTTGGGTGCACTCGAAAGATTTCATGCGTTGTTGAAAGTTAATGATCAGATCGGTTTTGATCGACGACTTATAATTATTGCACCGAAATCCAGAAGGAAAAAACTACTTCAGGAGCTAACCACATCTTCTTATGTGGGTCACCCAAATTTCCTTGAGCAAAAAATATCTTATATTTTCAGCGAAACTCTAATAAAGTATTTTCCTGAGCTAATAAGACAAGAAAAACTGGAAATCGAGAATATTGATAGGTTGCTTACGCCAGCAAAAATTCTGTTGATAAATAACAACTTTAGATAGTCATTTGAATAGCTTTCATATGAAAAGCATAGGAATTATCGCCAACGTCAAAAAAGAGTTGACTAAAGGGGTGGTGGAGGAAATCATTGCATGGTCAAGCGAAAACAAAGTTGATGTTTTTATTTGTGAAGAGCTTACACCTTTGGTCGGTCAAAAAGAAAAGTCCTTGCCCAGATCGAAGCTGTGGGAAGCAAGTGAGATGCTGATCTCTCTGGGAGGAGATGGAACCATGCTGGCTTCGGCAAGGGCGGTGGGAGAACATCAAACCCCTATTTTAGGAATAAATTTAGGCGGGGTGGGATTCTTGACCGAGATCAATTCCAATGACTTGCAGAATACTTTTAATAAGCTCAAAAACGGAAATTACTTCATCGAGAAGAGGATGGTTCTGGAGACCGAGATAGAGGGAGTCAAGAAATTTGATCAGTATGCTTTAAACGATGTGGTTATTGACAAAGGTGAGGTGGCAAGGCTTTTCCTTTTGCATCTTTATGCACACGATGAATTCATCTGCTCATATTCGGCTGATGGTTTGATCATCTCCGCCCCCACAGGATCAACAGCTTATAGCTTAGCTGCCGGCGGACCGATAATCAACCCCCGGATGAATGCCATAATTATGTCTCCCATATGCCCACACACCTTAGCTTCACGTCCCATAGTATTCTCTGAGAATGAGACTTTAAAGGTGATAGTGGAGCTTTCCTCCCGGGAGGCGGTGTTAACCATCGATGGACAGGTGGCGTTTGGACTGAAATCCGGCAGTGCAGTTCTGGTGCGCAAAGCCAGACATTCAGTCAACCTGATCAAATTCAGGGATAGATCGTTCTATGAAATCTTGAGAAGGAAGCTTCACTGGGGAGCCCGACCCAAGGTCGGAGAGTAAAGTTAGTTCAAAGGTTCAAAAGTTCAAAGGTTCAAGAATTGGGCTGTTGCTGCGGGATACCCTTACCCCGCAACAATAATGGTTCGGGGTGATGGCACCCCAAACCAACGCAGGGTAGTCGTGGAAGAAAGGCTCACCTTCCGTCATCTAATTTTTTCACGCTTCTAATGTCAAATATTAAAACCTCTTGAAATGCTAAGCGGTCTTAGAATAAAGAATTACGCTTTAGTCGACCAACTGGAGATTGAGTTTCAGCCCGGACTGAATATCATCACCGGCGCCACCGGTGCCGGGAAATCCATTATTGTGGGAGCGGTAAATCTGATCTTAGGAGAAAGGGCAAGCATTGAGGCGGTCAGGACTGGATTCGATACTGCAAGCTTAGAGGCAGTTTTCAAACTGCCGGATGATCGAACCTTAAAAGAGTTGTTAAGCAAACTTGGTATGATTCTCCAGGACGATTTATTGATAATTCGAAGAGAGATCTCCAGCAAAGGGCAGAGCAGATGCTTTCTTGATGATCGGCTGGTTACTTTGGGAAGTTTGAAATCAATTGGCGATAGGTTGGCAGATCTGCACGGACAACACCAACATCAATCACTTTTGAACGTGGACAGGCATATCGAATATCTGGATCATTATGGCGATCTGGACAATTTTTTGGCCCGGGTGAGCGAAGCATATTTTTTGCTCAGAAAGAGACAAAAAGAGTTGTGGGATTTAATACAAAGCAAAAAGATGGATGAGGAAAGAAAAAAGCTTTACCAGTTTCAGATACAGGAAATCGAAAAAGCTAACTTAAGCCCAGACGAGGAAGAAAAGCTTGCCCAGGAAAGGAAAGTGTTAGAAAATGTAGAAGCTCTTTTTGAGCTATCCTCCAATCTCTATCATCAACTCTATGAGAGTGAAGCGTCGATAGTGGAAAGACTGGGCTTCCTTTCAAAGGAGTTGAAAAGAGGCGCGGATATAGATTCAAGATTGAAAGAACCTGCTGAAACTTTAGAATCTGGCGTGATCGGCATTCAGGATGTAGCAAAAATTTTGGAAGATTACAAACGTGGGTTGGAATTCGATCCTGAAAGGCTGGAGACGATAAGGGAGAGGCTGAATTTGCTTAATACTTTGAAGAGGAAATATAACAAAAGTGTAGAAGAAATTCTGGCATACAAACAACAAATCAAAAGGGAGTTGGATCGGATAGAAAGCAAAGATGAAGTCATTGATAGTTTAGAAAAAGAGATTGAGAGACTTTCTCAGACTTTGCAAAGGGAGTGCAGTGTGCTTTCACAAAAGAGAAAAGCTAAAGCCTCTGAGTTGTCTAAAAAAATTCAAAAGGCTTTGACCAGCCTAGGGATGGATAGAACCAGATTCCAGGTAAAAATAACCCAGAGGGAGGATGAAAATGGTTTGGTCAAGCTGGACGGTAAAAGGTTCTTTGTGGATGAGAAGGGAATGGATCAGGTGGAGTTTTTTGTTTCTCCCAATCCCGGGGAGGAGTTGAAACCGTTAGCTAAGATTGCATCCGGAGGAGAAATCTCCCGTATAATGTTAGCGCTAAAATCTATTTTGGCTAAGGCGGATCGGGTGGAGACCATGATTTTCGACGAGATAGATGTGGGTATTGGGGGAGAGGTGGCATCCGCAGTGGGTAAGAGCTTGAAAGGTTTGGCGTCTTCACATCAGATGATCGTGATAACCCATCTACAGCAAATTGCTTCACAGGCGGATTGTCATTTGAAGGTATTCAAAGAAAGTGTAAAAGGTCGAACGGTGACCAGAATAAAAAGATTAGACAGAGAGGAGAGGGTCAAAGAGATTGCGCGAATGATCTCCGGTGAAAAGGTGAGCCAGTTGACTTTGAGACAGGCAAAGGAGATGATCAGAGCTTTGAACAATCAGTCAACGGATTAAGCGGATTAAACGGACTTTGGGGCTCACTTTGATCGCCCAAATGCTTTGCACTTTGCAAAGCCCGGAAATGGTCCCAGATGGGTCTCCGTAATCGCAATCTTTGGATTCGCTTACTCAAAATGATCATAAAAAAACGAGACTTCTTTTTACTTCCCAATCTTTTGGCAATCTTTCGAATTTTGCTTCTTCCCTTCATCTTTTTGTTTTTAGCTCAGGATACGAACCAAGGTCTTGTGGTGGCAATTATTTTGATTGTAATTGCCGTGGCTTCTGACGTGTTAGATGGTTATGCGGCAAGAAGGTTAAATCAGATTACTGATCTGGGGAAGGTTTTGGACCCTTTGGCAGATAAGTTGGGCTTGGGGATTTTTGTTATTTTCATCATCATCCATCGTGGGTTTCCCATCTGGGCGGCAAGTTTGTTGTTCTTAAAGGACCTTTTAACTTTGATTGCCGCTCTTCTTATGGTAAAGAGGAAAGGAACTGTTCTTATGTCCAACAACTGGGGTAAATTGAACTCGTGGATCTGGGTTTTCACGGTGGTGATTTATATAGCTCGGATTCATCAGCTACAACAGTGGTTCTTAGTTCTTGCGACCATCTCTGCCCTGAACTGCATCATCCAGTATTTAAGGATGTTTGTGGCTCAATATCGCGTTGGAACCACGGATGGATAAAATTCTTTTCTGAATACCCCCTTCGGTTAAGATGAAGATCAGGTCAATAAGAAATGGAAGTATCGCCTCTCTTCTTGATGTTTCTGCAGATGATGAGCTTTTGGAGATAAATGACCATTCTATAGCTGACATCATCGACTATAAATTCTTTTCCACCGATCATCTTTTGAAGGTGAAGCTTAAAGCAAAAGGTGGAACAGTAAAAGAGGTGCAGATAAAAAAACAGCCGGATGAAGATCTGGGATTGGAGTTTTATCCCATAAGATACAAAAATTGTAACAACAACTGCATTTTTTGTTTCGTTCATCAGCTTCCAAAAGGTTTAAGAAAAGCTCTATATTTTAAAGATGAGGATTTTCGTCTTTCTTTTCTCCACGGCAATTTCATCACGTTAACCAACACTTCAAACGAGGACATAAATCGCATTATATATCAACGACTTAGCCCGTTATATATTTCAGTGCATGCCACCGATGAAAAACTGCGGAAAAAGATTATGTCAAATTCCAAAATCCCTGATATTATGCCCCTAATTGAAAAATTAGCCAAAGGGAAAATAGAGATGCACACCCAGATTGTTCTGTGTCCGGGGATCAATGATGGGGAGTATCTGGAAAAATCTGTTAAGGATTTGTCTACTTTTTATCCTTATGTAAAATCACTGGCACTGGTTCCAGTTGGTCTAACAAAATTTAGAAACAAATTGCCCAGGATACAACTTGTGGATAAAGCGTATTCCAGAAAGGCCATTCAGTTAGTGGATGAATGGCAAAAGGTTTTTAGAAAAAAGTGGGGAGATGGTTTCGTTTATGCGGCAGACGAGTTCTTCACCAAGGCGGAGCTTGACATTCCCAGCAGAAGATATTATGATGGGTTCTATCAGGTGGAAAATGGCGTGGGGATGATGCGCCAGTTCTTAGACAAGTTTAAATCGCAACATAGACTTTTGCCCAAAAAGTTAAAGAAAAACCTTAACGTTACTCTGGTGACTGGAATATCAACCTTCAGGTTGATCAGACAGATAATAGAGCAGAGATTAAATTCAATATCCGGTCTTAAGATTTGGCTGGTGGTGGTGAAGAATGACTTTTTTGGACACACCGTGACTGTAACCGGTCTCTTGACCGGTGTGGATATGTTGAATGCTTTAAGAAGACAGAAAAACCCGGGCAAGATAATTCTTCTTCCTCCAAATTGCACAAACCAAGATGGGTTGTTTTTAGATGACTTAACTCCTCAGGATTTAGAAAGGGAATTAGGACGCAAGATAGTACTTGGATCATATGATCTGGTGGAAAGCTTAAGGAAAATGTTTGAGGAATGGAAATCAGAGGTAGGGGCGAATCTTTAGATTCGCCCGGTTGTGGCGGGTGGAGCTAAAGATTTGCCCCTACGGTTTCTTAAGTGGCTTTTTCATATTTATTATTGAATTCTATTGAATCCGTTTAATCCGTTCCATCCGTTGACCATGTCTGTTCCCATCGTTGCCATAATAGGCAGACCCAATGTAGGAAAATCCACTCTTTTTAATCGCCTTTTGAAAAGGCGCATTGCAGTGGTGGATGATCAGCCGGGAATCACCCGTGACAGAAATTATGCCTTCACCACCTGGAACAAAAAGGGCTTCTTTTTGGTTGATACCGGTGGATATATTCCGTCAAGTGGAAGTGAAATGGAGAAATTAGTGAAAGCCCAGGCAGAGATAGCCATATCTGAAGCGGATTTGATCGTTTTTCTGGTGGACGTGAAGGTGGGAGCGCAGTCACTCGATCTGGAGATAGCAAGGCGGCTTAAGAAAACAAAAAAAGGGGTGGTGCTGGTGGCAAATAAGGTGGATGGACCTAAAGACGAAAGCGAAATGTATTTCTTGAACCAACTCGGCTTGGGAGAGCCTGAAGGCGTTTCTGCCTTAAATGGCAGAAACATCGGCGATCTTTTGGACCAGATCGTCTCAGGTTTGCCTGAAGAAGTTGTGTATGAGGAGAAAAAGGAAAGTATCAAGGTGGCGGTGATCGGAAGACCAAATGTGGGGAAATCATCCTTTGTCAATGCTCTTCTGGGGGAGGAGAAGCTGATAGTTGCGGAAACGCCGGGTACCACCAGAGATGCAATCGATACTGAAATAGAAATAGAGGGACAATCTTTTATCTTGATCGATACTGCGGGTCTGAGGCGTAAATCCAGGATCAAAGAAAGCCTGGAATATTATATCACCCTGAGAACTCTGAGATCGATTGAAAGATGCGATGTGGCATTGATTCTTATTGAAGCTCAGATGGGACTTTTAAAACAGGACGTAAAGATCGCAGATGAAGTTAATGATCTGCGAAAAGGAATGGTGATAGGAATAAATAAGTGGGATCTTTTAGAGAAAGATGAGAAAACGGCAGATCTTTATACCAAAGCATTGAGACAGAAAGCGCCAATGCTTAAGTTCGTGCCACTAATATATATCTCAGCTAAAACCAAACAAAGGGTTAAGACAGCTATGGATCTGGTTTTGCGGGTTTATAATGAGAGGAAGAAAAGGATAGAGACCGGTGAGTTGAACCAGAAATTGGAAAAAGACATAAATGCCCGACTCCCTGCATCGGTTAAAGGGAAATATATAAAAATATACTACGCCACCCAAACAGGTATCCAGCCCCCTACATTTGTATTTTTTTGTAATTATCCGGAGCTTCTGAAAAAACCATATCTGAGATATCTGGAGAACAGGATAAGGGAACATTTTGGATTTCTGGGAACGCCGATCAGGATTAAGATAAAGAAAAGGGAGTAGAGAGTTGAGAGTTGAGATTTGAGACTGAGATTTGAGATTTATGCCTGAATTTTATTCGGATGAAATAGATGTGACCAGGGACGAGAAGACCAGAAATCCAATCTCATTTGTCTGGAGAGGCAGAGAATACAAAATAAAAGAGGTGATCGCCTTCTGGCCTGACTTCAGCTTTCCCAAGTCCGGTGCCAAAAGAAAACGATGGTGGCAGAGAAGACATAGAAATTATTACAGGGTGTTGACCGAAGAGGAGGAGGTTTTCGATATATATTTTGATCGTGGATCGAAAAAGGAAGCTTGGATACTGTATACAAAATTAGATTAACTTTTCAGAAAAAGAGAGGGTTCGGAACAACCATAGGAACGACCCTTGTGATCGTTAGCTATATGTTGTATCTTTTAAATCGACACTAAGGTAAGAGAACCAAAAAGATGTCCTCAATTGTCGCTATAATGATTTTAAGCTATCTTCTGGGATCCTGTCCTTTCAGCATTATCATAAGCAAAATCTGGCGGGGCGTTGACATAAGAGATTACGGATCAAAGAATGCTGGATTCACCAATGTTTATCGAGTTATCGGACCTTTGCCCGCAGTGATTGTGTTGGTGCTGGATATCGCCAAAGGGATGACCGCGGTGCTTTTAATAACTCAAATCGCCCTTAACTCTGTTTCGTTGAGCTTAATTGATTTGAAGCTTATAGCAGGGGTTTTCGTGATCTTGGGCCACGTCTTTCCGGTTTTTGCCGGATTCAAAGGAGGGAAGGGAATCGCTGCCGGGTTGGGTGCTCTTTTGGCCATTATTCCCTTGGAGGTGGGTTTGGGTTTGATTCTGTTTGTATTGATAGTGGCGATTACCAGATATGTTTCCCTGGGTTCGCTTACCGCCACGACCTTTATACTTCTTGCTTTGATATTTGAAAGGTATTATCTTAAATATAAAGTGCCACCTGAGCTTATTCTTATGATGTTTTTTCTAACAGCTTTCATCTTTTTCAATCATAGAGGCAATGTAAAACGACTGCTGGCTGGCACAGAGAATAAATTTGGTCGAAAATGAATGAAGTTTGAAGAGCGTAGGTCCGAAAACTCCCGCCAAAACGGGGTTTCGGACAAAAAGAGAAGTCGGATAGTCCCGCCGTTGGCGGGACATATCCGACCTACAAACTTTTTTGTATTGAAGGGAAAAAATCATGGCAGAGATTGCAGTCCTAGGTGCAGGAAGCTGGGGAATTGCCGTCTCCACGCTTTTAAACTACAACGGGCATAAGGTAACCTTGTGGGAGTTTGATCATCAGGAGGTCAAAAGACTTTCCATCCAAAGAGAACACAAGCAGAAACTTCCCGGAATTGTTATACCCCAGCAGGTGGAGATCACAGATCAACTTGACTCAGCAGTCTCTGAGGCGGATATATTAGCTTTAGCACTCCCCTCCCATACGGTGAGAGAGGTGGCGAAAAAAATTAGCATAATAGAGTTGAAAGATCCGATTGTGATCAACTTAGCCAAGGGGATCGAAAATAGCACACTTCTAAGAATGTCGGAAGTATTAACACAAGAGTTGCCATCTCGGCTTCATGAGAGAATCACCACCCTGTCTGGTCCCAGCCATGCGGAGGAGGTGGCAAGGAAAATTCCCACCACTGTGGTGGTGGCTGGATTCAAAGAGGATGTCGCCAGAGAAGTTCAACAGGTTTTTATGACCCCATATTTCAGGGTTTATACCAACAGCGACATTGTTGGGGTGGAGTTGGGGGGCTCTCTTAAGAACGTTATTGCCATTGCAGTTGGGATTTGTGATGGGATGGGCTTGGGGGACAACAGCAAGGGCGCATTGATTTCCCGTGGGCTGGCAGAGATCATACGATTGGGTGAAAAACTGGGGGCAAAGCGAGAGACCTTTGCCGGACTTTCAGGCTTGGGCGATCTGGTAACCACCTGCATCAGCAAATACTCCCGCAATAGATTTGTGGGAGAACAGATAGGAAAAGGAAAGACTCTGAAGGAAATTGAGGCGGAGATGACCATGGTGGCAGAAGGAATAAAGACCACCAGGTCAGCTTACCAGTTTTCTTTAAGGCACCAGGTGGAAATGCCTATCACCCAACAGGTTTATCATATCCTTTTTGAAAACAAAAAGCCGAAAGAAGCTATGACCAAACTCATGACCCGAGATCCAAAATCGGAAATTTGGGGTTGACTTGGAAGGCAAAATTCATATTTTTTATCTGAAGCTGAAGAACAGAATCTGCCCA
The DNA here is from genome assembly GCA_964580215.1 of uncultured Ignavibacteria bacterium. Taxonomy (GTDB): domain Bacteria; phylum Zixibacteria; class MSB-5A5; order MSB-5A5; family SM1-73; genus SM23-73-3. Next base: position 27,049 of record CAZOJT010000005.1, on the reverse strand, counting down.
AGAAGTGAGGGGAGAATTTGAAAGTTTCAACAAAAAATAAACTCTATTATTCCATTAGCGAGGTAGCGCAGATAACCGGAATCAAACCGTATGTGTTGAGATTCTGGGAAAAGGAGTTTGCTCTTCTCAGACCAAAAAAAAACAAAGCCGGGAATCGTTCTTATCAACAGAAGGATATCGACTTAATCAACCAGATCAAGCATCTTTTGTATGAGGAAGGATATACCATCGAAGGTGCCAAGTCTAGGTTGAAAAACCTAAGGCAAGATAATCTGGGTCCGGTGGTGGCGGAGAAGATGCGACTTCAGAGTCTTTTGGCAGAAATCAGAAAGGAAATTTCTGCGCTTTTAGAAATTTTGTCTTGATTTTTTCCAAAAATAGGCTATGTTGAGGGTGTTTGATCGGGGCGTGGCGCAGTCTGGTTAGCGCACTTGCTTGGGGTGCAAGGGGTCGGCCGTTCAAATCGGCTCGCCCCGATTTTTTAGTTAATAGTTTTTGGTTCATAGTTCATGGCTAAAACATTTCTGGTGCTTATCCCCGCATACAATGCCGGTTTAACCATCTCAGAGCTAATAAAAAAGACTTCAAAATTTGTGAATAAAAATGACATTGTTGTGGTCGACGACGGCTCCAAAGATCAGACTTTTGGCATTGCTCAGGAGGTTGGTGCTGTAGTTTTGAAACACAAAAGAAACAAGGGCAAGGGGGAAGCTTTAAAAACTGGATTTAGATATGCGCTGGAAAAAAATTACCACGCGCTGATCACCATGGATGCGGATCTGCAGCATGACCCTGAATCTGTCCCAGACTTTATCCGCCTGGCAGATAGCACGCCCGGTATCATAATCGGAACCAGAAAAAGAAATCTTAAAATCATGCCCTTTGCCCGCTGGCTCACCAATAATTTAACTTCGGTCATATTGTCTGTTTTGTCCGGTCAGTCTATCAGAGATAGCCAATCCGGGTATAGATTGATATCAACTCATGTTCTAAAAGACCTCAAATTGGAATCAAAAAAATACGATCTGGAATCTGAGATTTTGATTAAAGCAAAAAGAAAGGGATTTAAGATAAGTGAGGTTCCTATAAAAACCATTTATGGAGGAGGAAAAAGCTTCATCAATCCTCTGATTGATACAGGAAGGTTTATCAAGTTAATGTGGAGAAGTTTGTGGTGGTGAGAATTTAGTTCATAGGTCATATTAACGACAATGTAACATGGAGTGCAAGGCTTTAGGGACTGTTGAAAAAGTTAAACTTTGAGACGGGATAAATTCCCGTCTCTATGAGTAACAATAATTTATCACCCATAGGGCAGGGCATTTAGCCCTGCCAATAGGGTTTTTCAACAGTCCTGAAGGTTTGCACTCCATAATCTAAAGGAGAAAAATTGTTAGCTCTGCTTACCAACGATGATGGCATAAACGCCAAGGGTTTGTTGACCTTGAAGAGGGAACTTTCCAAAATCGGTCAGGTATGGGTGGTGGCACCGGACCGGGAACAGAGCGCTACCAGTCATTCCTTGACCTTGCAATATCCCTTGCGCATAAACAAGATCGCAGAGAAATTTTATAGCGTGGATGGCACCCCCACAGACGCAGTGATGCTGGCGGTTCATGCCATCATGAAAAGGAAACCGGATATACTAATCTCCGGTATAAATCACGGTCCTAATCTGGGTGACGATGTCTCCTACTCGGGAACCGTAGCCGCAGCGATGGAGGGAACCATTTTAAATATCCCCTCTATCGCTGTTTCCAACGTCAACTGGGATGCCAAACATTTTGAGTCCGCCGCAAAATTTGTAAGAAAGTTGGTAAACTTCGTTTTGAAAAATGGGCTTCCCCAAGACACCTTCTTGAATGTGAATGTTCCGGATAAGGAGCATTCTATAAGGAAGTTTAAAATTACCCGATTGGGGAAAAAGGTGTATAACGATGTGGTGATCGAGAAGATCGATCCACGAGGAAAAAATTACTTTTGGATCGGAGAGCAGACCTCCGTTTGGGAGAAGGAGGATGATACCGATTTTGCCGCCATCCAAAAAGGTTATGTCTCCATTACTCCCCTCCATCTGGACATGACCGATTACAAAGCCATAGAACAGATTAAAAGATGGAAAATATTATAAGAGTGCTCCCAAAGACTAATTCTCTACTTCCCAAATATTGTGTGCTCCATTTCCTGGTCAGTATCCTTATAGTTGCTCTTAAACAGGTTTTTGAACCAGATAACCAGGGAGTGTGTCGAAAAACCACAAAAATGCCCTTTATGTCATTCTGACCCCGCCTTTGGCGGGGGAAGAATCTAATAAATTCAATAGGTTACAAATGCGTATGTACTCATACGAGTTTGAGATTCTTCCCCATACGGGTCAGAATGACATTTCTCGACAGGCTCCAGGCGAAGGTGGGGTGTAGCAAATTTTTAACATACATCATTTTTTGCTTGACAAAGCTTAAGCGAATTTTTAAATTCGGGCAAATTGTGTCCTGAATGCAGAAGTGGAGCAATTGAAAAGAAACATGAATAGCGAGATGGATGGAAATTCATAACGCAGGCAAAGGGATACGCTGATTAATGTGTCAGATGGCTTAGTTTTGAGAAGGAGGTGATGAAGAAACGATCATGTGAAAGAGATCACAAATGGCAACGTTTTTGAACATAAATGTAACAAGGAAAAACTTGAGGAGGTGAGAAACGCAAAAGTCATATTTAAAGTCAAGAAGATATTTACTGAGTTTGACTTTTAGTTGAAGATGAAGGATGTTTTGGCTAAAGAAAGTAGAAAGTGAAAATTTCTAAAGGATGATGGAGGAAGAAATGAAAAAGCTGAGTTTATTAGTTGTCGGCTCAATATTGATTGCTTTGTTGGTATGCAACTTCGCCATGGGGGCAACTGAGGTGAAGGTGGGAAAAGGGGACTTAAAGATCGGTGGTATTCTTCAGGCAGGATTTACCTACAATGTTGAAGATGATATGGGCTTTGATTCTTTTACCTTAAATCGGGCAAGGTTTCTTTTTTGGGGAACCATTGTTCCCGACAAGGTGAAGTATTTCGTTCAGCTTGACCATAGGGGAAGCATAAGCGTGCTGGACTACAAGGCGCAGTTCTTTTACATTCAGAAGACCGAGATCACGGTGGGACGGTTTTTGCCCAACTTCACCCTTTACATGCCTTACTCCACTGCCAAACTTGAATTTATCAACTACCCCATGACCACCAGCAAGTTTGCTGTGTGGCGGCAGTGCGGCATACAGACGACCACCAAGACCGACTATGTTGATTTCAACCTGGGTATTTTCAACGGATACCCCAAGAACAATTTCACGGACAACAACGACGCCAAGGATTTCTTGGTTCGAGCAGACATTAAGCCCCCGATTGACCAGGCTAAAGTTCGTTTTGGCGGTTATGCCTGGATAGGCAGTGCCCTGCCTACATACACTCAAACTTGGACGGACATGATTGTGGTAAACGAAGATGCAGATACAATTTGGCAGACTCGCTCCTCCGTCACGACTTTCCCTGAGGAGACCTTGGAGATGAACCGCTTCGGGGGATTTGCCAAGGTGGACTACACCAAGGATGAGATGGCATTCAGGTTCAGGGGAGAGTTCTTGATGGCTTCGACTGAGAAACTCACCGCCGCAGACATGGATAGCGTGAGTAGTACAGATGCACAGGCTTATTTTGCTCAGGCCAGTGTTCAACCGGTCAAGCAGGTGGAATTCCTGGCTCGTTACGAGGCCTATGATCCCGACACGGATATAAATGATGACGGAATCTCAGCCCTCACTGGAGGGGTAAATTATTACCTCGAAGGCATAAATGCCATGTTTTACCTCAACTATATCCACAACATGTTCGAAGCAGAAGGCGTCGACTCTTACGGGGTGGTGCAGGCTATGGCCCAGATAACTTTCTAGCTTGCCTGCGTGCTGTTATTTTGCGCGAGAGATCAAAAGCCAGACAGGGGAGGGGGAAGAACCCCCCCCTTTTTTGTACATAACTTCAGGAGGTAAAACATGTGTCAGGGAGGAGCGGAGAAAGCCAGGAGCATAAAGGTCAAAGTAAATGATAAGGAAATTCCACTAAATCCCTTCGCCACCCATATAGTAGGCAGCACCACCTGGGCGATGGTCACATCTCTGCGTCTGGAGGAAAAACCTAGCAAAGTGGAAATAGAAATCTCAGAATAATGAAGGTAATTCTTCTAACGGACTTCCGTCAGTAATAAAATTGCCACAGACCATCAGAGGAACAGTTTTTAGTTTCTTATATCAGGATAAAATATCTTAATGCAAAACGCAACCGGAATAATTTTAGCCGGAGGAAAAGGGAGCAGGATCAAAAAGAATAAAGCATTAATCGCTCTCTCTGACGGGAAGACCCTGATTCAAAAAAGCATAGATGCCCTTACGAAGATTTTCACAGAAATCCTGATTGTCACCAATCAGAAGGAAGTCTATCGGGATTACGATGTCCACGTAGTCGAAGATTTAATAAAAGGGACTGGACCTCTGGGGGGAATCTTCGCTGGCTTGTGTTATTCCACCTCATATTACAATTTTGTGATTGGCTGTGATATGCCGTTTCCTCAAGTTCGCCTGATTAAACTCCTTTTAGAAAAATGCGGTGACCAGGATGTGGTTATACCAGAGACCAAGGGAGAAATGGAGCCTCTTTTTGCTGTTTATTCCAAAAATTGCTTGCCCGTGATTTTCGACCGTCTTCAGAAACATGATCTAAAAGTCCGTCATGTTTTAACGAAGCTCAAAGTGGAAAGGGTTGGAGAGAAGGAAATTAATACAATCGATCCAAAGCATTTGAGCTTCTTTAACATTAACACCATAGAGGATTTGAAGAAAGCTCAGGTTCTGCTTACGCAAATGTTAGACTCCGCATGATGCTGGCAAACCTACCTTATTAAGACCATCTTCCTTGTTTGGCTAAACTCCTCTGCTTTCAATTGATGGAAATATATTCCGCTGGCAACCTCGTTTCCCTATTCATCTTTCCCATCCCATATTACCTCATAACTACCCGGTTCTTGTGCTTCGTCCACCAATGTCTTCACCAATTGTCCCAGGATGTTACAGATTTTCAGGGTGGTGGGGATAGGGTGAGTCTGCCTACTGTCTACTGTATACTTTATTCTTTATTCTGGTCTCCGGATTGAAGGGATTGGGATAGTTCTGAAGAAGTGTCACCAGATTTCCGGAGGTTGCAGAGATGGGTTCTGTCTCTTCCTCCACTTCTGTGTAAGGAGGATAGGTTACAATCGCACGGATCATCAAATTTCCACCGAGCATACTCCCATCATCTATTATCCCGTTTCCGTCACCATATTGATCGTAACAGTTTACTTTCTGTGTTGATCCATTGTCGGTGCAGATTGCCGCGCTTATCCACTGGTAGGGGTAGAGTGACGCTGTGGCTATATGAAAACACTGGTCATCCACCACAATTGGTGGATTAAACGTAATATCTTGCCAGTCTGGATAAAATGAAATTGGCTCGAATTGGGCTTGAAAGAGGACCTGATATGGAACTCCAAGAGTATCTGTGCAAACGTAGAGAACAAGTTCCAGAGGATCACCGTAGCCATCATCGTAGATCACCATGCTGGTGCCTATCAAGGTGCAGGGCTAATCGGGGTGGAACCGTACGCTAAACATCCAGTTCCCGCCTAACCCGTCATACCCAGGCCAAAAATAGGAGTATGCATTTCCATCGTCATAGCCAAGGACATACAGCGCTCCTGGTGTTGGTTCTACTATTCCCACGGCATCGAAAGCACTCTGGATTGCGGGCTCAATTGTTGCAAACTCTAAAGGATAAAGATCAAGCGCGGACTGAATGACTGCCCGCCTCAGGTCAATGAAGAAGGATCTTTGGGAGCCCCGGTTCACATTGGTTTAGACGCATCAACCAGGTAGTATGTCCCGCTCAGGTCATATATATCAAGATTCACCGGATTTCCATTGAGAAGAACACCCGTGCCGGTTGTGGGTCCATCATACTTAATATCGTTGTACTTGAGGAGAATCTCACCGGTTTTTGCGTCCACAAAATACTTCCAGTCTCCCGATGGAGAGGCAGTTCTCAAGTTCACCAGCCACGCCAGCCGGTATTTCTGCTCCAGAGGGTAGATGACAAGTTCGCATGTGGGTTCTCCGAAGAATTCACCCTCGTGTTTCAAATCATCCTTAGCAGTTATGAGCGCAGCCTCTTCAGTAATTTCTGGTTCAGTCTTAATAGCCGGTGTAGGTTCGTAGCGTCCGTTCACAAGGTATATCCTCTGCTCCTTATCAAAATGGACGATGATCTGGCTCGCCCAGACAGGAATACCTTTGTAATACTGGTCAAGCCTTACATGGGTCATCCCGACTTTGTCTTTTTCTGTCTTATTCAACTTGAGTTCTGCACAGGGATTGTATATAAGAAAGAGCTCTTTGTAGTTATCAAGGAACTTAACAGCACTCTCAACAATACTAGACTCAGATGCTGTTGGCAGATTACCCTTTAGGAATGTGGGCGTCCCATTCTTCTCATCGAACTTAACCTCCACTTTTCCCTGAACATCCGCCTTCAGTTTCGCAAGGCATTCCTCTTTGGTCATCCCTGCTTCTACCTTCTTTTCGAGCTTCTTCGGAGTCTCCCTTTTACTCATGCCGAAGAGCGAAGATACTCCAAAGACAATAACAGCGAAACAGATTAGACCTTTCTGCATAACGCCCCCCTTTCAGTATGCGGGTTTAGAAAACTTAAAACCTCAATCTCCTCTTCTCCACAAAAACGGAAAGTTACGTATTCCTCCTCCTTTCTGCATTGTAGGTTTAAGAAAAATAGTCTTAAAGTGAGCACAATACCTCCCTCTGAGGGAAAGGTATTAAGAGGGAAGACATGATTTCTCTCCCCGAGATTCAGGCTTCAGCAATACCATCATAAATGATTCACTTATATTTGTCGAGCAAAAAAACTCATTGTGTTGTAGATACCAAATACAAATCAGACACCCCCGAAAGGTGTACCCGTACGGGCTTACCAAAGATGGGAGTCGGAGACCCCGCCAACGGCGGGGTGGATGATAATGTCTACAGGTAGCAGAAAATCCCTCACAGCAGATGCAGCAGATTAAGCAGATAAAAATCATTGGTATCAGCTTAATCCGTTCAATCAGCTGTGAGGCATTCTCCTGCCCCCCGATATGTTATCCTAACGAGGGCGCATGTCCTCCTCTCTGGGGTCTCCGTCATCCCACAGAATTAGTTGAAAATCCCGCCGAAGACGGTGGTGAATGACGGAGACCCATCTGGGATAACATCCACCCAAGAGCAGGACTTTTTCCCAACAGATTGAACAGATGAGATATTCAACAAGAATTGGCGGCGGACTGCGGTGCGAATTCTGCATCTTGAGATCGGTGGACGACGGACGGTTTCACAGATGCAAAGCATTCATACGAATTTCCATTGACTTTCTATCAAAACAGACTAATTTATCCAAAGGGAAAAGTTATGAAGATCATTCCTTTAGCTTTCGATTCCATGGGTGTGCGATCCACCGCCACCTTGGTGGAGACAGATTTAAAAATCTTAATCGATCCCGGGGTATCCTTTGCACCCTTAAGATATGGGCTTCCCCCCACCAAACTGGAGCTTAAAAGGGTGGAAGAGCTTTCAGAGAAAGTCTGGGAGTATGCCCATGAAGCTGATATCTTAACCATCTCGCATTATCATTACGATCATTATTTTCCGGAGGCGAACTTTTACGCTGGCAAAATCCTCTTAATTAAAGATCCGAAGAAGAACATAAATCGTTCCCAGAAGGGGAGAGGCAAGAATTTTTTAAATTGGGTAAAGGATACTGCTAAGTTAATGGAGTTTGCTGACGGAAAAAATTTCAAATTCAGGGAGACGGAGATCATTTTCTCCCCACCATTCTATCATGGGGGAGAAGGATCGAAATTAGGCTATGTGTTGGCTTGCTCAATAAAACAGAAAGACAAAAAGATGATCCATGCTTCTGATATCCAGGGACCCCAGGTAAGTGTGACTACTGACTGGATCATTAAGCAGAATCCTGATATACTGATTTTGTCCGGTTTTCCCACCTTGCTTATGGGATGGCGAGCTTCAAAATTTGGACTGTCTCAAAGCAACAAAAACTTACTTAAGATTCTTTCCGAAACTAAAGTTAAAACCATCATCCTGGATCATCATTTGGTGAGAGATTTGCACTACCTGAACAAAATAGAGGAAGTGGCCAAAGAAGCAAATGCATTGAAAAAGAAGGTAATCACCGCCGCAGAGTTTTTAGGGAAAGAGCCAGAGTTTTTGGAGGCTAAAAGAAAAGAATTGTATAAGAAAGAGTAGTTGTAGGTGGGACTCCACACAGACAACAGCCAATAACGAGAAGTTAAGACACAATGCAAACACTCTTGACTTTCCTCTTGACATAGCCATTTTGGCGGATATAATATAGATGATCCTGGAGCGGAGGAATGAGAAATGTGGATTTTACATGCACACTCTCAACCAAGGAGGCAAAGGAGTGGAGAACCTGGTCGATTCGCTTCGAAGGTGGTGGAAGGATATTTATACGGAAACCATATAAAACCCCAGACTGAAGGGAAATATTGCATAAATGCCTTGACAAAAATGAATTTATGAAGGGAAGCTGGGAAGTCTTTTATGACGGCAGCAAGTAAGATAGGGGTTCTTATATGGAAACCATATAATCAGTAGTTAGCCCGCTCCAATAACCAATATCGTAGATCGCTGCGAGAAGGATAATGAAATGACTAACAACAAGCGTAGAATGATAGAAGGCTGGATTGATAAGGCATCGAATCAGCTACAAGGAGCGAAAGAACACTCAAAATTCTATACTCAATACTCCGAAGCTATACAAGCGGCTCAGGAATGTATTGAACTATCAGTCAAGTCAATCCTCTTGCTTCTCGATATTACTTTCCCACGCAGTCATGGATGGGAACAGGGCTCGAAGGAGTTCACCGCTATCGCAGAGCAAATTCAGAAGAAGCAACTCATAGATAAACTTACAGCACAATCTCTCAATTATATTGTCGACTTACCGAGATTTTTGTTTCTGGTGAACTTTTGGTCTCAGTTTTACAAGACGGCCAAGTATGGCTTTGAGGCTGGGTATCTCGCACCCGCAAAAGATTTGTTCAAGAAAGAGGAAGCTGAACTAGCTGAGCAACACGCACAGGAATGTTATCAAGCAGCATCACATCTCAGATACCTCAGTGAAGACAAAATGGCTACACTACTTTCATTCAAAGAAGCGGGCTACCGACAGGAGTAGCTCCTGACGGAACAAAAATTAGATAATATTTGCGTTGGGGTATTATCTGGAAGCGAATCCAGAAAGTGGGTTTATGTGGAAAACCGTATAATCAGTAGTTAGCAAGATAAATAAATGCCCAAAAGAATAGCAAATATATCGCCTTATCACATCGGTACTCTTGATGCATTTACTGATGCATTTACTATAGTAATTGAAAAAGCTTCAGAAATCGTCGATGGTGGTGAGAAATATAACTTCCGAAGAGTATTTTTTAGTTCAATGTTTCAAAGTGGTGTTGATGGTTTTAGATTTTATGGAGATAACTATGAACGATTCGTTGACTCAGATTTTATAAGAAAGAGAATCGTAAAAGAAAGTTATAATAAAATATCATTGATAGATGATGAGCTAAAAGCTCTCATTACTAATAAGTACCTTAAATCAACACCTACCAAATTAGAAAATACCTCATTGGGTCAATTAAGGCATTTTCTCTCGGATTTAATCTTGGCATTACATACAAAAAGGTCTATGGTTACAACCTTAGGGATTCCGAATACTTTTGAATTAGAGAAATACTTGAAACCGGAATTCATTTTATTTTTGAATAACTTATTTAATTGCATTTCAACAATCAATATTGAAAGTCCTGTTCCTATCTTGTCCTTTGAGAAAAAAGAAATTGAGATTTTTGAGGAAATTATTAGAAGTGATTTATTTGAAGAATATGTTTCAAGCCAAAAAGAATTGGAAAATAGGGATAATAAATTGAGTGACGTAATACTTTATATAAAAGATAAAAGTATAAACTTAATAAAAAAATTTCGTCAAAATGTTTACTTGAAAGACCATATGATAAAAGTTGTTGATATTGGTGATAATGCAGTAAACACATTTGGAAATAAGATAACGAGTTTTTTATCTAAAAATCTAAGTAACGAACTTAAAAGTATGTTAAACAACGATAAGCGAATTATAATATATAATTTCAATCATATATTTACTGAAATATTTATGCAACGCTTATCTAAAATAAAAAATCGAATTAAAACTGGTTAATATGTAGCATCTTTCTAACAAGCGCATCAAACCAACTGTCTAGGTTAGTTGTGTAATTTGGTTTAGAAACGTTTATAAATTTAGTTCATATAAGTTCCTATTTGTATTATTCCCGGCAGCAACTTATGCGCAAGTCGTTAAGTAGGTAGGTCGGGTGCTCTGCGCACCTGACACCAAGATAAAACCCCATTCTCATACCTAACCCGTAGTCGCTCTTACCACCAAAAGCAAATTCACACCAACTTTTGTGGTGAAAAGGATAGCTCCGGTATTTATGAGAGATGGAATATATTGTACATGCACCCTTACCGAATTTGTAGAATGCGTAACTTTGAACTTTGAACCTTTGAACTTTTAAACCTTGAACCTTAAACCTCGAATTCATCAAAATTCATCAGAATTAATATCTAAGACACTAAACTTGAATAACTTGGCGGAAAAAGTGAAAAAAAATAAAAACAACCACCAGAAGCACCAGAAACACCAGATGCACCAGTTCCACCAGGACAAATGAAAAAATGAAAAACAGCCATCCGCACGTCCCGCAAGTCCCGCATGTCCAGCCGGTAGGTCAGGAGCTCGGGACTTCCCTGTTTTGGGTTGTGTCAGGAGCTACTCCTGACGCCCTGTGGCGTGAGGGCCAACTCGTCCGTTAAAATGAAAACATCACGGAGGAGGGCATCCGTGACGAACGAAAGTAAGAAGATCATCATACCCGATAGAACTATTTTCTTTTGCTTTTCTCTATGATCTCTTCAGCCAAGGATAAGGCTACGCCGGAGAGCATCACCTCCACACCGAATTTGGTGAAATCGCCGGATAGAAGCTCTCGTTTCACATTGGCATAAAGAGAACAGGCGGCTTGTCTTTCCACCACAAGTCCAGAAACTTTTCCTGCAGATTCACCCACAAAGGTGACCTCGCCCAATTCTTCACTGGTGACATAACCGGAACAACTATGCAATTGAAGGTGAGCGTTGGAGGTATAAACCACCACCATGGGACCCTTTCCCTTCCCCAGGGTCACCTCAGGATAGATTTCCAGAATCAAGGTTCTGCGTCCTTCCTCAGCGGATATCTTTATTCGAAAGTGATCTTTCTCCTTGTGTACGCTTTCTGCTTTCAGACAGTCAGATATTTTGTCGATGTCTCTCTTGGTGAAAATGGGCATGTGTTATTCCCCTTCTTCAACCTTTTTTGCTTTTTCTCGAAAGGACATTTGTTAATTTTTCTTTTCTTCTGAGTTCGGTTTTTTCTCTTCGGCTGGGGGTTCGGGTTTGGTTAACTCATCCTGCGTTTCCTTCATAGCCTTTCTGAACTCCCTCATCCCTTTACCCAATCCTTGAGCGATCTCTGGAATCTTTTTAGCTCCAAACAAAAGAAGGATCACCAGAAGTATTAAAATCAATTCCTGTGCGCCGATTCCACCTAACATGGATTACCTCCCTAAGATAAATATGATCCAAAATCTGATACGTTGACTTTCGGCTGAGAGTTCTGTTTTCTTACCCAAAAACTTAAATTCTTCTTTAAAGGAACCACCACCGGAAATATATCACCACCAGAATGAGAAATAGAATGCTGACAAAATTTATCTTGACCATAAGACCGATGGTGAAACTTATGGCATAAAGTTCTAAGGTCAGTGGACTAAACCCGATGGAGATGTTTTCCTTGAAAAGGGTCTTAACTGCACCCTCTGGCAGAAACGAGCCAATGATATCTCCTATCAGCCCTCCCACTACTGCTGCCAGAACCAAGGAAACCAGCAAAAAGGTTACTTCACGTCCCTTCAAACTCTCCCCTCCTTCATCTCCTGTTACCGAAGAAATTAACTATCGACTGAAAAATGTATTTTCCATCATCCGAACCCAGAATGACCTCTGAAGCTCTCTCTGGATGAGGCATCATTCCCAGCACGTTTTTGGTCTGGTTACAGATTCCGGCAATGTTATCCAGAGAGCCATTGGGGTTTGCCTCCGGGGAAACGTTTCCCACTTCATCACAATATCTGAAGACTATCTGATCGTTTTCTTTAAGCTTTCTTGCACCCTCTTCAGGTATAAAGTAATTTCCATCAGAGTGGGCTATGGGGATTTTGAGAACCTGTCCCTTCTTAGATAGACTGGTGAGGGGGGTGTTCTCATTTTCCACCTTGATATGGACAAATTTGCATATGAAGCGGAGAGAGGAGTTCTTAAGCATTGCTCCGGGAAGAAGACCTACCTCCAAGAGTATTTGAAAGCCATTGCAAATTCCTACCACCAGGCCGCCGTCCTTGGCAAATTCTATCACCTTTTTCATGATTGAGGAGAACCTTGCGATGGCGCCGGTCCTCAGATAATCGCCATAGGAAAAGCCACCTGGTAAGATCACACAGTCGCAGTTGTGCAGGGAGGTATCCTGATGCCACAGAAACTCCACATCCTGCTTTATCACGGTTTTGATCGCCATGTAGGCGTCGTAGTCACAATTCGAGCCGGGAAAAATTATGACTCCAAATTTCATTTGGTGATCTCGAAGTTATATTTTTCTATTATTGGATTAGTTAAAAGCTTTCGACAGATTTCATCGATCAACTCCTCTGGATTTCTTTTTTCATCTTTTTGAAAAGTTATCTCGAAAATCTTTCCGGAACGGATCTGTTTTATCCCCTGATAGCCCATGTTTTCTAAAGCGCTTTTGATGGTGGAACCTTGCGGGTCCAAAACCCCGTCCTTGAGTTTGACATACACCACCGCCAAGCCGGTTTCGTTTTCCTTGTTCATAATATCAAATGCTCCTTCAAAAGATTTTGAAGTCTAGCTCAAGTAATATCGTGTTCAAATGAAATGCTCGGTATCTAGGGATCGGAAAAATACAAAATTGAGCGTTTCTCCTCTTTATTTAAGATACACTCTCCTGTTTTTCAGCACGGAACAATACATAAGCACCCTTACCCAGCCCGGATAGGATGTAAAGCAAACCAAAGGGGAATAGAGCCAGTCTGGGATTGATTATCAGAACCACCAAAAATACGAAAACATACATGAGTTTGATTTTAGTTTTTCTATCGCTAAAAGAAAACTTAGGCAAGGTTTCATATTCTATCCCGCTTACCATCAATCCGGAGAAGGCGATGATCATGGTGATTAAGGCTTTGGGAAATCGCAATGTTCCCCAGATTTCATTACAGAACAATATATAACTCACCAGGGTTATGGCCGCTGTAGGGATGGGCAAGCCCATATAGGGAAGTTTTTCCTTTAATTTGGATTGCTGGAGATTGAATCGGGCCAGTCGGAATGCGCCGCACATGATAAAGACAAAACCCAATATCCAACCCCATTTGCCCAGGGGATAGATTCTTAGGTTGTAAAACAAAACCGCCGGTGCGATCCCGAAGGAGAGAATGTCAGCCAATGAATCCAACTCCACCCCAAAACGGGAGGTGGATCCTGCAAATCTGGCTATCTTTCCATCTAAAGCGTCGAAGAAACCGGCTAAGACTATCATCCAGGCAGCAAAGATTGGTTCTCCATCGAAGCTGTGAAGAATCGACACAAAGCCACAGAACATATTGCCTACGGTGAAGACCCCGGGAAAGATTCCTTTAATGTTTTTCACTTTTTAAAAACCCCTATGATAGTTTCTCCAGCTTTAACCTTCTGTTTCAGCTTTACCTTGATCTCCACGTTTTCAGGTAAGAAAAGATCGACCCGGGAGCCGAATTTGACCATTCCAAAACGCTGCCCTGCTTTTACCAAATCCCCCGGCTTGACTTTGCACACGATTCTTCGAGCGATGATTCCTGCTATCTGCTTCAAAATGATTTTGCCATGTTCATTCTCTAAACCCAGCTCGGTCTGTTCATTTTCTAAAGAAGCTTTATCTTTGAAGGCAGGATGGAACTTGCCCGGATTATACTTAAAATATCTCACATTACCGGAGATGGGAGCACGATTGACGTGCACATTGAAGACTGACATAAAGACGCTCACTAAAGTTCCTTTTTCACCGACAAACTCCAAATTGTCAAAAGGTTTTACGGATATGATCTTTCCGTCTGCGGAAGAAAGAATCAGGTTTTCGCCATCAGGAACTTTTCTCTCTGGGTCCCTGAAGAAAAAAGCTAAAAAAAGTGAAAGCAGAAGAAATATTGCAGCAAATAAGAAAATTATCATCTCAGCACTATACGCCCAGACAGCAAATAGAATCAGTGCGATGCCCAAAGCGGGCACTATAAAAGTTAAGCTTTCCTTTGTCATATCACTAAATAATGAAAATGTTAGTTTCGCCAAAAAACTACATTATTGAAAATGCTATACTTATATGGAAGATTCACAAAAAACCTAAGCAAATCCGTATATCTGTTTAATCTTCTTTTCAATTTTTTCATCAACAGTTTCGATCTCTTTTTTGAGATTTTTGACTTGCTTTCCGTCTTCTGCTTTTAGGAGTTTTTCGTTTAGAGAGAGCATCCGATCAACAAGTTTTATTATCGTTTTTTGTAGTTGTTTGGAAGCTTTTTTTATGGGAAGTTGCTCTATGGTTTCTATATCAGTTTGTGCCATGGGTCTGCCCAGTTCGAGGCTGATAAGATGGTAATAATGATTCATTAACTGAGAATTAAGAATGGCTAAAACATATTTCAAATTATATCCTTTTTCGGTTAACACTATTGAGTGTAGGTTATCCAAATGATAGAAGCCCTTGTGGTCATAAGTTGCAATGAGGCTGTCTCCGGTTTTTCGAAGTAGGAGTTTTTTACTTGAGACTATTTTCGAATCCCACCCCCCTGACCAAAGTATCTCTGAATCTATGTTTATGAAGTGCCCTTGATAGTTTAGTGAATATCGCTTTACTTGTCCACCTGATATTAGTCCTCTTTTCCAGTTTGTTCCTCTCTTGGACTCACTTACAATTTTCTTTTGGCCAATTTTTGATCGAACCCCGACATGGATTGAAACGATACCATTTTCGTCTCCAAGCGGTATAGTATTCTTTTCCATCTTGGCGACAAAGCTTTTTGAAGCCCTATCGAAAAACAACCGGAATCGATTAAAGGGAATTTTTTCAAAATAGCTCTGGGGATATGAATAAGATTTGAACTTGTCCTGATTAATATCATCCGATGTGGCATATAATTTTGCAATCAATTCGTTCGATTTTCTTTTCTTTTCGTCTGTTTCTTTTCGTAAGATGATTATCACCGGTCTGCCCACAATTCCATATTTCCAAAAATCTTTCAAGAATAAAACCACTTCCTCAATGGCACAGTTATTTAAAATATATCTTCTCAGCTTCGAAAAATATCTGCCCAAAAGAAAGCTGTCGGGAATGATAAATCCAAGTTTCCCTCCCGGCTTTAATAGTTCAATTCCTCTCTGAAGGAAGATGGCATAAATGCTGATTTTGTATTCGGCGGAGTTGGGATATTTTTCACGCAGTAGATTTAACAGACTTCTTTTCCTCCGAGCTAAATCTCTCGACCCCCTGACCCCAAAACTGATGTAAGGAGGATTTCCCACCACAATATCAAAAGGCGTCCGTTTTAAGATCATCCCATGTGAAAATCTTTTATTGGAGTTGGTCACCTTGTTTAAGGGGCTCTCTTTCTCGAAATAATCAAAATCGAACGAATTTTCCAGCCTTTCTAAGGAATCCCCTTCCGCTATGTTTATATGGCTGGTTGGATGATCCAGGTCCTTCAGAAAAAGATTCATCACCGTCAATTGCGAGGCGAAAGGATTTATGTCAATTCCATAAAGGTTTTTGCTCAAGATCTCACTGTGTATGTTCTCTTCTGCCCAGCCCTCTCTGCGGTAAACATCTCTCAACCTATCATAGGCTTTCATCAAAAATCCTCCTGATCCGCAAGCCGGGTCTAAGATTTTTTTATCGGGTGAGAGGCTTACTCTGTCCAATATATAGTCGATCACAAAATCAGGAGTGTAGAATTGACCCAACTCTTTTCTTTCCTTTTTACTGATATGTTGTTCGTAGGCTCGACCTAAAATATCCTTAGTTATCTGACTAAAATCATGTTCCCCTAAAGTGTTCAAAATGAAATTGACCGCTTCCTCATTCCATTTAATATCTTCGAAACGAATGTCATCGAATAAAGGTGCTTGGTATAGGCCTTCAAATTTTTCTTTTATCTCCGCAAACGCCAATCCCAACATTCGGCTTGGCTTCTCCACCATTGCCCGCCATTCCTTCAGCGAATCCTTATTGAATTTAGCTTTCACATGTCCTCTATCTTCGCAAATCCTTAAGAATAAAAGTCGGTTAATTAATGTGTAGGCTCCCTCCATGCAAAGTTTGTCGATGCGCTTTGGATCATCCAAACTCATATTCACTCTATCGGCCCAGGCATCAATTATCTCTTTGAATTTTTGATCATCTTTATACCTGATCTTGAATTGATCCGAAAGATCAAGGAAAAGCCTCTTTTTGCATTCAGCTAAATCTTTTATCAGGATGTTGGCAGTAACGGTTTCTCTGACCTCTTCCGCTTCCTTGATTATCTTCTCTGCAGTTTGAAGGTTTTGTTTGGAGATTCTCTCCTTAAGGCTGAGAAAAGTTTGGGGCAGTTCATTTAATCTGGTAAAAAATATCTTTCTGTCTATTGGGGAGACACCAGTGATATATGATTTGTAAAGTCGAATTTCTATTCCATTGGTCAAAACTACCCAGTCAACACCCTTTTTGAAAGCATAATCCAGAGCCTGATTGACATGATGATCCAGGTTTTCATCTAAATCTTTAGTCTCAATGATCAGCTTAGGGACACCTGCAAATAAAAGCGCGATATCCGCCCTTCTATTTCTTACGTGATGTTCAAAGTCCATATCTTTCTGGACATCATATCCCAGAAGTTTCAGGAGAGGAAGGGTCAATTTAATCTTGACGTTTTCCTCCACCTTTCCTTTAGCCCTCCTTACGTATTTATTTACATCCAAGGATGCCAGCTTCCCGATTTTTTTCTTTAAATTATTTTTCATAATGCTCAATCTAAACTCTGTGGATAAATCGTGCAACTACAAAAGTAAAATCTTCGCTTATTTTATTAAAATCGTCTTTCTACAATTACACAGAGATTTCTGAAAAAGTCAAACTGGAGAAGGTTTTGCTGGAGTGTCAAGCTTTAGCTTGACCTGTCCTATGGATCCTGCGGAAAACTTCTTGAAGGAAAAAAGCTTTAACCCGGTTCACCTAAAGGTGAACACTCCAATTTGCCCTTTTAAAGTAGTTTTTCAAGACCTCACATAATTCACTTTTTCTTGCTAAACACTCTTTTAAAAATATAATCCACGTGTTTTAAATAGTGGTCAAGACTAAAACAGTCTTCGATCTTTTGCTTGCTCAGATATCTTATTACTTTTTTGTCGTTTCTAATCAGGTCCTTAAAATCTTTGTTTTCCTTCCAGGCTTTCATGGCATTGTCCTGGACTATCTGGTAGGCTACCTCTTTGGAGTCAGTCTTTTCGGAAAGCTCCAGAAGCAAACGCCCGGAGAAGATCATCCCTTTTGTTTTATTTAGATTTGCCATCATGCTCTCGGGATAAACCAAAAGATTCTCTATGATACGGTTGAACTGAATCAGCATGTAGTCGACCAGAATGGTGGAATCCGGAATTATCACCCTCTCCACGGATGAATGAGAGATGTCCCTTTCGTGCCACAATGTTATGTTCTCCAAAGAAGCCTGCGCATTGGTTCTGACCAATCGCGCCAGTCCACAGAGCCTCTC
Source organism: uncultured Ignavibacteria bacterium (assembly GCA_964580215.1). GTDB lineage: Bacteria > Zixibacteria > MSB-5A5 > MSB-5A5 > SM1-73 > SM23-73-3. Next base: position 8,936 of record CAZOJT010000005.1, on the reverse strand, counting down.
ACAGGTGATGGGATTTCTTTTATGGGGCATGGCAGAGGAGCCTTTTTGTCCTTTGCTGAAACCTTCCTCCAACTCCAGAATCTCAGTCCTCTGTAAGCTTCTTATCTCAGTGGCAAATTTTTCTATGGAGCTTGCAATCATAGCTAAGGTTGTCAAAAATTCAGCATGCCGGTCTCTTTGAACTATCTGGCTGGAGATAGGAGCGGGCTTTAATTTGAGCTTTTTACAGACATATTCTTCCACTTCAGGATTCAGATTGGAGAACGTGCCCACTGCCCCGGAAATTTTTCCCACAGAGATTGTCTCAATCGCTTTTTTCAAGCGTTCCATATGTCTTTTGATCTCAGCAAACCAGAGGGCAAATTTAAGGCCTAACGTTATCGGTTCGGCGTGAACTCCATGAGTTCTACCCATCATGGGAGTGTGCTTAAACTTATAAGCCTTTTTCTTTATACTTCTGATTAACTTTTCCAGATCCTGGAAGATCAGATCTCCCGCTTCCCTCATCAGAAGGGAAAGCGAGGTGTCCAGAATATCGGAGGAGGTCAGACCAAAATGAATATATCTAGATTCGGCTCCCACATTTTCAGCCAAATTTGTAAGAAAGGCAACCACATCATGTTTGGTCTTCTCTTCGATCTCAGTGATTCTTTTAACATCGAACTTGGCTTTCTTCTTTATCTTGCTCAAAGCAGACTTAGGGATAGTTCCCAGATGAGCCATGGCTTCACAGGCTAATATCTCAATATCCAGCCATTTTTGGAATTTGTTCTGGTCGGACCACAAAAACTTCATGCGGGGAGTGGTGTATCGCTCAATCATTTTCTATTCCTATTTTCGTCTGAACAAGAGTGGTTAAAAACATTTTATGGAGACTTTGAGATCTCCGCTACCATAGTTTCATGTAGGGACAGGGCTTGTCCCTGTCCTAGACAGAATACGGACAGCCACAAAGGCTGTCCCTACGCTCTCCGATACATTCACTGAATATAGGTGTAGCGGAAAGCTTTAGCTTTCCATTCGGATTTTAAATTACCTTTTGTCCACCTTTTTCCAATCTTCTAAGAATCTTTTTATCCCCACATCAGTCAGGGGATGTTTGATCAACTGCTCAATAACCTTGAATGGAATTGTGGCAATATCTGCTCCCATTGTTGCCGCTTCAACCACGTGGAGTGGATTTCTCACGCTTGCCACGATGATTTCGGTGGTGACCTCATAATTATTGAAGACTGTCACAATATCCTCAACTATGTCCATACCCACATGGCCGGCGTCGTCCAATCTTCCCACAAAGGGACTGACAAAGGATGCCCCCGCCTTGGCGGCTAAAAGCGCTTGGATAGGGGAGAAGATCAAGGTGCAGTTGATTCGAATCCCCTTTGAATTTAATATCTTTATAGCCTTGAGACCTTCCTTGCATATGGGGATTTTTATCACGATATTTTCGTGCAGTTTAGCTAATTCCTCTGCCTCACCTACCATTCCTTCCGCTTCTGTTGCCACCACCTCAGCGCTCACCGGACCATCCACCACCTCACAGATTTTCTTAAGGATGGTCTTGAAATCCCCTTTGCCTTTTTCTTTCGCCAGCAAGGTGGGATTGGTGGTTACGCCATCTAAAATCCCTATACTGGCGGCTTCTTTTATTTCATCTAAGTTTGCTGTGTCGATGAAGAATTTCATCTCTCAACCTCCATAAGTTGTTTATGTGATGCAAACGCTCACAAGTGCCAAAAATCATTTCTCAGGGCAGGATATGCGTCTGCTCGTATGAGTGCATACGCACATTCATACGAGAATTCCCGCCCCTATGCGGGACGATAGTTCTACAATCATAGGGCAGGGCATTTAGCCCTGCCAGTGATTCCATTCTCGATTCAATATTTTACCTCAACCAGATAAAGTCCGCAAGCTGGTGCCGTAGGACCTGCTTTCTTTCTGTCTTTCGCCTTCATTATATCGATAAAGTCTGAAACCGAAAAATATCCTCTCCCCACTTCAATCAAAGTTCCCACCAGGCTTCTTACCATGGTATGAAGAAACCTGTCTGCCTCGATTACAAATATCAACTCATTGTCTGATTTTTCCCAGGTGGCTGATGTTACCTTGCAGACATTATTCTCCTTTGTCGATTCAGCCACGCAGAAGGAAGAAAAATCATATTCCCCCTGGATTTCTTCAGTAGCTTTGAGAATGCTTTCCAGATTCAACGAATATAAAACCTCCCAGACATATCTTCTTAAAATCGCAGTTCTGCCCAGATAGACCCTGTATTTATATAGCCGACTTGTTGCGCTGTATCTGGCATTGAAATCCAAATCCACCTCCTCCACCTTTGTTATCACGATATCATCAGGAAGAAGCCCGTTTAGTCCTCTTAGAATTGATTCCTCAACAAGCTGTTTTTCCGTTTTGAAATTTGCTACCTGTCCGAGGGCATGCACTCCCACATCGGTCCTGCCTGACCCTATTAGATTGACCTCATGCTTCAGGATAGTTTTAAGTCTATCCTGAATCTCCCCTTGAACTGTGCGAAGCTTTGGCTGAACCTGCCAGCCATAAAAGTTAGTTCCGTCATATTCGATTTCAAGTTTTATATTCTTTAGCATTCAGTTTTCTTTTTAAACCATCTTAATCAAATAAGATACTCCTACAACTACAAAAATCAAAGATAAAAAGAAGAAGTCTTTTGTTTTGAAAACCAGCTTCTGATAGCTTGTTCGTTTTTGTCCACTTCTGAAACCTCGAGCGTCCAAAGCTAAAGCCAGATCATCCGCTTTTCTGAACGAAGAGATAAACAATGGGACAAGCAGAGGCAAAGTTTTTTTTACCCTTCTGATCAATCCACCTTCGAAAGATGCTCCCCGAGACATCTGCGCCTTTCTTAGATTTATCGCCTCCTCCAAAAGCAAAGGGATAAACCTTAAAGAGATCATGGTGATCAAAGATAACTCCTCCATCGGGAATTTGAATCTCTTTAAAGGAGAAAAGAACTTGAAAATAGCATCGGTCAATTCCACTGCCTGAGTGGTAAGGCTCAAAAATGCGGCGGAAAAAATAAAGATAGCAATCCGCCAGCTATAGACTGCCCCGTTCAGAACTCCTTGATGGCTTATTTTGATAAACTTAAGATCCCAGAATCCGGTTGTTTCTGTCGAGGTGAAGAAAATGTGCAAAATAAAGGTGAGCAAAAACAACCAGAAGAATGATTTTAGATTGCGAAAGAAATAGGGGAGAGGGATTTTTGAGATTAGGGAAAGAGATAACAAAAAAATCGATATCAAAAGATATATCCTCAAATCAACGGTTACCACCGCCAGGATCATTATGCCCAAAATGAGAGCAAGCTTGGTCCTCGGATCCAGCCTGTGGATCACCGAATCTGAGGGAACATATTGCCCTATGGTGATATTCTCTAAAAAAGCCATAGAAAATAGACCTAAGGTTTTGATTAATCTTTTTCGTCATCTGAATATAAACGGCACATATTTCTTTGTCAATGGAAACTTGACAGACTCACGTTCGGACAGGGGTTGCACTCACAAGTGTCCCCAAAATTCGCCTATGTGTTTCAATAGCTTGTCGGGATTTTGGACCAAGTTACGTGGGGAAATTGTCCGTTTGGATCTTGAGATTTTCCCGACGCTATGCCCGAATAACGCAGAACATATTCCCAACAGATTTAACAGATTAAACAAAGCTTTTAACCCCTCTCTTCTTTCATCTGTTTCATCTTTTCATCTGTTGGGCATCTTTTCATCTGTTGGGAAAATTAACTATAGCATCTTACTCTAAAGCTCTTCTATTAGGGTGGGGGGTGCATCTCTGTCCGTCCTTCGATGAACTCAGGGTGGTGAGCCTGTCCTTCGACTTTGCTCAGGACAGTGAGCTTGTCGAACTGTCGAACCACAAACGAGGGTCGGGGGTTCAACCCCCGCCCCATCAAGAGAGAGTAGTTTTTAAGAGACCCCCACATTAATTTTGTTGACAAATCTATATGTTTGCGATATTATACAAAGCAATTAAACTGCCATCTGGCATGTTGATCGATTTGGCAGGAGAAGGAGGAGTCTTCGGATGAAGAGAAAATTTATTCATGTGGTTTTGGTGATTGTAATTGGGGCGGTCTCCATTCTGATTTTTTACAATACCTCCGGGTTCGACTTTGTGGCTGACGACTGGGAACTGATCTTTCATAAAGCGGATTTTCTTAAAGATTGGAGCAACCTCAAAACCGTATTTACCAACCCTTTCCCGGCGGAGACTTATGAGTCCATTCCTTTTTATAGACCCGTAATAACTTTAGCTAATTTCATAAATTTTCATTTGCTTGGCAAAACCACCTTTGCATATCATATAGTTAACCTTGGCTTTCATACCTTAAATGCCATACTTCTGTATTTTTTGATCTTCCTCCTTTTCAAAAGGGAGCTTCTCTCACTTTTTACCGCTCTTTTTTTCGCCGCCCATCCCATTCACGTCAACTCAGTGGTCTGGGTTTCCGGACGGACGGATCTGATCGCTTGTTTCTTCGTTCTTTTGACCCTTATCCTTTTCTTCAAGAGAAAAGATCATACGGGCGCCTTGCGATTTCTTCTTTTTGCGGGGTCAATCTTCACTTTCTTACTTTCGCTTCTCTCCAAGGAGATCACGCTGGCTTTACCCTTGTTCTTATTTGTGTGGGACTATCTTTCTGAGAAAGAACCCATTAGAAAGAAAATAATTCCCTACATTCCTTTTGTGGTTGTAACCATATTATATATTGTCTTAAGATTAGCGGTCATCGGCAATCTGGGGACGGGAGAACCTTATACCTCCGCCAACCTGTTTCAGAGATTTCTCACCGCCTTTGCCATATATTTTTACTATTTCAAGAAATTCATCTTTCCTGTTTATCTTAATTTCTCGCCGCGGGTTTTGACCATCACCTCCATATTCAGCCTGAAGTTATGGGGGTCATTGATATTTTTTGCCGTGATTTTGGCACTGGGGCTTTCCTTGCGGAGAGGTGCTAAGGAGGTCTCCTTTGGAATATTCTGGATTCTTGTCACTTTAGTCCCGGTTTTGAATTTGGTTCCTCTTTATGCCTCTGTCAAGGAATGGTGGGCTTATATCCCTTCCATCGGCTTCTGCCTGATACTGGGGAGACTGGCGGAGGTGGGAGTGAGTTGGGAACGAAAATTGTTTGAGATCAAACTGCCAAAACGTATGCCTAAAGAAGAAATTATGCCTGAAGCTGAAGTGGCTGTACCGGAGGAGATTGCTTTAGAGGAAAAAGAAGTTTTGGAAATGAAAAAGAGTAAGTTTCCGGAAAGGTTGCTGATAAGGGGAGGTCATGCGCTCTCTTTGTTTTTTGCTCTACTTCTTTTGTTCTATGCTTTCACCATTAAAAGCAGAGCCAGAATCTTTAGAAAAGATTATCATCTCTGGACCAATACCTCAAAAATAGCCCCTTATGATGCTGTAGCACATAACGCCATAGGAGAAATATTTGAAAGAAGAGGACTGGTGCGGTGGGCGAAAATGGCGTTTCAAAAAGCGGTAGATGCAGACCCTAATTTTGCCGAGGCGCGTAATAATTTTGGAACTGCGCTGGGAATGTCGGAACAGTATGACTCAGCTTTGGTTCAGATCAAGGAGGCGATAAGGCTCAACCCTGAATATGCGGATGCTTACAACAGTTTGGGCGTTATCTACGGAGAAAAGATGGAATACGATTCAGCCATAGTTGCTCTCAAACGTGCGATTGAGCTGGATTCCACACATTTTTTCGCCTGTAAGAATCTGGGTTTTATGTACATCGACGTGGAGGATTTTCCACAAGCTATAAAATGTTTTGAGAAAGCGTTGGAAATTGCCCCCAATACTCGGGAAGCGGCGGCTGTAAAAAACGAGATTAATCAGATCAGAGTGCGTGGTTATCAATAGTTGTATGAGTTTTTCTGATTTCTAAGGAGTTAACTTTCTTGTTCTCACAGTTGTCCAATTCATGTGGGTTCTTGTGAGTTCGATGAATCGAACAACTACCGATATGGTTCCACTGGGATCTCTGAAAAAATCATCAACAAGAAGAGAGTTTTACTCTATGTAGTTGCTCAATTCATTGAGCTTCCTGTAAGGCTCGATAAATCGAGCAACTACGGAGACGGGAATTTCAATTCATCCCTTTCAATATGACAAAAAATTCAGTGCCAAGGTAATGGACCTAAAGTTCAACCAGTAAAAGTAAAACCGTCAACGAAGTTTAGAGCATTATATGGCAATTTCTAATTGTTTAAGAAAAGAGTTAGAAAAGCAGGAAGAGAAGTTTTTGGCTTCCTATGCTGTGAAAAGCAGGCAGAGCAAGGGGCGAAGGTTCCAGGAGAAGGATCATCCTTACCGCACCAATTTCCAAAGAGACAGAGACAGGATAATTCATTCCACCGCCTTTCGCAGATTGGAATATAAAACTCAGGTCTTTGTCAGCCACGAGGGGGATCATTATCGCACCCGACTTACCCACAGCATCGAGGTGGCTCAGGTCTCCCGCTCCATTGCCAGAGCATTAAGGCTAAACGAGGATTTAGCCGAAGCCATCGCCTTTGTGCATGATCTGGGACATACCCCTTTTGGACATGCAGGGGAAGAGACCTTAAATGAGATAATGAAAGATCATGGAGGGTTTGAGCACAACCGACAAACCCTAAGGGTAGTGGACCTGCTGGAGGAGAAATATCCCGATTTTCCCGGATTGAATTTGACTTACGAAGTAAGGGAAGGAATAATGAAGCATGAGACCAACTACGATCATCCCATTCCAGCGGAGTTCAATCCTGGCGAAAAAGCGACCATGGAATGTCAATTGGTGAATCTGGCAGATGAGATAGCATACCACTGCCACGACATAGACGATGGCTTAGCCTCCGATGTTTTAAAGGAAGAGGAATTAAATCAGATCACCCTGTGGAGCGATCTGGCTAAAAATTTAAAAAAACAATATGCTCACCTCTCTCCCTCTCAGAGGAGACATCAACTGGTAAGAATGCTAATTAACTTTGAGGTCTCTGATTTGATTGAGGAGACCCAAAGAGTTATCCAGAAATATCAGATAAAGGCGCTTGAAGATGTGAGAAATGTCGGGGAGAATATTATCAGGTTTTCAGACGCCACCAAGAAGTTAAACAGCCAGTTAAGGGAGTTTCTGTTTGATAAGTTGTATCGACATTACCGCATGATCCGAATGGCGGACAAAGCCAGAAGGATCATCACCCAGCTTTTTGAAGCATATTTAGAGGACTCGAATCAACTCCCCCCCTCATTCCGCGACCGGCTCAAAGACGAAGATCAGATGCAGTTGATCTGTGACTACATTGCCGGAATGACCGACCGATTTGCCCTCCAAGAATACAAGAAGCTCTTTGATCCTTTTGAAAGAGTTTAAAGTGTTTCCCACAATATCTAAAAACAGGATTCCATTTGAAAAATCAAATTTTTCTCTTGACAAAAAAGTAGTTAGATGTATTTTATAAATAGAAAGGCTTAAATGCTTTGTAGATAAAGTAATAAAAAAGAGTAGATTGAATAATATCTTCAGGAGGCGAAATTAAAATGAAAAGGAAAATTATTTGTGTGGTGCTTTGCGTTGTTTTACTTTTGATCTTCACATCAGCAAGCTTCGGGGCGTATGCTCCTAAGTTCAAGTATCGGGTCAAAGCAGATCCGTGGCAAGAAGCGGACAAGTCTTCCTCTCAAGATAGCACTATAATCGTGTATGATGAAGATAGCAGAGATAATCTTGTAAGTGTTCTGCCCATCAGAGTCTTGAGCATTGATTTCATTTTGATAAAGGGTCAAAGCTGTCTCTCTCCCCATAGAAATTCTCTTTACAAACCATGTCCTATAAAGAAAGATGAAAAGCAGAGATAAGGATTTAGCAAAGGAAATAGATTTAAAATTTGAGCTTTTAGAGAACCTACTTCAGCAAAAGAGATTCAAAGAAGCCCTGGCTGAAGTAAGGGATTTGGAGCTTACTCAAAAATTTGATGAGAGCTCCACAGATTTTGGTCGTTTCTGCTACTATTCCGCAGAAGTCTTCCGCAAGCTTGGAGATTACCAGACCGCTTTAAGCAAAGCTAATAAAGCTTTCGACATTTTCAAGAACACTAATGAGAATAAGCGAATCGCTCAGATTAAATACACTTTAGGGAATATTCATATAGCTTTAGGTGATTTGAAAACTGCTCAGGAGGACTTGCACGATTCTCTTGCTACTTACAAACGAATTGATGACGATCGTGGAAAGATCACGGTTTTATTTATGCTATCCAATGTTTCCTTTCAACAAGCCCATTATCAAATGGCAATAGAGTATTTATTGGACAGCATCAAGCTTTGTGATAAGATTGGAGAAAAACAGATAAAGGCACGGGGCTTAGGTAATCTTGGAACGATTCATTTGCGCATGGGAAATTGGCAGTTAGCTAAAAAGAACCTTTTGCTGAACATCAAAATAAACGAAGAAAGCAACGATTGGTTAAATCTATGTAAAGGTTCACTATCTTTGGGTTATATGTACTCTCAGCAACGAGATTTTAAAAAAGCCAAAAAATATTATGAAAAAGCATTAAAGCTTATTTATGACAATAATTACATGCGGGAGATGGCGATCTACTATGAATATTATGCGGAGTTAGCTTTTGCTCAAGGGAATTATTTTTTAGCGAAAGATCATTGCAAGAATGGGATCAAGATAGGAGAAGAGATTGCTCCTGCCGGTGATATTGTCAGCCAGACCTATCAGCTTTTAGCCGAGGTTCAGATTGCGGAAAAGCAATATGATGAAGCATTATCCTCCTGTGAGAAGGCTTTGAAGGTGGCGGAATCTTTGGGAGAGAAGATAGAGATAGGAGCGATTCATCGGGCTTTTGGGCAGATTTATACTGCCAAAAAAGAAA